>NZ_JAQCNH010000135.1 GCF_028275115.1 Halorientalis sp. | reverse complement strand
TTGTTGTCGTCGGTCCGGAGGAGTTCGTCCTCGGTGAGCGTGCCGGGCGTGACGACCCGGGTGACCGCGCGGTCGACGACGCCAGTCGCCTCATCTGGGTCCTGTACCTGGTCGGCGACGGCCACGCGGTAGCCCGCGTCCAGCAGGGTCTCGATGTAGCTCTCGGCGTTGTCGGTCGGGATGCCGGCCATCGGGTACTGGCCGGTCGAGTCCTCGCGTTTGGTCAGGGTGATCTCACAGAGCCGCGAGACGCGTTCGGCCGCGCCACAGAAGGCCTCGTAGAAGTCCCCTACCTGGAAGAGCACCAAGGAGTCCTCGTACGCCGAACACAGCTCGAAGTACTGTGACATCATCGGCGTCAACTCGTCGGCCCGGGCTTCCATCTTCTCGGGTGGGCCAAGCGCCGCATCCATGGGCGACCGCAACACCGCAGGCGGCATATGCCCTGCGGATGCCCACCGCGTCGCGGTCGGCCGTGCAGGGCGGTCTTCTTGTGGGCCGGGTTCGTACCGCCGGCAATGCGAACGGGCCTGGTCGTCGCGGGCGGGTACGCCACGCGCTTCGGGGACGGCGACAAGGCCGTCGCCGACCTCGCGGGCACACCGATGATACGGCGGGTCGCGGACCGCCTCACACCCGGTATCGACCGACTGGTCGTCAACTGCCGCCCCGACCAGCGGACCGCTATCGAGGACGCGCTGGCGGGCTACGCCCACCCGGTGACCGTCGCCGTGGACGACGAACCGGACCGGGGGCCGATGACCGGCATCCTGACCGGTCTGCGCGCGGTCGAGTCCGAGTTCGCGGTCGTCGTGGCCTGTGACATGCCTTTCGTCGCGCCCGCGCTGGTCGAGCACCTCTTCGAGCGGGCGCACGAGCACGACGCAGCCGTGCCCCGCGTCGACGGCCGTGACCAGCCCCTGCAAGCGGTCTACCGGACCGACGCGACCGTCGCGGCCTGCGAAGCCGCGCTCGCCCGAGACGAGCGGGCGGTGTTCGCCGCCCTCGCCGAACTGGACTGGGTGTTCGTCCCGGAAGCGGAGATTCGGGCCCACGCCACGCTCGAGTCGCTCCGGAACGTCAACACGCGGGCGGACCTCCGGGCTGCCACCGCGGACCTGGAGGAGTGACGTTCGGCCGTGCGACTGAGCCCCCTCGCTTATAGTGTGTGAGGTAGATGATGACAGGCATGGAGTACTACGACGGTGGTCAACTGGCACACATGGGCGACCTGCCGGCGATGGCAGCGTCCCGGTACGGGGAGCAAACGGCCTTTGTCTTCCAGGGACTGGAGACGAGTTTCGCGGAGTTAGAGACAGAGGCCAATCAAGTGGCGAACATGCTCGTCGATCACGGCGTCGAGGCGGGCGAACGCGTCGGCCTGTTCGTCCCGAACACCCCACGGTTCCCGAAGAGCTACTTTGGCGTTATCAAGGCCGGTGCGATTCCGGTCCCGCTGAACCTCCGGATGGACCCCGAGACGCTCGCGTTCGTCATCCAGGACGCGGGCATCGACGTCCTCTTTGGCTCGCCGTTCCTGGCCGACGAGGTCCAGAATCTGGCGGCGGCCGCCGAGGTAGAGACGCTGTTTCTCCCGGGCGTCTCCGACGACGGCGTCGTCAACTATTCGCACGCCATCGCCGACCACGACGAGACGTTCGACCGCGCGGCCGCGGGCGTCGACCGCGACTTCTCGGACGTGGCGGTCCAGCCATACACCAGCGGGACGACAGGCAAACCCAAAGGTGTGCAGTTGACCCACGAGAACCTGCTGTCGACCATCGCGGCGTACGACAACGGCGGCCTACCGCTCGACCCCGACGACACCTTCCTGCTCGTCTTGCCCCTGTTTCACATCTACGGGCTGAACGCCCTGCTGGGCTCGGGCCTGTACAGTGGCTCGACGATGGTACTGGTCGCCCAACCGGAGCCGGAGCCGATGTTGAACGCCATCCAGGACAACGACGTGACCAACTTCGCGGGTGTCCCCGCGATGTACACGATGATGTTCCGGGAGTACCGCGAGAACCCCGA
>NZ_JAQCNH010000124.1 GCF_028275115.1 Halorientalis sp. | reverse complement strand
GTCATCGTCACCGTCGAACGCGACGGCGCGCTCGCCCGGGCGAACAGGGCCGCAACCGAACTGTTCGGCTCCGCGACCGACGAAGCACCGTTCGCCGACGTGATCGGGCATGACCGCACGGCACTTGCGAACCGGGAGACGGTCGAGTGCTGGACCGAAGATGGCCACAAGCAGTTCGACCCGCGCGTGAGGGAACTGACGAACAAGTACGACGAGACGGTCGGGTACACGATTATCCTGATCGACGTCACCGACAGGGAAATCAGGCGTCAGCGGATCGAGGTACTCAACCGAATCCTCAGACACAACATCCGGAACAACCTCGACGTAATCAAAGCCAACGCCGAACTCGTCGCGGACGACGAACGCGCCGCGTCCATCCTCGACACGACGGACACACTCGACAGATTGAGTGCGGACGCCCGCCGAATCGAGAGCCTGCTGCGACGGTCCCAGGACAACCACTCTCCGGCCGACGTCGCCAGCCTCGCGACGTCCGTCACGGAGACGGTCGCCGCGGCACATCCGGAAGTGAGCATCGCGCTCGACTTTCCGGACCACCCGTTCCGGGTCGACGCCGAACTCTGTCGGTTCGCGCTCCGGAACGTCGTCGAGAACGCCGCCGTCCACAACGACGGGGTGGACTCACGTATCGAGGTCCGGGGCACGGAAACGGAAAGCGGGATGCGGGTCGTCGTCGCGGACGACGGCCCGGGAATCCCGGAGCCCGAACGGCCGGCCATCGAGGACCGAACTGAGACCCCGCAGTCTCACGGCAGCAGCCTCGGTCTCTGGGGCACCAACTGGGCAGTCCAGCAACTGGGCGGGGAACTCTCCTTTCGTGAGAGCGCCCTCGGTGGAACGGCCGTCGTGATCGAACTCCCGGCACGCTGATGTCGGACGGTCCCGAAGCGAGGCCCCCAACTTCAACCCAGCACTGACACCCGTCCCGACTCCGCCGACCGTTCCCGCTCCGTTGCGGGGTGCATTGTCCCGGTGCGAGCGGTCCATCTCACCGGCCGCCGTTTGGCGGCTGCGTGTCGCCGTGGTCCCGACCCGGCCAGTTCGCCCTCACCTCAGTACCCCTCGCGGTCGATACCGGAGAACGCCTCCAGCAGGTCGTCGGCGTCGGGGAGCAGGCGACACGCACGGTCGTAGAGGCCGTCGGTCTGCTCGTCGAGTTCGGCGAACCCGTCGTGGTCGTTGAGCCGCTCGGGTGGGAGTTCCGCCTCGATGACCGCCCGTTTCGACTCGAGTTGGAAGTACTCGCCGAGCAGTTCGTACGCGAGGACCTGGCACTGCTGGTCGACCGCGGCCCGGACGTCCTCACGTTCGACCGGCTTACAGAGGTACTCGTCGAACGGAAGGTCGAGAATGTCAAGCCCCGGGTCGATTGCCGTCACCATGATAACCCGGGTCCGGACACCCATGTCCCGCAACTCGGTGAGAACTTCGTCACCCGACAGCCCCGGCATGTGCCGGTCGAGTAAGACGACGTCGGGGGGCGACGACGGGTCGACAGTCGAGAGGGCCTCCTCGCCGCTGTACGTAATCGTGATGTCTGCAACCCCCTTGAGCCTGAGTGCGTACGCGTCGGCGACTTCCTTCTCGTCGTCGACCAGCAGCACTCGGGGGAGGGTCACGTGCATATCGTCAGCCATCGTCGATACGTTGGACTAGTGACGACGACACATAATAACCGCCCGATGACACCCGACGCCCGGTGGACGGCGCGGAGTCCCTTCGAGTACAGAGAGCCACGCGACCGAGCGCGTCGTCCCGCCGGTTGGGATAACTAGAGACGCGCGAATCGCGGCTTCCAGATTGATAGCGCCGAGTTACAGGGGGTGGGAGGCTATACGTTTAGTTACGACGATGCCCGAAACCGTCCCCCGAAGTCGAGCACGGACCGACACGGAACTATCGCGCAACGACGCCGGCACCGCGACCGGATCGAACGACCCCGTCGACTCCGACGGACTCCTGTGGATGCTGAGCGACGAATACGCACGTGATATCGTGAAAGAGATCAGCGAGGACCCGCTCCCTGCACGGGACATCGCCGACAGCCTCGACCTCTCACGGCCGACCGTCTACCGCCGCCTCAACCGTCTGGAGGAGTTCGGTATCGTGCAGACGTCGTTGTCGCTGGACCCCGACGGCCACCATCGCCAGCAGTTCCGGTCCACGCTCGAGGAGGTCGTCGTCTCGATCGACGCCGGCCAGATCGACGTCGACCTGGCCGCATGACACCCACCCACAGTCCGGAGTACAGCAGGCGCCTCTTACTCCAGTAAACAACGTGCCCTCCCGCCGACGACCGTCGGTTGTGATTTCGACGACTCCGGAACCGCCGGTCCACCGTCGCTCGTCGTAGCGGTCGAGTCGGCGACGCGCTCCGTCCCGACCAGTGGACAGTAACCCGAGTCTACGCTGAACTGGCTGCCAGACCGACCGGCAGCCCGTGGCCACACACCGACGAGTGGGAACTAATTAGTCACTCACGACCCGAAATCTTGGGTGGATGCTATCCGCAACAGGCGCTGCCCTCCCACTCGTGGCGCTCGGATACGTCTCGGTGCCGCTGTTGCTCTGGGTCGTGTGGTACGCGGTCCGGACCCGCGACCGTCCGAGCGCGACCGCATACGGTGTGTTCACCGCCGCGGTCATCGGCCTCTTCGTAACGACGTTCGCTTCCGACCTCGCCACGGTCGAGCAGGTGGCTGGCGGAGCGGCGCTGCGTGTCGCCGGCAGTTTCGTTGGGGGCTTCGCACTCCCGGTCTCGTGGGTCGCGTACACGCTCGCGTACACCGGGCGGGGTGACACGCTGACCAGACGGCGGATCGGGGCTATCTGCACCCCCTTCCTGTTGATCGCTCTCGCGTTCGGCGGGGTCGCCGTATCCCAGCAGGGGTTCGATGGGTCACAGCCGCCCTGGATCCGGCTTTTGCTCGTGGTGTTGTCCCTGGTGTTCGTCCTCTACATCGTCTGTCTGCTACTGTTCGGGGCCTATCTTCTCGTGAAACTCCGCCGGACGTACGACACCGTTCCGATCGGCCAGGTCGGGACACAGGTCGCGAGTCTCGTCCTCATATACGCGATAATCGTACTGACGAACCTAACCTCGGGAACCGATGGGCCGCCGATAGCGCCGTTCGACGCCGTTTATCCGGTCTTTTTCGTCTCGGCTGTCGGCCTCGCCGTGGCGACGTGGCGGTATCCGGTCTGTTCGGCGCTTCCGGAGGCCCAGTACGTCGCTCGCGACGAAGTGGTCGAAAACCTCCGCGAGGGCGTGGTCGTCCTCGACCGGAACAATCGCGTCCTCGATCTGAACCCGACCGCGACCACGTTACTGGACTGCTCGGCGGAGACGGCTATCGGCGAGCCCGCCGAGTCGCTCGTCGACGCCGACACCCTCCCGCCGGGGTCCCCGACGGGGGCGGTCACGATACAGACCGCCGACGGGATGCGACAGCTCGAAATCGGCGTGTCCGAGATCGGCGACGAGGGGCGTGACTCCGTCGGTCGGACACTGGTGATGCGGGACGTGACAGAACGGAAGACGCGAAAGCAGCGCCTCGAAGTTCTCAACCGGGTACTCAGACACAACCTCCGAAACAACGTCGACGCGATTCTCGCACACGCATCGACGGTCGACGACCCAGACCAGCGCGGCGAGACGATCCGTGACCTCGCGGGCGAACTCGCCCGCGTCAGTAAGAAGGCCCGCGACGTGGAACGACTGCTCGACGCGGACCGGCTCTCGTTCGAGCAGCAAAACGTGTCCCAAATCGTTCGCGCCGTCGCGACCGATGCCCGCGAGGCGCACCCGACGAGCGACATCGACGTCACGGCACCGTCGGCGGTGACGGTCAGGACCGACGAGACGGTGTTTCGTCGCGTCGTCGCCGAACTCGTCGAAAACGCGGCTCGTCACGGCGGCGGACAGCGACCACAGGTCGAGATAACCGTCCGGGACCACGGTGACCGAGTGTCCGTCGCCGTCGCGGACGACGGTCCCGGCATTCCGGACCGCGAGCGGCAGGCGCTGACCGCGGGGACCGAGACGCCACTCGAACACGGGACCGGCATCGGCCTGTGGCTCGTCAACTGGGGAACGCGGTACGTCGGTGGAACGGTCTCGTTCGACGCCGAGGGGGAGAGCGGGAGCGTCGTGACCGTCTCGGTACCGGCCTGAACCGACAGAGTGGGCGGCCGAACCGTGGGCTGGCTCCGCCCGCGGACGGTCGACCGTGCCCACAGGCTCGCCGGCCGACGGCACCGTTTCACCACCTGAGACGGTCGACGTCGATTTACACCACCCGCTATCGAAGTCGGTGGTGTGACAGTGGCTGACCACGCAATCGAAATAAACGGACTGACGAAGCAGTTCGGCGACGTGACGGTCTGAACCTGACGGTCGAGTCGGGTGAAATCTTCGGCTTTCTCGGTCCCAACGGGGCCGGGAAGTCGACGACGAGCGACGTCCTGCTGGATTTCGTCTCTCCGACGACGGGGACGGCATCGATGCTGGGACTGGACGTGGCGGCGGACCGGACGGAACTCCATCGCCGGATCGGCGTGGTGCCGGAGAACTACGGACTGTACGACCGACTGAGCGGTCGGCGACACGTCGTACTCGCCACCGAAGTAAAAAACGCGACCGCCGACCCGGACAAACTGCTCGAACGTGTCGGCCTGTCTCCGGCAGACGCGAACCGGCCGGCCGGAGAGTACTCGACGGGGATGAGCCAGCGACTCGCGCTGACGATGGCTCTGGTCGGCTCGCCCGACCTGCTCATCCTCGACGAGCCGACCGCCGGCCTCGAGCTTAATAGCACACGGGAACTCGGGAGATCATCCAGGCTGAAAGTGACCGCGGTGTGGCCGCGTTCTTCTCCAGTCACATCCTCGAACAGGTCGAGGCCGTCGCCGACCGCATCGGAATCATGGACGACGGACAGTTGGTCGCGACCGGGGTTTTGGTCGTCGTGCTGTTCGCCGAGGGACTCGCGTCGCTGGTCCCGTTCGTGCTGTTTCTCGGCCTGATGGGGATTGCCTTCGTCGGCATCTCGGCCGCCAGCGCGAGCGACGGCCGGGCCACTGCCGTCGCTGTCGGGGCGCACATGATCCTCGTTGCCCTGTGGAACCTGATGGTCGGCGGCATTCGGGCCGGTGCCAGCGCGTTCGGGCTGATCGCGGCCGATAGCCAGCCGGCGTGGCTGCAGTTATCCGTATCGTCCCACCGAACTGTGCCGCGATTTCCGCCTTCGAGGCCGCAGTCGACGGTGGTCGCGTCTTCGCCACCGATCCGTTCGCGTCCGTGTGGTTCCCGACGCTCCTCCTGCTCGTCTGGCTCGCCGTCCCAGTCGCGGTTGGATACCTCCGGTTCCGGCAGGCCGATATCGCGTGACTCTCTCGGTTCGACCTTCGTGACGCTCGGACCGCACCTGAATAGCCGGTCGGTTGAGCGTCGCCGGAGACAGATGGTGCGTGAGAGACGACGGCGGATGTCGGCCGTCAAAACGTTCCAAATCCGTCTTCTTCCATCAGCTCGGCCACTGCCTCTGGATTCTCGAACGCTGCAAGCAGAGCGAACTCCCTGGCGTCCGTCTTCGAGACTTCACTCGCGCCGAGCCGCTCGGCGAGTTCGTTCCGGAACTCCGACTCCTGTGCGGCGACGTCGTCCCGAACGTGTATCTCGAGTCTGGTATCCCGTTCGTCGCCGACGTTGTTCCGTCGTACGAAATACGGATAGTCCGCGGCCGCCTCCGGGGTCGCCGACGAACCGGTGCGTTCTGCATCCCTACCCCGACCCCGTGTGCGGTTCGCCGCCTCCTCGGTTCCCCCTGTGACAGCGGCCGTCTCCCGCGTCGGTGTCTCCTGGGACTCGCTCGTCTCCGATTCCTCCTCGTCGTCCTCGTCGTCACCCCCAAAGTCGAGATTCCCGGAGCCCGATTTGAAATTACTCATGCTGTCGCCTCCGTTCGTTCGCCTCCACGAAGGTCGATCGTCAGCGTCTCGTGGCCCCGAATATCGAGCTCTAACACCGGGTCGATGGTGGCGTCGAACGTCTCCGTGGCGACGAAGCCGGCCAACTCGTAGAGTGAACCCAGCGTGTCGACCTCTCGGTCCCGAACGCGTCGCTGACCCGGTTCACTCACCATCTCTCCGTCCCGTTCGAACGTTTTCCAGCGTTCTTCGACGACTCTGAACGCCGAGCCTCTGGCCTCCCACATCGCGTCCATCAGGCTCTCGCGGTCGGCGATGGCGACGGGGGTTGCGAACGCGTCCGTCTCGTCGAACTGCTGTTTGTACTGGCGGTGTGCATTCGTCTGCCCGACACCCGACGGAACGACACACGAGAGTCCGATCTGGATATCGAGCTGCCGTTCCATATTGCCGACCAGCTCCTCGAGCCCGTCGAGACTCAGGTTCCCTTTCCCCGCTGGCTTGACCGGCGCTACCAGCGTCCGGAGGGCGAAAATCGCGTTGTAGAGGAGGTCCTCGGCCCGTGCGTTCGGGTCGATCAGGACGGCGTCGTAGCTCTCCTGGAGCGATTCTTCCTCCCACAGTAGGCGGTGGAGGAGCTCGTATCGGGGGTACTCGCCACGTCCAACGTTCTGCATCGACGTCTCGTAAGAAATCTTCTGCTCCAGACTTGAGGTGAAGTCTCCCAGCATATCATGACTCGGAACGATGTCGACGCCCTCCTCCGAGGTCTCGATTAGGTCTCTAAACTCGCCATCCGGCTGTTCGAGGACGTGTTTGACCAGATTGTCGGCCTCCGGGTCGCTTCGTTGCTCACCCACGTCAAAAAGTGTCGTCAGGTTCCCCTCCTGTGGGTCGAGGTCCAACACGAGAACGTCCAACCCCATCCGGTTCAACGCAACTGCGAGGTTGGCGGTCATCGTGGTCTTGTACGTCCCGCCGGATTCCGAGTAGACTACCGGGGTGATCATGTACGGAACTGTAGCCGCTTCTTACATAAACCTATGTCAGACATTCGTTACAGATATCTGTAACAGACTACTGTCACAGACGCGATGCCGTGCCACGAACCTGGCACAGAACAGATGATACAGGCGGCTGTTACAGACAGTGATTACGAATAGCAGTTACAGACAGTAATTACAGACAGTGGACTCGAACAGCGGTCACAGACAATAATTACAGACGCATATCTGCTACAGACAGCAGTTACAGACAGTGACTGCGAACATCAATCACAGACAGCAGTCCTGAACAGTAGTTACAGACAGCAGTCCTGAACAGTAGTTACAGACAGCGGTCCTGAACAGTAGTTACAGACAGCAGTTACAGACGCCGGGGTCGGCGAGCGGTCGTAGAGACAGGTTCAATTCGCTCCAGACCAACTAGTGACTGATGGGACAGCGGACACTGGACGGCGAGGACCTCACCGACCTTCGTGACGAGTACGACCGGCTGGTTCACGAGCGGCTTCCCGAGACAGCACAGAACGGCGAAGGGTGGCCCGTCCACCTGGATCACTGTTTTGCACGGATTGTTCTCGACAACCTCTTCGAGGACGAATGGTACGACCACGTCGACGGACGGCCGGCCTACGAGCAGCTCTCCGAGTCTGAACTCCGAACAGCCATCGATATCGCCGACCGCATCCTCGACGCGGGCCCACCGCTCGCGACGGAACTGAACCGCAACTCGCTCCGATGGCGCGACGAACTGTGACGCCAGCGACCCGTCGAGTTCGGACCTGGATGCGTGTAGAGGAAAGCCCCGGTCGACCGGCGGATATCCCGTACGGGACCGCCACACACCATGACTGCTGGGCTTTGCTCGATAAAAACGTGTGCACGGACAGGGCCATCGCGTGACCCCGGGTTGGCTCCTCCGCCATCGGGCAGGTCGTGGGCTCTCGCTGTTCGGCGGCCGGCGGCGGTGGTTCGCGTGAGCGGCGGGCTCTCGCTCGTCCTCAGATTCGATGGGAGCGTCGGCTACGGCCCGGAGAACGCCGATCCGCGGACCGCAGCGATCGGATACGTCGTCGAAACCGGCACTCCACTGGTCGAGGGCTCGCGGGCACTGTCTGCGTTCGTCTCCAGTACACACGTCGAGTTCCGGGCGCTGGTCGCCGGCGCTCGTGCCGTCGCTGCGCTGTCGACTCACCGGCCGGTCAGCGCCGTCCACGTCCGCGGGGACGCCGCAGCGGTTATCGACACGGTCGATCCGACTCGACCAGCCGTCCCTGGGGACGCAATCCGCCGACGGCGTGTCGATACCGTCCGCGACGCGCTCGCTGACGTGCCAACCGTGACGTATCAACAGACCACTCGAGAACAGAACCGTCGCGCGCACGTCCTGGCTGCGAGACCACACCAGACGGGCTGAGCGACGTGTCGACCCTGACGGGCGTTCCAGAGGGCGGTGGACCCACCCCACAGTCGTCGACAGTGACGACTATCCCGGTTCCGGTGGCGCTCGACGTCTCAGTCCCTGTATCGACGCGGACAGGCCATCATCGACGGAAGTGACCTGTTCGCTGAACGACTCCATGGACGCGACCATCTCGCTGACCACCGATTGCTGCTTTTATCCTGCTGGCGAGTTCCCTGCTGCTGCGGTCTGCAACGTTACTGATGTCGTCGATGAGGCCGACGACCTCCTCTGCTGTCCGCGCCTGTTCGCCGGTCGCGTTGTCAACTTCCTGGATGCCTTTGTTGACGCTCACGACCTGACTCATCACGCCTTCGACCGTTTCGATGGTCGCACTCACGATCCGGCTCCCGTCTGTCAGCTGCTCTTGCATCGCCTGGACTTCCTCCTGTGTCGTCCCGACTTTGCTCTGTGGATCCCGAATCAGGGACTCGACCCAAGAGACGGTTTTGACTGTATCCGATCGTGAGACCAGTCCGCAGTTCTCCCAGTTGTCCTGTCGGTCTGTCCCGCCGAAAGCAGAGAATACGCACAGGCGAGGCGGCCTCTTCGGATTTTCGGATCGCTCTCACGTCATCCATCGACCTCTTCGAGGGCTTCGGTCGCGACGTCACCGAGTTCACCGGCTTCGATGTGTGAGTACCGTTCCCGAACCATCTCCTCGGAGTTGTCGAGATACCGGGCTGCGACGGTGTACCCGAACGACCGGACCAGGACCTCGCCCATCCCTCGACGTCCGCCGTGGGGTGCGAGATACTCGTGTCGAGGATGGTCGACTTCGATGCCCGCGTCGTCCGTGAGTCGCCGAAGAATCGACCGTGCACCGTCGGTGGTGCTCGACTGGGGGCGAATCCCTTCCTCGAGCGCGAGGAAGATGTCGCGGACGAACTCGTCACGACGAGTTCCGACAGCAGCCGGCTTGTAGCCACGGTCTGTGAGCTCTCTTCGAACGAGTGGCCCGAGCGTCCGCTGATCGAAGGTGGGGAACACTGGCCACCGCTCGGTCGGCGGGTTTAGCAGGTTTCGGTACTGGCGAAGTGGATGGAAGACGGGGTCGGGGAGGCTGGCGGCGTCCCACTGCTGTTTCTTCCGATAGACGTCCATACTCCCATCGTCGAGGTCGAGGTCCTCCCAGCGAACCCCTCGCCGACGGGAGTCGTCCGGGTCCCGCAGGAGTTCCCCGACGCGGACGGCGGTGTACGCGAGGACGAACACGAGCGCCCGGTCGCGTGCCGCCTTCAGAGCTGTGTAGCGCGCTCGTTGCTTGTCGAGGGGGTCAGTATCCGCTGGGAGTGTCGTGTACGCCTCGATGGCGTTGCGAGCCTGCTCGTCGACGTGACGGGTGAGTGCGTGGCGCTGTTCGGACGTCCAGGCCTGCTGGTCGCCGGGCTTGCGACCATCGTCCTCGGGCAGCGGCGCCGTCGCACTCGCCCGTTGGGCGTAGTGCGCTTCGAGATACCCCTCGTTGACGCACCAGCCGCACCACGCAGAAATATAGCGATAATAGGTTTGTACCGTGTTCTGCTTGAGTCCCCGATCTCCGGCGAGGTGACGAGCGTACTCTCGGAAGGTGCGTTCGTCGAGGTCCTCGAAAGCTGGCTCCCGGTCGACGTCGTCTGGCACGACCCCTGTCCAGTCGTCGCGACCGCGGTCGCCGGCAGCCCATTCTGCAAATCGCTCGAGTTCCCGCGCTGCGTTCCGTCTGTAGTTTCCACCATCGCCACCGCGACCTTTCCCCTTGTCCTGAAGATAGCGCTCGAACGTCTCGTCGAGCGACGTAGAGAGTGTCCGGTCAGACATCGACTGGCCCCCCTCGTTTCTGCGAGTCCGGCCTCGGCGGCTCTGCCTCCTGGAAAGCGTCGTTCTGAGCCGATTGCAGCATTCGTACTTCCCCGACGGCGGCAG
>NZ_JAQCNH010000106.1 GCF_028275115.1 Halorientalis sp. | reverse complement strand
CACAGGTGGTTCGGAGTGTCCCCTACTGAACGGACACTCAGCCACAACCGACGGTGCGCGCCTCTTTTCGCGTTTGAACACCGTCGGAGACGTGACGGGTGTCGTACTGTTAATATTGACCGTAGGGATAGGAGAGCCATGCCGTGCAGTGAACCTAGACGACGACGCTGTATCCCTGCCCTACTCACTCGCTCCGCTCGTTCCCTGCGGGCAGAGGCTTAGCGCCTGTAGTCAGCTAACACTTAAATTGCAGGCCCGCGAAATTGTACTCATGACAGATAGAGGTCGGGAGAGTCTCGCGTACAGGCTCGGTCGAGCGAGCGCGAGCGGGTCGCCGGCCTCACCCCGTAGAGTCGCGGCCTCGCTGGCGGGCCTCGGGCTGGTTTTGTTCCTTTTCGGTTCGGTCGACGGGGTGGAACTCGTCGGGATTCTCTTCCTGGCCATCGTGGTCGTCACGGTCGACAGTGCGGTGGTCGTCGTCCAGGCCACGGAAAAGAAGGTGCTGACCGTGCTGGGGAGCTATCGGCGGACGCTCGAACCGGGGATCAACTTCGTCCCGCCGTTCGTCTCGACGACCCACAGTTTCGACATGCGGACACAGACGATGGACGTGCCACAGCAGGAGGCGATCACCCGTGACAACTCGCCCGTCACCGCCGACGCGGTTATTTTCGTGAAGGTGATGGACGCAAAGAAAGCATTCCTCGAGGTCGAGGAGTATAAGCGCGCCGTCTCGAACCTCGCTCAGACGACGCTGCGGGCGGTGGTTGGCGACCTGGAACTGGACGACACACTGAGCAATCGCAGGGAGATCAACACCGCCATCCGGCGGGAACTTGACGGCCCGACCGACGAGTGGGGAATCCGCGTCGAGTCCGTCGAGGTCCGGGAGGTGAAACCGTCCGCCGACGTGGAGAACGCAATGGAGCAACAGACCGCCGCCGAGCGCCGGCGGCGCGCGATGATTCTCGAAGCACAGGGCGAACGCCGGTCGGCCATCGAGCGCGCGCAGGGTGACAAACAGTCCGAAATCGTCCGCGCACAGGGCGAGAAGCAGAGCCAGATCCTCGAAGCACAGGGTGACGCCGTCTCCACGGTGTTGCGCGCGCGGTCCGCCGAGTCGATGGGCGAGCGTGCGGTCATCGAGAAGGGGATGGAGACGCTCTCGAGCATCGGCCAGAGCGAGTCGACGACGTACGTCCTCCCGCAGGAACTGTCCTCGCTGGTCGGGCGCTACGGCAAACATCTCACCGGGAGTGACGTCCAGACCGGCGGCGAGTCCTTAGAGAGCCTGACGTTCGACGACGAGACCCGCGAGTTGCTCGGCCTCGACGACATCGCGGAGACGCTCGAGACGCTCGAAAACGACGTCGAGCGGCCGACGGGTGCCGCCGAAGTGGAGGCGGAGGCCCCCGACGAGCGGACCGGGACGGGCGACTAAGCGGAGACCGCAACGGTTGAGACGACGGTGGACGTACACAGGAGCGGATGCCGACGCTCAACCGCATCACCGTCTTCCCAGTCAAGTCACTCGACGGCCACCGCCTCGATAGCGTCACCGTCGGCGCGCGCGGCGCGCTCGAACTCGACCGCGAGTACGCCCTCGTCGACGCCGACGGCGAGTACGTCAACGGGAAAGCCACCGCGCAGGTCCACCGGCTACAGTCGTCGTTCGATCCCGCGACTCACGAACTGACCGTCGGCCGGCATGACGACGAGCGTCACAGCTTCCGGCTCCGCGACGAGACGGAGCGGGCGGCCTGTGGCGAGTGGCTCACCGACTTCTTCGGCGAGCCAGTCACGGTCGAGCGGGACGACGCGGGCGGCTATCCGGACGACGAAGCCCTCCACGGGCCGACGGTTATCAGTACCGGTACCGTACGGGCGGTCGCGGACTGGTTCGACCTCCCGCCGGAGAACGTCCGGCGGCGGTTCCGGGCCAACATCGAGATCGGACGTACAGAACCGTTCTGGGAGGACCGACTGTTCGCCGACCAGGGCGAGGTGGTCGCGTTTTCCGTCGGCGAGTGCCGGTTCCACGGTGTCAACCCGTGCCAGCGGTGTGTCGTGCCGACGCGGGACCCCGACACGGGCGAGGAGATGGCGGACTTCCGCGAGCGGTTCGTCGAGCGACGGGAGGCGACCCTCCCGGAGTGGACGCCTTCGGACCGGTTCGACCACCCCTACCGGCTCATGCTGAACACGGTGGTACCCGAGGACGCGCGGGCCACCGAACTCGCTGTCGGTGACGAGGTAACAGTCGAGGGCGTGCGGTCGGCCACGTACTGAGGGTCAGTCCTCGTCGAACCGGACAGTCATCACCGGGACCGGCGACCTGCGGACGACTTTCTCGGCGACGCTGCCGATGAGGTAGTGATCGATACCGGTCCGGCCGTGGGTACCCATCACGACGAGATCGATCGGGAGGCGTTCGATAGCGTCGAGTATTTTGGTTTTCGGGACGCCCTCGGCGACGTGGGTCTCGACGGTCACGTCGTCGGGGAGTGCGGCGACAGCGTCTTCGACGGCCGCCGCGGCACGCTCGTGTTCGGCTTCGTCCCAGACCTCGGCGGAGAGCCCGCTGCTGGGACTCTCGAATCGGTTTCGTGTGTCAGCGATCGAGAGGAGGTGAACCGTCGCGTCGAACCGCTCGGCGACGGTGCCGGCGTGGTCGGCCGCGGCCGTGAAGCCCTCGCCGCCGTCTGTCGGGAGAAGGATGTGTTGGTACATGCGTGAATCAGAAGCCCCCGCTCGCCATTAGGAACAGTGCGATTGCGATGACCGTGAACAGGACGCCGACACCCTTCTGGATCGTTCCCGTGTCGAGGGCGCTGGAGACGTAGGGGGCGATCTGACCCCCGGTGACGGTCGCGGGGACGGTGAACACGACCATGTTCCAGGGTGTCGACGCGATACTCAGCGAGTGGATGCCGGGGATAACGCTCCCGGCGAACACGTGGACGATGGACGCGAGAATCGCCGTGGCCGCGACGACGATGTGGTTCGTGCCGATGGCCACCCGTGTGGGGACGTCCGTCCGGAGCTGGGAGATGATGCCGAGTTCGCCGATGCCGAACCCGGCCAGTCCCTGGAACGTGCCGCCGATGCTGTAGTTGGCGAAGCGTTCGAGATACCCCGACCAGGTGTACTCGTACGTTTCTCCCTGAGTGTCGACGCGCGTGATCTGCCCGTCGTCGGCCGCGTCGACACCGGCAGGGCCGAGTTTCTCGGCGTCGTCGGGCAGGTCCCGTTCGGATCCGCCGTCGGCCGTCACTTCCGCGTCGTCACCGGCGGGTTCGTCGTGGGCGAGGTCGGCTTTGAGCATGAGATATGCGGCCGTCATGAGCGCGGCCCCCAGCGCCGCGTGGAAGAGCCACTCCTGAATAAAAAACGAGAGGAGTGCCCCACCGACGACAAAAGGGATGCTGCCGCCGACGAGCGTGAGCGCCAGCCGGCGGTCGACGAGGCCGTGTCGGATGAACGCGATCGCCGAACTGGACAGGCCGAACGACTCGCTGATTAGCCCGACCTTCACCAGCGTCTCGGGACCGATCGGGTACGCCAGCAGCGGGAAGACGAAGATAAAAAACGGCACGAACAGGGCCGACCCGCTGATGCCGACGGTATTCACGGTCGTCGCGCCCAGCAGGAAGAAGGGGAACAGCCACCAGTATTCCAGCCAGTAGCTCATTCCACTTCCCTCGGTCGGCGCGAACAGAAGCACTGTAGCCACGAAGATCACAGGAGCAGTGAACACGAAGACGTGCTGGTATCGCAGGAACGTCTTCTGGACGCTGCTGGATGCTGACGACGCCGTCATTCGAGCTTGACCCGTGGTTTGGAAACTGCCGCTGAAATGCCTTGTCGTTCGTTTGGAGAACGTGCCACGAGAACCGGACACAACCGGCAATTCTTCGATCGATAGTACCGGACTGTCGGTTTCGAAGCCCCCTTCTCCGGCAACAACTACCGGGACGTCCACCGGTGGGTAAGATCCCCGAATATTTATTACAGAGTCGAAGAAACTAGTGTGTGTAATGAGCCTTAAAGAGGGACTCCCGACCGAGGGTGAACAGTCCGTCAAGAGCGAGCGCCGGATGGACTCGGAGTCTCTCCCGTCGACAGCGGGGCATCCGGCGACGGGTCTCCGCGGGAAACTGGTGCGGTTCGGCCGGAAGTGGTCGCGCCGCTACGTCGAGATGCGGGTCGAGGCTCGGCGATAACCACCGGCGCAGTCGCGGTTTCTTCGCGTTTTTTGTCCGATAGCGGTATCGCTAGAACTCCTCGGCCGGTTCGGGGACAACGCCGTCGTCCTCGCCCTGGAGTTCGTACTCCTGGCGGAGTTCGCGGATGCGGTCGCGGATGTCCGCTGCAAGCTCGAACTCCAGATTGTCGGCGGCCTCTGCCATTCGTTCCTGCAGATCGGCGAGCAACTGCTCGGCCTCGCTCTCGTCGTCGGGGGCCATCCCCGAGACGCCGCCGGTGTCGGTTTTGGCGCCGGGGAGGTTCGTCTCACCGACGGGCTTGTCGATAGTCACCGGCTCGAAGCCGTGTTCGGCGTTGTACTCCTGCTGGATCTCCCGGCGGCGACTGGTTTCTTCGATGGCCGACTCCATGGCCGAGCTTGTCGCGTCGGCGTACAACACCACTTCGCCGTTGACGTTCCGTGCGGCCCGCCCCATCGTCTGGACGAGCGTGGTCTCGCTTCGGAGAAAGCCCTCCTGGTCGGCGTCGAGGATCGCGACGAGACTCACCTCGGGGATGTCCAGCCCTTCTCGAAGGAGGTTGATGCCAACGAGGACGTCGATCTCGCCCAAGCGGAGCGACCGGATGAGTTCGTGGCGTTCGAGCGTGTCGGTCTCGTCGTGCATGTATGCCACGTCGACGCCGGCCTCTTCGAGGTACTCGGTGAGGTCCTCCGCCATCCGCTTGGTGAGGGTCGTTACGAGGACGCGCTCGTCCCGTTCGACGCGGTCGTCGATGCGGTCCATGAGGTCGTCGACCTGGCCGGTCGCGTCGGCGATCTCGACGGCCGGGTCGACGAGGTGGGTCGGGCGGACGATCTGTTCGATTATTTGGTCACTGGCCTCGCGTTCGTAGTCGCTCGGCGTCGCGCTCACGAACAGCGTCTTGCCGGTCGTCTCCTCGAACTCCTCGAACGTCAGCGGCCGGTTGTCGAACGCGGTCGGCAGTCGGAACCCGTTCTCGACCAGACTCTCCTTTCGGCTCTTGTCGCCCTCGAACTGTCCGCGAATCTGTGGGACCGTCTGGTGGGACTCGTCGATTACGGTGAGGAAGTCGTCGGGGAAGTAGTCCAGGAGGGTGTAAGGGGCTTCGCCAGACTCCCGGTCCGAGAGGTGGACCGAGTAGTTTTCGATGCCCGAACAGTAGCCGGTCTCTTTCAGCATCTCCAGGTCGAAGGTGGTGCGCTCCTCGATGCGCTGTGCGGCGACGGCGTCGCCCTGACGCTCGAAGTACCGGACGCGTTGGTCCATCAGCTCCTCGATCTCTCCGATGGCGTCCGACAGTTGCTGTTCGGGGATCGAGTAGTGTTCCGCCGGGTGGAGTAGAACGGCCGGGTCCTGGCTCTTGACCTCGCCTTCCAGCGGGTCGATCTTCACCAGCCGGTCTATCTCGTCGCCCCAGAACTCGACACGGACGGCGTAACGGCCGTACATCGGGTAAATTTCGAGGGTGTCACCCCGCACACGGAAGGTACCCTGCGTGAAATCCACGTCGTTGCGCTCGTAGTTCAGGTCGACCAGTCGGCCCAGCAACTCGTCACGTTCGATCTCTTGGCCCTGTTCGAGTCGGAGACTCATGTCGACGTAGTTTCGCGGGTCACCGAGGCCGTAGATGGCCGAGACGGAGGCGACCACGATTACGTCGTCCCGCGTGAGCAGGGAGCGGGTCGCGGAGTGGCGTAGGCTGTCGATCTCGTCGTTGATGGAGGCGTCCTTGTCGATGAAGGTGTCCGTCTGCTCGACGTAGGCCTCGGGCTGGTAGTAGTCGTAGTAGGAGACGAAGTACTCGACTGCATTGTCCGGGAACAGGTCCTGGAATTCCTCGTACAGTTGCGCTGCGAGCGTCTTGTTGTGGGCGATCACCAGCGTGGGTTTCTGGATTTCCTCGACCACCCAGGAGACGGTGTTTGTCTTGCCCGAACCCGTGACGCCGAGCAGGGTCTGTTCGTCCATACCCTGTCGGAAACCCTCAGCCAGTTGTTCGATGGCCTCGGGTTGGTCGCCCGCGGGGTCGAACGGCGCGTCGACGCGAAACGCCCGGTCCACGTTGGGACGGTCGGGCGAGAGGGGGCTCCCGGAGGTGTCGCTCATTGGGGATAGATTAGGGCCGCGGGTACTTCAGGCGCTCGCTCGCGAGGCGTCGGTCGCCGGAGAGACGCGACGACTGTGGTGCCGCAGGCGCACGTATCCGATGACTACCCCTCGACCGCTCCGCCTTCGGCGGCCGTCCCCACCCTGCGGGTCCGGAGGTGGAGGTAGCTGACACAGAGCAGGGAGACGAAGCCGCCGGCGGCTGCGAGGCCGAACATGAGCCGGTAGCCGAGTATCGTGTAGACCCGGGCACCGGCGACGGTTTCGTTGGTCCAGTAGGCGTCAAGGACCGCGCCCATGGCGGTCGGGAAGACGGCGGCGCCGGCGAAGGCGACGGCGTTGACCGCGCCCGTCGCGACACCGGAGGCCCCCGCCCCGTGCCGGTTCTTGACGACGGTGTAGCCAAGCGCGTACCCGCCGGCCAAAAAACTCACTATAAAAAAGAGGAGGCCGACCACCAGGAACGGGGGTTTGCCGACCAGCGAGAGCACGGCGAAGGTCCCGGTGTAGCAGACTGCGCCGAGGACCATCAGCTCCGTGCGTCGGCCCAGGCCGTCCGAAACCCGGCCGACGACGGGCGGTCCGACGAGCAGTCCGACACTGCCCAGCAGGGTCAGCGTCGACGCGGTGGTGATCGACACGTCGTAGACCTGCGAGACGTAGGGGACGCCCCACAGGCCGAGGACGGTGATGTTGAGTCCCGTCGAAGTGAAGAGGGCGAGGCCGGCCAGCCACGTCTCGCGCTCGGCGAAGACGGTCCGGACGTTCCGGCCGACTTCGCGCAGCGAGAGGGTCGGTGTCGAGGGAACGTCGTCCAGCGGTCGAAGCCCGGCGTCTCCGGGGGTGTCCCGGGCCAGTAGCCAGACGGCGGTGGCGATCAGCAGGCCGACGGTGCCGATGCCCAGCAGGGCCGTCCGGACGCCCAGCGTGGCGACGGTCACCGCCAGCGGCGTCGTCGCGAGGATGCCGCCCAGTCCGGCGACGCCGACGGTGAGACCGTTCATCGTGGCGAACTCGCCGGGACGGAACCAGTTCGCGCAGAACCGCAGGATGGCGATGAAGACGACGCTACCCCCGAGGCCGATACAGAGGCGCGCGAGGAAGGCGACGAGATACGAGTCCGCGAGGCCGAAGGCGAGGCCGCCGAGGCTCATCACGACTGTCCCGGCGGTAGCGGTCCGGCGGATACCCAGTCGGTCGGCGAGCACGCCCGCGATCACCTGCATTGGCGCGTAGACGTAGAAAAACGCGGAGTGCAGCGTCCCGAGAGCGGTGCCGGTGGTGTCGAAGGCTCGCATGAGGTCCGCCGAGAGCACCGCCGTCGAGAGCCGGTGGACGTTCACCAGCAGAAACGCCGTCGCCAGTGCCGTCCACACGATCCAGCGCCGTCGGAAGGGATTCGACCAGACGCCCATCGTCTCAGCCTCCAGTACCAGTCCAAAAAGCATTGTGTCCGTTCGGGAGACTGTGTCGCCGTCTGAAACGTCCGCGCGGGGTGGTCCGGAGTAGGTCACCGACGGAAACGGGGACAGTGGTTTTTTAGATGGATTGCATGCTGAGTGACATGGACGCCGCCCTCCCCGCCCGGGTCGAGGCAATCGAACCGGGAACGGTACACCGCTGCCCTCGGCGCAGCCGCCACGTCCAGTTGCAGGTGGGTGACGAGGCGACCATCGTGGTCTACGACCCCCGGACGGTGGTGACACCGGACGCAGTGGGCACCGAGCGGGACGTGGAGCTCTCGGCGGAGGTCCCGTCGGTCGAGCCCTGTCATACTGGCGAAGTCGGCATTGTCTCGGCGGCCGGTGGCGACGCCGTGACTCTCTACGGCGTCGTCGTCACGTTCGACGAGGCGGGAACGGAGGCGCTACTGGACGTGGGTGCAGGGACGGTTCAGTTCGACACGAGTTCGGTCGACCGGCGACTCTACGCCGGTGACTGCCTCGAACTCACGGACCCGGTCGTCCACGTCACCGGGATGTCGCCGCCGGGGCAGTCCTACGAGGCGTACGTGTCACAACTGGGCAGCGACGACCCGGACGCACGGCGGGAGGCGGCGACACACCTCGGGCACCGCGGTCGGGAGGGCGCGGTCGACCGGCTGGTCGCACAGTTTCGCGTTGAGGCCGAACAGCGCGTCCGCCGGGCGGTCGTGACGGCACTGGGACGACTGGCGGTGACGGCCCGGCGGCCGGACGAACCCCCAGACCCGCGGGTCCGCTCGACGCTGGAGGCGGCGACGGGCGACGAAGCCCGGGCAGTGAGAGACGCCGCCGACGAGTGGCTCGACCGCGTCGCGGGTCACTGGTACTCCCGAGACCGGTAGAGGGCGACCGACGCCAGCAGCGCGACGAAACCGGCGGCGGCCGCCAGTCCGAACGCGACCCGGTAGCCGAGCGTCGAGTAAACCTGCGCGCCGTTGATCGTCTCGCCCGTTCGGTACGCGTCCAGAATGAGCCCCATCAGTGTCGGGAACAGCGCCGCACCGGTAAACCCCATCGTGTTGACCGTCCCGGTGGCGACACCGCTGGCCCCGCTCTCGTGGCGCTCTTTGATGACGGTGTAGCCAAGCGCGTACCCGCCAGCCAGGAAGCCAGCGGCGAAGAAGGCGAACCCCACGACCGGCAGAGGCGGGTTTCCCGTGACCGCGAGCAGGACGAAAGACCCGGTGAAGGCGGTCTGTGCGGCGATCATCAGTCCGAGACGACGACCCAGTCGGTCCGAGAGCCAGCCGACCAGTGGCGGTCCCATGAGCAGGCCAGCGCTCCCGGCCAGTGTGTAGGTCGACGCCCCGGTGACGGAGATGTCCCCGTAGGTCTGGACGATGTAGGGCACGCCCCACAGTCCAAAGACGGTGATGTTGACGCCGGTGCCACAGAACAGGACGATGCCGACGAGCCACGTCTCCCGCTCGCGGAGGACGTCCGTGGCGTTGTCGGCTACGGCCGACAGTGACGGGGTCTGTGCCAGCGGCACGCCGTCTATCTCGACGAGGCCGGCAGCGGCCGGCGAGTCTCGGGCGAGCAGGTAGGCGACGGTCGCCAGCACGAAGCCGCCGAGACCGAGACCGAGAAGCGTCGTCCGCCAGTCGGTGGCCGCGACGACGAGTGCCAGCGGCGTGGTCGCGAGGACGCCGCCGAACCCGGCGGCGGCGATGGTCAGGCCGCTCATGCGGGCGAACTCGGTCGGTCGGTACCAGTTCGCGCAGAATCGTAAGATAGCAATAAACAGGAGGCTCCCGCCGAGGCCGATCAGCGCCCGGGCGAGGAAGGCGATGGGGTATGTGTCGGCGACCGAGAACGCGAGCGCGCCGACGCTCATCACGACGGTGCCGGCAGTGACCGCGCGGCGACTCCCCACGCGGTCGGCGACGAAGCCCGCAGGGAGCTGCATCGCCGCGTAGATGTAGAAAAACGAGGCGTGCAGCGTGCCCAGCGCCGCGCCGGTCGTATCGAACGCCGTCGTCAACTGCTCGGCCAGCACCGCCGTCGACAGCCGGTGGACGCTGACCAGCGCGTACGCTGCTGCGAGCGCCGTCCAGATGATCCAGCGCCGCTTCGTCGGGTCCGACCAGATATGCACACGTTCCGGTCCGACCCGCTAACTGTTAAGCATTCGTAGTCGAAAGATAGCTATCGTTCAGCCTGTGGAGCGGCAGTAAAACATTGTTTGGCAGTGTCTGGCAGGGCCGGGGACAACCGGCCGGAGTAGCCATGAGCAGCCGGTGCACGAAGTGTGCCGGTTCCACACGAGTTTCTGTGGCGTTCGCGCTTTTTTGACTTCTATACATCGGGTGGTCGCTTCCAGCGACCCGGGAAACGGGAGGGTGCTTAGCAGACAGGCTTCGGGTTCACACCGAGTGCTTCGAGGGTGTCGAAGTAGTCGTCGTAGGCGGCCTGGATAGTGTCGACGGCGGCCTGGTGGGCCAGGTCCTCGTCGTCCTCGGTGTCACAGACGGCGACGAGAGCGTCGACGGCGTCGTCGACGACGGCGTCGACGGCGTCGCGCACGTCACGGACGGTGCTGGCGGTGCCCGGCGCGGCCTGACCCACGAAGAAGCCGACGGCTTGGGAGGCTTTGTTCTCGACGACTAGTGCCCAGCCGAGGGACCCGGCGACGCGCTCGGGCGTGGTGTCCAGTCCTCGCAGGTGTTCGTCGATGGGTGCAGGCGCGTCGGGTTCGTGACTGCCGCGTTCGCCGGCGACGGTGCCGTACTGTTCGCCGGCCATCGCGGCAGCGTCGGAAAAAAGATCTCCCGGCGCACCGTCAGTCCCGTCTGCCCAGTCCTCGAACGTCGCGTCCGCGTGGTAGAACACGTCGGCGACGGCGGCGAGTACCGGGTCTTCCGCCATCTCGCCCTCGGTGTCGGCGTACAGCGACTTCGAGGAGCCCAGTCGGGAGAGTTCGGTCTGCTGTTCCTGGCGGACGCGATCAAGGAAGTCTGCCGCGTTCATATGCTTCGAATCGACGGGCGGGCGCTTGTAAGCATCGACACGGGCAGAAACGAGACGTGTCAAGCCCGGAGCCTGACGCCGACCGCACCACGCTCGGCCTAATCCAGTCTACTCAACGTTTCTGCGCCGCGGCGTCGAATCCGGACTCACGTGCGAGACAGTTCCGCGAACGTGGCCGTGGCCGCCGTAATGTGGAAAATGGAGATACGCCGTCGCTCGTGTTCGTGGTCGCGTTTCGCGACACCGAACAGTTCGGCTCGGCGGTCACGGTCGGCGTCTCGGCCGCGGTCGCGAAGACGGCGCTGTACGACGGCCATGAGCGGCCCTGGAGCGACGTTCGCTGAGGACTCCGAGCAACCGGTCACCGAACAAAAGGGCGGCGTCGGCCTCGCCTCGCTTCACCACTCCCGGCGGTCACCGGTCCGCTTCGAGGTTGATTGCCGTACTGCCAGGCTCACTCACCGTCCGGAGGCGCTCACGGTGGTCGCACCTCGCGTCAGTCGTCCGGTTCGCTTATCTCCGCGGGTCGGCTGTGCCTCCTCGCTCCGTTCGCGGTCGATTTCCCGTCGCGCAGTCGGCTTTCTCCACGGGTCGCCCTGCGGGCTTCCCGTTCCGACTCGAAGCAGGCGCCTTCGCTACGCTCAGTCGTCCGCTTCGCCCGTCTCGACGGGCGCGCCGACCAGGTTGCCCCACTCGGTCCAGGACCCGTCGTAGTTGATGGTGTCCTCGTAGCCGAGCAGTTCGTGGAGCGCGAACCACGCGACCGAGGAGCGCTCGCCGATGCGGCAGTAGGCGACGGTCGTGCCCTCGCCGTCGATACCCTCCTCGGCGTAGAGTTCCTCGATCTCCTCGGCGTCTTTGAACGTGCCGTCGTCGTTCGTGACGGCGGCCCAGGAGATGTTCTGGGCACCGGGGATGTGGCCGCCGCGCTGGGCGGTTTCCTGCAGGCCCGGGGGCGCGAGGATTTCGCCGGAGAACTCCTCGGGCGAGCGAACGTCGACCAGCGGAACGCCACGGTCGATGGCGTTGTCGACGTCTTCGCGGTAGGCGCGGATAGACTCTCGCGGGCCGGAGGCGTTGTACTCCTGTGCGGAGAAGTCCGGCTCCTCGTCGGTGAGCGGATAGTCGTTCTCGACCCAGTAGTCGCGGCCGCCGTCCATCAGGCGTACGTCGTCGTGACCGTAGTACTTGAACTGCCAGTATGTGTAGGCCGCGAACCAGTTGGAGTTGTCACCGTAGAGGACGACTGTCGAGTCCTCCGTGATGCCGTGGCTGCCCAGCAGGTCCTCGAAGTCAGCCTCCGAGAGGATGTCGCGAGTCGTCTGGTCCTGCAGGTCCGTCTCCCAGTTGAAGCCGATGGCACCGGGCGCGTGACCGTCCTCCTCGTACAGTTCCGTGTCTACGTCGACCTCCGCGAGTCGGTAGTCGGGGTCGTCGCTCTGGAACTCCTCCGAATGGTCCTCGACCCAGTCCGCAGAGACGAGAACGTCTTTGGCGTAATCGCTCATAATGCAGTAATCTGTTAGCCTACCAGCCATATAGTCCTACACCTCTCGGCACAATCGGCCCCTCCTCCCCTTTGGCGGCAGAATTAACCGCTACCCGCCGCCCGCTAGGCGCGGGCTAACGTTCCCCACAGACGGCGCGAGGGGCCCGCACCCCACCGCCCGTGTCGGCACCGGAACGGGCCGCGAAAGTGTCGGATATTCTTGCCTCTAGCTGGGAGCAACCGAGAAAGAAGGGTTGAAACGGTCGCTGGCGTACCGGACAGTATGAGTGAGATTGTGGTCCCGGCGGCGTGGGTAGCCGAGCGACGCGACGAGGTCGTCCTCGTCGACGTTCGAGACGGCTGGGAGTTCGACGGCATCGGCCACGTTCCGGGTGCGGTGAACGTTCCGTTCGACTCGTTCCGGGCCGGCGAACACGCTGCGGAGAGCGGCGGCGACGAGTCGGGGGCGGCCGGTATGCTCCCCGGCGGGGCGGTGTTCGCCGACCTGCTGGGCGGAGCCGGAATCGACCGCGAGGACCGCGTCGTCGCCTACGACGACCATCACGGCGTCTTCGCCGCGCGTCTGCTCGTGACCGCCGAGTTGTACGGTCACGACCCCGCGAAGCTCCACCTGCTCGACGGGGACTTCTCAGCCTGGCAACGCGAGCGCGAAACCACGAGTGAGGTGTCCGAACTCGAACCGACGACGTACGAGGTCACCGACCCGGCAGAGACCGAGACGCCACTGGTCGACGCCGACGCGGTGGCCGCGGCCGTCGACGACCCCAAGGCCGTCGTGGTCGACACCCGCGAGGACTGGGAGTACGAGGAGGGCCACGTCCCCGGCGCGGTCCGACTCGACTGGCGGGAACTCGTCGACGACGATACCCGTGGGCTGAAACCGCGCGACGAGGTGGAGTCGATTCTCGAAGCCCGTGGAGTCACGCCCGGGAAGCGGGTCGTTCTCTACTGTAACACCGCCCGGCGGATCAGCCACACCTACACCGTTCTCCGGCACCTCGGCTATCCCGACCGCCGGTTCTACGAGGGGAGCCTCACCGAGTGGGAGCGCGAGGGGCGACCACTGGAGAGCGGTGCGGCCGAGTGAACGTTTCGCGACCGAAGATATCACTCGCCCGAAACCACGCCACATCGGACGGTACCACACCACAATAGTAGGAAGTTGCAGATAAAACAGGGGGGTTCGGCCGACGAGTTACGGAGCGACGCCGACGGTCAGGAGCGTGCCGTAGGTACGGTAGCGCTCGAACATAGCATCGCGTGACTCCCAGTCTTCGGTTGGAAATTCGTCGGCCGGCGGGATCGTGATTTCCCGGTCTGGGATGCGGTCCTGACTGGCGACTCGAAAGCCCGCGTCGCGGAACGCTCGCCGGTAGTCGCCGTGAGACCAGCGAGTCATCTCGACGCCGACCATCTCGGGCCAGTGGTGGGAGTGGACGTTCTCCTCGTAGAAGTTCACCGCACAGTAGACGGTTCCGCCGGGCCTGACGACCCGCCGGAGTTCCCGGAGGGCGGCGCGGGGGTCGCTCGCGTAGTAGAACGACTCCATCGAGAAGCAGTGGTCGATGCTGTCGTCGGCGAGCGGAAGGGGTTCGAAGTTGCCCACCAGGTAGGTCACCTCGGGGTCGTCGGTGTAGGACCGGGCGTTGGTCGCCATCTCGGGCGAGGCGTCGAGCCCGTACACCCGGCCCGCGTCGGCGGTGTCGCGGAGCGCGCGGCCGGCGTAGCCGCTGCCACAACCCAGGTCGAGGACGGTGTCGCCGGGTTCGACCGGCATCCGTGCCAGGGCGTGTTTCGCGGTGTGCCAGTGGCGTTCCTCCATGCCCCTGTCGCGGCCCTCGGTTGCCCACCGGTCGAACTCCTCGCGAACACTCATTGCCAGGCGAAACACCGGCGCGGATATAACGGATTCGGTCCGGGCGAGCCGGGACGCTTTTTGAACCGGGCCTCCGCTTCAGGGTATGGGGCGCCGTCGCTACCGGGTCGCGGACACTGCCCAGCAGTTGGTCGGGGGATTTCTACTCGCTGGCCCCTTCGTCGTCACCGAGGAAGTGTGGGTGCTGGCCGCGGCGATGACGTGGTGGCACACGCTGGTCGTCGTCGGTATCGTCTTTGGCATCGGCTACGGCGCACTGTACAAAGCCGACGACGAGCGTGACCCCGGTGGGGAGGTCGGTGTCGCCGGCGTTCCAATCCGGTTCGTCTCGCTGATGGTCGTAGCCTTTGGCTCGGTCGCAGTGCTCGCCGTGTCGCTGACCGCGCCGCGGACGTTCCTGGTCGACGGCGGGGTTCTGTCCGACCCGACGCGGGCGGCGGTCGTCCTGACAGCGGTCAGGGCCATCGCCGTGGGGGCGATCTTCAGCGTCGTCGGCGCGGCCACGGCCGACAGCGTATTCTGAGCCGACCGGCGCGCTCGCCGACCCGCAAATTTAACGCCGGCCCTCTCCGTGTAACGCGCATGGACTACGAACTCGCAGTCGAGAACACGCCAGATACCATCCCGGGAGGGACGGGGGTACTACTCCTGCACCCCAGCACCGGCGAAACCGACCGCATCGACACCGACTTCCTCAAGACCGACACCGACTCCATGCTGATTATCTCAACGCGCACCACCGCCCGCGAGGTCGAGCAGAAACTGGAGTACTACGACGTGGACGAAACCCGCGCCACCATCCTCGACACCCTCTCCATCGAGCGTGGCTACACCCGGCGGACCTCCGACGACGTCCACTACGTCGCCTCGCCCGACGACCTCGACAGCATCGTCGAGGACGCCCGCAGGTTCCTCGAATCCCACGACGGCAAGCTCCGCGTCACCGTCGACTCCATAACCGAGATGGCCTACTACGCCGACGACGACCGCACCCGCGAGGCCGTCGCAGACCTGCTCGATCTGCTCGCAGACCACGACGCCGTCGGCCTGTTTCATCTTTCACCGGAGGTTCACGACGAGTCCCTCGTCGACGACTACCGCGACCTGTTCGGCGGCGTCGTCGAACTCGACGCCGACGGCACCGTGACCAGCGAGTTCTGATCAGCGGTCGGCGTCGGCTGGGGTGTCGCGGCTCTCGCGCTGCTCGGCCAGACGTTTGAGCGCCGCGGCCGTCCGGCTGGTGTTGCTCTGAATGTCGTACAGGAGCGAGAACGACAGTGCGAGGACGAGTAGCGGAACGAGGACAGCGACGAACGCGTCTATCTTGATACAGCGAGAGAATCCCGCCGTTCACGGCGGGCGTGAATCGCGTCCACCTCAGGACGCATTCACCCGTTTTCTCCATCCTGAGATTTACTTTGCTTGAAGACATATCATGATATACGCCCAAGCGGCCTCGACCGCCCGAGTAACCGGATACTATCGGATTCGGGAAATCCACGTTCGAGGGAATCCCCTTCGGGCCGCTGGATTCCCAATTACGGTAGCTCCGAATCCCTCTGTGGATAGGAGTAACGGCGGTCTGGCCCCGCCAGGAGACCCGTCATGCCGACCGGTCTGCAGACCAGCAACTCTCCCAAACCTGCGGTAGGAAGCCTCGCCGTCGTCGGGCTACGCCCGACTGCTTGAGGGAGCTTCGCTCCCGCTCCGTTTACGACGAGGAGGAGGTCACCTGGAGGGCGATGCCACCGGCCACAGTAGGGGCAGTCATGTCGGAACTGTCCGCGCCGTCGTCAGAAAGGTCAGTCGTCTAACTTCTCGAACGTTTTGCGCGCCCACTCGACGGCGTACTCGGGGCCCATCTGTGCGTAGGCGCTCGAATCCAGCGCGGCAAACGGAGTCGGAACCTCGGTCCGGTCGCCCGCGGCGTGTTTGACCGCGTTACAGGCCAGCTCCGCCGCGGTCGAGAACTCGGTCTGACCGCGGGCTACCTCCGTCGAGAGGTCGCCCAGTCGGGGTTCGAGGCGCTCGCCCGCGTCGACCCACGCGTCGAACAGGTCGGGGTGGTCGCCCGCCCAGCCACTGAACACCTCGCGGGTGTGCAGGCCGCAGTAAGCGGCGTACAGTGCCGCGGCCAACTGGTAGACGCCGGCGGGGTCCAGCGGCACCGCGGCCGCCAACTCGCGGTAGCGCTCCCCGAAGAACACGAGGAAAGACTCCGGCATGTCGAGGCCAACCTCGACCAGCGCCTCGGCCAGCAGGAAGTCGACGAAGGGGTCGGGCGACGTTCGCAGGCGTGGCTTGACGAACACCACCGCGGGTTCGGTCTGACAGGTCCAGGTGACGCCGCCGTCGCCGGGCAGGCCGACGGTGAAGTCGCTGCCGGCGTACTGTGTGAGTTGCTCCGGAGCGTCGGCCGGGAGCCACTCTTCGGGGTGGTCGACGGGGTCGAGCGCGTCGACCAGCAGGCCGAGTTCCTCTGCGACGGCGGGGTCGAGCGTCTCGAAGTCCCGTTCGGTGTCGAACACGAGCGCGTCGGGGGCGTGGGCCTCTCGGACCGCCGCGAGGGGACCGTCGAGGCCGCGCGATTCGAACATCTACGCGAGTGCGGCGCCGAGGATCTGTGCAACGGCCAGAACGGCGGTGAAGCCGATAGCCAACAGGACGAGTTTCGTTGCCTGACTCATACCTTGTAATTCCGCCAGCAACCGCTTAAAACCTTCAGTTCTGCGTCGACGGTTCGCGGCTGCTCCCGCCGACCCCGGCAGGGACCGTCGGGGGCCGGACGCCGGGATTAAAAACCGGTCGAGGGCGCGCCGGGTCACGTCCAAGTGAGAGTCGAATTCCATCCGGCGGTCTCTAACGCAGGCGCGGCCGGTGCGCGTACGGTAGTAACGGTCGTCCTCGGCCAGCACCGCCGCGGGGAAGTCGTCGCTCGACGGAGCCGTTTAGTAGGTCCTCGGGGTACGCGAGCGACACGTCCCGGCCGGCGGCCGGCCCCGAGACGACCGCGGGTGTCACACGTCGGTACCTGTTCGTCTGCTGTCGTGGCGACAGAAACCACCGGACCGGGTCGGCTAATCGTCCGCGCTCGCCCCGACGTCGGCGCGCCGGGCGATTCCCTGCCACTTCCCCGTCCAGAAGCGCGCAGTGTTGACCGCCGCCTTCAGGTAGAAGTCGGCGATCAGCGCGACGAACACCGCTGGCAGGCCCCAGTTCAGCCCCGGCGCAACCGAGAGCCCGGCGACAGAGACCACGTACCCGGTCGGCAGCGCCAGTGCCGCGACGGGCAGTCGGACCAGATACGACCCCGCAAAGGTGCCGTAGAGCGGCCAGCGCGTATCGCCTGCACCGCGGAGACTGCCTCGCATCGTCCGCGAGACGGAGAAGCCGGCGACGACCACCCCGAACACGCGGATGAACTGCACCGCCAGATCGGGGTACGCGGTGCCAAACGACAGCGCGATGGGGCGGGCAAGGCCTACCAGCACCGCGCCGAACAGCAACTGCGTCACCAGCGCGATACGCATCGTCTGCCAGCCGTAAGCGGTCGCGTCGTCGTCCTCGCCCGCGCCGACGGACTGTCCGACGAGCGTACTGGCGGCCGTCGCGTACCCCCACGCGGGCATCAGCGCCAGTAACATCACCCGGCGGCCGATGGCGTAGGCCGCGACGACGGGTATCCCCAGCACACCCAGCAGGAACAGGAACGGGAAGCGGCCGAACGTCTGGAGCAGACGCATGCCGGCGAGCGGCAGTCCGACGCGGACGATCTCCCGACACAGCGGGAGGTCGAGGTGCGGGCCCCGGAGGGGGAGCCGGACGGCGTAGCGCCCCGAGACCAGCAGCGCGAAAAAGACCACCGCGGCGAGCGTGTTGGCGGCGGCCATCCCCCACGCTGCCCCAACGACACCGAGCCTGGGGGCCGGTCCCAGCCCGAAGATGAAAATGGCGTTGAGGACGATGTTCGTCGGCAGCGTGAGCAGGCGGACGTACATGGGCGTCCGCGTGTCGGCGCTCCCGGCCAGCGCCCGCGCGGCGATCATGCTCCAGAACCGGAACGCGAGCGAGAGCATCACGATCTGCAGGTATGCCGCCCCGAGTCCGATGGTCCGAGGGTCGTCGGTCAGCACGTCCAGCAACGGCCCCGCGTACGCCCACGCCAGGGCGGTCAGGGGGAGCGAAACCGCCAGAGAGAGCCACAGCGACTGCTTCACCGCCAGGTCGGCCCGGGCGGGCTCGCCGCTGCCCTGTAACCGGGAGACGACGCTGATCGTCCCCGAGGACAGCGCAAGCGACAGCCCGAACCCGACGAAGTAGTACTGGAAGCCGAATTCGAGCGCGGCGATGGCCGTATCACCGACGGCCAGCCCAACCATCAGGAAGTCCGTGATTCGCAGGAGAATTCGGAGTCCGCCGGTGGCCATCACTGGCACCGCGAGGTCGAACGCCTCGGTCCCCTTCTCGCGGTCGACGAGTCCGAGACGCGCCAGCAGGGCGGGGAACCGCAACAACCCGGCGCGGACGGCGTCACGAATGCCCATCTACACATATCTCGGGTCGGAACATCCTGTGGCTTTCGACCGCAGGGCCACGGAGGCCGACCGGGCTCAGGGGATAATCTGCTCGCCGTCGTCGTCGTAGACGGCGATGGCGTCGACCGGACAGGACCGGGCGGCGAACTTCGCGTCCAGTTCGGCCGTCTCGGGAACCTCGCGGGCGAACAGGTCCTCGTCGACCTCCTCCCCGTCGACGAGGATGGCCTTGCCGGCGTCGTTGTCCTCCTCGAACTCGTCCCACTCGGCGGTGCACTGGAACATTCCGATACAGGTGTCCTGGTCGAATTCGATACGCATGACCGTATCTTCGGCCGACGAGGGTTTCAGTGTGACGACGTCAGTCGGACCGTTCGCGGTTCACGCATCTGCGTACGAACGGGTCGAAAAAAGGAGGAGACGCGAACCGCCTGCGCCGGTTCAGACGAGTTCGGAGAAGTCGGCCGGAGCGGTTTCGGCGTCTGCGACCGAGTCGACGTCGATGCCGTGGATCAGGTCGACGAGCGGTTCCAGTTCGGGGAACGTGTAACAGGTCAACGAGAAGTCCACCTCGGCGGCGGTGATTTCCGAGTCGATGACGAACACGATGTCGGTGTCGGGCCACTCCGTGATTTCGCCGAGCATCGTCTCGCTGTCGCCGTAGGCAAAGCGGGGCGGCGAGTGGGCGATGGTCGTCCCGAGAACGTTCGCCCAGCCGTCGATGAAGGCCGAGGTCATGATGTTGCCGACCTCCTGAATCGCGGACTTCTGCATGTCAGAGAAACCGCTCCCGTCGGTCTCGGTCCCCTGGCCGAGCATGGCGTTGGTCAGCCGCTTGGACTCGGCCCGGGAGACCAGAAAGAGGAGGTATCCGTGGGGTGGGTCTTCGAGTTCCGTGTATATGCCGACGTGGGAGTCCGACTGCGTCTCGGTTTTCAGGTGCGTACTGACGTCGTCGAAGTCGAGGAAGTTCAGCTTCGAGACCGATGCGGTGGTCTCGAGACCACTCATTTGCTGGAGGTGATCGGCGACGGTCTCGGCTCCCTCTTTGGCCAGCCCGTTGAACAGGTGGAGCTTCCGTACGTCGACCTTCAAGGAATCCATAGAGAAGTTTATGTTTCTATCCGTATGAAGCTACGGGGCGAGTAAGCCCTCGATACTGGGCGTTCGTCTCCGTCGGTTCGGCTACAGGACGACAATTTAAGCCCGATGGCGAGCAAGAATGGGTAATGGACGTCGCGGCGATTCCGGCGGTCCCCGACTGGCTGCCGGGACATCTACAGGAGGAGGGCATCGAGGCGCTGTACCCGCCACAGGCCGAGGCCGTCGAGGCGGGCGTCACCGAGGGCGACAATCTCGTCGCCAGCGTGCCGACCGCCAGCGGCAAGACCCTGGTCGCAGAACTGGCGATGTTGTCGGCGGTAGCGGGTACGGAGAGTGGCAAAGCTCTCTACATTGTCCCCCTACGAGCGTTGGCTTCCGAGAAGGCAGCGGAGTTCGAGCAGTTCGAGCAGTACGGAATCGAGGTAGGCGTCTCGACGGGCAACTACGACTCCGATGGCGGGTGGCTCGCCGGCAAGGACGTTATCGTCGCCACCAGCGAGAAGGTCGACTCGCTGGTGCGCAACGATGCCGACTGGATCAGCGATCTCTCGTGTGTCGTCGCCGACGAGGTTCATCTCGTCGACGACGGCCAGCGCGGTCCCACGCTCGAGGTGACGCTGGCGAAACTCCGGCAGTTGAACGCCGACCTCCAAACCGTCGCGCTGTCGGCCACCATCGGCAACGCCGACGAGTTGGCCGACTGGCTCGGCGCCGAACTCGTCGACTCGGACTGGCGACCGATCGACCTCCAGAAGGGGGTTCACTACGGGCAGGCGCTCCACCTCGAGGACGGGAGCCAGCAACGGCTCGACGTTCGCAACGGAGAGAGCGAGACCGCCGCCGTCGTCCGGGACACGCTGGCCGACGATGGCTCGACGCTGGTGTTCGTCAACTCCCGGCGCAACGCCGAGGCCGCGGCCCGCCGACTCGCCTCGACGACGCGTGACTTCCTCGACGCCGACGAGCGGGCGGCACTCTCGGAAATCGCGACCGAAATCCGAGACGTGAGCGATACGGAGACCAGCGACGACCTGGCCGACGCCGTCGAGGGGGGCGCAGCGTTTCACCACGCCGGGCTCGCCAGCGACCACCGGACGCTGATCGAGGAGGCTTTTCGCGACCGTCTGCTGAAGGTGGTCTGTGCGACGCCGACGCTGGCGGCGGGCGTCAACACACCTTCCCGACGGGTGGTTGTCCGTGACTGGCGGCGCTACGACGGGTCGGCCGGCGGGATGGCCCCGCTCTCGGTGCTCGAGGTACACCAGATGATGGGGCGGGCCGGCCGGCCCGGACTCGACCCCTACGGGGAGGCGGTGTTGCTGGCCAACAGTCACGACGAACTCGACGAGTTGTTCGAGCGGTACGTCTGGGCAGACCCAGAGCCGGTGCAGTCGAAACTCGCCGCCGAGCCCGCGCTCCGGACACATCTGCTAGCGACGGTCGCCTCCGGGTTCGCGGGTTCCCGTGAGGGACTGCTCGAATTTCTCGAACGGACCCTGCACGCCTCACAGAACGCCGACCGGAGCGAACTGGAGCGGGTCACGGACCAGATGCTCGACTATCTGGAGATCAACGACTTCCTCGTCAGGGACGGCGACCAGTTGCAGGCGACGGGCCTGGGCCACACCGTCTCGCGGCTCTACCTCGACCCGATGAGCGCCGCGGAGATTATCGACGGCCTGCGCGACTGGGAACGCTCGGGTGGTCGGTCGACGGAGCGCGGCGGCGCGGCGGAGAGCGAGCCAACCGAGTTCACCCGGGCGAGTGAGCTCTCGGACGACGACGGGGACGACGGACCGCGCGAGCCGCCGTCCGCGCTCGGCCTCTATCATCTCGTCGCGCGCACGCCTGACATGTACGAACTGTACCTCCGGAGCGGCGACGAGGAGGAGTACACGCAGTTGGCTTACGAGCGCGAGACGGAGTTCCTGGGACCGATTCCCAGCGAGTACGAGGACGACCGCTTCGAGGACTGGCTGTCGGCGCTGAAGACCGCCCGTCTGCTCGAAGACTGGGCCAGCGAAATCGACGAGAACGAAATCACCGACCGCTACGGCGTCGGTCCGGGTGACATCCGCGGGAAAGTCGAGACGACCCAGTGGTTGCTGGGAGCCGCCGAGTCGCTGGCGGGCGAACTCGGCCTCGACTGCGTGCCGGCGGTTCGCGAGGCACGTACTCGGGTCGAACACGGGGTGAAGACCGAACTCGTCGACCTCGCGAGCGTTCGCGGCGTCGGGCGGAAGCGCGCCCGGCGACTCTACGACGCGGGGATTCGGACCCGCGCGGACCTGCGAGAGGCAGACAAAGCGGTCGTCCTGGGGGCGCTCCGGGGCCGGGAGAAAACTGCCGAGAACGTCCTCGAGAACGCCGGGCGGGAGGCCCCATCGATGGACGGCGTCGAACCGGCCGACGTCGACGGAATCGACGCGGCCGACGGCGAACCGGGCGGTGAGACCGGGACGCCGGAGGCCGAGGACCCCGAAGACCAGTCCAATCTAGGTGACTTCTGATGGAGGTCGTCGAGGGTACGGCGACGGTTGCGGACGTCGACGCGTTCGTCTCGGAACTCGGCGAAATCGGCGGCGAACACGGCTGTGCGGTGCAGGCGTTCGACGCCCGCTACGTCGTCGACCGCAGACACCTCGAACGCGCAGTCGCGTGTGCCGACCGGGCCCGGGCTCAGGGGGAGGCCATCGCCGACGACCACGCCGTCGAGGTGCTGCTGTACGCGGCCGGCCGCCGACAGATTTCGCGGGCACTCGAAATGGGGGTCTCCGAGGGGGAGTGCCCGGTCGCGGTCGTCGTCCACGGCGTGACGGACAGTGCGAACGAAGCCGACGCGGCCACGGCGGTGACGAACCTGGTGGAACCGGCCGAGACGCTCGGTGCGTTCGGCGAGGGTCACATCCGAGACTACTTCGACGTGTCCGACCGGGAACTCGCGGCGACCGACGCCGACCTCTCGGTGCTGGTTACGGAGCGAGTGGCGCTGCTTTCGGTCGAAAAGTAACCTGTCGGCTCGGAGGATTGAAACCACCGGCTCCGCTCGGGGGTTCATCCTGGACGACGAGTCACGTCGGCGGCGAGCGACCGGTACCGAACGCCCAGCACACGGCACAGCCGCCCGCTGCCATGGTACACTGCAGCACGTCTCTCGGTGAGGGCAGGGGAAGGGGTATCGGGCACGAGTGTGGGTCGTCGGGAGAGACGGTCCGGGGATGGGCGGGACGTCGCGGGCCGCGGTGGTCGGACCGTGTGTCGCGGCGCTCGGGAGCGCCGGCGGGAGCCTGCTCACCGTCGGGTTCGCGGAGACGAGCCTCGCAGACTCGCCGACACGGGACGGGCGGATGGGTACCTCGTAATGTTCCGAAGACACAAGCCCGGTCGTTCCCGAGGAATGGACGAATGGCGAGTTCGAGTGGTGACACGCCGGGTGCATCCGGCGAACTACAGGCGGTCGAGGTGACGGCCGAAGACGGGTCGGGGCGGTCCACGACCACGACCGTCCGGTACAGAGAGACGGGCGACGGGCGACCGATAGTGTTGTTACACGGCGTCGGTCTCGACGCGAAACACATCTCCTGGAAACACGTGATTCCGCATCTCGAAGCGGACCACCGCGTGATTGCCCCGGACCTACCGGGCCACGGTGACAGCGGCAAGCCGAACATTCGGTACACGACGGATTACTACGTCGACGTTCTGTCCGGGCTGGTCGAGAAACTGGACCTCGACCGACCCAGCGTCGCCGGCATCTCCATGGGCGGGGCCATCGCGCTGGGCTACGCGCTGGAGGAGGACGTCGAGCGGCTGGCGCTGATCGACAGCTACGGCCTGGGCGCGGACGCGAGTTGGCGGCCGATGGCGTCGGTCGCCCTCCGCATGCCCGTCGTCGATCAGTTCGTCTGGAATACGATGGGCGTCAACAGAGGGACCGTCCGGGATACACTTCGCGGGTACATGACCCAGGCCACCGAGGAGTTCGTCACGGAGATTCATGAAGTACTCCAGGACGACGACTGCGGTCGCACGCTCCGACGCTGGCAGCGCAGCGAGTTCGGTGCCTGTGGGTTCCGGACCTGTTATCTCGGTCAACTCTCCGACCTCGGCGTCCCGACACTGCTCGTCCACGGCGACGACGATACCCTCCTGCCGGCAGCGTGGTCCGAACGAGCCCACGACCGGCTCCCGGACAGCCAACTCCACGTCCTCGACGACTGTGGCCACTGGCCGCCCCGAGAACGCCCCGCCACGTTCAACCGCGTATTGGCGGAGTTCCTGGCGAGCTAGAGAGTCGAGAAGCGGATTCTGAACGCTGGTAGTCCGGACTCAGCAGTCACCGACGACTGGCGCGGTCCGACCGTCGACAGTGAACTACCCTGACCTACCGCGCTCGGGGCTCCCCGCCCCTCGCTTGTTGAGGACAGGGCTTCCTGTTTCTGTGTCAGAATTTATACCCGACGTGGGCACAGGGATTCCAGACTCCGCAGGCGACTTCCCTTCACAGGCGGTTCGGAGTGTCCCACTCCTACCGAATGGACACTCGGCCACAACCGACGGTGCGCGCTTCTTGTCGCGCTTGAACACTGTCGGAAGCGTGGCGAGCATCGTACTACCACCGTCGGCCGGAGGGGTAGTAAGGC
>NZ_JAQCNH010000103.1 GCF_028275115.1 Halorientalis sp. | reverse complement strand
CCCTTATACCAAAGCTTTATGCGTTATTGGTGGTCATATGTTGATTGTAATGTCCAAAGCGCAGAACCCGTCCACCGGGACCGACCTTCCGTACACGCCGTCAGCGAACTACGCACCCTGTCGCAACTGTGAGGAGGGCACGCTGGTATGGGACGACGAGGCTGGCGAGTCACGCTGTCGGTGCTGTGGTGTAGCGGCTTGAGGACAGTCCCAGAGACCGCGAACAGCTGTCGACCGATTCTCGGGCATCGTGGCCGCTTCCCGCGGCCACCCTTCTCGTATGAGTGAACTACAAGACACTGTAGCGCCTGTTAGTGTGTATGACAGAGGTGCTGTTCAGCGAGCCTGGCGTCTGTTCGGGCCGGTGGGACGAACAGTTGGAAGCCGTCGTCGTCGAGTGGCACGGGGACGTGGGCGGCGATACCTACAGAGAGTGGATGAATCGGACCCTGGATGCTATCGCCGCTCACGACGCGACCAAACTGCTCACCGACAGCCGGAGCCAGGGCCTGATGGATGAGGCGGACCAGATCTGGACGGTCGAGGACTGGGAACCACAGGCCATCGACGCCGGACTGGAGTATGTCGCGGTGATCTACCCGGCGGCCCGGTCGGCGAAGACGACCGTCGACATGTCCGCACGCAGACGTCCCCACACTGACCTCGAACGGGCGTTCACCGACAGCTCAGAGGAAGCGCACAACTGGCTCAAGACGAAGTGAGACCGGGAGGCGAGGAAAACTCTCGCCGACTGCCGCCCGTTCGACGCCTTCCCCGACCAGACGGAGTGGCTCCGCGAGGACTGGACGCCTCGATTCCCCACGACTGGCATCCAGTACGGCGCGTACGTCTACCCGAAAGACAGAATCGCGCAGTTCGAACTCGACATGATGAGCCGAAATGGCCCGGACGTCCCGACGGGGCATCTGTTCACCAGGGACCTGACGGAAGCCCAAACCTGGCTCCGCGTGAACTGAGGTCGGTCGAGCATCGCTACCGATGCTCGTGACGGGCCGTCGGCGTGTCTCTGGCCCTCCACGTGGAAACGCACGACCGCGTGACCGATTGCGACGGCGGGGTCGAGGGTACCATGTCCGACCGAAGCTCCCTCGTCACCGGTGAGACGTCCCGGGCGGCCGTGGAGACGCTGCCCGAACGTATCGGACCGTCGGACAGGTGTCGAGCGTGCGGGTCGAACGGACCATCACGAAAGACACGGACGAGGCGTGGCGCTGGCTGCAGGCCCAGTGAACTGGTCGCTTACAACCGGCCGAGTTTCCGGAGCAGCTGGCCGCGGTACTCCTCGTCGGATTGCACGTTCTTCAGTTCGAGGACGTTGCGTTCGAGTTTGTCCAGCGCGACGCTGAACGACTGTTCGGCGCCGTAGCCCTCGCCGGAGCCGGCAATCTGGCCCTCGGTGGTTCGCAGGCGTATCTGACACTGGATCAGCGGTGTGCCCCGCAGTTTCTCCTTGTGTTCGTGGAACCGAACGTGGGCGTGCCGGACCTGCATGTCGCTGTACTTGTCGACGACGCTCTCGATGTCCACGCGAATGTCTTCCCGCGAGATGGTGTCCAGCAGCGTGATGTTGGTGATCTGGACGTCCATGTGTTCCTCTTCGGTGTAGGTCAACGCCCGGAGCACGTCGGTCTTCGTGAGGATGCCGACCACCTGGCTGTCGTCGCCCTCGGGGGTGACGACCAGCCCGCTGTAGTCGTTCTCGAGCATCCGGCTGACGGCCGACCGGACCGACTCGGCGGTCTCGGTCGTCGCAACGGGGCTGGACATCACGTCGTACACCGGGATGTCGAGGATGCGGTCGTTCCCGCCCGCGCGTTCGCCACGCGTGGTCTTGTCCATGTCACGGACGACCACGTCGACGATATCGTGGGTGGTGAGCATCCCGGAGAGCAGGCCGTCCCCGTCGAGGACGGGTACCCGCGAGATTCCGTGCTCGCGCAGGAGGTTGATCGCCTGCCCGATGTGAGTGTCTTCGGCCACTGTGACGACGTTCTCCGTGTAAATGTCGACGACGGTCAGCGCGTCGAGGTGTTCCAACACTGCCTCGAGAATCGAGTTGGTCGTGACGATTCCCCACAGTCGGTCGGCCTCGAACACGGGTGCGACTTTCGTCCCGCCCTCGACGAGGACGCGAGCGACCTCGCGAACGTCGTCCGTCCGCTCGACCTGTGGGGCCGAGACCATCAGCGACTCGGCTTTGGCGTCGTCTTGCACGTGGGACTGGAGGAGTTGCCGCCGGCCAATCACTCCCTCGTACGCCCCGTCGTCCGTGACGATGATACCCCGAGGGTTCTTGCGCTCGAAAATAGAGCGGACCTTCGCCAACCGCTCGGTAGCGTCGACTTGTATATAATCGCTGGTCGCGATATCAGCAATGTCCATCGTACTCTCCCGTACACTCTTGACTGCCTGGGGTAATCAAACTTAGCGGTGCTTTTCGGCACCTGGCGACCGTCGGCAGCGGTGCGCTCGCCGAGAACCCTCCGTCTGCGCGCCGGTCCGCGCCGGGACGTTCGGAGACGTGTTCAACCGTCCTGCAACTGTAATGATCTTACAGGGGTCGCGAGACAGTATACCGGTACTAGCCGTCGCATATTGTATTATATCAATTAGAGGAACACTTTAGAAGCGTGACTTACAACTGTCAGACGGGAGGGGACTCCAATGTCAACGAACACAGACCCAATACGACTCGAACTCTACGTGCGGACACTCTCTCCACCGGGTGCGCGCACACGACAGGAACAGGTAATCACGCGGCTCCAGCGCCTCGAAGACGAGGGCTACATCGCCGACTTCTACGTGAAAGTCTGGGGCCGTCAGATCGACCCGACGACCAAAGCCGCCGAAACCGACCAGGGTGCGTTCATTCTGAACCGGATTGCCGAGTTCAAACAGTGGGCGCTGGCCAACAACACGACCCTCGAATCGTTCTACCAGACCCACGAGCAGTCCTCGACGATTACCGGGCAGGACCATACGACGATGGTCCTGCCGAAGATGGGGCTGGCGGAGTACCACGGCAGTGAACTCGAACAGGTCGCCCCGTGCACCACCGGGGACGACGTTCACAGCGTCGTGAACCACCTCGACGACCTCGAACGCCGACTGGTCGACCAGCCGACGACCAGCGTGTCCACCACCGTCGCCGAGGAGTAACCGGGTACACCTTTTTTCCGCCGTTGTCCGCGAACGACAGTGGTTGTCTGCGTCCGGTCAGCTACTCCGCGTCGTCCGAAACTCGAAGCGCGCGCCGCCGGCAGACTCACCTCGCCCGTCTTCTGGGCCCCCACTCGCTTCACTCGCGGGGACACCGTCTCGGTCGTCGGTGAGCGTGACGTCCCAGCCGTGTGCCGTCGCGATCTGGTCCACGATAGCGAGGCCGACGCCGCTCCCACCGGACTCAGAGTAGCCGAACTCGAACACCGAGTCGCGCTCTGTCTCGGGAATTCCCGGTCCGTCGTCGGCGACGACGAACCCGTCGGGTAGTTTCGCGACCTGGACCGACACGCCCCCGTCTCCATCTCCATCTCCATCTCCGTCTCTGTCTCCGTCCACGTCGCTCCCCTGTTCGACGGCGCCGCCGGCCCGTGTCCGACCGTTCGTGGAACCGTGTTCGACACTGTTCCGGAACAGGTTCTCCAGTAACTGCTGGAGGCGGCTCCGGTCACACGTCACGACGAGGTCGTCGTCGACGTTTAGCGACGCGTCGCCGGTCCGGACGTTCTCCCACGCATCGTTCGCGAGCGCTGTCATCCGCACGTCCGCAACGTCGTCGACGGTTTCGCCGACCCGGGTCATGGTCAACACGTCGTCGATTAGTGTCTCCATCCGTTCGTGTGCGCGCTCGAGTTCCGCCAGGTGTTCGCTCTCACACTCCACGGCCACCAGATCGAGTCGCTGCATCGCGACGCCCAACGGGTTCCGGAGGTCGTGGGAGACGATAGTCGCGAACTGTTCGAGCCGTTCGTTCTGTCGCCCGAGCCGTTCGGCCGCGAGTTTGCGCTCCAGCGCCGACCCGACCCATTGTCCCATGATGTCGACTAGCGTAATCTCCCACTCGGAGAACGCCCCGGGTTTGACCTCCGTATCGTAGAAACAGAAGGTCCCGTACACCTCCCCGTCGACGACGACCGGCGTCCCCAGATAGCAGTTGATACCCCACTCGGCGAAGCCGGCGCTGTCGGTCAGTTCCGGGTGTTCCGCCGCCACGTCGCCGCTGACGAGACGCTTCTCGTCCAGTACGACTCGCTCGCAGTGTGTCGCCTCCAGATTCACCACGTCGCCTGCCTCCAGCGTATCGTCGGGCGCTTGGACGACGGAGAACACGTACTCGTCGTCCCGGACCCGGGAGAGGGTCCCGTACTCGGTGTCGAGTTCCCGACACCCGATGGCCAGTAACTCCTCGACGCGGCCCTCGAACGAGAGCTCCTGATCCGAGATAACATCGTGCATCTCCCGAAGGACCGTTTTGCGTGTTTCCAACTCTCTCCGACGCTGACGCTGTTCTGTCACGTCCTCGAAGTACACGGAGAGCCCCGACTCGGAAGGGTAGGCGTTGACCTCGAACCACGCCCCGAGGGGTTCGTACTCGGCCTCGAACGATACCGTCGACTGCGTCGTCATCGCCTCACGGTACCTCTCCTCAAACGTGGTTCCCCGTAGCTCTGGAAGCGCGTCCCACATCGTCCGGCCCTGTAGCTCTGCCATGGTGAGGTCTGCGCCCATGGCCTCACAGGTTACGCGCCGGGCCTGCTCGTTCAGGTAGGTGAATCGCCAGTCCTCGTCTAAACCCATGAACGCGTCCGTCATCCGGTTGAGCAGGTCGTCGGCACTCTCGGCTTCGACCGATGACGCGTCTTCACCTGCCATCTTACTCCCATCCCGGAAGCCACTTAGAAAAGCGTTCGTGCTGGTTCGAGCGGTGAGCGCCACCGGCAACTCTCGATCGTTAGCCGGACTGTCTCGGATCGGTTTGTAACGCATACAGCCCGGTCGGATCGTGGACCTTGTCGACATACTCCGCCGCGGGTAACACGTTCAGCCTGTTGTGGACGTGCTGGCGAGAGTACTCTGTCTCGCCTGCGAGATAGCCGACAGTACACCGACCGTCGGCCAATCTGTCGAGAATCGCCTCGTCCGCCGCGGTCAGGTCCACCGGCACACCCCGTTCTAGTGGACACCACCATTAGATTCTACTTGTTGTCGGTTTCCGACGACATCTTTATGCTACTATTCAAGTTCACAGATAATAAAATACAATGCGTGCGTTTTCGTAGCATGGAGGGAGGAGCACGGTCACGTGACCACGAGAATGTGGTCGCCTAGTGAACTACCCTGACCTACCGCGCTCGGGGCTCCCCGCCCCTCGCTTGTTGAGGACAGGGCTTCCTGTTTCTGTGTCAGAATTTATACCCGACGTGGGCATAGGGATTCCAGACTCCACAGGCGACTTCCCTTCACAGGTGGTTCGGAGTGTCCCACTCCTACCGAATGGACACTCGGCCACAACCGACGGTGCGCGCTTCTTGTCGCGCTTGAACACTGTCGGAAGCGTGGCGAGCATCATACTACCACCGTAGGCCGGAGGGGTAGTAAGGCCATGCCGTGTAGCGAAAGTAAAACGATGACGGCGTGGACGAATCGCTCCGCGATTCGTTCGCACACCAGAAATCGGAGATTTCTGGGGACGCTGTATCCCCTCCCTACTCGCTCCCTCCGGTCGCTCCTTGAG
>NZ_JAQCNH010000014.1 GCF_028275115.1 Halorientalis sp. | reverse complement strand
GACGCTGCTCCCATCAGGGAGATCGAAACGTCCTGGGCCGTTACGAACGAGACTTCCGGTCAGCCACTCGGGGACCGACCCCGTGACGGCGAGCGACGTTGCCCGTTCTTCCTCGAGCGAATGAAACCCCAGTGATGACGTCATACCAGCGTCACGTGCCGGACGGAATAAACGGTACCGATAAAACGACGGCTCTCGTGTTCGCTCCGGCACAGGCACTAGCCGGTCCGACCCGAACGGCACGGCACGGTTCGGTCAGCCGGCATCGTGGTCTCAGCCGACACCGACTCCCGAACGACGACATGGTGTGTGAGTACGGGCGCAGCACGCGTACAGAGCCGCTGTGGCGACCACGGCACCCGGGTCTGCGTGTGTGGGTTCCGACCGGGGACGTCCGACAGCGGGGACTCGCGGGCAAAAAAGCGGACCGTCCGACCGCCGGGGACGCCTCGGTACTCACCCGTCCGGACCGACACGGCGGGACGGTCCGTCCACAGTAGTGGTGACTGGAGGGCCGCTCACGCACACACCATCGAACGAGCAGTGTCGGTCAGGTCGGCTTTCGACGCTTTCCCGTGGACCGAGTAGCTGTACTCGCCACACTCCCAGGCGACCACGCCGGAGTCGTCGAACCCGTCGTACCACCCGGTCCGGTCGCCGAGTTCGACCGACTCGAAGTCCTCGCTGTCGCTGAAGTTGTAATCGGTCGCCGGGCGCTTCGAGACCGAGAGCGTGTCAGCGCCGTCGGTGTAGGTGAGACTCAGCGAGTAGTGGTCGTCACGGTCGGTGATCCGCCCCTCGTCGAAACTGTAATTTCCGGGGACGTCGGGGTCGGGAACCGACACGGTAGCCGCGTCGCGCAACTCGTCGAGCGAGTCGTACGTCTCGATGCTCGACGTCGTCTGCTGGGGTTCGGTCGCGTTGTCGGGGATCTCGATACTGAACCGCGAGTCCGGAATCTCGGTGTTCAGACTGACGTTGGAGAACGCCATCGTCATCGTGTAGGACATCTCCTCGGACTCGGGACTCACGTGCATCTTTTTCGGGAAGTAGGTGTCCGTATCAATCCAGAGCGTTGCGTTTGCTTTCGCCCCCATCGACTCGTTCGAGACGAGGCTGAGGCGGTACGTCGACTCGCCGTCGACACGCTCGCGCTCCTCGTAGGTGATTTCACTCGCATTGAGCAGTGATTTGACCGGAGTGTAGACGGTGGTACCGGTGGTGTCGTGACGGGTGACGGTGTTGTCCGCTGGGTCGTACGAGACCGACTGGCTCTCGTTGCGCACCGTGATCCGCTCCGAACCGTAACTGGAGTTGACGACCTCACGACGCACCTGGTCGTCCTCGAAGTCGATCCACATCCTGGTCTCGGTCGTGGAAGAGTGATTGCCGTCCGTCTCCATCGTCATCTTCTGGATCATCGAGAGCGTCTCCAGCGAGGCAATCCGCCCCTCGAAACTGGAGACGACGTTCGCATCGTCGCTCGACTCGGCGGTAGACGCGTCGTCGGTGGGCTGTGTGTCAGGCGATTCGTCACTCTGGTCTATGGCGATGGACGTCCCGGCAACGCCGCCAGCGACCACGAGTGCCGCCAGTGCCGCCACCAGAATGGGGGCTCGAAGTTTGTCGGGGACCATTGCACCCGGCTGTTCTCCCCTCAAATAAAAAAACCGAACCGGTGCGTTTCTCTCCCGGAAGACCACCCCAAGGTATAACTCTAGTCCGTCGCGGCTGTCCCGAACTAATATACCGGAAGACGGCCACCCGGGTCGGGGGTGTCAGTTAGGTTCTGTCCAGTGAGAGCCGTTCCCTGTCTGCTACTTAGATAGGGGTGGTGCGTGTACAATCGCGCGACGAGTCGACGGGTCGGCCGTGCCGGTCGTCTTGCTGCTGACGGTCGCCGAGGAGTTGCTCTATCGGGCGCGAACAGCGCGTCTGCGCGGTCCCGACCCGCTCGTGCGGTGGGGCTGTCGGTGGACGGTCACAACTCGCCGTCGCGCTGTGCCTGTCTGAGGTCGGCGACGCGGGCTCTGATCTCCGCCATCTCGTCGGTCTCCTGCTTCGAGTCGACGTGACCGTACATCAGCCCCATTCTGTGGTTCGACCGGAGTTGCTCCTCGTTCCTGTCGAGGAAGTCCCAGTACAGCGCGTTGAACGGACACGCCCGGTCACCGGTGTCTTTCGTCTTGTAGTAGTGACAGTCGCCACAGTAGTCGCTCATCTTGTCGATGTAGTTCGCAGAGGAGACGTACGGCTTTGACGCGAACACACCGTCCCCGTACTG
>NZ_JAQCNH010000086.1 GCF_028275115.1 Halorientalis sp. | reverse complement strand
GTCCACGACGACGAATACGTCTCTGACGAGGGTGTCCACACGAACCAAGTAGAGTGTCTCTGGTCGTTACTCCAGCCGTGGCTGGCGAAGTTCCGCGGCCTGTCCAAGCAGGGCTTGGAGCAGGCCGCTCGGACCTATGGGTTTCTCCGGTCACTGAATCTTAGTGGGGCACCGATCCACGGTCTCGTGGATTGCATCGCTGTCAATGTACTCCGCTAGTTCCGCCAGTCTACCGAAGAGCGTGTCATCTACAGCGTCGCGGTTGTGGGACTGACAGACGATTACCTCCGGTCCTTCGCCGTTGATAGATACGCGAACCTCAACCCCGCTGTCATCCTGTTGGGCGCCCTCGGCGCGTAGTCGTTCGGTGTCCTGGGGCTGTTCTTCGGTCCGGTTACTCTCGGCGCGCTCAAAGCGACGCTGAATGTCCTCGCTGAGGAAAGTGTTCACGACGATGGGACGGGGACGAGCTGAGCAACGTTCCCAGTTGGAGACCTGTAGCCATGCCTCACGGGGAATTATTTCGGTACACCACCCCCGGAAGCTGAGTAACCGGAGACCGTTTAGGGAAACGAGGACCGTCGATCCCTCGTGGCCGATCACGGCTGACGGCAAGGGGGTCACTCGCAACAGGATCGTCCCGACAATCAACGCAATCGCCCCGAAGACGATCGTGAGATTGACTTTCGGCGTCCGGCGCGTCCCGAGTCCGAGTCCGAGCACGTAGGTGGTCTTCCCCAAGTCGTCGCCCATCAACACGATGTCGGCCGTCTCGAGGACCACGTCGGTCCCGGCGCTGCCCATCGCGATCCCGCGCGTCGCCGTCACCAGTTCGGGTGCGCCGTTTACGCCGTCACCGATCATCGCTACGTTCTCGTGGCTATCTGCCGAATTTTTGACGGTCGCCACCTTCCGGCAGTAGTTCCGTCTACACCTCGCCGGTGCCGACTCCGTCGGCGATCCCTTGCGCGACGCGTTCGTTGTCGCCAGTCAGCATGACAATGTGCTCCACGCCGAGTGATCGGGGCAAACCGTGTCAGTGAACGCAAGCCATCCGAACACCGGAACGTCGCCCCCGTGCTCGCGGGCGACCAGAACGCTCCTCTTTCCCCCCTGATTCCAAGGATCGGAGCCGATCGAGACCGGGCTCGAGCCACTCGATCACTGCGTCTTCGAGGACCGTTTTGGCGTCACTTCGATTCCCGATGTGGATGGTCCCGTCGTCGACGTCGACACAGACGCGTTTTCCGGCCTCCGACTGAAACCGTCGCGCGTCGGACACGCCGAGGGCGCGGTCTTCGGCTTCCGAGACGGTCGCACGGGCGAGGTGGTGTTCAGACCAGACCTGTACGGCGACTGCGAGCGAGAGCAGCTCGTCGGGGTCAGTGTTCATTCCCGCCGCCGGACCGGACGAAGGCGTCCGGCGGCGGGTCTCATCTCGCGTGATGTGCCCGTCTTGTCAAACGCGACCGCGTCGATGTTGGCGGCCGTCCCAACGTGTTCGCCGCTATTGAACGGGGG
>NZ_JAQCNH010000056.1 GCF_028275115.1 Halorientalis sp. | reverse complement strand
TCCGGACGTGAGTCGAGACGCTGAACACTCTCGATCAGGGGCCCGACAGCGTCGGCTCCCTGAACGGGTGCGCCACAGAGACGGACGTCTGTTCGCGGTGAGCGTTCGTTGATCGCCGTCCACGTGTCCTCTCGTGCGGACCCCGACGGCGATGTCACGAGTCCGACACAGCCCGGCTGTTGTGGAATCGGCTGCTTTCGCTCGTCGTCGAACACATCGTCTCTGGTGAGCTCCGCCCGGAGCGCTTCGAGCTCCTGCTGTCGTTCACTCTCTCCGAGCGGCCAGTACTCGGAGACGAGTAGCTGGCACGCACCCTGCTCGGCATAAAAGTCGACAGCCGCCCCGACGACCCCTTTGTCGCCCGGTTCGATGTCGTGAGCGAGCGCTGACCGTGTTCCGTCCCAGATCAGACAGGAGATGACGCAGTCGGTATCGAGGTCGCGTAACTCGAAAAACGAACCGAACCCGTACTGATCGACCTCGGCGACTTCGCCGACCACGTAGTCCGGAAATCTGTCGTCCCCATCGGAGAGGACGTTCTCGATCGCTCGATTGAGTTCCGCCACAGTCCAAGCCCCGTCCGGAGGGCCGTGTCGACCGGAACTCCCAGCGCGGTCGGCGCCATCCATACACAGTACCGTACATCCTGGAATCGTGATAAGTACATAGATTCGTACCGGTCTTAAGTCGCCGTGGACGGCTGTACGAGACGTTGCAGACTGCCGCGCTCCGAAGCGTCAGACGGGCACGAACACCGTGCGGGACTGTCTGTGGTACCCGGTGTACAGGCATATACAAGTGGATGTAGCCCGTATTCATCGTACATGGATTCCCTTCATGTGAACGATGTCGCGGACGACATCCCGGACGACGAAGACTCGATCGAGGCGATTCGAGCCGAGAGTGTCAGTCTCGAAGTGATGCAGTTCGAAGCGGGCGACGAGGACCCGATGCACGCCCACAGAGAGGACGAGATTTACGTCGTCGATTCCGGCGCTGGGAAGATAAACGTCGATGGCGACACCACGGAGGTCTCCGAGGGCGACGTTATCCACCTCGAACCGGGAACCGACCATCAGTTCCTCGACTTCGAGGACGAACTCGTCATGACGGTCCTGTACGCCCCCGCGAAAGGGTCGAACGAGTAAGCTGGGCCGTCGACGTCTCACCCCCCGAACATACTACTTTTTACTCGTCATCACACTGAGCACTCTGGTTGGCAGACACGACGAACGCCCGTGTTCAGGTCAGGTACCCGACCAGCGGGAGCGACCGCCGGGGCGTAATGACCTCGTCGACCTGTGTTAGGACGACGAGGACGCCGACCGCCGCGAGACTCGCCGCGAAGGCGAAAGGAAGGACGACCCCCCACCTGACAAGTATACCGGACAGCAGCGGTCCGACGGCGACACCGAGGCCGAACGCCATCGTTAGAACCGACAGCGTCGACCCGGACTCCCCATCGCGAGCGATGTCACCTGCCAGCGCCAGCGCGGGAGCGAAGACCATCGCTCCGGCGACCCCTTGGAGGAATCGCGCGACGAACATGAACCACGACCTCGAGAGTATACTGGAGAGCAGCGTGCCGTCGAGGATGAGCCCCTGTGCGAGCGTGGTCGGCACCAGTAGCACCGTCCCGACGACGATGAACAGTTTCCGGCCGTAGAAGTCGGTCGCTCGCCCGATCGGCACCTGCAGCAGTATCTGAGCGAGAATGAACGCGGCGAACTGGAGGCCGAACATCTCCGGTCCTTGTCCGAGTTCGGCGTTGACGACCTCCCCGAGCGTGGCGAACACCGCGATGCCGACAGCCATGAAGAACGAAACGACGCCGAGCGCGAACACGGGGTCGAGCAACCGGTCGCCGGTCCGGTCGAACACCGCGATGCCCTTCGGGTCCGACTGTGTGGCTCCGTCGGTGTCGACGTCCGGGTCGCGGATGAGAAACAACACGAGGACGAACGACAGCGTGGCGGTCGAGGCGGCCAAGTAGAAGGCGGCCTCGAACCCCGTCATCGAGACCGTCCCCGCCACCAGTGGGAGCGAAAGCGAGTACGGACCGGCAGCGATGACGCCGCCACCGGCGATTGGACCGACGCCGAACCCGACCAGCCGGAACGTATTGTACGTCCCCATGTTGCCGCCGCGGTTCCCCTCTGCGGCGAGGTCGTTGACCAGCGCCACCGTCGTCGGGATAATGAACGCGCCGGCGACGCCCTGGAGGATGCGAAGGCCTACCAGGTGCCAGTAGGTCGATGCCAGCGAGTAGGCGAAACTCGCTGCCGCGATGAGGACCAGTCCGAACAGGACGAACACCCTGCGCCGCCCGGTCCGGTCGGAGAGCCGCCCGGTAAACGGCTGGAGGGGACTGTTGACGAAGCCGAAAATCGAAAGCACGACGCCCGTCACGAACACGTCGGTCAGCCCGAGACTGGCGCCGGTGACGAAGTCGCTGGCGATGAACAACGGGAGCACGACGATGAGAAAGGAGTTGCCGACCGACTCGGACATGCGAGCCAGCGCGAGAGCCAGTACCTGTGGGTCGACGTCGAGTCGGTCTCTCAACATGCCGGAATACAGTGTAAAGGGCTCATCTGAGTGCGTTATCGTCGAAACAGCACCGCATACATTTGTACGCCTGTCTGACTAAATACGGTTGTGATACCAGGCAGAATCGAACGCTGCGATCACTCCCGGCAGGCGGTGTCGACTCCCGCGACACCGCTCGCGTCAGCACACCGAGCGTGCCGACGACCAGTTCGACCCCACCCACACGAAGAGCGTGATTCGGCACAGTCTGGCTGTCCTCTCCGCCCCTGTCGAGGTCGCCGAGTACGTCACCCGGTTCGTGGCGCTGACCCGCCGCGGTGTTTCACTAAGTATCAATTCCCGATAGTTTCAGTATCGCTTTAGTTTTGCTGAATCGGGTGACCTGGCCGGCGGCACGGTCGATGCTGCTTCGGAGCTGAGTTCGCTGACGGCGAGGGTGGTTATCAGGGCTACTGCAGAGAGAGGAGAGCCAGAGCAGGCCACACGGACACGCGGGGACAGAGTCGAACAAACCAAGCGTCGCGGGGGCGAACTGGAGAGTGAAACATGACTGTCGATTTCGATGGAAGTCTGGAGGCTGTCGCAGAGGAATCGCCGCTGGTCAACGCTGTCACGAACACCGTCACCGTCAACGACGTTGCACAGGTCATCCTGCACTGGGGTGGACTGCCAGTGATGTCCGACGACGAGCGTGAGGTCGGGGATATGGTCGCCGCATCGGAAGCGTGTCTGCTCAACATGGGAACCGTGAGCGAAGTCGGCGAGGCGACGATGGTGACTGCCGGTCAGGCGGCGAACGAGGCCGACGTTCCGGTCGTCGTTGACCCCGTCGGCGTCGGTTCGACACCGACCCGAAACCGCGTCGCCGACCGACTGGCGTCCGAGTTCGACGTGGCCGCGATCAACGGGAACTACGGCGAGATAACGAAACTCGCCGGGGACGACGCGGCGGTCCGCGGTGTCGAATCCGTCGGTGAGTACAGCGATATCTCGACGACGGCGGTCGCCTGCGCCCAGGAGTACGATACGGTCGTCGTTGCCTCCGGTGACGTCGATATCGTCGCAACGGCCGATGCGGCATACGAGGTCACCGCTGGCCATCCTCAGATGGGGACCGTCGTCGGAACCGGCTGCATGCTCGGTGGTTCTATCGCGACCTTCGCTGGTGCCATCGAGGACACCGAACGGGCCGCACTGGCGGGAACAGTCGCGTTTGGACTCGCCGGTGAAGCCGCAGCAGCAGGCGAGTTCGGTGACGTTCACGGCCCTGGCAGCTACAACGTCGCGTTCAAAGACGCCGTTGCCGGACTCGGTGACACCGAGCACGACGCCGCCGAGAGCCGTATCGAACAGGTCCTCGACGCCGGGGCGTGACGAGGCCCGGTGTGCTCCACAGTGAACAGCAGAGCCCGAAAACAACCGTCTGGCCGCCACGAAAACGGTGTACAGGTTCTCGTCACCGGCGTTAACCGTGGAACTGACGCGGGGCGGCACAGACGTTCGCGCCCGAACACTGGGTCGCCGTTGGCTACACGGAGAGCGAGGCCGCTGCCAGTGCGGTTGCCGACGAGAGCCACGGAGAGGGAGGCACCGCCGTTGCTGTCCAGGCTGGCGCGAGTGACTCGACAGAAGTCGAGGCCACGGTCGAAACAACGGACGAGAGCCTGTCCGGAGTCGGTCGCGTTCCGCGGTTAAGGGGAGCGTCGACACGCATCTCTCGGAGTACGTCCGTGAACCCGAATTGGTCGCACGCACCATCGGGCACCTGCTCGACGACGGTTGTCTGTGGGGCGAAATCCTCGAGGTGAACGGTGGGGCGCAGTTACAGTGACAGTCACGGGCTCAGACATCCCCGTCTGGTCGATGTCCCCGCCGCGGCCAGTGCGACCTCGGACTGCCAGTCGCTGCTGCCGCACCTCTGTGGTGGCGTCTCGGTTCCGAGCAGATAGAGCGAACGTGTTCGACAGGAGATGACGGTCACGGGGTCACCGGCGTTCTCTCGAGCTAGTGCAGTCCGCTCAGGCCGTGTCCGTGTCCTGCGTCCCTTCCAGCGGCTCGACACGAAACACGTAATCCGGGTAGCTCGCGTCGAGATTCGTGGGACTCTCCTCATTCGCGTGCGCCTGGCAGAGAACGGCCTCTGCCTCGACGGCACCGTGCCCGGTTTCCTCCTGATATCGCTCGAGGACGACGAACGTCGCCCGCTCGGTGCAGCTGCGACGGTGGCACTCGGGACGGGAGTCCGTGACTCCATCCTCAGGTCGATCCTCGTCGTCTGCTCGGTCCTTTCGTTCGCTCTCCGTGTCACCCATCCCTATTTTATAGCGTCGGCGACGGCATAATCCTGGGGGTGTGCGAAAGCTTCGTGCCGAGCACCGGTCTGTCTCTCGTACGGCCCGCAACGAAATCTGCGGGAACTCTCTGCGGTCGGTCCGCAGGTCCATCGAACACGCCTTTCAGCCGGTCCTCCGAGTAGAGAACCCCTCTTTGGAGACGGCTGCAACGAAGCCGGCGGCGAGCCGACTGGACTCACATGCGGGCGTCCCCAGGCTCGACAGTTCGGTCAGTCCCAGAGTGAGGTGACCGCCGTCTTCCGGTTCAGGACGCCAACCACTGGAGCAGCGCCATACAGACGCCCAGACCGAAAAAAAGGGCCAAAAACGACGGGAGGGAGAGGTAGTCGGTGACACCCAGCAACTCTCCGAGTCCGAGTCCGAGGACCCCAGTCAACAGCAGGCCGGCGACCTGGCTAATTCGTCGCTCGAGCGTCTCACTCATGCCTGCCTGTGTGTGTAATCGCCTCAAAATGGCACCGATATCGGACGACGTGTAACGATACGAGGGCATCTGACACAGAACCTGTCCCGGTGAGACTCTCCGGTGCATCGCATCACGGTCCCGGGTTCGAGCGCTCTGCCGACCAGTTCGTGCCGTCTCGATAGCTCAGCTGAAAGTAATTGAACGGACTGCATTGTTTCAGCGCCTGCATCCGTGGAGAAGATTGATTGCGCCAGTGAACTACGATAGAACGTGTCGAAAGACGAACTCAGCGCTGAACAGAGGAAGCAGGCAAAACAGTACGTTTTCTGGACCGCCGTCGCAGTTCTCGGTGGATTTGTTATCTTTTATGTTATCTGAGCAGCGATTGCGGACGACAGCGTCTGGCGGTACCGTCGGCAATTTCGGTAGTCTTTCGTTTGCCGGCTAGTACGAATTCGAGTGTTCAAACGCTTGACTCCCTCTCCACGACGATCAGCGTGCAACCAGTTACCGCGTGCGCTGTACCGGCGTTCTCCGGTTATCTGCCCCGACCGGAGTAGTGTGCGAGATACGCGCAGTCTGTTTGACACTCGCCGCCACGACGCACCACAGACGCGGGAGTCGAGCGACTGCCGATAGAGACACCCTTTCTCTCCACACGTCGGGCTGTTACTGGTCGGCTGGCAGTTCCTCTCACTTCGGGGGACAGCGCTCCGATACGCTGCGAGCAGTCTCGTTGCTCGAACCATCACGACCGGAAAGCGGCGGCCGTCATCCGCTCTCGCCCCGAATGCTGAGGTCACCGCTCGTCGTACTGACTGTGACCTGATGTGTTCCGTTTCCGGCCGTTTCACCGGTCTCCGAATCAGACCGCATCGAGACTGGTTCGACCCCACTGACATCGACCGCTCCGTTGGTCGTTTCGAAGCTGACTGACGGCTCTGCCGTCGTCGGCAGGCTGATTGAGACGTCGCCATTGGTGGAGTTAGCCTCGATATCGGAAGCCGCTGCCAGTGAGATACTGACGTCACCGTTCGTCGTGTCGGCACTGATACGCTCGGCGTCTGTGGTCTCGATGTCGATAGCACCGTTCATCGTCTTTGCGCTGATCTGCAACCCCTCTGGAACGGTGAGCGTGAGGTCCATCCGCAACCGGGGTGAGTCGAGCGCGAGGAAACCACTGTCCTCGGTGCTGACGGTGAGCGACAGGCGCTCTCCGGCCTGCTCGTCTCGCAACGTGACGAGATCGAGTCCGTCCTCGTCCGTTGCCTGCTTTTTGCCTTCGACGTGAACTGTCTCGCGCTGTTCGTCGCGAATCGCAACGTCGCCGTTGATCGCTCGTGCGTCGAGTTTCGAGACCCCGGTGCTATCGTACTCGCGTGTCACGGTCTTTTCGGCCGTGAGCGGTCCGGACGTGCACCCCGCCAGACCGACAGTTCCGGCGGTGGCACACGCTCCGAGCAGGTTGCGTCTCGACATCGTTCGGTTCGTACGCTCATCGCCACTCATGTGGCATCGGTGGCGCGGGGCGATACTAAACCGACTACTCGGGTTTCAGGTCTGGAAACACCGAGCGCGAATCTCGAATCAGTTTGCCCGACGTAACGTTTCGGAATCGACTGCCCGTCCCGTCGTCGACACTCTCGCCGCCGGTGACGACGTGGCACGTCTCGGGGCGCAGATACCCGACCGTATCAGTGACGGCACGAAGTTCCAGTAGTGGGCATCCCGGGTGCCCCAAGAGCAAACGGCGTACGAAACGGCGTCCATCGGGGTCGTCCTCGAGAAAGTGGAACAACAGTGTAGGAGTCAACAGCGTCCGAGGTGTGGCTGTCCGCTCGAAGAGAATCGTGACGGCCAACGGTTCGAGTGCCCCGACTGTTCGTACTCGATGAATGCGGATTACAACGTAGCGAACAACGCCGCTCGGAGGGCAGCGTTGCGACTTCAGCGGGGACAGAACTCTCTCGCTGGAGACTCGTTCTGTTAGCACGGCCTGAACTCGGGAGCGATGGCCGTGAACGCTACTGAACTGGCCTCCGACACCTCTTGACCCAAGACCGAGCGCATACGTCCAGCGAGGGAACGTTCGGCAGTACGTTTCAACCTACGAAACGGCGGCCGGACGGTTTCGTACATCAGTAACGAAACCCGACCTCGGTGAGTTCGTCGTGTGCCTTCCATCGGGTGTTTTATACCAAAACGCGGCACGGCACGGTTCACTCGACGCGGTCGGGAAGGTCTCTGCGACGGATGGGCTAAAGGAAACAACACGCCTTCGACTCGTTGTTACGTATACCGACGGGGGGACGACTTACAGGCGTCGCGTGGACCTCCCGACCGCGTCGAGTGACGATGAGACAGCGTACGAACGGGCACGAGCGGCGTTTGCAGAGCGCGGATTCGGAGCTGTTCTCTCTTGTTCGGCGCGGTTCCTGAAACCTATCACCGTTCGAGGCGCTAACCAGACCGGCTCCCGTTCAGCCACGGGCGTCGGTCAGGGGAAGGTCGACAACGACGGCAGCGCCACGCTCGCTGTCGCGACGGGACAGTTCGCCGCCCAACTTCTGAACGGCCCATTTGGTCCCCCACAGGCCGAGACTCGTCAGATGGTTGTGGACCTCCTCCTGACCGGCTTCGATTACCTGCCACTCGGCGTCGGGAATGCCCGGCCCGTTGTCGATGACGGTAATCCGGACGCCCGACTCTCGTTTCGTGCCCCGGACTTCGACGTGCGGTGACTGACTGTCGTTGTGTTTGACGGCGTTGTCGACGAGATTCTGCAGCGCGAATCTGGCGAGTTCGCGGTTCAACGAGAGTTCGATGTCCGGAACGTCGACCGTCACGGAGACGTCCCGACGGGTCCGTGTGACGGGGTCGACGAACGTCTCGACGAGGTGCCGGAGATTCACGACCGATTGATCGGTCGAGGAGTTTCGTGTCAGCCGCTCGATCTTGCGGGCGTCGGCGCTCAGTCGTGCAATCTCGTCCGTCACGTTCAACACCTGTTCGATGGACCGGTCGGCCCCCGTCGCTTCGCCGTCCTCGAGCGCGACCTCGGCATGCGACCTGATAACGTCGAGCTGATTCCGGATGTTGTGTCTGAAGATGCGATTGAGAACCTGTACCCGCTGGCGGAGCATCCGCTGCTGTGTCACGTCAATCAGTGTGATAGTCTGTCCGAGGGTCCTGTCAGTCCGTTCTGAGACCGTCGAGATACGGGGGTCGAAACGCTTGAAGCCCTGCTCCGTCCAGCACCCGACGGTCGACGAGTTCCGGAGGGTAGCAACGCCGGTTTCGACGACGGTGTCGAGTTCCCGACCGTCGAGGTCGGCTCCAAAGAGGCGTTCGGCCTGCGTGTTGGACAGGATGATTTCGCCGTCCCTGTCGACGACGAGGACGGCCTCGTCGAGGTCCCTGATCACCGTGCGCTCGCCGAGCGTGGTCGTCCCCGGACGAGTCCCGAGTACATCGTACCGGACGATAGCGACCGGCAACACCGCAGCTGCCACGAGGTGGTGTAACGCGGCCAGCAGGCCGCGTGTCAGAACGTCGGACAGACTCACGACCTGAATGCCGACCACCAGAATCGCAGCGACGAAGACGACGGCGACGCCACTGGCGAACCGGACGTTACCGTGCCGGTACGCCTCTGTGAGGATCAGACCACTCGAGACGAACGTCAGCGCGACGAGGCCGAGCAGGAGCGTCGACGCCGTCAGTAGCACCGACGAGTACACCTCCTGCGAGGGCTGGAGAACGCCGGCCGCAACTACCAGATACACTATCATGAGCACAGTGACCAGCGACCCCATCGCGAGGACGCGCCGGCGTGTCAGAAGGGCTCCGCGGCCGGCATACCGGAAGGCGAACACGTTCCAGGGAACGAACAGCAGGAGGAAGGTTACGAGCGGCACGACGCCGAGTACGCCCGCGCTGAGTGAGTCAGTCGCAATCAGTAGTCCCGCGGCCCCGACACCGATCGCCGTTGCCACCGCGAGGAACGGCCGCAGAAGGTCGGCATAATAGCGGTCGGAGGCGGTCCCGAGCGCGTAGAGCAACCAGAGTGCCGTGCCACCGGCGATTGCTGTGGCCAGTCCCGATACGGCAGTGGTCCCGGATATCGTCATCCCAGACGCCGCGCTCATAATCGGACCATCGTAGTTCGGCCACATGTGTCTGTTAGCTCTCGAACGCTTCGGTGACGTTCTCGATCATCGTCTCGACGGCCGGTTGGGGCTCGGCCGCTCCGGTGATGACTGACTCGATAGCGTGCTCGTACTCGTCGGCGATCGTCGGATAGATCGGAACGGCAGGTCGGGGCACGCCGTGCTGGAGGAACTCCCGGAACTGTTGTTGATACGGGGTGTCCGGGTCGTACAACTCGCGGTCGTCGTACAGCGACTCACGCGTCGGGAGTAGCGCCGCCGACTCGCAGTACCGCCCCATCGACGCCGGTTCGACGAACTTCGCGACGAACTCCTTGAGCGCGGCCGCACCGCCGGTGTCGCCCGCACGGAACGTCCCCTCCGCGAACCCGCCGACGCCAGTAGCGAACTGGTCGGGCTTTTTCATTGGAATCTCTGCGACGCGCCAGCGCCGCCAGCGGTCGCCGTCGACCTTATTTTTGAAACTGCGCTCGATCTGGTCGTTGTTACCGAGGAACATCGCGACCTGGTCGGTCCGGCCGAGACGAGCGAGTTCCTCGACACCGGAGACGGTGACCACGTCCCGTGGCGTGACACCGTCGCTGATGAGTTCCTGGAGAAAGGAGAGCGTGTCGACCAGTGCACGCCGGTTTCTGTCCCTGTGCAACACCGGCACACCGTCGTCGGAAACGAGGGCGCCCCCCTGCCCCCAGAAGTATGGCAGGTTGTCGAACGCGCTGCATTGGAACAGAAACGGCGTGATGTCCTCGCCCTCGGCGATGTCTCGTCCCACCGCCAGCACGTCCGCCCAGGTTCGTGGGGGGGACCCGTCGCCGTACCGGTCGAGCAAATCTTGCCGGTAGTAGAGACAGCCACACCCCGCGTACTTCCAGGCCGCGAGCAGGTCGCCGTCCCGAGTTGCCGCTTCCCGGACGAACGGGAAGAAGTCTTCGAGGTCCACGACGTAGTCGTTTAGCGGTTGCAGTTGCTCGTAGAACTCCGGGGCCCAGAAGGAGTCGATGGTCGACCCGTCGGGAAGCGTTCCCCGTGACGTCCGCGTCAGGAGGGATTCGCGCCACTCGTCGGATGACTGATACTCGAGCGCGATTCGGTAGTCCGGATTGGCGCGTGCCCACTCCTCGTGCTGTGCGCGGATTGCCGGCGTGGCAGCGGGTTGTGCGCTCTGTTGTTTGAGCGTCCGATAGAACGGCCCGGTGAGCGGGGACAGTTCCGGCTGATTGTTGCCGGACTGTGTCGGCATGTAGAACCGACTCGTCCAGTAGGACAGTTCGGTTTGTCCTTTTCCGACTCTGTCGTAGGTTACTAACGGGTCGGACTCATCGAACTGCCGCACCTCTACGGAGAGTCCGAACATCTCGGTGCATCCAGAGAGGAGGCTAGCAACCCCCCCAACCCCAGTGGCGAGGGCCTCCCGCCGAGACACTGGTGAGTCGGCCGCCCGTTGAGATGTCACCGTTAAACTCCAATTCGTGTGGCGGTATTAGAGAGTTGTGCCGCGAAAGTTCACCAGCGTCGGTCGTCTCGACGGGATAGGGACGACCGCCCGCCGACAGGCGGATATCGGCACCGGCCAGGACGCGAAGCGCATTCCCGTCGAGTGTGTCGCCGACCCCGCCGATGGGGGTGAGCCAGACCGGCCCGAGAGAGACCTGTGAGCCCGGCGCCTCAGTCGCTCTCAGACGGTCCGACGCGTTTTGCATGCCGCAGACGACGGTCCACGACGGATTGAACTGTTTTCAGTGGCGAAAAGTTGGCGGCCCGGAACGTGTCTTCGCTCGACAGACTTCGCGAGCCCGGCGGCCTTGAGCCGCGGTCGGAACCGACGGGTACAGCAATCGTGACCACATAGGTCGAGTATGACCGAACGTTCGGAACAGTTCCGTGTTTACCGCGTCACGGCGTCAGTGCCACACATCAACCTCCAGACGGTCGATTCGTCGATGCTGTACACGGTGTACCAGTCCGGGTACGGTGAACTGCAGGAACAGGTCGACGAACTAGCGACGGGGGACCTGGTGACGGCGACAGTGGAGGGTGACCCTGCTGCCGAGGACGAACCGTGGCGGATACGACATCTGGAACGGGTCGGCGGGGTCGAGATGGAGTTCGCCATCGACACACAACCACCGGACATCGCGCGAGAGGCGTGGACCGCAGGCGAGACAGAGCCGACGTCGACCGTTCTCTCCGAGGACGGCACCGCCGTCGGCGCCTGCGTCGTCCAGCCTCGCGAACCGCTGCCGAACGAGGCGTTCGTCCCGAGCATCCTGACGGGGTTGTTGCCGCTGGAGCGGCAGTTCGATTCGGTGTCGGGCGTCGGGGACCCAGCGGCAGAGGCGCTTTTTATCGACCCCGCCCCCACGGACGCCAGGTCGTTCTCGACGCCGTACGGCGTCGCACTCCTGTTCACAGAGCGTGGCCGTTCGCTCGCCGACCGATTCCGGGAACAGTACGACTGTCCGCGGGGAATGGACACGAGACCCGACTTCGACCCCTACGGACTGTGAGTGGAACCCCGCACTCCCGCAACTGGGCCCACTCTGTCCACGACCGATACCGACCACGAGCGGTCCCAGTAGCAAACCATCGACAGTTCACGCGGCGAAAGTATGAATCTATATTAACGCTCCGCCGGTAGATTAGTACATGGGAGTCGTCAGCATCTCGATGCCGGACGAACTGGAGGAACGAATCGACGAGTTCGGTGACGATCACGGGTACACCGGCCGCAGTGAGATCGTCCGTGAAGCCGTTCGGAACCTCCTCAACGAGTTCGAGGACAAACGCCTCGAAGACCGGGAGCTAATGGCCATCGTCACTGTCCTGTTCGACTACGAGACGACGAGCGTCGAAGAGAAGATGATGCATCTGCGTCACGACCACGAGGAACTCGTCGTGTCGAACTTCCACAGCCACGTCGGCAACCACTACTGCATGGAGCTGTTCGTCCTCGAAGGCCAGCTCGAAGACATCTCTACCTTCGTGGGGAAAATCAGGGCGACCAAGGATACCATCTCCGTGGATTACAGCGTTCATCCGGTCGACGACATCGGTCTTATCTCCTGACGGCGTTCGCCGGTCGCTGCTCCTCTCCGCCAATTTAGCAGATTGGGCGAGAAGCCCCCACCCTCAAGGAGTCGTTCGAGAGAGAGGCTCTCTCGTAATCACGAAAATCGAAGATTTCTGGTGTGCGAACGAATCGCGCAGCGATTCGTTAACGTCTGTGGAGACTACGCTCTCCGTGGACACTGCGGTTGTGTCTGCAAAGCACGTGCTTGAAACAGGAAGCCCCTGTCTCAAGGAACCGCCGAAGGCGGCGAGTAGGCAGGGGTAGTTCACCCACACTGTGATCTACGACGACATTCCAGTACCTGTCGAGACCGAGCGCTTCTCGAGTGGTCCAAGCGTCGTGAAAGCGTTCGCCAGTGACGAAATCGACCTTGTTCTGTTCGGCATCACGCCCTCGATGGTTCTTGTTGATAAAAACCAGCGAGTGTGCTGACAGCGAACCCCGGTGAAGGGTTCGGGATGATGGGGACCGCCGCGTTCGCCGATCTGTGTGCCGAGCACGGTCGAGACACATTCGAGCGGTTCGAGTCCCACACGGCTGGACGGTTCGGTTCGGTGCCCCACCAGACGGGAGCCTCCCGGACGTCGTCCTGCGATACTGGATCGAACGGACCTCGAACCCGGGGAACTGGACAGTCGTCTCCGAGTCGAAGGTGCCACTGGCCAACGCGCCACAGACGATGCAACCGGACGATATCGATACGACGATTATTCAAGCGCCGTTCACAACTGTCATCGGCAACAACGCGGACTTTCGGGAGGTCGCGTGGTCCGGTGCGGTTCTCGATGGTCACCCGGTGACCGTGCTGTTCGCCCAGCAGCGGGTCGTCGACGATACGGACGTGGCCGAGGGACTCGTCTCGGCACACGTCGACGCGACGAACTTCATCCGCGACGACCCGGAAGCGGCCGCCAGAGACGCCAGTGCAGTCATCGGGTCCGGTGTGAGTGAGGACCTCGCGGTGCGAGCGATGGACTCGACCGCATCGAACGTCTCTCGAACCCGCACGCGATCACCAGTCAGACAGAGACCATGGCACAGTACGTCGCCGATGTCGGGAACACGGACACTGTCGTCGAGAACGAGCGCCTGTTTCCATTTCAGCGCGTGCGACGCGAGCGCACGACGAGTCTCAAAACAGCGACCGACGGCGGTGACGAGACGAGCGCGCTCGGCCTGTTCGACGATCGCAGTCCGCTTTGGCCCGGCCGCGGTGCGGTCGGTCCCATCGCCTTTCTGGTCGTCTGGTGGGCCGGTGCCCAGGTGACGGCGCCCTCGTCTCTCCGTCCCGGGCCGATCGCCTCGGCAACTGCCACGTTTTTGCCGTCTCGCGTGTCTCCGCGTGCGATTGTCGGCAAACCGAGCCTGCGGATGCCGGCCACTGATGATGGAACGGCAGCCGTGGAGTCGCTCATATCCACTCCCCAGGGGTGGGTTCCCGCTCGCTCCCTGTCACTCGGCCTCTGTCGTCCCGTTCACGGTCCTCGACTCGGCGGTCGTGTCCTCGACCGTTAGTTGCGTGAATGTCAGCGCCGCCGGCAGGATAATGAACGAGGCCAGAAGCGAGAACCCGATGGCGAGGACGGTCGTCTTTCCGAAGTTCGACAACACCGGAAACCGTGAGACGAGCAGGACGCCGAACCCGAAGATGGTCGTGAAACTCGACCCGATGATTGGTCTGGATAGTTTCCCAACGGCGGTCGCAGCCGCCTGGCGTGGAGACCGTCCGTATTCGTGAACCTCCTGTTCGTACCGCTCGAAGATGTGTATCCCGTAATCAACGCCGATGCCGAGCGTCAGCGAGGACATCGTAATCGTGAGCGGGTTCCATGGAATCTCGAACAGGTACATTGCACCCGTCACCAGCAGCGCCGCGCTCCCGGCGACACTCGCGATCAGCGTCACTGAGATTCGCCAGGAGAGAAACGCGAGGGTCAGAAACACGAGCCCTAACGAGAACGAGAGGATAGTCATCGGCGTGAGCCCGGCGGTCACGTTCTCGATGACGTTCCGATTGAGCACGGGCTTACCGGTAATACGGACGTCGGCTGACGGCGGCAGTGTCGTTTCGGCGGTCTGCTGGTGCTGTTCGATGAGTGTGCGCACAGCAGGCCCTTCGACGTCGTCGGTGTAAACCGTTAGCACGACTCGGTTGGGGCGTGCCTCCGAACGGCCCAGCGTCGATGTCGGGTCGGCGTTGGCGGCCGACTGCGTCTCGACCCGGTCGAGTAGGCGCTGGAACTCCGCGCCCTCGTCGGGAACGGTGCCACCGTTGGCTGCGGCTATCTGTGTGACCGGGCTCTGGACCGCGTTGACCCGGTCGTTGGCGAGGAGAAGCCGTTGGTAGGTCGCGATATCGTCGAACACGACGGACGAGTAAGCGCGGTCGCTCTCTACGATGACGAACATCGCGTTGGGGCTGTCGACGGTGTCCGTGAGTCGCTCCATATCTCCTTTCGCGTCGAGATTCTGTGGCCAGAAGTCCATCATCTCCTGATTGGGTTCGACCTGCGGGTACGCGTATGCACCACCGGTGACGAGCAGGGCCGCGATGGCGAGGGTAAGGAGTGGACGCCCTCCCGAGACCAGGGTCGTAAACCGACGGACACCCGATTCGAGCGGGTCTCTGGCGTCGTCGTCGTCCGTTGGCGTCACGTAGCCGTCGCGGTCGGACCAGACGAGCAGCGCCGGGAGCAAAGTCACTGACAGCACCATCGCCGCGAGGACAGCGGTCGCGCTGACCACACCGAACTGGCGGACCGGCGGGACCGCCGACACTAGCAGCGAACCGAGCCCAACGACCGTCGTCCCCATGGCGATCAGCAGTGCCCGTCCCGTCGTCCTGGTCGCATCCCCTGCGGCGTCGACCGGGTCGTTGCCGGCGCGGCGTTGCTCGACGTATCGGGAGTGAATCTGGAGGGTATAATCGATTCCCAACCCGAGCGCGATGGGCATGACGCCGAGCATGATGGCGTTGAAGTCGTAGCCGAGCACTCCCATCGCACCCATCATATACAACAGTGCGGTGATGGCTGTCCCGAGCGGGAGAAGAACGTGCCAGCCACGTTCGACCTTCTGGCGCATCACGAGGTAGACAACGACGAAGATGAGGGCGAACGCGCCGGCAAACAGCGCGATCATCTCCGGAAGCATCAGGCCGAACGCCGCGTTTTCGAACACTGGCTGTCCCGTGATTGTCACCGACACGCCGGGCGGAAGCGCGGCCAGCTTCGTCTCATCCTGCAGTTCGTTGTAGACGATATCGGCACCCCGCTGTGGGAGGAAGCTGCCGCGCTCGAACGTCTGTACCTCGCCGTAGCCGGCCAGGAGAACCGTTGTTCCGCGCTCGGGCTGTAGCTGGTCGAGTTGCGCGGCCGCCATCGGACTCTCAGCCCTGACGCGGTCGATGGCGCGCCGAACGCCGGCTTCCGTCTCCGGAATCCGCCCCCCGTTGCCGCGGCGAACGATGTCTGCCAGGGACTCCACCTGTGCGACCGAGTCCACGTTCTTTGTGTATCGACGGTCGAGGCGGTCTATCGTTCGCACCGTCTCCGGCGCGTACAGACGGTCCGACTCGACGACGACGAACACGTTGTTTCCGGTGTCGAAGTCCTGCTTCAGTGTTTCCCAGTCGTGTGTTGTCTGGGACTCGTCGTCGATATACAGCGTCATGCCCATGCTCATCTGGACGCCCATCACCCCGACGCCGAGCGAGAGGACTGCCAGCAGCAGGACAGCGACGACCGTTCGCCGTCGATGTGTCGCAGCGTAGCGGCCGACGGATTCGAGCCGGTCTCGGATGCGACTCCCGAACTCCGTCGTCATCTCAGTTCACCCGTCCGAGCAGGCCGAAGTGGTTTATCAGTCCGGCAATCAGCCCGATCGGAACCAGCACCAGGAGTGCCGAAACGAGCACGGAACCGCCGACGATCGACCCGGGGAGGGGCCCGTCGCTCGGCTGAGCCACCTCGATCGGAGCCGGTTGGACGTCGGTGACGACCGTCTCGTCGAACGCGTTGTCGTACTTGATGCTCATGTCGAGAGTGTACGACTTCGGGGTCGCGGACCCGCCAGTGCTGACAGTGAACGACACCGTGGCCGTCTCGTTGGGCGCGAGTTCGCCCACGTAAGCAGTGTCGTCGTCGGTCTCGAACGGGGAGTTCGTGTTGACGCGAGCAACCGCGTCGTCGAGAGTCCCGCTACCGGTGTTTCTGATCGTGTACGTGATGAGTTCAGTCGAGCCGACCTGGGTCCGTGCGGTGTCGGTGACGGCGAAGTCCGTCTCGGGACCGACGGCAACGTCGACGGTGTTCTCCGTAGCGGTCACGGGATTGTCGTAGATGTCCTCGTGGACGACGGACACCGGGACCGAGTACGTTTCCGGGAGCGCCTGTCCGCCGACCTCGAGTCGGTACCGAACTGTCGTCGACTCTCCCGGACGGAGGGTACCGAGGGTTACGGAGTTCGAGACGGGCGCGAACGGCCCGACAGAGGACACGTTCGCCCGGGCGTTCGTGGCTGGACGGGCACCGGTATTGCGAACGGTCAGCTCGATCGCACCGGTCGACCCAACGTGTAGGCTCTCCGCGCGAGCCGAGAGCTCGAACTCCGGCCCGGTCCTGACCGCCACCTGTCCGGATTCGACATTCGTCCGCGCTACCTGGCCGTTCTCGCCCTCGTAACGCATCCGGAACTCGGTCGCGTACTGGCCCGCAGCGTCGGTATTGGCTGTCGCCTGGAACGTGAGCGTCGTCTCCTCGCCCGGTGGGAGCGAGCCGACTGCCACACTGCTAGTGTGTGACTCGATCTGGTTCGACCCGACGATATTTAGTTCGGCGTTCCGAGCGGATTCGGTGCCGTCGTTCCGAACGGTCACGGAAACACGGCCGTCTGCGCCTTCGTAGAGGCCCATACTCTCCGTGTCGACGACCGAGAGCTGTGCCGTGGTTTCAACCTCGACGGTGACGTATCGTGTCACCGTCACCGTCTCTCGGTGGACGTCGTAATCGTCAACGGCGGTGTTGATCCGATCCGACGGATCGTTGACCCACGCATCGATGTTCTCGACATAACTGTACGAGACGTCGACCGGGACCCGGTAGGTGCCCGCTGCGGCATCCTCGTCGACCTCGAGCGTGAGGCTCGTCGAGTGCATCTCCCCGGGACTGAGGCTTCCGATGTTGCGCTGACCGGTTTTGATCTCGACGGGCGCGTCACCGGAGCGAAACTCGACTGCGGCCCCGCTCGCGGCCCCCAGGGTCAACCCCTGCGTGCGGACAACGGCCTGAATGTCCTCGACATCGCCGGTCATCTCGACGGTCCCGTTGGGCTCGTTTTGAACCGTAATCGGGAGCGTCGTCGTTTCCCCCGGCACGACGCTGTTGTCCGACCCTATCGTCGTCGACACGACCGGTTCGGAGAGGTCGTCGTACACGTACCCGGCGAGTGCCGGCGCGGCCAGCAGAGTGAGCCCAATCAACAACGAAACAACAGTGATGGTCGCGACTCGCGTGTTCGTCGATAACTCCGATTCCATCTATCTTGTAGTATTGTGGCACAGCTACTTAGATGCTAGGGTTCGGTTCTCGTGTGGTCGGTTACAACCGGAGCAGAACGGACCACAGTCGGACGGTGTGCGAAATTCGATTTCGGTCGACGTGATGCTCAGTATAGTATTGCAAACTATTCACACTCAAAGCCATAGCAGTGTCCGTTCGCTCACGGCTGTCAACTACCCCACCCTACTGCGCTCGGGCGGATGAACCGCCACTCGCTTGTTGAGGGTGGGGCTTGTCGGTGGACACCCAGTCAGTCTCGGCAAACGTGCCGTCTGGGGTGAGTGTCCCCGACATTAAGGCCAGTTGACTTGTGGCCTGCCCGGACGAACGCTTGTGGCTCGCCGGGCTAGCTACTTCAGTCGATAGATACCGGAACCCGATGTTCTTCGCAGCGTTATAATCCGAATTGACCGTATAGCCACACTCGACACACTCGAAATGCTTCCCATCACGATTATCTTCATCCACACAGTCACAATCGGTGTGACTACACCGCTGACTGGTGTACGCCGGTTTCACCGTCTCTACGGTCACACCGTACCGCTCCAACTTGTACTCGGTGTACTTTCGGGCCTTCTTGAACAACCATTGTTGGAATTTCGGCAGATTCGAAATCCGCTTCCGAATCCGCGTCAAATCCTCAAACGCAACATGGGTCGCACGCACCCGTAACGCCTCGTTTTTAATCGAATTAGCAACGTAGTGGGCGTACTGGTCGTAATACCGCCACTCTACACCCCGTCGTTTTTGGAATCGGAGATGGGCACTCCGTGTCCCGGTCTGTTGTAGCTCACCACGCAACTGCTCTTGATCTTCACGGTAAGCGTTCAATGCATCGGCGTTGCCGTAGAATTGTCCAGTCGAAGTCACCGCAGTAGCAGCATCAACGTTGAGGTCCACGCCAAGAACACGAACAGTGTCCTCAATATGCGTGTCTGAACCCGTTTCTGTTTCGGGTGCATACACTGGGTCGCCTCCAAACTGCCGGTTCATCACGGCATGAAGCCAGAACCTCTCACCATCGAAGACGAGTTTCGATGTGCCGAACGACCACCGCCTATCCAGCACGTACTCAGCGTATGGAGTCCCATCTAGTTCCCGTGGCAGTTCGTATCGACAGGTCACACGTCCGTTAACCGTAGAGAACGACGCTTCGTACCGCTTGTACGTGGCGGCCCGCTTGTCGTAGGTCATCGTATACCCCGGCAGGTCACGGTCGTAGAAGTCCGGTTTCGAGATACGGTCGCCGTTTTCCCAACTCGTTTTGCATGAGGAGATAGCTGAGGTCGCGTCTTTGATGGCCTTCTGAACCAAGTTGGCGTTCAGTTTCTCCTCGGTTTCATCCCGAAGACGGTCGTACAGGGCGTCTTCAGCGGATTGTTTGCTGGTTTTAAGCTCATCTGGTTTTTTTGGGGTTGTCGGGCCAACAGTGGTCAACGGTTTCCTGTTGGCAGTAGGCATACGGCAGAATTGTCTGGTGGAAGGCAGACTTTGATTCCTCTGGAACGGTGAGAGGAATCGCAACAGTTCGGTTAGCTTCTACCATACATTTTATGTCAGTTGTATGGATTGTAAAGCCTGCGGTCGAGGTGTCAGGTCAGGTTATGAACGTGGTTTTGTTGGCAGTGGTGTCGGCTTCCTCCCCGACCTACTCGCTCCCGTTCGGTCGCTCCTTGAGGACGGGGCCTCCGCCTCGAAATGGGTGTGTCGAGTGTGTGAGGCAGGGAAGCGGTTGTGGGTGCGGGAACAGAGTCGTCCGAGTTGTGGGTTCGAGGTGAACAGGAACGCGAATGCGTCGTGCAACGCGTTTTCCGGTGGTCGTCGGGAGTTAGCGAGACGGACCGAACTGACGCCCGTGGAGACTGTCACCGCTTGGAAACTGACGGCAGTCGGTCCTCGTCGGTTTACGCAGAATCAAGGAGAAGGTCATATCGTTCAGGATGGGGCGGATGTCAATTCGGACCCTGCCAGCGGGCGACCTCGCCGATAGCGTCGCCGACAGTCGCGTAGACGATGACCTCGTCACCGTCGGGGTCGACGGCTGTCTCGAGCGTCGTGCCGGCACCGAGCGGTTCGTCGTTCGTCAGCGAACCGGCGCGGTCGGTGAACAACCCGGGTGCCTCCTGTGGCTGTGCGACGAGCGTCTCAGCGTCCGTATCTGCGACGACGTCGACGGTGAGCGAGCCGAAATTGCCAGCATTCGGTGGCTGGTAACTGAACGACAGCGCGTCGTCCGGCACCGCTTCACTGGCCGCTGATTCAGACAGTTCGTCCGCGGGGATAGATTGCGTCGTGAGTTCGCCGACCGCGCCGTCGTCGGCGACGACGAAGACGGTCACCGAGTCTCCCGCTGACTCAACCGGTACGATGACGCTACTGCCGGCGCTGACAGACCCCTCCTGAGGCCTGATCTCGGTGGAGTTGCCCGAATCAGTCTCCAGCCGAATCGCTGCCGCGTCGGTTGCGTCGGTGACTGCCACGGAGAGTTCCCCGAACTGCTGGTCACGCGGCGGTTCGTACCGGAACGCCAGCGTCTCCGGAGACAGTAGTTCGGCGGCCGCCGCCTGTGAGAGTTCGTCGCCCCCGGACCCGTCGCTACTCCGCAGCCCCAGACTCTCAGCATCGTAGGTACCGCTCGCGGTGAGACGGTCTTCAGTTGTATCGATCGACGCCGAGTCGTCGACGGCTGCCGTCCCGAAGGTTGTCGTGACTGTCTCCCGTCTGTTCTCGCCGAGGTCGTCGGCGGTGAGTGCAAACTGCGACTCGATGGTGGCGCCGTCGCCCGCGAAGCTAAGTGACGCAACGACCGCCTCCTCGGAGCGTGGCTCGAACTGCGGGTCGGTCTCGAACGTCTCACTGGGGTCGAACGTCTCGTCCGATAGTGACCCGACCTCGCCGACTACGAGGTCACCAGCACCTGCCTGTTCGAGCAGTCGGGCGACAGTCTCGTTCGTTTCGTAGAACCGGGACTGATCGCCGTCTCCGGCAGCCGCCACTCGCTCTAGCCGGTCGGCGTCTGTACTGACCACGACTGTCTCCTCGGCGACTGCTACCACCGGTGGCTCGGTGACCGCATCCGGGACCGAGGCCGGCTCGTACCGGTCGTAGCCGTGCGTCGTATCGGTCCGTTCGTAGACGATACCGTAGGTCGCATCCGCCGAGTCGGTCAGTGCTTCGTCCAGTTCGTCGGTCGCGAAGGTTCCCTCGGCGACGACTGTCTGGTTAACCACGGTAATCTCGCTCACTGACGAGTCCGAGGGTGTTCCGTGGGAAATCGCCCGAGTGAGTCCGGCAAACGAGAGCCGAATCTGACCCAGCCCGGTCACTGTCTGGCTCATGACAAACGGATACGCAATCAGCGGATCGTCGGGTAGTTCCTCAGCTGACGCGTCGGACCCGCCGCTGGTCGGGGCAGCGTCGAGATTAGCGTAAGCGAACAACATCCCGTCCGCAGCTGTTGTCAGCCACTCGCCGTACGGGAGCGTACTCGCCGCGTCGAACGATTCCGTCGTGGAGTCGTCGGGATCGTCGTCGGAGTCATCACTACCGGAGCAACCGGCCAGCGCTGCCGTTGCAGCACCAATGCCGAGCAAAAACCGGCGTCGATTTTGACTCGTCTGCGTCTCATCGTCGTCGTCGACCGAATGCGGGGACATACGAGTAAACACCTCTGTGCGAATGGCCAAGCGCCCATACGTAACAAACCCCCAACGAGCGTTTCACAATTAGCAACACCCCGTCTCGCTGCGAGCAACCGCTGGTGGCCGGCCTCGACGGCCGCGCTGCGGTCTTGCTAGTGTCCTGATTACTGCCCCGACCCTAACAAAGGTTATATAAATCCCGCCCGAAAAAATAGATGAATAACGCGGTGAACGATTTTCGTTCCTTCGCAGTCGCCCCGTCAGCACACACCAACGGACAGTATATGCCAACCCAACAATTACTACGCCACGGGTGCGACGAAGTATGAGTACGCACGACCCCGACTTCGAGGGGCTCCGGGAGCAGATTAGGTCGGAGTTACCGCCTGCCCTCTCGGTCACCCGCGTCGCCTATGAGGGGCCACAGCTAGTACTCTACACGGATACACCCAGAAAGTTCGCCGAAGCAGACGGTGTCGTCCCCGAACTGGCGAGTTCACTCAGAAAACGGATCACCGTCAGGCCGTCGCCAGGAAGTCGGACGCCGCCAGCGGACGCTGAGGGTCAACTCCGCGATATGCTCTCCGACGAGGCCGGCGTGAGCGACCTCGAGTTCTACCCCGAGACTGGTGAAGTCCTCATCGAGGCCGAAAAGCCCGGATTGGTCATCGGTCAGCGCGCGAGCAGACTCGCCGAGATCACCCAGGAGATCGGGTGGACGCCGGAAGTCCT
>NZ_JAQCNH010000005.1 GCF_028275115.1 Halorientalis sp. | reverse complement strand
GACGGCGGAAGCCCTGTCCACAACGACAACCCCGAGTTGCACGTCAACGTTACCAACACCGAGCGGACCGTTCGAGACAAGCAGGACTCACGAACGGTCGTCGGCGTGGACGTGACCGAGGACAACGTGGCGCTCACCGCGCGCTCCGAGACTGGCATCGAAGACACGTTGGTCATCGAGTTCCCCGAAATCAAGTTCGAGCGCCATCGCTACTTCACGATGCGAAAGCGCGTTCAGAACGCGGGCAAAGAGAGCATTCATGACACGTTGGAGGGGCGCGAAGAACGGTTCGTCCGTGACCGACTCCACAAAGTGAGCCGTCACATCGTGGAGTGGAGCCAGCAGTTCGAGAAGTCGTGCATCGTCTTTGAAGCCCTCAAAGAGATGCGCGACAGTACCGACTATGGCACACGGATGAACCGACGCTTGCACCACCTCCCATCCCGCGCCCTCCAATACTACACGTCTTATAAAGCCGCTTTTGCGGGAATCTCGACTGGCTGGATTGACCCGTACGAGACTACTCAACAGTGTCCGATGTGTGGGCACGCCGAGCGCGCTCACCGCCGGGGGTCCCCGAATCTGGTGACGTACTCGACCTCTTCGGGCTTGATCTCCTCGTCGTCGAAAGCGTGCTTGGCGATGGAACGCATGTGGGCCTCGTCGGCCCCATCGACGATGCGGAAACAGCGGACGTTCTCGTAGAAGTCCGCCAGTGGGAGGTCTTTGCCGATTCCGTTCCCGCCACACACCTGCACGCAGGTGTCGACGATGTCCTGTACTGTGCGGGCGGCGAACACCTTCGACATCGAGACCTCGAGGTCGGCGCTGCCGGTCTCTTGGATGGTCCGGGCGGCGTGACGTACCATCGCCCGGGCGGCGTGCAGGCGCATGTGACCCTCCGAAATGTCGAACCGGAGGGACTGCTTCTGGCTCAGTTTGTCGCCGTAGGCCGACCGCTCGTCCATGTACGCCTTGGCGATGTCTAGCGACCGGTCGGCCATTCCCATAAAGCGCATACAGTGGGTCAGACGGGCCTTCCCGAGCCGTTGTTGCGCGACGGCGAGACCGCCATCTTTCGGACCTAGCATACTTTCCTCTGGCACCCGGACACCGTCGTAGACGATTTCGGCGTGGCCCATGCCGGACTCGCCCATGTGGGGAATGTCACGGACGAACTCGACGCCGTCGGCGTCGGCGTCCACGATGAACGCCGAGGTCCCGACGTAGGGGTGGGCGTCCTCGTTAGTGCGGGCGACAACGATCAGGAAATCGGGTGCACCTCCGTGGCCGAAGCTCGTCCACCACTTATGACCGTCGATGACCCACTCGTCACCGTCTTTCTCCGCGGTCGTGTTGATCTGTTTGGCGTCGCTTCCACAGCCGTCCATCGGCTCGGTCATCGAGAAGCCAGAGGTGACCTCGCCGTTCACCAGCGGCCGAAGGTACGTCTCTTTCTGTGCCTCGGTGCCCGCCTCTTCGAGGATCTCCATGTTGCCCTCGTCCGGAGCGGCGACGTGCATCGCACCCATCGCGAAGATCGACCGGCCGGCCTGCTCGAACACCGGGAGCAAATCCGCGAACTCCATGCCGAGCCCCCCGTACTCCTCGGGAATCTGTGGCCCGAACACGTCCCGGTCGCGGGCGACCGCTCGCAACTCTTCGACCAGTTCGCGCCCTTCTCGCTGGCGGTCGGCGTCGCTCGCCGCGTCGCGCTGGCCCAGCAATTCCCGCTCTCTGGGCAACACTTCCTCGTCGACGAACGCACGTGTTCGCTCGGCTACCTTACGCGCCCGGCCGGAATCCTGGTAGGTAAGATCCACGAATTAATAGTACGAAACCCAAATATTAGCTTTATTCCCCCACATAGGAGGATTTTATAACCCCCTCGGCTACTGCCGGGGGGATGACAACGCATTTATTACAGACCGCGCAATCCCGAGGCAATGCCAGACAAAGCCGACCTCGTCGACCGCGACCGCCTCCGTCCGTTCCTCGCGGAGCGACTCGGCGAAACCGACGCTCTCGAGATCGAACGACACGATCAGGGCTTCTCCAACGAGACGCTGTTCGTCACGTGGGACGACCGCGACGTCGTCATCCGCCGGCCGCCGCCGGGCGAGACTGCCGACACCGCCCACGACGTCATGCGGGAGTACGAGGTCGTCCACGCCCTGCAGGATACGGACGTACCCGTTCCGACGACCGTCGCGGCGAGCGAGGACACCGAGGTGATGGGCTGTCCGTTCTACGTCATGGACCGACTCGCGGGTGACGTGATGCGGTTCGTCGAACTCGACCGTTTTTCGGCCCCCGACTCGCGACGACAGGTCGGCGAGGAGATGGTCGATACCCTCGCGGCCATCCACACTGTCGACGTCGACGCCGTCGGTCTCGACGACTTCGGCACCCCGGAAGGGTTCGCTCAGCGCCAGGTCGACCGCTGGACAGAGCAGTTCGAGTGGGCCTTCGAGGAGACCACTGCGGAACGCGAAGTTCCCGCAATCCACCGTATCGGCGACTGGCTCGACGAGAACGTTCCCGACGAGTCCGCCCACGCGCTGGTCCACGGCGACTACAAACTCGACAACGTGATCTTCGCGCCGGGCACACCACCCGAGATCGGCGGCGTTCTCGACTGGGAGATGAGCACCCTGGGAGACCCGCTCTGTGACCTGGGGTGGCTACTCTTTTTTTGGCCCGACCCCGAGGACGACCTGACGCCGCTGATGCAAACCATGGCTCCCTCATTCACCGCCGGCAAGGACTACCTCACCCGCGGCGAACTGGTTACACGCTACGAGGACCAGACGGGTGTCACCGTCGAGAACCAGCGGTTCTACCGCGTCCTCGCCGTCTACAAGATGGCCGCGCTGGGCGAGATGTTCTTCGCCCGTTACCTGATGGGCAACTCCGACAACACGCTCTACCAGATGATGGAAGACGGTGTCCCGACGATGGCCGACCACGCCATCGAGATTATCGACGGCGAACGCCCCCTGTAGATGTCCGTCTCTACCGTCGACCGCCTCGAAAACGTGCCCGAGCCCGCGCCCGACGCGACCTTCGTCGTCGTCGACGTACTCATCTCCTCGACCAGTATCGTCCGCCTACTGGAGGAAGGTGCCCGCTACGTCCGACCGTTCGCCGACCCCGACGCCGCCCGGACGTTCAAAACCGACACCGACGACGCCGTTCTCGTCGGCGAGCAGGGTGGCCAGCCCGTCGACGGCTTCGACTGCTCGCCGCTCCCTTCGCTGATCGCCGCACAGGAGTTCACCGACCGCCCGGTGGGCATTCTTACCTCCAACGGAACCCGCGCCGTCCACCGAATCGGCGACGACGCCGACGTGCTGGTCGGCAGTACGGTCAACGCCGCGGCCGTCGCCGACCAGCTTCGGGAGCGCGACCGTGACGTCTGGCTGGTCGCCGCCGGCCGCCAGGGCGACCGCACGCCCGAGGACTCCGCTGGCGTCGAGTTGATCCGCCGTCACTACATCGACGAGGCGGCGAACTTCACGCCCGACGACCTCGCCGCCCAGGTCCGCGAGAGCGGCACCGCCGAGTGGCTCCAGAGCCTGGGTTTCGAGAACGAAGTCGAGGACCTCTGTGCGTTCGACACGAGTTCGGTCGTGCCGACGCTCCGGGACGGTCAGTTCGTCCGGGAGTGACTGCCCTGTCACACCGTTGCAGGGCGTTCCGGGAGTCGTAACGTATTTTAGGTGCAGGCGGCCTACCATTGAGTGCGTGTCCGGGCTGGGGTACTGGTATCCTGTATCCCTGTGGCGGATACGAAGTGGGTTCGATTCCCACGCCCGGACCTAACTTATCTTTCATTACAAATGGCTGGTCAGCACCCGGCTTTCCATTTTCACTTTCACCGCGGGTGGCTTGGAATGAAATCCTGTCACTGCGAACGAACAGAGTATGCCGGAAGAAGAATGTCCGACGTGTGGGGAGGGTTTCGACAGTCGCCGTGGACTTGCAGTCCATCACAGCCATACCCACGACGAGAAGTTGCCGAATCGGGAATGTGCCCAGTGTGGAACGGCGTTCCACTGTAAACACGAGAGGAGATACTGTTCCGAGACCTGCCGTGACGAAGCGGTTTCCTACGAAGGTGAGAACAATCCGAACTACGACGGAGGGATGACCGAGACCACGTGCGAGATCTGTGGCAGGTCATTCGAGTACTATCCATCCGATAAGAAGGGGTTGTACTGTTCTGACTGTGTCGAATCAGAGCAATGGCGGCACAAACGAGATATCGAGGGCGAACGGAATCCTCGCTGGTCCGGTGGCAAGCGCGAACTCGACTGCGAGACGTGTGGCGAGACGGTCGAGCGTCGCCCGTGGAACATCAACGGCGAGGCCACGTTCTGTAGCGACGAGTGCCAGTACGAGTGGCTCTCCGAGTCGTTCACCGGCGAGGGTCACCCCAACTGGGAAGGGGGCGACACTGGCAACTACGGGAAAGGCTGGAACCGAATCAGGAAACTCGCGCTGGAACGGGACGGCTACGAGTGCACACACTGCGGAAAGTCGAAGGAAGAGATCGGGCGGAACCCGGACGTGCATCACATCGTCCCCGTGCGGGTGTTCGCGGCGGCACGTGGCTTCACGAAAGCGGACGCGCACTACGAAGAGAACGTCGTGTCGCTGTGTATCGACTGCCACCGGAAGGCCGACTTCGGCGTGATGCCGAAGGCGCGGTTGTTGTCGTACGTGCCGGCGGGGACGAAGTACGGTCCACACGTGGCCCTCCCGGAGGGTGCGGGGCGCGTCGAGAGCGGGAGTCGGCGGGCACAGCGGCCCGAGAGTACGGTGCAGTGACCCTCGTGCTATATATCTCACTGAGGGGAGGGGACGGCTCCTAGAAGCGACCTTGTGCGTGCTTTCCGTAGCCGGATTCATATGAGCACACAGTTGCTCGATCTAGGGCTCGAACCGGATGCCGGGGTGGCGACCGACGCGGATAGCGACCTTCGATTCCGGTGCCCGGTCTGTGACGGCAGGGCGGGGACGGAAGCCGAGGTGTATCGTCATCTGTTGGTCGAACACAGAAAGAGCGGGCTGAGCGAGGCGTTGCTCGACCGAGCCGAGATTCGCGTCGAGACGGCGGCCGGCGAGTGACTGGTCGGGCTACGGGCTGGTCCCGTTGCCCGGAATCGCGGGCGGGGTGCCGGGCTGAGTCGGGCCGCCGAATCCGCCGGAGCCGGCGCCGGTCGACGGACCCGCGGGCTCCGGGACGCCTGGTTCCTTGTCGCCGTTGACGAGGAACTCGGCGAGGTTGGTGAGGAAGGCCTCGTTGTCGGCGACGGTGGCGCTCGACGGTTCGAGGAAGTTCGTGTCGCCGACGGTAACGACGTTACCGGTCCTGGCGGCCACCGTGTAGGTAGCACCGCGGCGGGTCGAGGAGAGCATGACGTCCTGGCTCTCGGCGACCGGTGTGCCGGCCGCGCTCGTCGCCAGCGGCGTCGCGTCCTCGAAGACGAGTCGGTCGACGCCCTCGGTGAGCGAGCCGCCGCTGGGCTGTGCGTAGACCCGCTGGAAGTTGTTGGCGTTGTCCGTCATGTCGAACAGGTAGCCGGCGCCGAAGGAGACGCCGAAGTTCGCGGCGAGGTTGGTCGGCTGGCCGGGCGTGACGGTGTTGCCGGTGTTCGTACCGAGAGGATTGGGGATTCCGATGGACTGGCCGCCGGTCGACGGGTCGACCGGGTCCGCGAGCAGGAGGACGCGGCCGCCGCCCTCGGCGAAGGCGTCTATCCCGTTGATCTCCTCGGTCGTGTAGCTGCTGGCGGGGTTAGCGACGACGAAGGCGTCGGCCGAGCGAAGCGTCGCGTTCAAGCCCGAGGAGCCACCGGAGACGCCGGCGGAAAAGCCGTTGCCGGAGCCACCGGTGTAGAACTGCACGTCGTGGCCGTCACGAACCAGAGCGTCCACGAACGGCTGCATTTCGCTCTCGCCGAGCGCGTTACCGTGGCTCTTGTCGATGACGACGGTCTTCGTCGTGTCACCGTCGGGTACGCCGACGGTGCCCCCGTCTTCGACAGCCGCCGGAAGTAACTGGTCGTCGTACGCCGGACCGTCGACGCTGCCGTCGGTCGACGAACCGGACAGGAGTGTGCCGGCAGCGGCCGTGGCGGCCACGACGACCACGACGACGACCGCGAACACGCCGATACCCTTCAGGAGATCAGTTAGTGCCATTCGTTCTCACCTCGGTTCTGTCCGCAGTGCCGGAGACGTCCAACTGGCCGTGTATCATAAAGTACTGAGTGGTGTCGATGTCGATAGTTGCGTCACCGGAGGCGTTCAAGCCGATCTGACTCAGTGGACTCGGCGTCGGTGACTCCATCCGGACGGTTTCGTAGTCCGAGAGTCCGGCCTCCGTCGCGGCCGCGCTGACGGCGGCGTCGAGGCCACCGACTTCGTCCGCCAGTCCGATCTCGATTCCTTCGGTGCCGGAGTACACTTTGGCGTAGGATAGCTCCGACGTCGAGATGCTGAGATTGCGTTCATCGTCGACGCTCCCGACGAAGGCGCGCCGGAGTGCCTCGACGCGCTGTCGCGCCTCGGCCTGCGTCGCGGTCGTCACCTTGTCGGGACCGGTCACGATCTGATTGTCCGACGGGCCTGCAGGGGGAATGACTCCGCGGACACCGATGCTGCCGACGGTACTGGCCGGAGTGACGTATATCTCGTCGGCTGCCGCGCTCGCGTAGTACCCGCCCGAGAGCGCCGACCCGGTGACGGCGACCGTCACCGGCATCTGCTCGCTGGTCTGTTTCACCGCCAGATACAGCTGTTCGCTGACCGACGCTAGGCCGCCGCGGCTGTTGACGTCCACTACGACAGCCTGGATGGATTCGTTCTGCCTGGCTTCGCGCAGGTCGTCCACCGCCGCCGCGGCGGTGTCGCTGTTGATCGTTCCGTGCACCTCGACGACGGCGACGGTGCCGTCGGGACTCGTCGATGCGCCCCAAGCGTACGGAACGAGCGCGGCGCCGACGAGCAGGCCGACGACGCCGAACACGACGACCGGACCGCCGAACCGGTCGAGGAGGCCGGGGTTACGACTCATGTCGTCGCACCTCCTGTGGTCGTGACGGTGTCGGTCGCGGGGACTCCGAGCGAGACGTTCTCGAACCGAATCGTCTCGTTCACCTGCTGTCCGCCTTCGGTCCACGTCGACTCGATGCGGCGAGGAACGACCTGTTCCACATCGACCCAGATGCGGCGCTCCGGCCGGGTCGTGGTGGCGTCGTCCGGTGGGGTGACCGAGAAGACCGCCGTTGGGCGGCCGTCGAGTTGCTCGGTGCCCTCGAAGACGACGTCGTTGTCGCGCACGAAGTCGGCGGCGACCGTGCCGTAGAGCGCGGCAGGTTCGGCGTCGGCGTCGGCACGCTCACCCGAGAACAGTTTCGCCGAGGGGTTCTCGACCACGGTGACCTCGCCGGCCTTCGGCCCGGTCTCGTAGGCGACGCGGAGGGACTCACCTTTCTCGAAGGCGACGGTCGCTCGCGTGGTTTCGGTCTCGTTGTCGACCGCGACCCGCTGGACCATCGTCGCCTGGAATCCCTCAAGACGTTCGTATCGCGATTCGACCTGCTCTGCGACGGCGTCAGCATCGTCGACCTCTGTCCCGGGCGCCCCGAGACAGCCAGCCGTCACGAATACGAGGCCGACGACGCCAGCTAACATGCGTCGTCGGTTTCTGCTCCGCAGTACTGATACCATGTTTCGTCCCTGTCTACACACACGACCCACATGTCCCCCCGCGAAGGGTTTCTGAGCCGGCATACCAGCCAAAGATTTATATTCTTCTCCGGCCGCAGGCAGCCGGTCCGCGCCGATTCCGCGGTCCGGTGCTGGTCGCGGTAATCCACATTGCCGCCACAGACAGCACCGAGAGTGGAGCGAGCAGCGAGTGTCTCAGTTCGTCTCAAAGACGGCGGCCCGGGCAGGCCGGTGAATCCGGGGACCGGGCCGACGGGCCGGTCCGGATCGGTGTCGGAGCGCTTTACTTTGCTCGTGACAAGCCTCTCACATGGTGGAACGTTACGAGGCAACTGGGTGGGCGGAGGCGCTGGCCCGTGCACGACAGGTGGGGCACGAGAACCGCGTCGTCGTCTCCAAGACAGTCGAACCGGGCCTGCCCGAGTCGGTCGAACTCCGGCCGTCGAACTTCCCGTGGTCGATCCACGGCGGTGCGATCAGGGTCCACCGCGAGGACAACCCAGGCGAGCACCTCCAGATCAAGGAGTTCCGGGACCGGTGGTCGGTGTCGCTCGACCGTGTCAACCCACATTACCAGCCGCTTGGCCACGCGCGCAACGACGTGCCCGCGGCGTCGCTGGCCTCGCTCCCGTTGTTCGCAGCCACACAGTCCGTCCGGCTGTTCGGGTCGCTCTCGGCGACGGCTATCGAACGACAGGGGTCACTGGTGAACGATAGGCTCGTCCCGATGATCGGCAAGATTCTGCCTTAGCGGGCTGTCCCCGTCAGCCCTTTTGCGCCTGGGCTCTTCTACCCACGCGTGCAGGTCGCACTGGTCACGGTTGGAGACGAGTTGCTCGCGGGGGACACGGTGAATACGAACGCCTCGTGGCTGGCCGCCAGGCTCGCCGAGCGAGGAGTGTCGGTCCGGCGCGTGCTGGTCGTGCCCGACGAGCGTGCGGAGATCGCCGAACGAGTACGGGCCTACAACGAGGCCTACGACGCCGTCCTCGTCACCGGCGGGCTCGGTGGAACGCCCGACGACGTGACGATGGCGGCTGTCGCCGACGCCTTCGACCGCGACCTCGCGGTGGACGACCTGGCGCTGGCCGACGTCGAGGAGACGCTCGAAGCCATCGCCGGCGAGTATCCCGACCTCGAAGTCGACGCAGAGGCCGAGGCGACGGTCCCTGCCGGGAGTCGCCCCCTGCTCAACCGCGCGGGACTGGCCCCCGGTTGTGTGGTCGAGAACGTGTACGTTCTCCCGGGTATCCCCGACGAGATGAAGACGATGTTCGAGACCGTCGAAGACGAGTTCGAGGGCGACGCCGTCTCGCGGTTCCTCTACACCGAAAAGCCGGAAGCTAATCTCGTGGACGCGCTGACCGACGCGGGCGCGAAGTTCGACGTAACCATCGGCTGTTACCCCGACCGGGACGCGGGACACAACCGGCTCAAGGTGACCGGTGACGACCCCGACCAGGTAGACACCGCGGCGGCGTGGCTGGCCGCAGAAGTCGACGCGAACGACGAGCCCGCCGACGACGGTTAATCGTCGTCGACAGCCACCCGCGGCGGTTCGGCGAATTCGACCGGTGATTCTTCCTCCCGACACTCCTCCAGTGCGTGCTTGGCGGCCATTCCGGCGGCCTGGGCGACGCCCGATTGTCCGACACCAACCTTGAGGTCGACGTCGACGGCCTCGTTGACGTGGTCGATCGCGTCTTGATAGTCCTCGGCGTTGAGGTCGGCACAGACCGCGATGACGTTGTCGCCCCCGACGAAAAACGACAGCGACTCGTGTGCCTGTCGCATGTACCGCATCAACTCTGCGTACCCCTGTTCGATCCGAATGAACGTGTCGAACTCGTTGAGTTTGTCCGTGTACTTGCCGGTGGCGTCGTTCACGTCGAAGTGGGCGATCTGCACGTCGTCTGGCGTGCGCTCGGCCTCGGCCAGTGTCTCGCCGCGGAGTATCTCGCTGCGGGTTTCGTCCTGTGCACTGCCTGCCTCCTGGAGACGGTCCGAGGCACGGCCGAGTGCGGCGACCGGCGACGCGTCCACCGCGACGCTCACGCTCGCGGTGACCGGATATCGGTTGCCGATGGACTCCTGTACCAGTGCGATGTCTTCGACGCCGAGCCCGTTGGTCACGGCGACCATGTTGTCGAACCGGCCGAAGAATGCGTATCCCTGACGATTGCCGACGAGCTGTGACACGTCGGCATACAGCCGCGATTGCATTGTTTGAAGATCAACTTCCCGGCGCGGTGTCGGCGTGACTGTCCAGGGCCCGTAGTTGTCGATCTGGATCAGCGTAACCTGCGTATTTGTCACGACACATGCTGTTCGTGACAGAGCAGTATTGTTCTTTGGAAGACGGCTGGTACGGCCGAAAACTCCGAGCGCCGGTCGCGTCACCCACTGCCCGCCCACCTCCCGAGCAGGTCGAGTTGGTGCGTCACGTACACTAGCTCCCCGGACGCGACCTGCTCGCGGCGCGTCCGAAGCCAGTCGTCGAGGCTGTCGTCGTCGAGGTCCGCGCCCCTGTCTACCTCGCCGAGCGCCTCCTCGACGGTTCCCAGCACGTACCGCAGGAAGTACGCCTCGTCGCCGGGGTATCCGCTCCCGTCCGGGTAGACGACCCAGTCAGACCCCGCGACGCCAGAGACCGTCGCCTCGTCGGTCTCCCGGAGCCGCGCCAGTGCGTGCTGGCCCGCGCGGCTGTCTCCGCCCTCCTTTGTGTCCATGTGGCCGTGGTACTCGCGCTCGACGGCGTCGTCGGCCGGGTGGTCCGGCGTGAACCGCGTCCCGCCGTCGAAGGTGATCGGAAAATACCAGTGCCCGCCGGGCGCGAGCCCGGACAGCAGCGTCGGCAGTTCGTCCAGCCCGATCACGTCGAGGACGGCCATCCCGACCAGCAGGTCCCAGGACCGGTCGGTGCCGGCGACGAACCCCGTCGCGTCGGTCGTCACGGGTTCCACGGCCACGGTCCGCTCCGGCCAGACGAGGTCGACCCCACCGGCCCGTTCCGTGGTCTCGACGGAGCGGCCGTCGGCCCAGTCCGCGAGGCGGTCGGGAATCGCGTCGGTGTTTTCGGTCTGGACATCCACCGCGGTGTACACCACGTCCTGGCCCTCGGGAAGAAGGTCCCACTCGACGGCCCGCTCGACCATCGTTCCGACCCCGGCGCCGACCTCCAGCAGCCGGAACGGTCCCTCGTCGTCGGCCGCCGTCGAGAGCGCCGTCCCGAGTTGCCGCCAGAGCCGCCGGTCCAGACTCCTGTCGTCGACGGACCGCTTCGCGTCGAGGTACCGCTGGAAGTCGTCGGCCGTCATCCGACGGCCCCCCCGTCGCCGGCCACGTTCGCCAGAAACGCCCGGACTCGCGCGGTGGTCTCGGGCCAATCGGGATGGGAGTCGTATCGCTCACGCGCCGCCTGTCCCATCCGCGCCAGCCGGTCGCGGTCCCGGGCGAGCGCGCCGAGGGCTCGTGTCACGGCAGCCGGGTCGTCGGGCTCGACCAGCGCCCCCGTCTCGCCTGGCGTCACCAAGTCCACCGCCCCGCCCGCGGCCGACGCGACCGCCGGCAGGCCGAAGCTCATCCCCTCCAGATAGGCGATACCGAACCCTTCGTGGCGGGCGGGAATCGCCAGAACGTGACTGTCACGGAGGACGGCCGCGAGGTCGTCGTCGGCGAGTCGCCCGCGCAGGTCGATGCGGTTGCCCGCTCCGCTGCTAGCGATTCGGTTCTCGACGGTCCGGACGTAGGAGGGATTCTCTGCCCGCCCGACCACTGTCAACTCCCAGGACTCGTCTACCGCTGCCAGCCCGTCGACCAGCGTGTCCAGACCCTTCCGTGGCTCGATGTTTCCCACGAAGGCAATCCTGAGCGGGCCGTCGCGAGCCCGCGATGCGATCGTCTCGGCGTCGATATCGGGGTCGAATCGGTCGCCGGCAGGCGGAGCGACGACCGTCCGGGCCGATGGCGGGCCACCGGTCGCGGTCACGGACGCCTGGGTCGCGGTGCTGTTGCAGACGGCGGCGTCGACGCCGCCGAGGTAGCGACGCTCGACGGCGCGGTACAGACCGGCGAGGTGGCGCTCTTCGCTGGCCCGCAGGTGGTGGACGACGCTGACGACCGGGTACGGCAGGTCCCGGTTCGCCCGAACGAGCGACGGGTGGGCGAGTTCGTCCTGTAGCATCACGTCCACGTCGACGGCGAGACGGTCCTGCAGCGACGGCGAGAGATTGTCGAGCAGGCCGCGCGCGTACTTCCGTCGCGGGAGTTCGATCACGTCGACGGTGTCGCCGGCATCCCGGAGACCTTCGACGAGCCGCCGGTCGTACCGGAACCCGCCCGACTGTCCATCGAGGCTCCCGTACAGAGTTAGGCCGACGCGCATGGGACCGACGCCTCGTACGCCGCGTGGGCCTGCTCGTCTTCCCAGATGGTCACCGCCAGTTCTGTGACCGTCTCGTCCGTTACCTCGTCCGTGACACGCTCCCAGACCACCTCTGCGAACCGCTCGACGCTCGGGTTGTGGTCCTCGAACTCCGGCAGGTCGTTGAGCATCGTGTCGGCGTAGCGACTGTGGAGTCGGTCCATCGCCGCCTCCACGTCGTCGATGTCGACGAGGTAGTCGAACTCGTTTAGCTCCGGCCCCCTGAACGTGAGTTCGACCTCGTAGTGGTGAGTGTGTGGTTCCCCCTCTGGGCCTGGGTTCGGTACAGTGAGAAAGTGCTGTGCGACGAACGATTCCAGCACCGTGACTGTGTACATACCGGTACCACGAACTGTCGCCACCTAAGTCTCCCGCTACCGGCGCGGGGACACCGGAGTCGTGCCCCGGAGCGTTCGCCCGTCCGGCGGTTCGCGAGTCGCCGGTGCTCCTTGTTCGCCCGTTCGGGGCTGCGTACATCTCCCGTCACTCGTAGGTCAACACGACACCCAGCGTCTGTTCGGGTGCGTTGTCGAGCAGTTCGTAGGCGTCGTTGGCCCGCTCGACCGGGAACTCGTGGCTGACCAGCGCCGACACGTCGACGTCGGCTAGCAGGTCACGGACAAGCGAGAGCCGCCGCTCTTTGTCCCAGCGACCGGTGTGATCCGGGTCGATACGGCTGACCTGGCTGCTCCGGACCCGGACGTGACTACGATGGAACTCTCCGCCGAGGTGGAGGGTCGCCGGCTTGTTGCCGTACCACGAGCCGACGATTACCTGCCCGGCGTAGCCCGTCGCGTCGATGGCGTCGTCGAGCGCGTCCGGGTTGCCCGACACCTCGAAGGTCACGTCCGCACCGTCGACGTACTCCGTCGCCACTGCCGACTCGAGCGCCGCGGCGTCGGGCACGGCAGCGTCCGCACCGAGTTGCTTCGACACCTCTCGCCGTCGTTCGTACGGGTCGACAGCCACCAGTTCGCCGAGTGGGAACTCCGCGAGGATGGCGGTCGTCAGCAGGCCGACGACCCCCTGCCCGAACACGACGACCCGGTCACCGACCCGCGGGCGGCCGTCCATCACGAAGTTGACCGCGGCCTCGGCGTTGGCGAGCAGTGTCGCCCGCTTGGCGGGCTGGTCGATCGGAATCAGTTCCGACGGCGACGCGAGGAAGTGACTCTCGTGGGGGTGAAACGCGAACACGCGTCGGCCCTCCCAGTCGTCGTCAACGCTGGTGCCGGTCTCGCTTACGCGGCCGACGGCCGCGTAGCCGTACTGCAGCGGGTACGAGAGCGTCCCGTCGAGTGCGTCGATGGTCTCGTCGATGTCGATGTCGGCCGGGACTTCGTCCCGGTAGAGCAACAGCTCCGTTCCGGGGCTGATAGCCGAGCGTTCGGTCTTGACCCGGACCTGCTCGGGCCCGGGGTCCGGGACCGGGCGTTCGCGAACCGTCACCTCACGTGGTCCAGTGAAGTACAGCGAGCGTGTATCCACAGTCAATCACGCTCGGACTCGGCAGCGACGGTCGTTGATCCGATTCGCAAACTCGGTCTGCAACGTCGACGCAGCCTGGATCGCCATGCCATGTCCAAGTACTGTAGCAGATAAAAACTGTGTGTGCCGGAAATCCAGGACGACGCCGGAAATCCAGGACGACGCTGAGCCGCGCGCACGCGATATCAGCGATATCCTAACGCGTCGAGCCGGTCGGTCTCGTCGCCGTCCCCGTAGACCCGACCCACCGGTAACGGCTCAGGCGGGGTGCACGCTGGGTCGTGCGTCCCGTGGTCCCGTCCCTCGGTCTCGACCCACGGGACGGCCAGCAGCGCCGGTACCGGCGTGTGCATGGGGTGGCCGTACAGCCCCCACTCCCCGAAGAGGTTGGCGTGGTCGGCGGTGATGGCCACGCGGTCGGCCGCGACGTTGTCGAGGACGACAGAGACCGACTCGAGGGCGTACCGGAGGTTCGCCTCGTACGCTGCCCGGACACGTTCGACCGACACGTCGCCGCGCCGAAGCGCCACCCACGGGTTCGCGTTGCTGCTCCGCGCCCCGCTCCGGGCCATCCCGTCGTCCTCCGCCAGCGGGTCGGGGACGAACGGGTGGTGGGGCTGCATGTAGTGGACGACGAGGCGTTCGGGGTCTCTGTCTCGGGCCAGCGCCACGGCGCGGTCGGTGATCGCCTGCGCCGGGACCGTCCCGAGCTGGTCGTCCCAGGCGTACTTCCAGACTTCGTCGAGCACGGCGAAGGCGTCGGCGTCGAGGTACCGATCGGTCCAGGTGTTGCCCGTCACCATGACCGTCTCGGCGACCGCCTCGGCGCGCTCCGGGCCGAACGTTCGGGTCAGCCACTCCGAGGAACAGCTCCCGACCGACCGGAGCCGGTCGACAGCGTCGACGAACTCGAACGCCGAACCGACGGCGGACAACGCGTCGGGCCGACACCCGTCGAGGACGATCAGCAGGTCCCACTCGCGTTCGTAGACCGACGTGCCGTAGTCGACCCGGCGACCGACCGCCTGAACGGCCCGGAGGACCGACCGCCGGAGCGGTCCGCGACCCGCGTCGTCGGCGAGCATCGGCTGTCTACCCCTCCCGCCGGTACAGCACGAATAACACGACGATGAAGGCGGTCTGCACGGCTTTGTCGAGATAGCCGACAGGTGAGAAGTCGGGCGCGTTCACCAGGTACCAGGCGACGATCTGGACGGCGGTGAAGGGGACGCCAACGGCGTAGACGAAGCGTCGACGGTAGTCAATCGCCACCAGTGCCGTGCCTCCGAGGAATCCCACGCCGGCCAGTAGGAAGCTGATGCCTAACGACGACGAGATGAACTGCACCCCGAGCCAGATGTGGAGGACACCAGTGACCGCCGCGAGACCGAACGCCGCCCAGTGCAGCGGCGACAGCGATGCCGTGTCGATTGTACGTCCACCTGTGGCCGTTTCTCCCATATCTATACTGTAGTCCCGAGCGGCTTCAACCTTGGCTGCGACCCGGGGACGGGTTTATTATGTTCAATCACTGTTTATACATGTGAACTGCCTGTTCGTGGGCGCGGGAGCCGTCGCCGAGCAGTACGCGGCCGAGCTCGCCGATAGCCCGCTCTCACTCGCAGGGGTCTGTGACACGAATGCCGGTCGCGCCGAGCAACTGGCTGCTAGCCACGACGCGGCCGCGTTCACCGCCCTCGACGACGCACTCGCCGCCGTCGACGCCCCAGTCGTGGTGAACCTCACGAGCCACAGCGCCCACGCCACCGTGACGCGGCGCTCGCTCGCCGCCGACCGCCACGTCTACAGTGAGAAACCCCTCGCACTCGACGCCGAGACTGCTCGCGACCTGCTGGAGATGGCCGCCGAGCGCGACCGCGCGCTGGGTTGTGCGCCGGTCGCACCCCGGTGTCCGGCACAGCGACTCGCCGGCCGTGCCGTCGCCGACGGCCGACTCGGCCGGGTCGGCCTGGGCTACGCATACGCCCACGTTGGCCGGGTCACGGAGTGGCACGACAGCCCCGCCGGATTCCTCTCGGTCGGGCCGCTGTACGACGGGTCGGTCTACCCGCTCACCGTCCTCGTCGCACTGTTCGGCCCCGTCGAGCGGGTCCGGGCCGCCGACGCGCTGGACGTGTGGCCGGCCCGCGAGTCAGCGACCCCCGACGCACCGACACACGTCGAGGCGACGCTTGAGTTCGCGTCCGGCCCGGTCGTCCGCCTGACCGCGAGCTTCTACGCGCCCCACCGGAGCCGGGAGTTCTACGGCGTCGAACTCCACGGCGACGACGGCTCCCTGCGGCTCCGGGACGCCGGCGCACTCGACGCCGACGTTGATGCCGTCTTTTTCGGCCGCCAGGGCCGCGAGTACACCCCTCTGCCACCGCAACAGCCGACCCGTGCCGGGACCTATCTCGACGGCGTCGAGCGACTCGCGGCCGCGGTGGCCGACGGGCGACGGCCCTGCGACACCGCCCGCCGCGGCGCGCACGTCGTCGCGATCTGTGGAGCCATCGAGCGAGCGGCCGCCGACGAGGGGTCCGCCTCAGTCGCCGATTCGGACGTGACGCCAGCCCGGCCTGCGCGACCGGTCGTCCGGCCGCGACAGAACGCCTCCGGGACGGCTGCGGACTCGTCCACCGGCTCGCTTCGGCTCCCGCCGATCGGGTTCGGTTGTTCACGCTACCGCGGCGGCGACGAGTACGTCGACCGAGTCGACGCCATCGCGACGGCGCTCGACGCCGGCTACCGCCTGCTGGACACCGCGGAACTGTACGGCAACGAACACCGCATCGGCGACCTGCTCGCAGCCCCCGGGACGCCGGACCGGGACGCGCTCTTTTTGTTCGGGAAAGTCTGGAACACGAACCACGGCCACGTCGCCGAGGCGTGTGCCGGGAGTCGTGCCGAACTCGGCATCGAGGCGTTCGACTGCTACGCCCTGCACTGGCCCGACTCGTGGGCGTACCAGGGACCGCTGGAGCGGCTCGCGGAGCGACCGGTCGCCGAGCAGGAAGCGGTCGCCTTCCCGGAGGACGAGACGGGCGAGATCGAGACCGTCGACCGATCGCTCGCCGAGTCGTGGGCCAATCTGGAGACGATACACGAGCGGGGGTGGGCGCGGACGCTCGGCCTCTGTAACGTTACCCGCGAGCAGGTCGAGACGGTGCTGTCGGCGGGGTCGGTGCAACCGGCGGTCGTGCAGGTGGAGCGCCACCCGTACCGGCCGCGCACGGAACTGGTCGAGTTCTGCCACGAGCGAGGCATCCGCGTGATCGCCCACTCCCCGCTCTCGGCCCCCGGACTACTCGATGAACCGGTCCTCGAAGAAATCGCGGCCGAACGGGGACGCTCGCCGGCCGAGGTCGTCCTCACCTGGAACGCAACCGAGGGAGTGGTGCCGATTCCGTCGAGCAACGACGAGACCCACGTCGTCGCGAACCTGGCGGCGGCCGGTGACCGACTCGACGCGGCGGCGCGCGACCGCATCGCTACCCTCGAAGACCCGGAGTTCGAGCGATGAGCGGGACCGAGCGCGCGCGCTTTGGCCGGCGACACAGGCGATGGCTGTTCCTGGGCGGGGGGAGCGTCTTGATGATGGCCGCCGGTGCGGCCGTCCTCGAACGGCTCGTCGACTTCGGGTCGGCAATCGCCTGGGCGCTCGTCGCCGGTCCGATCGTCGGCTTCGAGGCCTGGTTCTACCACTCGCGCCGCAATCTGCTCCCGACCGCAGGGGCGGCGATGCGGGTCGCCGACGCCGTGACGTTGGTCCGGGGGTGGCTCTACGCCGCCGTTGCCGGGTTCGTCGTCCTCCCGCCGACGACAGTGGTCGCCTGGCTCCCCGGACTCTGTTACGGGACTGGCGTCGCCCTCGACTGGTTCGACGGCCGGATTGCCCGCCGAACGGGCGGGGGAACACGTCTCGGCGAACGGCTCGACATGGCGTTCGACACGGTCGGCTTCCTGGTCGCGCCGGTCGTCGCCGTCGTCTGGGGACAGCTCCCGATCTGGTACCTGTCGCTGTCGGCGGCCCGGTATCTGTTCAAGGCCGGGCGCGGACTCCAGCGCTGTCGCGACCGACCCGTCCACGAACTGCCGCCGAGCGACCGTCGCCGGCAACTGTCGGGTGTCCACATGGTGTTCGTCACCGTCGCGCTGGTCCCGGTTGTGCCGAGCGGGCCGCTCGCGGCCCCGGCAGCCGTCCTGCTGGTCCCGTCGTTGGCGCTTTTTGCGCGGGACTACCTGCTTATGACCGGCTACCTGCCGCGACCGACAGAACAGTGATACCCGTGCCGCTCCAACCCCAGCCCGAACCGCACAGAGATGATGGCACCAACCCACGTCACGGTCGGACTCGCGCTCGGAGCCGCCGTCGCGACCGTCGAGCCGTCGCTGGGGACCGCCGCCGCGGTCGGTGGCGCGGTCGGCGGTGCCGCGCCCGACGTGGACCTGTTCGTCGGACAGCACCGCCGAACACTCCACGCGCCCGCACTGCTGTTTCTTCCAGCGGCCCTCGCCGCGGGCGTCGCGCTGGCCGCACCGACGCCGCTCTCGGTCGCGGCCGCCGTCGGATTTCTCGCGGCGGCAGTCCACTCCGCGAGCGACGCGCTCGGTGCCGGGGAGGAACTGCGTCCTTGGGAGCGGACGAACCCGAACGCCGTCTACTGTCACGCCACCGGCCGGTGGCTCCGCGCACGGTACGTCGTGCCCTACGACGGCGCGCCGCGTGACTTCCTCGTCACCGCCGCGTTCGCGCTCCCGGTTGTCTTCGTCTTCGTCGGGCCGATCCGCTGGCTGACGCTCTCGCTCGTCGCCGGTGCCGGCGTCTACGCCGCCCTGCGCAAACGGCTCCCGAAGTACTTCGCCCCCATCGTGGAGTGAGGACGCCGGCACCAGTGGCGATTTCAGAGTCGCGGCCGTACCGCCGACCATGCACGACAGCGATGACGCCGTGATTCGCTCGGCCGACGAGGCCGACTACGAAACCGTCGACGCGGCCGAGGGCGTCGAGAAAGGCGTCCTGATCGACGCGAGCGACGGCGCACCGACCTTCGCCATCCGCCGGTTCACCATCGCGCCCGGCGGCGAAATACCGGAACACACGAACGAGGTCGAACACGAACAGTACGTCCTGCAGGGGGAGTATACGGTGGGCATCGAGGAGGAAGAATACACCGTCACCGCTGGCGACTCGCTGTTCATCCCCGCCGGTGCCGTCCACTGGTATCACAACGACGGCGACGAGACGGGTGCGTTCGTCTGTGCGGTGCCCAACGGCGACGACGAGATCGAACTGGTGGAGTGACCAGTCGAGGGGGCCCGGGCTGGGTCCGAGAAACAGCGCGGCCCGCGCGAAACCGAGGGCCGCGTCGAGGGTACCGAATAGCCCGACAGCGTGTGCGCCACGTTGTGACGAGGGCGTCAGCAGGTCCCGCTTTCGCCACGTCGGTCGTCCGCTGTGATGGCACGTTCGACACTGGTATGTGGAGTCATATCGTGCTATCGCCGTCGAACGGGTGGACTCAAATATTCGCACCGTCTACACGGAGACGTGTCACGGCAGGTCGCGCAGGTCGATACGCTGTTCCTCCACGAGGACGGCGACGACTACCGGGCGGTCGTCGAACGGGACGGCAAGCGACTGTTCCAGGCTATCCTCGAACTCAAAGAGACCGACGCCGGTCCGCGCCCGGGTCGGTTCCGGATCAAAGAGGGAACCAGTGAAGAACCGCGCAGTCCCGACGAGTTCGTCGACATCGCTCGACGTGCCTCTCGCATCCGCATCTCACAGCAGACCTCTCATGCCGGCCGGCAACGCCTCCTAGCGATGCTCGACGGCTATCAACTGGACGCGAAGGTCGTCCGAACCTGTCGGCTCTGTGCCCGCGACGGCCGTTACTCCCCCATCACGAGTGAAACGGCCATCGAGACCGACGACGAGTTCATCTGTCCGGACTGTGCCAAAGCGGAACTCGACCGGCAGGTGACGATGCAGGGCTCGATGAGTGCGAGCGCCCGTGGGCGCCTCGAAGAACTCCTGCTCGACGTGCAGGACCTCGGCCGCATCACCAATCTGCTGGAGGGACGACTCGACCCCGACCTGACCAAGTTCGACGAGATTAGCGCGACGCTCGACGACGTAGAGCCCGTTCCGGTCGACTCGCTGTCGCTGCACCCGGGCATCCAATCGAAACTCGAGGGTCGGTTCGAGGAACTGCTCCCCGTTCAGAGCCTCGCCGTCGAGAACGACGCACTGAACGGACGCGACCAGCTCGTGGTGAGCGCCACCGCAACCGGCAAAACCCTGATTGGCGAGATGGCCGGCCTGAATCGTGTCCTCAACGGCAGCGGCAAGATGTTGTTTCTCGTACCGCTGGTGGCGCTGGCCAACCAGAAACACGAGTCCTTCCAGGAGCGGTACGGCGACATCGCGGACGTGACGATCCGCGTCGGCGCCAGCCGCATCAACGACGACGGCAACCGCTTCTCGCCGGACGCCGACATCATCGTCGGCACGTACGAGGGAATCGACCACGCGCTCCGGACCGGGAAGGACCTCGGCGACATCGGTACCGTCGTCATCGACGAGGTACATACCCTCGGCGAGGAGGAACGGGGCCACCGCCTCGACGGGCTGATTTCGCGGCTCAAACACTACACTGAAACCCATCAGAGCCGCGCCGACACCCAGTACATCTACCTCTCGGCGACGGTCGGGAACCCAGGGCAGTTGGCCGAGCGGCTCCGCGCCCAACTGATCGAGTTTGAGGAGCGACCGGTCCCCATCGAGCGCCACCTGACCTTCGCGGACGGGCGCGAGAAGCTCGACGTGGAGGACAAACTGGTCAAGCGGGCGTTCGACCAGGAGTCCTCGAAGGGGTATCGCGGGCAGACGATCGTCTTCACCAACTCCCGACGGCGGTGTCACGAGATCTCCCGCAAACTGCAGTACGACTCCGCGCCGTACCACGCGGGGCTGGACTACAAGCGCCGCAAGGCGGTCGAAGGACAGTTCGCCGACCAGGACCTGGCGGCGGTCGTGACGACGGCGGCGCTGGCAGCGGGGGTGGACTTTCCGGCCTCACAGGTGATCTTCGACTCGCTGGCGATGGGAATCGAGTGGCTCACCGTCCAGGAGTTCGAGCAGATGCTCGGCCGGGCCGGCCGGCCGGACTACCACGACGAGGGGACGGTGTACATGCTGGTCGAACCCGACGGCGTCTATCACAACAGCATGGAGATGACGGAGGACGAGGTGGCGTTCACGCTGCTGAAAGGTGAGATGGAGGCCGTCGTCACCCGCTACGACGAGGCGGCGGCCGTCGAAGAGACGCTGGCGAACGTCACCGTCGCCGGGAAGCGAGCCAAGCGGCTCAACGACCGGATGGTGGGGGAGGTGCCGACCAAACACGCCCTCGGGAAACTGCTCGAATACGAGTTCATCGACGGTCTGGACCCGACGCCGCTGGGACGGGCGGTGACCCGGCACTTCCTCGCGCCCGACCAGGCCTTCCTGATGCTCAACGGGGTCCGGAAGGGGAGAGACCCGGCCGAAATCGTCGCGGACCTGGAGTTGCGCGACGAAGACCGATAGCCGTCCGCCGGCGGACCTGTTCGACGCCCGTAACACATATTCACGCCGCGACCGCACACCGCAGTATGGGGCTTTTCGACTCGGTCCGTGGGCTCGTCTCGGGGGACGACGAACCGACGGACGACGACACCGACGCGGCCGTGCCCGGGCGCCGGGACCCCACGCCGACGACGTTCCGGAACAAAGCCGCCGACGCCGTCGCCGATTGGGACGCACACGAACTGGACTACTCGCTTGACTCGCTCTCCAGACTCGACGACTTCGCCGACAAACAGGGTGCGAAACTCGACGTGATGCACAACGAGGGTGACGATGCTGTCGCCAACCTGCACACTCGCTACACCATACAGGCCGGCAGCTACCTCGGCGAGGTGCTCGCTCGCCAGCGCGACGGCGAGTGGGTAGAGGGTGACGAGCGGTGGGCCGTCTCGCTGGAGTACGAGGGCGACCCCGCGACCGTCGACGTGTTCGAGATTGCCGGCCACTCCTTCGCAGAGGAACCGGTCTTCGGCGAAGTCGCCGACCGGTTCACAGCGGACGATGACGACCCCAGCGACAGCGGACCGGCCCCCGTGGACACGAGCGATATGGCGGCCCGCGCCGAGGAACTGGCCGACTTCTGGAACGGCTACGACCTGAACTTCTCGCCCCGCTCGCTCGCCCGCCTGGACGAACTCGCCGACGACGAGTGGGACGAGGACCGCTTCCGCGACACCGAACTCGGCGGGTCGGACATGGACTCCGGAATGTACACGGAACTGGTCAAACAACTCGGCAGCTACTACGGCGAGGTCCTGGTCCGGAGCCTCGACGCCAAGTGGACCCGTCGGGACGACGACATCGCCGTTGCCGTCGACGGCGCCACCGACGCGCCGCCAGTTCCCGTCCCGGTCTTTTCAGTCGCTGCGAACTCGCTGTCCGGACCGTCGGTGTTCGCCACACGGTTCAACGACATCACCGACCGCGCGAACCTCGAAGTCCCCGCGGTGGCGACGACCGCAGGCGTGACGCCAGCCACCGGAACGCCAGCCGCCACGAACCGGGAAGACGAGGACCTGACCGCAGTGAAACCCGACACCGCCACCGATTCCGTCGACTCCGGTGCCGACACCGAGTCCACCGACGACCCGAGCACCGCGGAGCCGGCGGCAGACGCCGAAACCGGAACCCGGCCGACGAGCCGCGGCACGGTGACCGGAACCGCCGAGACGAGTACGGAGCCGACCGACGACACAGACCCGCTGGCCGCGTCGGTCGTCGACGGGGCGGACGACGACGCGACATCACCGCCGACCGACGAGACGACCGACACCACCGACGGTGCCGAGGACGACACGACTGCCGAGTCGGACCCGTCTCCGAGAGCCGATTCCCGCGAAAGACCAAAAGCCGAGTCCGGGAGGCCTGCCGACACCGACGCCGGCGGTGACACCGATACCGGGCCGACCGTCGATCCGGAAGGAAAGTCCCCTCTCGAAACCGCGATCGAGGAAACGGTCGCGGCAGGGCTGGTCGACCGCGCCGACCGGGACGACGACGCGACGCCTGCGACGACGCCGACCGAATCTGGCGCCGAAATCGACACTGCAGCGACGACGAAGGCACAATCGCCCGGACGCGACGCAGACGCCGGTGACGGCGACTCCGAAACCGGGACGACCAACCGGAGAGCCAACGAACCGGAGCTAAACGACGAGGCCGCCAAACGGGAGGCGCTCGCCGCGGAAATCAGTGACAGCGGACCGGCCGAGTCGGGGCCGACGCTCCCGACGCCGGACGATCTCCACGACAACGCCGAGGCGTTCGCTGCGACCTACCCGGGATACGACCTGGATTTCTCGCCGGACTCCCTCTCGCGACTCGACCGACTCGTCACCGAGGAGTACGACCCGGCGACGTTCGGGGACTTCGAACTCGACGATCCGGACTCGCAGTTCCAGCTCGACCGCGTGACCGAGGTCGGCGGCTACTTCGCGCTGGTGATCGAGGGGACCGCCGGCGGCGAGTGGGAACGGACAGACGACGGACTGCAGTTCGTCGTCGAAGGCGCGAACGGCGTCGCACGGTTAGACCCGATCGGGGTCGCAGTTGGCTGCGTCCGTGACGACGACTCGTTTGCCGCGACATACGCGGCTATCCGCGACCGACTGAGTGCGTGAGCGGCCGGGCTAGGCCCCCCTTTTACTCGTTGTACCTGCGTCGGCACACCTCTCCACCGCACCGTCGCCGTGGCCACTGCCACTGCCCTCGGTGTCGCCCACTGGCTCGGCGCTTAGCGGAGGAGTTCGGTCACCGCGTCCACCAGCGGTGTGACCCGCGTCCCGCCCTCGACCGAAAAATAGAATCCCTCAGTCTCTCCCACGACTCGCCCGATGATGGCGTAGTCCGTGTACGTGACGAACGCCTGCGTCTCCGACAGTGTCGGGTAGAACTCCGCGAACTGATCCTCGGCCACGAAATCCAGCTGACCGTATTTGTGAAACAGTTCGCCCGCCTCCACGACCTCCTCGAGTCCGCCGTACTCGGCCTGGAGTCGATCCGAGAGATACACTACCCGGAAATCCTCGGGCGTGTACTCCGCACAGACGAGCAACGACTCCCCTGCCCGGTCGGTCGCTGCCTCCAGCGCCGCCTCCGTGTCGTAGTCCACCAGCGACGCTCTGTCCTCGGTGTTCATACCTACCGATACGTGTTCGATAATAACAACGTTCAGGCCACTCTCGCAACGAAACGCTTACTTTTGACCGGGCAGGATTTTTACTTACGGGACCGTGGGTTAGCCTGGTATACTTCGGGCCTTGGGTGCCCGTGACCCCGGTTCAAATCCGGGCGGTCCCACTTCCTTCTTGATTGGTCAAGATTCGCACGATAGCGGTGCGTCCTTTCTATATCGTGTCGTGTGTTCTCGACCGTAGATTCCAACCACGGTACGGTCGCACCCCTCCGCCGTAGTGGGCTTCACGAGAGACAAGCGCCTGTGTAGTCGTTTGAAGTCGCCTTCTCGGGACGCGATCCCCAACTTGAACCGACAAACCGAGGTAGTTACTGCTATATCAGGTCCGAAAACGTCGTAAGAGATAGCGGCTACACAGGCGTCGTATCCTCGACGGCTTCAGCGACTCTATCGAGAAACGCGGGGTCGTATGTTTCCTCGACGTGGTTGATATTCCACAGCCCGGAATCTCGTATCTCCTTTCTCGGACTGTGTCTACCTAACCAGCCGTCGTGTCGGGAGTCGAGCGACTCCCTCTGGAAGTTGCTGACGAGAGCGAGAGCGTTCCGTTCGATGTACGCTCGGTCGCTATCCGGGCCGGGTTCGTCGTCCACGTCGATCCACAGAAACGGGAGGTCCCGGATATAGTCACTTACTCGTTGTTCATGGTCGTGCTCGGAGAGTCGTCGGTCGCGGTCGGCACTCGACCCTTCTCCCCAGTGAGGATACTCGTCGTGGAGGTCGTGGCGTTCGAGAAGCGACTCCCCGACGCGCTTCCAAAAAACCGAACCTCGGTGGTTGCCGCCGCCTCCATACGTCCCGCTGTTCGCTCCTCGGTGAGTCCGGAGTCTGTTCCATAGCGACGTTCCTGAGCCGGTGGAGACGGCGTGTGTGCCGATCCGTGTTAGACGGTGTTGTTATCTCTATCTCTTCGCTCGTCGTGTGAGAAGACGAAATAGACGCCACGCTCGGGCCAGTCCATATATCCGGTACAGTCACCGAGCCGTTGTTTCCCGTCGACACGGTCTTCGAGTTCAGTCAGGAGGTCATATAGACGGTTGAGGTCGTTCTCCCGTGCCATCACCGACCGTTCGTCCCGGTAAAATAAGACTCTCCGGGATACTGGACGCCAGTAGCCGTATGATGACCTCTCCCGAGGTACAGAGGTCTACTCCTGCCGCCGGGCTTTACTCAACGGTGACGCAACGAACTGTATGGGCGAGTCGTCGTCACTTGGAGAACTAACTACCGATATGGCGGAGGTAGTCCCCGACGTTGATAGTCGGACTACCGGCCAGTATGGGAACGGAATCGGGTCGGAAAACGAAGAACGGCAGATCGAACTCATTCTCCGGGACCTCCGCGATCAAGATAGTCGATACGAGGGGGTAGACCGGGAGGTGTCCTACCCCGAGAGTTCTGAACGGTGTGACCTGAAGTTACCCGACGGGACACCCGTTGAAGCCAAATTAATCCGGTACTGGCGAGCGAACGGCGACCCCGAGCCGGATATGTTCAAACACGTCTTCAGCCCGTTCCACCGGAACACGTTGTTGACTGATGCACAGAGCCTCGCAGAGTCGGACATCGGAGACCGAGCGGGTCTACTGGGGCTGTTCTACAAACGGGCAGATAGTGACCCAGAGACCGTAGAGGCACTCCCGAGTCGGTACACCGCCGAGGACATAGCGGACAAGATAGCCAAAGACATCGCCTACTGGTACGACGTGGAGGCGACCGTGTGTGAGATAGCGCACTTCACGGGACTCCAGCATACGATCCACAAGCAGGGCGCGATAATCTCGTGGATGGTCGAGTAGACCGGTGTTTCACGCGGTCCTCACGGCTCGAATCCCCCGTCGATTAGTTCAACGCCACGAAGACCCACGGGACGACCCGCCACCCATCGACCGGTTCCAGGTGCAGCGTGTGCCGCTGATGGTGGTGTTCGAGGACGCCGAACCGGTCGCATGAAAAGCCGAGAGGTTCGTCGAGACGGCCTGACTACTCCCGGAGGAGGCGCTGGACGACGTCGAGGCGCTCGACGGCGACGTCCGACTCGCGCAGGTGCGCTTTCGCGTCGGCGAGAGCGGTCTCACGTGCATTGCGTTCGCCCCGTGACCCCGTGTCGGCGGCAGTCTCGAAGTCGACGGCGGCCAACGCGAGTGCGTCGGTGACGCCGGCCAGATCCGAGACGGCGTCGGTCATGGGACCGGGCGCCTGGACGTCCGCCAGCGCGTCGCTGGCAACGCGTAGTTCGTCGCCGACTGTCTCGAATTCCCGTTCCGCCGAGAGGTACTGTTCGCTCCGGTAAGACCGGGCAGCACCCCTGAACCCGTCGAGACCACGCTTGACGCCAGCGAGCGCGTCGGGGAGTGCCTCGAAGGCCGAGACGGCCCGCCGGAACTGGTCGACTTTCGCCTCGTAGGTCGAGGTATCGAACTGGTCGAACGCGTCGGCGTCCTCGACTGCGCTCTCGCTCTCGATGGCGTCGAGGTGTTCGGCGGCAGCCGACCGGGCGGTGCGCATTCTGCCGAGGGCGTTGGGCACCGTGCCGGTGTTGTCGGCGTAGATCCGGCCGAGAACGAACTCGAACTCCTCGTGCGCACTCCGGATATCGTCCTGAAACCGGATTCCCTGATCGAGAACGGTCGTGACGCCTCGAAGCCGCCGCGACGCCTCGTACTGTTCGCCGCTGGCCCGACGCGGGAGTTCCTCGAGCGTCCGTCTGGCCTCGCTGACAGGACCGGTCACGCGCGAGAAGGTCACGTCGGTCGCGACAGTCACATCGAGCAGGGTGGCAGTCCCGTCCTCGCCTCGGCCCCCACTATCGTCGGCGAAACCGACGTACGCGTCGTAGGCGTCGCCGAGGCGGTCGCGGGCGTTCCCGATGACCTCGGCACCGCGGCGCTCGGCCTGGTTTGGCGTCTCGGTCCCGGTCGGTTCCTCGGTAGGTTCCACATCCGTCGCGGTCGGTTCCACTGTCTCCGTCGGAGGCGACTCGGGCGGCGTGCCGGGACCGGGAGGCGTGTTGTCGGTTTCGGACGGGGTGTCGTCGGGGTCGAGCAGAGGAATCGACTCCGAGCAACCGGTAGCGAGTCCGGCACCGACGGTCGCGAGGAGGGTGCGGCGGCGCATCAGTTCGATGATGTATGTTTGACGTATTAACTCTATCTATCCGACCGATTCGTCGTCTGACCTGTGGGTCGCCGGCGACGTAGCAACACCGGACAGCGTTCAGTTTCACCCCGCGTTGCGAACCTTCTTAGGCGAGTGGGCACAACCATGTGACGACAGATGGCGCGCGCGGAGGACACCGAAGTCATCGATCTCTTCGAGGAGTTCTACCGCAACTACTACCGGAACGAGATCGGTGAACTCGCCCAGAAGTACCCCAACGAACAGAAGTCTCTCTACGTCGACTGGCAGGACCTCTATCGGTTCGATCCGGACCTGGCCGACGACTACCGTAACCACCCGGGCCAGTTCCAGGACTACGCCGAGGAGGCCCTGCGGCTCTACGACCTCCCCGTGGACGTGAAGCTCGGGCAGGCTCACGTCCGCGTCCAGAACCTCCCAAAAACGACGGGGATTCGCGATATCCGCGCCGACCACCGCGGAAAGCTCATCGCCGTCACGGGCATCGTCCGGAAAGCAACTGACGTTCGCCCCAAAGTGACGACGGCTGCCTTCGAGTGTCAGCGCTGTGGGACTCTGACCCGCATCCCACAGACAGCCGGCGATTTCCAGGAGCCCCACGAGTGCCAGGGGTGTGAACGCCAGGGCCCGTTCCGAATCAACTACGACCAATCGGAGTTCGTCGACGCTCAGAAACTCCGCATCCAGGAGAGTCCCGAGGGGCTCCGGGGCGGTGAGACACCCCAGAGCATCGACGTGAACATCGAGGACGACATCACGGGACGGGTGACCGCCGGCGACCACGTCCGGGTCAGCGGCGAACTCAACCTCGACCAGCAGGGGGGCCAACAGGAGAAATCGCCCATGTTCGACGTGTACATGGACGGCTCTGCGGTCACCATCGAGGACGAACAGTTCGAGGATATGGACATCACCGACGAGGATAAAAAGGAAATCGTCTCACTCTCCGAAGAGGCGGGAATTTACGAGACGATGGTCGACTCTATTGCCCCCTCTATCTACGGCTATCGTCAGGCCAAGTTGGCGATTATCCTCCAGTTGTTCTCCGGGGTCACGAAACACCTGCCCGACGAGTCCCGCATCCGCGGCGACCTGCATATGCTGCTCATCGGCGATCCGGGTACGGGCAAATGCGTCCGCGGAGACACAAAAATTACGCTGGCTGACGGAAGCGAACGACCGATTCGCGACCTTGTCGAGGAGAAGTTGGACGACCCGGTGCCCGTCGACGACGGTGTTTACGACGAGGTCGACATCGAGGTCCCATCGCTTCGAGACGACGGCAAAATCGGACTCGGGTGCGCGACGAGGGTCTGGAAACGCGAAGCCCCGGACCGAATGTACCGAGTGCGGACAGCCAGTGGGTACGAACTCGAAGTGACACCGTCCCATCCGTTGTTCGTCCAGTCTGGAGGGGGGCTCGACGCGAGGAGAGCCGACTCCCTGACTGAGGGTCAGTTCGTCGCGACGCCACGAGAACTTCCTACGGAGGGCGACGACGCCCTCGGAGCCGATTATCGCCGCTCCCGACCGAACAGTACCGTTCGTCTCGACCTTCCCGAAACGTGGACGCCGTGGTTGGCGCGGCTACTCGGGTACATCGTCGCCGAGGGGTACGTCGAACAACGCGAGGACGATACCGGACTCGTTTCGATTACAGACGACGACCACGAGGTACTCGACGATGTCGCTGACACACTGGAGCGACTCGGTCTGAACTACACTGAGCGTGGCGCTCACGACGGGAAATCGGCACGCGAGATCGCGTGTTTCTCCAGCGAGTTCGTTCGCTTCCTGCAACGGTTAGATGCAAACATCCTCGGAGCGTCTGCAGAGGAATGCGTTCCTGCCGAAATAATGGGCGCGAGCCGCCGAACGAAATCCGCCTTCCTGCGTGCCTTCATCGAAGGCGAAGGTCACGTGTCGGCGACCCAGCGAGAGATCACGGTCGCATCGATGAGTCGCGACCGGTTGGAGCATATCAGAAGTCTCCTACTGACACTCGGAATCACGTCGCAACTGACCGAGCGCCACAATGATCGCTATCGGCTACGAATTAGTGGTACACAGTTCGAGCGATACGTCCAGCGGATCGGGTTCGTAACTGAGCGGACGTCCTCGGCGACCGGTTCGTCCAACGGAACAATCGAGAACACGGACCGTGATATCGTCCCGGAGATCGGGGACGATCTCGCGCGCGTTCGTGAAGCGCTCGACCTGACGCAGGCCGACTGTGGTCTGCCACGCTCTACCTATCAACGCTACGAGCGTGGGGACCGAAATCCGAGTCGGGCGAGTCTTCAGACCGTCGTCGATGCGTTCGAGGCGCGACTGGCTGACAGTGTGGGACAGTCTCATTTTATCGCAGACGGTGGCGGCACTGGCATAGAGGGAGACGTGTCCGCGCTTCGATCACTCGCAACGGGCGACGTTCTGTGGGACAAAATCGAGTCGATAGAGGAGACCGAACCCGAGTACGACTGGGTCTACGACCTGGAAATCGAGGGGACGCACAGCTACATCTCGAACAACGTCGTTTCCCACAACTCCCAGCTACTACAGTACGTCCGAGAGATCGCACCACGTTCGGTTTATACGTCTGGGAAAGGTTCGTCCTCAGCAGGACTGACCGCGGCGGCTGTCCGCGACGACTTCGGCGACGGCCAGCAGTGGACACTGGAAGCAGGAGCGCTCGTACTGGCCGACCAAGGCATCGCGGCAGTCGACGAACTCGACAAGATGGCCGCCGACGACCGGAGTGCTATGCACGAAGCGCTCGAACAGCAGTCCTACCATCCGAAATCGGATATTCTGCTCGCGGACGGCCGCCGGGTCGAGATCGGCGAGTTCGTCGATGGAAAGATGGCTGCCCGCTCAGACGATGTCGTCGACGGTGTAGACTGTGAGCTCCTCCCAGTAGTGGGAGTCGGTGTTCACTCGGTCGATCTCGACACGAACGGGGTCGAGAAGACGACGGTCGACCGGGTGAGTAGGCACGAAGCCCCCGACGAGTTCGTTCGGGTGACGTTCTCGAACGGCCGGAACGTGCTGGTAACGCCGGAACACCCGATGTTCGTCGACGACGGCGGCGAAGTCGGAACCGTCGAAGCCGGCAGTATCGAGGAAGGCGCGTTCGTTCCTGCGCCTCGGAAGCTTCCAAACTCGGCGGACCCCGTCGAACTCGACTCCGAACTCCAGCAGGGCGAACAGAAAGATGTCGACCTTCCCGACGAACTGTCGCCGGATCTGGCGGAGCTCTTGGGCCTACTAGCTGCCGAGGGACACTCTGATGCCGGGTCCGCACACGAGATCGGCTTCTCCAACTCGGACGAACGCCTGCCCGTCCGAGCGGCTGACCTGATGTGCGACGTGTTCGGGATGGAGTGTACGGACACCACGAACGCTGTGGGTACTGCCACGGAACGGTGGGGCTCAACGAAACTCATCCGCTGGTTCGAAGAGAACTTCCCAGCGGTGATGCACACCGCGCGGGACAGACGGATTCCGGCGGCGGTCCTCGGAGCCTCCGAGGAAGAGATTCGGCGGTTCCTCGTCGGTGCGTTCGCCGGGGACGGTGGAGCCGAGAGAGAGTCACTGTCGTTCTCGACGGCTTCGGAGGGGCTGGCGAGGGATTATGCCGACGCACTCTCGAAGATCGGCGTTGCCTCGCGCGTCCACCACGATTCGGTCGAGGACCCGTGGACGGTCTACGTGATGGACGACTCGATCGAGAAGTTTGTGGACCGGGTCGTCGAGTCGACGGACGACCGCTACGACGACGCGCGGGCGCTCGCCAACCGAAGCGAGGAGACGCCACGCCACCGCGATGTCCTCCCAACCAGCGCGGCCCGGGAGATCCGTGAGCTACGCTCACTGCTTGGACTTCGGCTGACCGGCAGGTTTCGGGCCAATCTCGACCAGGACTCGGGTGTGCAGATCGAGACGGTTACGAGCGAACTCGCTGCGCTCCGGGAGCGGGCAGCGGCCCTCCGGAGAGAGCTGTCCGACGCCGAGACACTGGCCGCCGTTCGGGAAACAGTGGGCTGGTCCTGTCGCGAACTCGGCGAGCGAATCGACGAGACGGCGAACGTGATAACCGATGCCGAGAACGGCGGATACGACGAGAAACGACGTGTCTCTCTCGCCGCCGAAGCACGCGACGCCGTCGAAGACGCACTCGCCGAGTTCGAGCGACGATCGGACGCCCTCGAACAGCGATGTGACCTCCGATACTACCGCGTGACCGATGTCGAGACCGTCCCCAACGAGGGCGAGTACGCCTGTGACTGGGTGTACGACGTGACCGTCGAACCGACGAACACCTTCGTCAGTGAAGGTGTCGTCCTCCACAATTCCATCAGCGTCTCGAAGGCCGGTATCAACGCGACACTCAAATCGCGCTGCTCACTCCTCGGTGCAGCCAACCCGAAGTACGGTCGCTTCGACCAGTACGAGCCAATCGCCGAGCAGATCGACCTCGAACCCGCTCTCGTCTCCCGATTCGACCTGATCTTCACCGTGACGGACAAACCCGACGAGGAGGCAGACCGGAACCTCGCGAAACACATCCTGACGACCAACTACGCGGGGGAGTTGAACACCCATCGTGCGGAGACGCAGGCATCCGACTATACCGAGGAGGAGGTCGCCCGCGTCACGGACGAGGTGTCGCCGGAAATCGACGCGGAACTGCTCCGGAAGTACGTGGCGTACGCCAAGCGGAACGTGTTCCCGACGATGACCGAGGAGGCCAAAGCGGAGATTCGCGAGTTTTACGTCGACCTGCGCTCACAGGGAACAGACGAGGACGCACCGGTGCCGGTGACGGCCCGGAAGCTAGAGGCGCTGGTACGGTTGGCGGAGGCCAGCGCCCGTATTCGGCTGTCAGACACCGTTGAGGTCGACGACGCACAGCGCGTGATCGAGATCGTCCAGCGAACGCTGGAGGATATCGGGATGGACCCGGAGACGGGCGAACTCGACGCGGACGTGATCGAGACGGGGACGTCCAAGAGTCAGCGCGACCGGATCAAGAACCTGAAAACGCTGATCGCCGACATCGAGGACGAGTACGACGAGGGCGCGCCGGTCGAGCGCGTCCTCGAACGCGCCGAGGAAGCCGGGATGGAACGCTCGAAGGCCGAACACGAAATCGAGAAGCTCAAACAAAAAGGCGAGGTGTACGAGCCCCGCAACGACCACCTCAGAACGACCTAGATGGACCGGATCTCTGCGCTACGGAACCTCGAAGCCGCCCTCGAAGCGTTCGAGGACGGCGAGACGGATCTTGACGGACTGGAGCGGGACGTCCGCGGTATCCTGCGAACGTATGCAACGGAGTTCGAGGGCGAACTGTCGGCATATCGGGTCACCGGTCTCGACCGGGTGTCGGGGACGGTCGTGATGGCGACCGGCGAACGAGAAGCCAGCGAGCGCGTTCGTTCGCTGTTCGACGACGTTTCGCATGAGGCGTTCGGTGTCGAGCGTGTTGCCGACGTGGAACCCGACCAGTCACGCGACTAAACAACACCCGAGGTTTTTAATTGGACTCTCCCAAATAAAAAGACAGAACGCCGGTGACAGCCGAGAAGTCCGACATTAACGAACGAATTGGGAACGCGACGACAGTCATGCTCGGTGCGCCGTCGATGACGAGCGGAACCGACGAGGCCTGCGTCGACATGCTCACACAGGCCGCGCCCGGTGACGCGAGCGTGCTGTGGGTCTCGTTCACCACGCCGGCCGGCGCCTGTCTCGACCGGTGGCGGTCAGTTCACGGCACTGACCCCAGGGACTTCGGCGTTATCATCGTTGGCGAGACCGTCGGCGGTGGTGGAAACGCCGACATCGACTCCCAGGCCGTACAGACCATCTCGAACGCCAGTGACCTCACCGGCATCGGAATCAAAGTCGGAGAGTTCATTTCGGGCCGGGACGAGCGAATCGCGGTCTGTTTCGACTCGCTGACAGCCCTGTTGCAGTACGTGGATCTGGAAACCGCGTACGAGTTCCTCCACGCGCTGACCGGTCAACTGCACTCGGTCGGTGCAGTGTCTCACTTCCACATCGACCCGAACGCCCACGAACAGCGGACCATCGACACGCTGTTGTCGTTGTTCGACGCGGAGGTGCGACTCCGTGAAGACGGGACTGCCGACGTGCGTACCCGCAACCTCGTCGGGTAGCGAACCCGGACCGATGTGGATACTTTTTTGATGTGTTGGGCTGGCAGTTCGTCTGTGTTGCTGGTGGTTACATACTCCCGCGCCGCCCGGCAGACGCTCCGGAACGCCTGTGAGGCGCATCAAGAGACGGTGGTTCGTCGGTTCGGCCGCGCGGCACTGTTCGAGGAGACGGAGTTCGGGGCCTTTCTGGCTCTGCGGCTCCGAGCGGAGTACGGTGTCGACGTGCAGGTCGAGCGGACGGCGCCGCTCAACGAGTTCGAGGCAGTTCCCGACGGCGTCCGGGCGGCCGCACAGTCATACGCCGACCGGGAGCACGCCAGTACGCCGTATGCGAAGTTCGCGAGTGGCGACGACCACCCCGATCCGGCGGTGATGAAAGACCGCGAGCTATGAGAGTCGCCTACGCGGGCACGGTTCGTGAGGGGCGCGTCGTCGACGCGCGTGAGTCGGGGCTGTCACGGGCAGACGCCGTCGGGGCGATCCGAGGCGAGCCCACCGCCATCGCCGTCGAGGCCCCCGATCCGGGGCCTGCTCACGAGTGGCTCGGCGACATCCACCCGGAGATGTGTGTCTCGGTCCGGCAGGGACTCACCGCGGCGGCGCGCTCTCGTGGCCGAACGGCGACTCAGGACGACCGGATCGCCGAGACCGAGTCGGCGCTGGCCGAGCTGACGGTGCCGGAGGTATCGACGCGGACGGCCCGAGTCGACGTGGCCGAGCGGACGAACGAGGTCGACCACCTCGACGAGCGCGTGGCGGAACTGCGTGGGCGGGTCCGGGCGCTCCGGGCGCGGAACGTCGAGACCGACGAGGCGGAGGCCGAACTGGCGGCGGCGATGCGGGACCTCACCGAGGCGGAGACGGAGTTGATCGCCGCTCGCGAGCGCCACGACGCCGCGACCGAGGCTGCCAGGGCGGCACGGGACGCCCGCGAGCGCCGGATGGAGCTGGAAGACAGACTGGCGAATCTCCGGCGGGCAGCCCGTGACGACCTCACGGACGAGACCGCCGACGAGTATCGGGACGCCGTCGAGGCCGCACCGTGGCCGACGCCGACCGACCCGTTCGAGGCCGGGGCCGTGACGGTGGCACTGGCCGCGGCGCGGGTCGCCGACCTGCAGGCGCCAGTGGTGCTTTCGGTCGACCGCTTCGCAGACCCCACGACTGCGGCCGACTGGATAGACGCGGAGGTGTTTCGCCTGTAGTTTATATCCCAGGCCGAGGCCAGCCCGTCCCATGGTGACGCTCTCCTGCACCGCATCGCGTGCAGACGGTGTGACGCTCGTGACTGGTCGCGTCGAGAACTCGGGCGACACTCGCCGCGTTCGGCTGACCAGCCGACTCGACGGGCCGCTCTGGCCGCCGCGCCGACAGGGCGTGCCCGCCGAGGGGTGGGACGACGAGGGCTTCGCGTGCGTTCTGGGAGCCGACGACGTCCGACCGCTCGGTGTCGCGAGTCCGGCACCGCCAGTCGACCCCCCGCTGGTCGTCGAGGAGACCGAACCCGTCGAGACCGACGACGCCGACGGCGTGGCGCCGCGGGTCGCCGTCCCGGCAGTCGAGACGACACCCGACGGCGTCGTCCGGACGCTCGGTGCACCTCGTCCGCCACGGGACGCCGTGCCGACGCCCGATACCGATAGTGGAGCGCGGCCGTCCACGCTCCGGACCGGTCGGGAAAACACGGCGGCGCCTGGCGACACAGAGCCGACAGCGGCCGTCGCGGACGCCGGCGGTGACAGTGCCGGCCCGAACCCCGGCGGTGGTCCCGTCACGGCGACGCTCGACGCCGTCGCGGGTCGGGTCGAGACCGCTGACCGACTCTCGGCGACGACGCGGGTGCCGGACGCAACCGAGGCGCTCCGAGAGCTCGGAGGCATCGCCGGCGCTCGTGACCTAAATGCACAACTCTCCCGGGATGTCGACCGACTGTCACGGCTGGCGGCACGAGCGTCGGAACTGGTCGACCGCGCCGAGACGGCGACAGTGCCGGTCGAGCGACTGGACCGGGTAGCATGATCCTGGCGGTCACCGGCGGGAAAGGTGGCGTCGGAAAGTCGACGGTGGCGTACAATCTGGCGGCCGCGCTGGACGCGGTGGTCGTCGACGCGGACTTGGGGATGGCGGACCTCCCAGCTGCTCGCGGCCCGGACCTCCACGACGTGCTCGCCGGACGTGCGGCACCGGTCGAGGCGGTCCGGGAAGACACGCCGGTCGCTATCCTCCCGTGCGGCCGGTCGCTGGCGGGAGCGCGAGCGGTCGAGCCGACGCGGCTGGTGGCAGCGGTCGAGTCGGTCGCCGCCGAGTACGGCCGGGTAGTCGTCGACTGTCCGGCCGGGCTGGGCGGAGACGTGGGCCTCGGGCTGTGCGTTGCGGATGCGTGCGTGTTGGTGACGACGCCGGCCGAACCGGCGGTCGCTAACGCGGTCCGCGCCCGGGCGCTGGCGCGAGAACTGGACGCTGGGCTGGTCCGGATCGTGCTGAACCGGGCGACGGACGACGGGACAGTGGACGCGCTGGCCCGCGAACTCGGCGCGCCGGTCACGGCACTCCCGGAATCGGCGACACTGGCTGACGCACAGGCCCGTGGCCAGCCCGTGACGCAGGCGGCTCCGGACAGCGAGGTGGCCGGCCAGGTCGAACGGCTGGCCGCGGCGGTTCAGTCCTCGCTGAGTGCCTGATAGGTCGCCCGGAGCGTCACCGGCGTCACACCCGCGGTTTCGGCTACTTCGGCCTGCGTGAGATCACGTTCCAGTTCCCGTGCGGCGAGGTAGAGACAGCCGGCGGCGACGCCAGATGGGTCCCGACCCGACACCAGCCCGCGCTCTCGAGCGGTGCCGACGAGCGCGTCAGCCCGGCGCTCGACTGCCTGCGGAAGGTCGAGTCGGCTGGCGAAGCGGGGCAGGTACTCCGCAGGGTCGATGGGGCCGGTCGGGAGGCCGAGGTCCCGGTTCAGCGCGTCGTATGCGGCCGTGAGTTCGCTCTTGGAAGCGCGGGCGGCGCCGACCACCTCGTCGAGTGTCCGCGAGACGGCGGAAGTCCGGCAGGTCGCGTAGACGACGGCGGCGGTGAACCCCTCGATGGAGCGACCCCGGAGGAGGTCCTCTTTTTGAGCGGACTCGAAGAGGACACAGGCCTGATCGCGAACGTGGTCGGTCAGATCGAGTGTGCTGACGAGCCGGCGAATCTCGCCGAACGCGTACACTCTGTTGCGCTCGGCTTTGGACCTGATTCGAGCGCGGTTGTGCTGCCGACGCATCCGGGCGAACCGGCGCCGTTTGCGACCTTTGAGGCGGGTCGACCGCCCGATCTCGGTGGTGAGACCCCGGTCGTGACGCGACCGAGTCAGCGGTGCGCCGGTCCGTTCCCTGTTCGCCTCGTCGTCGGCGAAACTGCGCCACTCGGGACCCCGGTCGATGTTGTCTTCCGCGACAACGAGCCCGCACTCCCCACACACCGTTTCGCTCTCGCTCTTGCGGAGTCTACCCTGACACTCCGGACAGCACTGTGTTGACGTAGCCATCTTACAGTCGAAGGTTGGCCCGGAATCACTATTTAAAGAACGCTCGGACCGCCCGGAGACGACGGGTTGCGGCCGAAACAACGTACCGGTAACCGGTACGTTCCAGTCGACTGTCCGGCTCGGGCCGTCGTCGTCCCGGACGGTCGCTTGTTCAGCGTCACGAACATTTATTATGATGATGGCAGAACGCTCGCGTATGGGGTTGTCGGATATCGCCGCAGGGGTGGAAGTGACCAAGAAACAGCAGGACCGGGGTGTGGCGACTGTCGACGAGACCGACGCGGACCTTGCCGCGCGACTGGCCGAGCACGCCGATGCACTCCCCTGCGAACCGGCGGTAGCGGCGACCGTCGTCGAGGTGTACGCTGGTGGTCGCTCCATCGAGACGGCAGCTAGCGTGGCCGAAGTGGCGCCGACGACGGCCGCGAAGACACTGCACCTGCTCGGTGAGCAGGTTTCGCCGGTCGGTCCGCCGGGTCGTGAAATCGTCCGGGACTGGCTGGACGCGACGCTCTCGCGGACTGAAGCGATGGAACTGAGTGGGGTCAGCGAACGCGCGTTCGCGCTGGCGGCGTACGTCGAGACACACGAGCCGATTCCAGGGGCGCGGGAAGCCGTCGCTGCGACGCTCTCGACGGGGTTAGGCGGTGGGGAACCGTTGGCGGAGACGATGAGCAGTGTCAGCGACCTGCGCGAGTCGTAGCCGAGACGGTCGTCGCGGAGACTGCGAGTGAGCAGTGTCAGCGACCTGCGCGAGTCGTAGCCGAGAGAACTGGGGACCAATTAAGACACACGGGGCCATCCATGGGATATGCGCGTGCTGGTGACCGGTGCGACCGGATTCGTCGGCGGCCACCTCGTGCCGGCGCTTCTGTCCGCCGGCCACGACGTGTCCGTACTCGTCCGGGACCGCGGCGGATACGATGGCCCCGACGCGGTGACGATTTTCGAGGGTGACCTGCTGAGGCCCGGAAGCTTCGACGCGGCGCTGGACGACGTCGAGGCGGCGTACTACCTGGTCCATTCGATGCGTGCGGGGCCGGACTACGTGGAGCGGGACCGGCGGGCGGCGACGAACTTCGCCGCCGCGGCCGAGGACGCCGGTGTCGAGCGAGTGCTCTATCTGGGTGGACTGGGCGAGGACTGTGACCGACTCTCTGCGCATCTCGAATCGCGGCGCGAGGTCGAACGGATTCTCGCCGATGCGGAGTTCGCGCTGACGAGTCTACGGGCGGCGATGATCGTCGGCGACGGCAGTGCCGGCTTCGAGTTGGTCCGCCAGCTAGCGGTTCGTCTCCCGGTGATGGTCACCCCGCAGTGGGTCGATACACCATGTCAACCCATCGCTATCGACGACGCGGTGACGTATCTGGTCGGCGTCCTCGACGTGCCCGAACTCGCCGGTCGGACGGTCGATATCGGTGGGCCGGAGGTCATGAGCTACAAGCAGGTGATGGCCCGGACGGCCGAAATCGTCACCGGCTGGCGACCGGTGATCGTCCCGGTACCGGCACTGACGCCGAAGCTCTCGTCTCGCTTGGTGACCCTGGTGACCGACGTTCCCCGGTCGGTCGCGCATCCGTTGCTTCTGGGCGTCAAAAACGCGGTCGTGGTGCGAGACGACAGCGTCCGTGAGTTCCTGCCCATCGAACTGACGCCGTTCGAGACCGCGGTCCGGCGGGCGGTCGATGGTACCACCGTCACCTGCAGGCCGAAACCGGCCGCCGCGGGGGAGCGCTGATGGAACCCGAATACGGAGAGACCTGGACGTACGAGAGTATCGTCGGGGCGCTGCCGGGCATCGATATCTCGACGCGTGCGGCGGTCATCATGCAGTTTCTCATCTTCGAGACCGCGGTGGTAGTGTTGGCGGCGGTCTACGACCTCTGGATGGCGGCCGCCGTGGGCACCGTCGCAGTCGGCGTCGCGACTGTCGGAAGTGTCGAGATGCTCCGGATTAGCCAACTGGTCCGCGGCGAAGCCGTCCCCGAGAGCTACCGGCGCCTCCTCTTCGGGTCCAGCGTCGAGGTGGTCCTCTCGGTGCTGGCGTACGTGGCGTTGATTACGCACCTGTTCGTGTTCGGACCCCAGTCGGGGACACCGATTCTGACCACGTTGTTCGGCCCGGAGCCACCGATACTCGTGGTCTATCTCGTCCTGCTAGTGCTGTGGGACGTATGTTACCGTATCGGAACCGGCTGGTGGGCCAGCGTCGTAGCGCTGTGGCGGTCGGCCCGCTACCAGTTCGACCCGTCGACGGCCCGTGCGCTCCAGCGAGCGGACTTGGAGACGATGGGCTTTGGCGTCCTCCAAGTTGCACTGGTTCCGTTCCTCGCCTCGGCGCCGGTCCTCCGGACAGCCGTCATCGGCCACGTCGTCGCCGTCACTGTCGTCACTGGCGCGTCGGTGTGCCTGTTGCGGGTCCGGACAGAAACAACTACTCCGAGTTCATCATCCTGAACTGGTCGAGTAAGTCCTCCGCGGACTCGCCGCTGTCGTAGTCGACCTCTCCGTTGTAGTTCGTCCGCTCGTCGTCGAAGTCAGTGTCTACCTCGCTGTTTTTCCGCTCACGGCGCTCGTGTTCTTCCTCGTCGTAGGCACCCATTGACATTGTTACTCTTACTCACGCTCACGGTAGACGGTAGTCGCCTATGAATGTAACGATAAATAACCATACTACTGCGACTTCGCCGAGATGGTGCTTGCTGGACGAGCTACGTCCCGTCGAGGTCGACGGTCCGGGTCCGGTTCCAGGTGCGCTCGTCGATTACGGCCAGTTCTTCGCGGCCGAACACGTACATGTAGTCGTCGACGTACATCGCGCGCAGGGTCGTGCCGTCGGTTTCGACGGTCGTCTCGAGCGAGAGTTCCCCGTCGCTGTAGTCGACGACTCTGCCACCCTGGCCGGTCGGGAGGAAGAAGACCTCGTGGCGCCGGTCGAGCAAGAATGCGTGGTGGCTCTCCGAGACGGCAGACCGGCCCGCGCCGAACAGGAAGTCGTCGTCGATGGTCGGATCCGATGGGTCGGAGACGTCGAACAGCACGGCCTTGACCTGGCCGTCTTCCTCGCCGATTCCGAGGATGTGGTCCTCGTCGACGGGGTGGAGGTACGAGGAAAAGCCCGGGAGCTCGAGTTGGCCGACTTCCTCGGGGTCTCGCGGGTCCGAGACGTCCACGACATGGAAGGGGTCGATCCGCCGGAACGTGACGGCGTACGCCGTGTCACCGATATAACGGACGGCGAACACCTCCTCGTTCACGCCCATACCCGTCGCAGCACCGAGTCGATCTAGGCTCTCGGCGTCCAGGGCGTACAGGTCGTTGGCCGACTGCGCGCCGCCCGCGGCCGGAATCGTCGCCGTCACTCGGAGCGTCCCCTCATGTTCCGAGAGGGAGAACTGGTTCAGCGGCCGGCCCGGAACCGTCCCCACAGTCTCGACGGTGAGGTCCGTGTCGTCGACGCCGACCTTGACGATGCCCGTCGTGAGCAGGTCGCGCTGGTGGTCCTCGAGATACGAGCGGTAGTCGTTGCGAATCTCGCTCGACACGCGGTCGCGTCTGGACCGGTCGAGCGTGGCGAGCCACTCGCGGAGGACTCGATCGGCCTCCCGCTCTCTCGAGGTCGCGGAGATGTTGTAGCTCCGGATCTCCTCGAGTCGGTCGAGTGCCCACGCCGGGAGCCGGTCACGCTGCCGTTCCAGCAGGAAGTCCACGCGGAGCGCCCCGCGCTCGCTGCGCTCGGTGTAGGTCACGTACAGCGACCGGTTAGACATGTAGACGACCGTGTCGTCCTGTGTGCCGACGAAACCGATCGCGTCACCGACCGTGCCGCTCTCGGCGTCGAGCGCGAGCGCCGAGTATGTGGCGTCGACCGGTACCTGCCGCGTCGGGCGATAGACGTCGCCACAGGCGATAGCTGCCTCGCCGCCCAGCGGTTCCACCGGACAGGGGTCGTCGACCGACACCGACGACCGCGTGACCAGGTAGAGTCGCCCGCCGCGTTCGCGCACGGCGACGACCTCGTCTTTGAGGGGATAGGTCCAGGTCTGTGCGGGTGCGGCGGGTTCACTCACGTCGTACCCCCGCAACTCGTCGTTCTCGACAATCACGAGCGTGTCGTCGACCCGGACGAGACGACCGCTGGCGTCGATCGACCCGACCTCTGCGGGGGTCTCTGGTGGGGTCGCAGAGAGAACGTGCGTCTCGCTCTCGCCACGGTCCGGTCGCACTCGCCCGCTCCATGGCTCGACCCGCTGGTGCTGTGGTGCATAGTAGACGTGCTGCCCGTCGGCCTTCAGGATATCCGGCTCCTGGAGACCGGCTACCTGAACGTTCGTGCTGGAAACGCGGTCGGGAACGCTTCCGTCGTCGACCAAACTCGACTCGCCGCCGCCGTCGGCCGCGTTCATCACGGCCCCGGGTTCCGTGCGGCCGACGGTCGGCTGTGCAGTCGTCCGGAACCGCTGCACCTGAAACGGCGCGTCGACTGCCGCGAGCCGCTGGCCTCGCTGGACGTACGCCGTGACTGCCGCCTCACTCTCGAACTGCACCACTGCCGCGTCGTCGCTCGCGTTGCCATCGCTGTGAGTCGTCACGTCGGTCGGCGGACGCGTAGTGTCGCCGCCCAGTGCCATCGCGCCGACCACTACGACGGCACCGAGAACGACCACCGCGAAACCTGCCTCGACGAGCCGGGTCCGGTGCATACCGACGACTTTTCTAGCCTCAACAAAGGTCGTATCGTTGAGTAAAAAGGCTATTTGACTCTCCGGGCCGACCGGTGGGCCAGAGATTCTCGGGTCGTCGGAGACCGGTTGCCGACGGTGCCCGACGAGTCAGAACGAGACCTGATCGTGTCCGTCCTCGCCGATGCAGGACGGGTCGCGGTCGCTGTACCCTTCCCGACCGATGGCGTTGCTGCTGACAGCCGAGAGCGCCGCCACACGCACGTCTTCCGCCGTCTCGAACGTCTCAGTTCCGAGCCGTCCCAGCACGTCCCCCAACCGCTCGTCACCGTTGGGCAGTTCGAGTTCGATGTCTCCGTACTCCTCGATGACCTCCTCGGTCGTCGCCGGGTAGGTGTGCGCACCGATTCGGTCGTCCAGCCCACTGAGTAAACGCATACTACTCAATCGTTCATAGTCGTTGATAAACGTTCCCTATGCAGTCTTCTATTGCAATTAAGGACCACGACCGCAAGGGGGATGAGTGCGTGGAACTCAACGATGGCATGACCGTCGCGGACTTACACGTCCATACGACGCGCTCGGACGGGACGCTGACGCTCGACGCAGTGCCCGAGGCGGCCCACAGCGCCGGCGTCGAGGTCGTGGCACTGACCGACCACGACCGGATGCAGCCCGCACTCGACGCGCCCGTCACCGAACGCGATGGCGTCACGCTCGTCCACGGGGTCGAACTCCGGGTCGACGCTGGCGCCCTGCGGGTCGACCTGCTGGGGTACGGCGTCGAGCCGACGCCCGCGCTCACGGCCTTGGTCGACGAAATCCAACGCGACCGTGAACAGCGTGGCCGCGCCATCGTCGAGTGTGTCGAGGACCGTCTCGGCGTCACCCTCGATATCGAGCCACGGCCTGGGATCGGCCGGCCGCACATCGCACAGGCTATCGACGAGAGCTCTGCCGACGAAGAGTATCAGGACGCGTTCGAGCATCTCATCGGCAGCGACTGTCCCTGTTATATCGCCCGCGACATTCCAACCTTCGAGCGGGGGCGCGAGGTCCTGGCTGAGGCCTGCGGAGTGGTCGGCCTGGCACACCCGCTCCGGTACCGTGACCACGCAGCCGCCCTCGATTTGACGGCCGACCTCGACGCCGTCGAGCGATACTACCCCTACGCGCACGACACCGACCCGACGCCCGTCGACCGGGCCGTCGAAGCCCACAACCTGCTCGTGACCGGGGGGAGTGACGCCCACGACCGACAACTGAGTCGAGCCGGGCTGGATTCGGCGGCGACCGAGCGACTGCTCGCCACACTCGACCGTCAGACGGCCGGCTGACGAGTTCGCAGGGTTCAAAACCGCGGGCGTCGTACTGCTCTATATGCGGTGTCACTACTGCGACCGCGACGCGGAGATCGCGGTCGAAAAAGACGGCGTCAAGGTGGGCGTGTGTGAGACGCATTTCCGCGAACAGATGGAGTCCCTCGCCGACAGCGACGCCCTCGCCAACCTCGAAGAGGAACTCGACATCGACGGCCACGAGTGAGCGTTCGTCGGTATTTTTTCGCTCGCCGTATCCCGAGTTAACGACGCTGAGACCATTCTAGCGCAGTCTGCCCGTTCGGCGGCGCTCGCTTTGACCGCGTCACACGTTCGCCGTAGACTTTTGTTCCTCGCTCGAGAAGACCGGCTATGAAGCGAATTACCGTCGACGACGCTGACAACCGGATGAGTCCGGCCGACACCAAACGCAAACTCGGGGACGCCCTCGGTGCGACCGATATGACGCTGAACTACTACGAGCTCGAACCGGGCGACAGCTTCGGGTTCGGTTATCACCGACACAGTGACCAGGAGGAAGTGTTCTACATCGAATCCGGGACAGTGACATTCGACACCGAGGACGGCGAAACCACGGTGACCGCGGGAGAGTGTGTCCGTTTTGCCCCCGGTGAGTGGCAACTGGGCACCAACGAGGGGACAGACCGGGTCGTCGCGCTCGCCATGGGCGCACCGCAGGAGATGGGCGAAACCGAGATGCTTCGCCACTGTGACGATTGCGTGGGGCAGACCGAACAGGACCTGGAACTAACCGACGACCGCGACGCCATCCTGACCGTCTGTGTCGAGTGCGGAGCGGAGACGGGCCGGTTCGACTGACTACAGTACTGTCAGTCTTGATTCCGGTGCCGGCGTCCGCCGGTATTACGTTTTTGACCCCCTCGAAACCGACCCGACCGCCGATCGCAGTCGCCCTTCGGACGAACCCCGGCGGTTCCAGTGTGAGGACGGCGACTGCCGCCCCGACGCCGACCCGGTAACTGGGGCTGGCTCGTCGAATAAACAACCGGGAGCGCTGCCCGCGCTCGCAGCGAACACGTCGCGGTTACAGCGTCACTCGTACGCGGAAATCCCGGTCAGGTCCTCTCCCAGAATCAGGGTGTGGATGTCGTGGGTCCCCTCGTAGGTGTAGACGGTCTCGAGGTTCGCCATGTGGCGCATCGGCGAGTAGTCCGCCGTGATGCCGTTGCCACCGAGAATCTCGCGGGCGATCCGGGACTGGTTCCGGGCCATCCGGACGTTGTTGCGCTTGGCCATCGAGACGTGCTGTGGGCGCATGTCGCCGCGTTCCTTGAGGTCTGCGAGTCTGTGGGCGAGCAGTTGCGCGAGCGTAATCTGGGTGGCCATCTCTGCGAACTTGTCCTGCTGGAGCTGGAACCGAGCAATAGGGCCGCCGAACTGCTCACGGTCGGTGGCGTACTGGCGGGCGGTCTCGAAGCTATCTCGGGCTGCACCGACTGCGCCCCACGCGATGCCGTAGCGGGCCTGCGTGAGACAGCCCAGCGGACCGCCCATGCCCTCGACGCCGGGTAGGAGGTTCTCCTCGGGGACGTACACGTCGTTGAGGCCGATCTGGCCGGTGATCGAGGCCCGCAGAGAGAGCTTCTCGTCGATCTTGTTTGTGCTGACGCCGTCCCGGTCCGTCTCGACGAGGAAGCCGCGAACGGGCGTATCCGGGTCCGTCTTGTCTCGGGCCCAGACGACGGCCACGTCCGCGATGGGTGAGTTCGTGATCCAGGTCTTCGAGCCGTTGAGGATATATCCCTCGTCGGCATCCTCGGCGCGGGTCTCCATTGCGGTGGGGTTCGAGCCGTGTTCCGGTTCGGTGAGGCCGAAACAGCCGACGGCGTCGCCGGAGCCGAGTTTGGGCAGCCAGTGGTCCTTCTGCTCCTCGCTGCCGTAGGCGTGGATGGGGTACATGACGAGCGCGCCCTGCACGGAGGCCATCGAGCGCAGGCCCGAGTCACACGCCTCCAGTTCCTGCATCAGCAGACCGTACGCCTTCTCGCTGACGTTGGGCGAGTCGTAGCCCTCCAGGTTGGGCGCGTAAAACCCCATCTCCCCCATCTTCGGGATCAATTTTTTCGGGAACGTACCCTCAATCCAGTGTTCGCCGATGTCCGGCCGCACTTTCTCGTCGACGAACTCGCGGGCCGACTCCTGGATCATCCGCTCCTCCTCCGAGAGGTCCGCTTCCACGCCGTAGTAGTCGAGCATACAGTTGCTTAGGTTTCCAGTGGTAAAAACACTACTCAACAGAGTCGACGTTGTTAACCGCCGGACTCGCCGGCCCGTCTCTCGGTGGGAGAGACCCCGACGGGGATTCCCGTGGCCGAATTGTTCGGCGTCGTGACACGCCGGTCGAACGAGCTAGTCGTCTGCCGCGCCGGTCGCAGCGTCGCCGTCGGTGCGGTCGGCCTGGACCTCGCGGACGAAGGCGGTGAAGTTGTCGAACAGGCGTTTTACCTCGCAGGCGGCGTCGTAGTTGTCGGGGTGAATGCCGGCGAGTACCTGCTCGATGCGTTCCTGACTCAACTGGTCGTCTTTCCCTTCGGTGACCGATGTCGCCGTCTCCATGTCGTACTCGGGGTGGAACTGGACGGTGAACACGCGATCCTTCCGGAAGCCGTGGATACCGTAGTCGTTTCTGGCGAAGACGGTCGCGCCGGGCGGGGCTTCGACCACGCGGTCGGAGTGAGTGGTGAAGACGGTGAAGTCGTCGTCAACGCCGTCGAGGAGTCGGTTGCGGCCGTCCTGCTCGACGGTGCGGTAGCCGATCTCGTACTCGTCCATGGCCTCGACGCGTCCGCCCATCACGTCCGCGAGCAACTGGTGGCCGTAACACACGCCCAGCGCGGGGAGACCAGCCCCGATGGCGTCGCCAACCCAGGTTTTCAACCGGCCGATCCACTCCCGCTCCCAGTAGACGGAAGCCCGCGACCCCGTCACGACGAACCCGTCGTAGCGGAGGCCCTCTGGCACCTCGCCAGACGGGCAGTGAAATTCGACCAGATCCGCGTCGAGTTCGCGCCGGAAGTTTCGCCGGGTGTCCGCGGCTTCGTGGGCCGCGTTCAACAGAGCGATGCGTGGCCGCGTCATTGTTATATAATATACACTCCAGACTCAAATGTCCGTCCGTCCCGACACGTCTTGCCGTCCCCGCGTTCAACGGTCCAGAGCGCCGGCCTCGTCCAGATGACCCGCCAGCGCGTCCGTTACGACCGTCGGTTCCTCGACGGCCACGAGGTGGCCGGCGTCGACCCCTTCGAAGGTCCCGCGCGGGAGACCGTCGGCGAGGTCCCGCCCCGCCCCGACCGGGACCACGGCGTCGTCGCGGCCGTGAACGACGAGTGCCGGCGTCGTCACCTCGTAGCAGTCCGGCATCCCGAAGCCGGTCATCGCCCCTCTCTGTGCCGCCCAACCCGTGGAGTCGGCGTCGTCCTCGGCCCGCCAGCCCACGATCCGGTCGACTGCGTCGGGGTGACCCTCGACGACGCCGGGCGAAAACGCACTGCGAAGCGAATCCCGGAGTGCGTCGAGGTCGTCCCGCGGGGCCTGTAACCCTCTCAGGGCCGCTGTGTCGACGCGACTCCCGTCGGCGGTCGTCCCAAGCAGGGCCACCGTGGCCGCCCGTCCGTGGTCGCGGGCGTGCTGGAGCGCGACCATCCCCCCCAGCCCCGCACCGACGAGGTGCACAGTTCGAGCCCCGTGGTCTGCGAGCACGGCCTCTAGGTCGGCGGCCAGCGTCGCCACGTCGTAAGGGCCCGACGGGGCGTCCGAACGGCCGGTCCCCCGGAGATCCCAGACGAGCGTCTCGACGGGGCCGGCGAGTGCGTCGACGAGCCACGACCAGCACCATGCGCCGTAGCCGGCCGACTCGACGAACGCGACCGTCGGGCCCGCGCCGGCGGTCTCGTAGTACAGGTCCACGTCGCCGTTGGTCGCGGTCGGCATACCTGGTTGTTGCGCGGCCACTGGTTTGAACCCTCCCGATGCGGGTCGGGCTCTCAGCCGCGCCCGGCCACCGCGTTCGCTCCCGACCTGTTCCCCGGACCGCCACAGCGTCAGCTTACCCCCACCCTACTCGCTCACCTTCGGTTCGCTTCTTGATGATGGGGACTTCTCTGTCCGCACGCTAAAAACGTCCTCGGGTGGCGGGTCCGGCGGCAATCAGCGCCGCAGGACCGCGATCAGCACCGCGAGCAACGCCAGGAGCAGGGCGAGCACGACGCCGAGAGTACTGCCCGTGATTCCGTCGTCCGCGCCGTCAGAGTCGGCCGCCTCGGGATCGTCGGCAGCGCTGCCGTCACCAGCCGACCGAGCCGTGTCCGCGACGGTGCTGGAGCCGTCAGCGCCGCCCTCGGTCGCCGGGGCGGCCGCCGCGTCGTCGGTCGTCGTCCCGTCGCTCGAGTCGCTTCGGGTCGCCCGACTCGACGCCGCGTCCGACTGGCTGCCGGAAGCAGTGTCCGCCGTGGCGCTGTCGCCCGATTCGGAGTCACCGGTCCCGGTGTTGCCGGACCCGGAGCCGCTCGCGGTATCGGTTCCAGCCGTCCCGTCGGCGTCGTCCCCGGACTCGCTGCCGTCGTCGCCGAACTCGGAGACGTTGATGTCGAAGTCACAGCCGTTCGGCTTCGTGGGACAGGGCTCGGTGGTCAGGTTGCCGCCCGGACCCAGGACCGGACCGTCGTCACCCGTTTCCCCGCTGTCCGTCGAGTCGGATGCGTTGGTCACGGAGAGGGTGTAGCTGGTGACCCGCTCGAAACTGCCGTCCGGCGGTTGGACGATCACGGTGTACTTTCCGCTCCGGTCGGCCGTGAACGTGGCGGAGTGGACGTTCCCGCTCTTGATCGACGAGGCGACCGCAGGTGACGGCTGTCCGCTGCCCCACGGTGGTTCGCCCGCGAAGACCTCGAACGCCGCGGTGGTCCCACCGCCGCGAGCCGTCGTGGTCACGTTGATTGTGTCCCCCTTCGACAGCTGGAGGACGTACTTGTCGATGTCACTCCCGTGGAGCATCACGTCGACGCTCGCGTCCGGGTCGAGCGTCGTCCAGTCGTGTTTCGGTTGCTTCGAGCAGGGGTAGTAGTGGATCGAGCAGTCGGTGAGCGGTCCCGACGCGGACGTCGCGGAGTCGAAGCGGTCGGGCTTGACGATGCCGTACTCGAAGTAGCTCTTCCGCAGCTCCTCGTGGCGACCGGTGTTGTCCACGTACTGGATGAAGAAGTCGTGGATGTCCGTCGTGCGGTCGCTGTTGAACGGTCGCGCCACTCGCTTTTGATTGTCCGTCTCGTTGACGGCGTCGAAGATCGTCCCGAGGTCGCCGTCGATCTCGTCGTGGGGTTCGTCCGCCGGGTCGTAGGCGTCCCAGAGGATGTTCGCGACCGCGCCCTCGACCTTCGCCCCGTCGTAGCCGTCGTTGGCGTTCGAGTCGGGACACTGCGGACCGTGCTCGTTGGTCTCGTTGTAGTAGTGATGCTGTTCGAGCCACATCCCGTCCGTCTGGGGGCTGTCGTTGACCGCGGCCTCGAAGAACTCGGCAAAGCCCTCGTACCAGGCGGTAATGCGCCCGGTGTCGCTCCAGACGCAGTGTGAACCCCAGTTAGCAGGCTTGGGAATCTGCCAGCCCGTGTACCCGAACAGACCGCTCATCACCGCGTGCCCGTACTCGTGGTGGACCGTGTTGCGCTTGCTCGCGTCCCAGTCGTTGTTCCCGATGACGAACTTCTCGAAGGGCGACTGGAACTGGTTGGTGTCGGGATTGGGTGCCGGATACAGCACTTTCACGCGGTTGCGCGTCCAACCGGCCTCCTGTCGAGTGAACCGGTACCCCTCCAGCGTCCAGTTGGCGACCTGGAAGGCCCGGCGGGGCTTCTGGTTCGTGGCCGTCAGATCGACCGACGCCGACGCCTGTCCACGCTCGAGGGTCGCCTCCTCGTTGAGCGTCCAGGTGTTGCCGTTCGCGGTGTCGAGGTTCTGCCCGAAGTTGACGACGTTCACCGCGGGGTTCTTCGCGACCGCCTGCACGTGCAGGTGAAGTTTCTCGTCGAAATCAACGTCGGCCTCGTACTTCGACACGTCGATCTGCACCGAGTATCGCCCCTGATCGTCGGTGGTCGTCCTCGCGATCACCGGATTGACCGGACCGACGACGTCGTGTCGAATCTTGATCCCGACCTGCCGGGCCGGCTGTGGATTGCCGTCCGTGTCGTGATACTGCACTGTCCCGGAGAGGGTCGTCTTCCCGTTGGCCGCCGACGTCGACTTCGTGACCGTCACCGACGCCGACTCGCCGGCATCCGCGGTGGCCGATGCGTGTGCGCCACTTCCGGAACCGCCCGCACCGCCGGCGGCGGCCGTCGGCACGAGACTCACGATGAGCAACACTGCGCCCACGACGACGAGTCCCAGTTGGAGTCGACTGTGGACGTGCATCTCACCGCACCTCCGTGCGGTCGGTCGTAGCCCCGGCCCCGGCCCGTATCCAGGCGTCCTTGTTCTCTCGGTCGTAGACGACCGCGCCACCCGTCGCGAGTTCGACCGTCTCGACCGACGGGCCGGTCGTCGCTCGATGCGAACCGTCCGTGATGTGGTTTCGAGCCATCACACTCCCTTCTCGGGCCGGAATGTCCGTATAAACCCCTTAGCCTCAGCGCCAATCAGCGACTCTCAACCACACTCCGCGTCAATCAGCACCACTGTTGTACTGCGGTTCAGTATTCTGACCTCGATGCGAAGACGTAAACGGTAGTAAGTTTTAAATAGTACAAATTTCACCGGCGATTTCCCGTCGACCGTCCCGGTGGTCCGTGGCGTCGCTTCGAACAATCCCCCACTATCAAGTCGGTTCACGAACACGACCGAACCGAACATGCGTCGTGTGGGGTGAGGAATGTCAGACAGCGCCATCGGGGATCGAGTCGTTCGTCCGGTCACGCTTGGAGCGGCTGTCACGGTTCTAATCGCGGTCGCGCTCGGTGCTTCGGCGGGCGCGACCGGGGACGCGGGGTCGAGTCCGTCTTTCGTCGGCGCCAGCGCACCGGTGTCGGGCTACGACACGGTTGTGACCCGAGTCGACATCGACCGGGACGGGGACGCCCACTGGACGGTGGAATTCCGCTACGAACTCACCGACCGAGTCGCGCGTCGCGCCTTCGCGCGGGCGCGAGCGAACGTCTCGAACCCGCCGGGTGCCTTCGTGGGACGGATGCGACGCGCCGTCGACCGGGCCCAGCGGGAGACGGGGCGGTCGATGGCGGTCCAGAACGGATCGGTCCGGGCCCACCGGTCGGTGCCGTCCGGCCGGTTCGGCGTTGTGACCTACCGCTTCACCTGGACGAACTTCGCCGCGACGCCCACGCCGGATCGGTACGTCCTCGGCGACGCCATCGGCGGCCTCCGACTCGGTGCGAACGAGTCGCTCTGGATGGAGTGGCCCGACGCCTTCGAGCGAGCGTCGGTCACGCCCGACCCCGACGCCAGTCAGGCCCACGCCGTCCGCTGGACGGGCCCCGTGCGGTTCCGGACCGAAGACCCGACGATCGCGCTGGACGCGACCGGCGTCGGCGGTATCGACCCAGTACTGCCGGCTCTCGGCGGTGCGGTCCTGATGCTCGGCCTCGCCGTCGGCTGGTACGGCTACGGACGGTGGTGGGGCGGCACGGCGAGCGACCGGACGATGGCGGCCCCTGCCGACGCCGGCGGAGACGAGACGGGGGAGGGCGGGCCCGGAACCGTCGAGGACGGCTCCGACGACCTGCCGGAGGAACTGCTCACCGACGAGGAACGGGTCCTGCGACTGCTGGAGGCCGAGGGGGGTCGCATGAAACAACAGGACCTCATCGCGGCCGTCGAGTGGTCACGGACCAAGGCCAGCGACGTGGTCAACGAGATGCACGAGGCCGAGCGCATCGAGGTCTACCGACTCGGCCGCGAGAACGTCCTCGCGCTCCCTGGGGAGATCGAAGTATGACCGCGCCCGCTCCACGCTCCGCTCTGTTCCGCTCCCGTCCAGCCATTGAACGGTTCCAAAGCGGCGCTGATTGGGCCGGAACGTCTGTGTACTTCAACTCTCCGGGGTGCCTACCGGAGTTGTAGAGCGACGAATGATACGAGTCCGTCGTACTGTCGCGGTCGTGCTGGTCGTCGCGGTGCTTGTGACAGTCGGGAGCGCGGTGGCGGCGCCGCCACAGGAACGTAACGCGACCGGCCCGGGTACGGCCGTCTCCGGGGCCATCGACACACAGCGAGCCACACTCGACGGCTCGCTCGCGGCCGCCGATCTCCGGGACCGACTGGCCGCTGCCGAGACGCCGGCGGCGAGAGCGCGAGTCGTGGCCGCCGCGCTCGACGACACGGAGACGCGCCTTCGTCGCCTCGAAGCCCGCACGGCTGCCCTGCGTGCCGCCCGCGAGCGAGGCACACTCGGTGCCGAGGTGTACGCCGACCGTATCTCGGCGGTGGCGACGCGCGCCCGTGGAGTAGACACGCGCCTCCAGCAGGTCCGGACCGCAGTCGCGGAACTGAACGCCAGCTACCGCCGTAACACGGGCGTCTCCAGCGACCGGATCGACGCGTTGCAGTCCCGGGCTGGAGACGTGGTCGCGGCCGACCCCCGCGGAACCGACGGCCTCGGGACGGGCTTCTATCGCCGTCTCGCGACCACGGTCGCGACCTACAACGCCAGCGCCGGCAGCTACGACCTCGGCGTGCTCGGCGCACATATCAACGGCGAACGCGTCACTCTCCGTATTGACCGGACCGACGGGGGAACCGGCGTGGTCTCGTTCCGGACGAGCGAAGACGGCCGGGTCCGGGACCTGCGGGCCGGGTCCCACCCCGACGCCACGCTGGTGCTGACGGTCGACGAACAGACGGCCAGAGGCGTTCTGACGGCCGAACAGCCCGACGCGACGCTCAGACGTGCGTTCACGTCCGGCGAGATCACGATTCGTGGCGTCGGACCGCTCGCGTCGCTCAAGTGGACCGTCGCCAGTCTCGCGCTCGACGCTGCCCGACTGTTCGTCGATTTGCTCACTCGACCAGTATGACACCGACGACACCGCTCCGCCGGCTGGGTGCCCTGCTCGACAGGCTCCCGTCCGCGTCGGCCCTCGCAGTCGGCGGGATTCTGCTCCAGGTGTCGCTCGCTGTCGGGCTGTTCGTGGAGGGATACGCCGGTGGCGACCGGATCGGGACGCTCGTCGCGGCCGTCCTTCTCGCGGTCGCCACCCTCTCGGGACTGGCCACACTGCCCGTACTCCTCCTGTGGCGGTGGGGCCGCTATCCGCGCCTCGCGGCCGTCCTCGCCGCCCTCCTCGGACTCGGGACGCTGCTGGTCAACGAAGCGCACGTCACCGTCTGGCCGGTCTCGCTCGCGCTCGTCCTCGCCGCCGTCCGCGCCTGGGCCGGCGTCGCACTGGATGCGACCGACCTGCTCGCCCTCGACCCCGAGCGGTTCGAGCGAGTCACACCGCCGGCACGCGACGCCGGTGGAACCGCTACCGACGAGGCCAGTACCGTCGACACCGACGGCGACTGCGAGACCGGCTGACCCGGCCCCTGGTCAGGCGTTCAGGACCTGTCTGAGCACGTCGGGTGCGTCCGCCAGCGCGTCGTCGATGGCTTCGCCATCGGGGCCGCCGCCCTGTGCGAAGTCCGGCGGGCCGCCGCCGCCACCGCCGACCCTGGCCGCGAGTTCGCCGACGACCTCGCCGGCGTCGATTCCGGCGTCGTCGGGGACGGCGACGACGAACTGCGCGCCCTCCCGCCCGCTCCCGATGACGGCGATCTTGCCCTCCTCGACGAGGGCGTTCGCGGTCGCCCGGAGTTCGTCCATGTCGGCGTCCAGCCGCTGGACCACCGCGGGTGTCCCGCCCACATCGACTTCCTCGCCGTCGTCGCCGGCCGCCCGGACTTCCGCGAGCTCTTCTTTGAGTTGTTCGATGGTTTTGCCCCGGGCCTTCCACTCCTCGAAGAAGCGCTCGGCGGTCTCGGGCACGTCCTGGGGACTCACGTCGAGGGTGTCGGCGGCCGCGTAGAGGGCGTCTTCGGTCTCCTGTGTCGCGCCGACGGCGGCGTCGCCGGCGGCGAACGTGAGCCGCTCCACGCCGTCCTGGATGCGTTCCGTGCCGAGGAGCTTGATCGCGCCCACGTCGCCGGTGCGGGCGACGTGTGTCCCACCGCAGGCCTGCACGTCCTCGTCGACGTGGATCAGCCGGATCTGCTCGCCGGCCGGAATCCCGCCCTGATAGAGGTCGAAGCCGTGCTCGGCCTCCGCCTCGTGGCGGTCAGGCCACTCCTGACTGACCGTCGTGTTGTCCATCACGACCTCGTTGGCGAGGCGTTCGATCTCCTTGACCTGCTCGCGGGTGATCGGCTCGTAGTGGCGCACGTCCAGCCGGGCGCTGTCGGTGTGTTTCTGCGCGCCGGCCTGCCGGATGTGGTCCCCTAGCACTGTGCGAGCCGCGTGGCCGACGACGTGAGTAGCGGTGTGGTGGCGCATGAGCCGTCGTCGGCGGTCGGCGTCGATCTGACCGCGGACGAACTCACCTTTGCCCGGGTCCTCGTCGGCCCGGTGGAGGACCACTCCGTCGACAATCTGGACGTCGGTCACCTCGGTGGTCACGTCGTCGGTCGTGAGCGTCCCGTAGTCCGCCGGCTGACCCCCACCTTCCGGGTAGAACATCGTTTGATCGAGGACCACGTCGTAATCACCGTCCTCGCGCTCGAACACGTCCAGCACCATCGCCTCGAACTCCATGCGCTCTTGGTCCTCGTAGTAGAGCCGGTCGGTCTCTGGCAGGTCCGCCTGGCGCTCGCCATGACTCGACCCCTCGGCCTCGGCCGCGGCGTCCTCGGCGTCGTGACGGTCAGCGACCAGCGCGTAGAAGTCGTCGGGCACGTCCACGGCAACCTTCCGCTCGGCGGCGATCTCCTCGACCATGTCGGGCTGGATGCCGTGGCTGTCGTACAACTCGATCAGCTCCTCGGTCGGGATGGGGTCGCCCGAGGCGGCGTAGTCGGCGGCCAGCTGGCGGACCTTCCGGCCGCCCCGGTCGAGCGTCTCGCGGTACTTCTCGACCTCGGTGCGGACGATGTCCCGGATCGTGTCGCGGTTGCGGTAGCCCAGCCGCTCGGCCTGCATGTCGACGAGTTCGTCCAGCGGGGCGTCCACGCCGACGTTGTCACAGAGCCGCTTGGTCCGCCGGAGCACCATCCGCGCGAGATAGCCCGTTCCGACGTTCGAGGGAACGATGCCATCTCCGAGCATGTACGCCAGGGTCCGTGCGTGATCGGAGATGGCGTAGATATCCTCCAGAGGCTCCACGAGGTCGCGCAGGCGGCCGACGTCGACCCCGAGTTCGGCCGCGATGTCCGCACGGGCGGCCTCCACGTCGTCGACGTCGTCGATGTCCAGACTCCCGGAGAGCCGCGCGGCGTCGTGGACGATGGCCGCCTCCTCGTCGGTGTGGGTGACCCCGGCGTTGTTCTTCAGGAAGGCGATCATGTCGGGATAGATCGCCTCGTAAACGGTCGGCGTGCCCTGGCTCATCCACGTCCAGCGCTCGATGCCGTAGCCCGTGTCGATGACCCGGCGGTCCATCCGGGAGTAGCTGTTGCCGTCCTTGAGCACGTAGTCCCCGTCGGGGTCCTGCTCGAAACACATGAACACGAGGGTGGCGAGTTCCAGCCCCCGGTAGATAACCTCGAACGCCGGGCCGGCGTTGCCCCCGCCGACCCACGGGTCCTCGATGAAGGTCAACTCGCCCATGTCCGCGCCGAGTGACTCGAAAAACTCCACGCAGTACTGCACGCACTCCTCTTTCCAGTAGACCTCCCCGGAGTAGGCGTAGTCGGCGTCCTCGGCGGCGTTGAAGGCGTGATGGCCCCCCATCTCGAAGGCCATGGTGTGACGGCCGGTCTTGCCCACGTTGTCGATGTCCTGCATCCGGATACAGGGCTGTGACACCACCAGTGGGTTCGCCGGCGGCGGCGACTGTCCCGAGGTGACGTGCGGTTGAAAATCGTAGATGGACGCCTGCGTCAGCAACACGTCGTCACGCCAGCGGTTCGCGGCGACGGGGTACGGGTCGACCCGCCCGTGACCGTGGTCCTCGAAAAAGGAGAGAAACGTCTCGCGCATCTCCGACAGCGACAGCGCCTCGTCGAACCCCGGTTCGTCGATGAAGCTGTACTCCGCACATGGGGGCTCGCCGCAGGTCTCCCGACTCGCGTCCAGGGTCCAGAAGTGGTCCCCACAGGCCGAACACTCCAGCCGATGAAACCCCTCGTCTTCGAAGTACTGGAGTTCGTACTCCTCTTCGAGCTCGCTCATTCGTTGCCATACTGTGGTCAACCGGACGGTAAAACAGTTCCGAACAGCCGGCGAGATTCGCCGCGGTCCGGTTGTTTCGCGGATATCACGCACGCGTCGCTGGGAGCCTTTGGGTTCTCTTTATCCGCCCCGACGTGACCGGTAATATAACCGAGCCAGTCGAGTATAACGCGGTGCTCGCTTGGCGGCCCGTCGCCTCCCCCGCCCGCACAGCGGACGCCAGCGAACTGCTCGGCGGCCTCGGGCCCCTCGTGTCGCTCGACGGCGTCACGAGGGGGTAGCCGACGCTTGTGAACCCGGCGCTCACCTCGCCCGGCCAGGTGTTCGGGCTGGACTAGGCCGCGCCGTTCGCGCTGCTGGGTGAGGCAACGTGGCCGGTCCGGCAGGCCGGGCTCGCCGTTGTCGCCATCCCGTGGCTCGCCGCCGTCGCGACTGCCCGGGCTTCCGACAGGGTGGACCGACGGGCTGTTGTCCTGCTGGCCCCGCCCTCCGCGCGGGTCACCTTCGCCGTCTTCTTGAACTACCGGCTCTGGCATTCGAACTGATGGACCCCACGCTCGTGGCGGTCGCCGCAGGTTTCGGCGCTGGGGCGGCACTGGTCGGCTGGCTCGGACGTGGCCGCGCGGGCCGAGCAAGAACGCTCGCCGCCGTCCTCCCGTTCCTCCCGGTTTCAATCGGCACCTGGTACCTCGCTATGGCGACGGGGTGGGCCGTCCGCGCCGGTGACCGCGTGGTCCACTGGGGCCGCTTCGCCGACGGCATCCTCGCCATCCCGCTGCTCGTGTTCGTCCTCTCAGTGCTCGCCGACGCCGACCGCGAGACGACCGCGACCGGAATGGCGATCGGCGGGTACAGCATGGCCGTAACGCTGGTCGCGACACTGACCACGGGGGCGGCGAAACTCGCGTGGCTCGGCGTCGCCGTGGGCGCTTTTTGTGCGCTCCTCTGGGTCCTGTTCGGGCCACTCTCGCGAGCGGCCCGGGACAGCGCCGATGCCGCGCCTGCTTTTGACCGTGCCCGGAACGCCGTCGTCGCTCTATTCCTGCTCTATCCGGTGGTCTGGATACTCGGAGCACCGGGCTTCGCGCTCGCGCCGGACCTGCCGTTGTTGCCGGCCCGGGTCGCCATAGACGCGGCACTGAAAATTGGCGTGCCGTTGTTCGTGCTGGCCCGGACCCCCCGGCGGACCGACTGAGGGGGCGAGAGTTGCGACGGCCCGTCCGCCCGCCGACAGCGAACGGACGACGGTCGGGCCGGTGGGACCGCCCGCGACCGCTCGACTCTCACTCGTCCAGTGCCAGCGAGGCCAGCAGCGCTTCGAGCTGGATGCGCTCGTTGGCCCCCTCGGTGATCCGGTAGTCGGCCTCGCCGATGCGGTCGAGCAACTGGACGGCGGCCTCGTCGTCCAGGTCGAACTCCCAGACCGAGCGATGAAGCTGGTCGATTACGTCGCCGCCGGCCATCCCCTCGGTCGTGAGCAGGTCGTCGAGCGTCGACCGGGCGGCGAGGAAGTCGCCGTCCAGGGCCTGCGTTACCATCTCCCGGATCTCCTCCGGGCGGGCCGTGGACGTGATGGCGTAGACCCCTTCCTCGTCGACCACGTCGCCGGTGACCGCGGCGGCCTGGAGGCCGTTGATGGCCCGGCGCATGTCCCCGCCGGCGGCGTAGACCAGCGCGTCCACACCGTCGTCGGTCACCTCGATATCCTCCTCCTCGGCGATGATCCGGACCTGCTCCTCGACGGCCTCGTCCGAGAGGGAATTGAACCGGAAGACCGCACAGCGGGACTGGATCGGGTCGATGATCTGACTGGAGTAGTTACACGAGAGGATGAAGCGGACGTTGTTCGAGAACTCCTCCATGGTGCGACGGAGTGCTGACTGGGCGTCGGAGGTGTTGTGGGTCAAGACTCCGTTGGCAAGCATGAAGTTTGGCGTTCCCTCCATACTGATGTTGTAGGCCCTGCCACGGTGGCTGTATTCGACGCTGCGTACCTCGGCCGTTTCTACCGTCTTCACTCCGCCGTCGGAGAGGACTGCAGGCTCGAACTCGTCCGTTTGATACTGTTCGTGATGAGGAAGTTCTTCGTCTCCGACAACCACGACGGTGTATTCGTCACCGTACAGTTCCAGGAACTCCTCGACTTTCTCGGCCCCGCCCCGAAGTTCGACGAGTTCTTTCAGTTCGAGTATCGTATCGTCGATCTGGAAGTCGGGATAATACGCCGAATCGGACAGCTCGAACTTCGGCTCGTATTCGTAGCTGACTCCGGCATCCTGTAACGCCGTTCCGACCTCGTACTCCCGATCTGATCGAACGACGTGACCGAGTTCGTCACTGTGCCGAACGTTCCCTCCCACCGTTGGTTCGTGACCTCTCAGCGCTTCCGAAACCTTCTCTGCGACTTCGGGGTCCCACATCGGGTTCCCGTCTCCCTGTATCTCGCGGCTGTGCCCCTCGTCCTTACAATTCAGGGAACAGAACCGGCCTGCAGTCCAGTCGCCACAGATCTCACATCGGGACACGCCGACGTCGTCTCTGAAATCGGCGATCTCGTCACCCGGCGACAGTTCCTGGAGTTCCTTCTCGACGAGTGTTCCGTCCTCACCGACGACGAAAAACGGATGCGAGAGGCTCGCGAGAATCGTCCGTCCGTCTTCCAACTCGACCTCGAAGAAGTCCGCAACCCCGGAGTCTACGAGTTTGCCCGCGTCGGACTGTATCTCGTTCGTCTCGAAGTCGACGGACGGGATCGGCTCACCGCTCTCGTCAACCTCTTCGATCGGCTTTATTTCCGGCGACGAGGGATACCCGGTGACGACCTCGGTCCCCGGTGGCACGCACAACGAGTCCGCCTCGTCGAGGAATATAATTCGGTAGTTCGCGCCGCCGAAGGAGGACCGTGCGAAGCTCTTGATCCGTTCCCGGACCACGTCGATCCCGCGCTGGTCAGAGGCGTTGAGTTCGAGGAAGTGTTCTTCCCAGTCCTCGCCGTACAGGTCCCGGGCGATGGCGAGTGCCGCAGTACTCTTTCCGATCCCGGCCTCCCCCGAGAACATGAGATGGGGAAGGTCGTCCCTGCTGACGTAGCTCCGGAGGCGTTCGACGATGGTCTCCTGTCCGACGATCTCGTCGAGTGTCTGCGGACGGTACTTCTCGATCCAGATCTCGTCCCGCCCGGCCCGCGACTCGGTGTCGGCCTCGCTCATGTTCTGACGAAGGACTGGCCACGGCATAAACTGACCGGGACCGTCACGACCGGCCCGCCACCGCCGGACCCGACGGTAAGCGACACGCTCAAATCCGATGCCCCGAACCGTCGGATACGGTCACGGTCGAAGTCGTCGGCGAGGATACCCACGAGGTCGACCCTGAGACGCTCGGCGCCGACCCGACCTACGCGGACCTGGTGCGTGCCGTCGACTACAGCCCCCGCGAGGTGTCGGTGCTGGTCGACGACCGGCCGGTGCCCGAGGACCGCGTCGTTGACGCCGAACGCGTTCGCTTTCTGCGACTGACCAAGGGTGGGCAGCGCCGGCGACGTGTGCCCGGTTTACAAAGCGCGTCGTGGAAGCGGGACGCCCCACCCTCAAGAAGCGAACCGCGTCAGCGGTGAGCGAGTAGGGTGGGGGGAAGTCACCAGCCCTCTTCAGTCGCGAGCGCCTCGTTCGGCTCGATGGAAATCCGTGAGGCGACGGTCGAAGACCTGCCAGCCGTGATGACCGTCTTCGACGGGGCGCTACTGGCGACAGACGTGGCGGCCGTCCGGCGGGCCGTCGACCGCGGCGACCTCCTCGTGGCCGACGAGCGCGTCCTCGGGGCCTGCCTGTTGGACGGCGACGAAATCGACGCCGTCGCGGTTCGGCGCGCGCGCCGAGGGCAGGGCATCGGCACGGCGCTGGTCGAGGCCGCCGCCGACCGCCGAGCGTGCCTCGTCGCTACGTTCGACCCACGAGTGCGACCGTTCTGGGCGTCGCTGGGGTTCGACATCGAGGCCGTAGCCGAATCGGAGCGCTACCGGGGTGTCCGCGAGTGAGCTATCCCTCCAGCAGACGACGGTAACCGGGCCGCCCGTCATCGTGGGTCCTCGCACAGAGCCACCCCGTCAGCGTCTCTGCCGACGAAAGAATACCCCTACGGCCCGACGTTCCGCGCACGGTGCCGAATCTAAACAAGTGGCTCGACGAGACCGCGACCGGCGGACAGGAGCTCGGTGACCCGCTCGTCGCTGGTCGCTTCGGCGTACACTCGAAGTTTGGGCTCGGTGCCGCTCGGCCTGACCAGCAGCCAGGCGCCGTCCGCGAGGAAGATTTTGAACCCGTCCACGTCGTTGACGCGCTCGACGGCAGCGCCGGCAATCTCGTCCGGCAGTGCCCCGTCCAGACCCGAAACGACCGCAGCCTTCCGACCGTCCGGGCAGTCGACGCTGACGCGGTCCTGGTGAACCTCGCTGTGTTCGTCCTCCAGCGCCGACACGCGCTCGTCGAGCGGTTGCTCGACGGCTGCGGCGGCAGTCAGCAACGCGAGCGTGACGCCGTCCTTGTTCCGGAGGTGCCCGCGAACGCCGAACCCGCCGCTCTCCTCGCCACCCATCAGGGCGTCGGTCTCCTCCATCGCTTCGGCGACATGTTTGAATCCAACCGGCGTCTCGGCGACCCGCTCGCCGCGTGCCTCGGCGACGCGGTCGACGATTGCGCTGGTCGAGACCGTTCGGACGGCCGGTCCCGACTCGGACTCGAGCAGGTGGTCGTACACCGCGGCGAAAAAGAGCGAGGGGTCGAGAAAGCCCCGATCGGGCGTGACGACGCCGATTCGGTCTGCGTCGCCGTCGTTAGCGATTCCCAGGTCGGCCGCACCCGCCTCGACGCGCTCGGTCAGGTCGCCGAGGTTCTCGGCACTCGGCTCTGGCGACTCGCCGCCGAACTCGGGGTCGGTCTCACAGCGCAGTCGGGTCACCTCCGCACCGGCCGCCGCCAGCAGGCGGTCGGTCACGTCGCGGCCGCTGCCGTGCATCGCGTCGTAAGCGACCGCGAGCCCGTCGAGTTCGGCGTCCACGAACGACTGCGCGTGTTCGACGTACGGCCCGACGAGGTCGGACTCCTCGACGGTGCCGTGGTCGCTTTCGGGGAGCGGGTCGGGGTTGGCCAGGTTGCCCTCGATCCGGTCGGTCACGCCCGCAGGGGCCGGCGAGCCGTCCTCGGGGATGAACTTCACACCGTTGTACTCGGGCGGGTTGTGTGAGGCAGTTACCATCAGCGCTCCGGCGAGGTCCCGGTCCCGGACGGTCCATGCGACGACCGGGGTGGGGCAGTCCCGCTCGGGCAGCAGTACGTCGAACCCGTTGGCACAGAGCACGCACGCGAGTTCCTCCGCGAAGCCCCGCGAGTGTTCCCGAGCGTCGTAGCCGACTGCGACGGTCTGAGCCGCGTCGTCCTCCCGCAGTACCGAGGCGACGCCCTGGCCCACCATCCGGACACGTCGGTCGGTGAACGTCTCCAGGGTGGCCCGCCACCCGTCGGTTCCGAACGAAATCTCGTCCATACGCACTCTCGCTCGCGCCACAGCAAAAAGTCACGGTCTCTGACAATCCTGTCGGGGTTCCCGCGCCTGCAGGCCCTCACTCCTCGATCAGTCGTCTCTTTTCGGTCCGGGACCACTGCTTGATTTCGTACTCGCGAGACATGGCGGCCGACTTCGACCCGAAGGACTCGACGTGGACGAGTTCGACCGGAGTGCGGCCACGGGTGTACTTGGCGCCCTCGCCCGCGTCGTGTTCAGCGACCCGGCGCTCTACGTCGGTCGTATAACCCGTATAGAGGGTGTTGTCGGCACAGCGCAACACGTAGACGTAGTGGTCGGACACGGCACTGTTTCTACACGCGGTGACAGTGAGCGTTGCGCTCGGCGTCGCTATCTGGAAACAGTGAAAGGGCAGTGTCGTCCGGCCCGATGCCGGAGTAGTGCCGCGGAAATGGGCTTCGCGTGGTGTCTAGACCACGATTCGGGTGGCCACAGTGGCCGTCACGCTTTGTGGGCGCGCTCGCGTGCCACTTCGGCGATGCCAGCGTTCGCCGAGCAACTCGGACAGGCGTGTACCTCGCCGTACTCGTCCGCAAACACCCGAGCAAACTGATCCGACACGTGCGCGCCGCAATGATTACAGTCTGGCATTCGTCACTGCCGGCAACAACCATCTGCCGACAGCATATATACGGGCCGGACGTAAATATGCTCTATACCGGACCAGTAAGGTATCCAGACAGGGCCGCGCTGTCGGGCGGTTTCGTGCTCACTCCGAACGGGCGGCGTCGACGGTACGGGCGATCAGCGCGGCCTGTGCGCCAGCGGTGAAACCCGCGTCGACGTTGACGGCGGTCAGGGCGGTGCAGGACTGGAGCATGCCGTCGAGCGCGGCCTCACCGTCCCCGGCGTGGCCGTAACCTGTCGACACCGGGAGGCCGACGACCGGCGTGTCGACGAGTCCGGCGACGACGGTCGGAAGCGCGCCTTCGCGGCCGGCGGCGACGATCAGTACGTCGAGTTCGCGGAGTCCGGGCAACTGATCGAGCAGACGGACGATACTAGCCACGCCCACGTCGTCGACGCGCTCGACCTGTGCACCCATCTCTCGGGCGAGGACCGCCGCCTCGCCGGCGGGTTCGGCGTCGGATGTCCCGGCAGTAACGACGCCGACGGTCGCCTCCAGTTCCGGCCGCTCAAACCTGTCGGTGTGGGCTATCAGTACCCGGGCGCGCTCGTGGTACCTGTCCTCGACGTCGTACTCCGCCAGTCGCTCACGAACCGCCGGGAGTGCGTCGGCGTCGAGTCGCGTCACGATCGCTCGCCCGGTCGTCCCAACGGACGTGGCCGCCAGGTCGGCAACCTCGGCTGTCGTTTTCCCGTCGGCCAGAATCGCCTCTGGAACGCCCGCCCGCGCCTCCCGTGCGGCGTCGAACCGACCCGCCTCGCCGGTAGCATACCCCGCAAGCTCCGCCTGTGCCTCGGCGGGACTCACCTCGCCCGCTGCGACCGCTTCGAGCAACTCGCGCATACGTCTCCTCCGCGCCCGACCCACTCGTACCCATCGACTCGGCCACGAATGGTGGATACGTGATATATATTCTTTTAGACCAAAGCGCGCGCGAGCGACCGGCTAACGGGTGTACACGACCAGCTCACCGGTTCTAGCGGGGGCAACACGAGAGATCGGGTGAATATCGGCGAATGCAGGTAACAGTGGGAGCCGCGAAATCGGCTCAGACCCCCGTGAGTACCGGCGAGAAACTGCACAAACGTGAAAGTATTTAAATCACCCTCCGGAAAAACCGCTTGTATGGCAGACCTGATCGTCAAAGCCGCCGTGAAGGAAGCGCTCAATGACATGAACGTCGCATCTGACTTCTACGACGCACTCGACGACGAAGTCGACGAACTGCTCGAGGACGCTGCGCGTCGCGCAGAGGAAAACGACCGTAAGACCGTCCAGCCGCGCGACCTGTAGGCTGGGGACTCTTTTTTTCGGGTACCACGGCCGCCAGTCGCGGGCATCGGTTACGACTCTCGGACCGTCGCGCCCTCGTCGGTCCCGACGTAGATGGCGTCGGCCATATCGACGAACAGACCGTGTTCGAGAACGCCCGGCAGTGCCGAGATGTCGGCCGCCAGGCCGGCGGGGTCGTCGATCTCCCCGAACTCGCAGTCCAGCACGAGGTTTCCGTTGTCCGTGACGACCGGTCCGTCCTTCCGTTCGGCCGCCCGCAGAGTGGGTTCGCCGCCACGTTCACGGACGCCGTCGGCGACCGGTTCACGGGCGTCGGGGAGGACTTCCACGGGAACCGGGACCGACAGCGCTTCGGCGAGTTTGGTCTCATCGGCGACGACCAGCAGGCGGTCGGCGGCGGCATCGACGAGTTTCTCGCGGGCGTGGGCCGCCCCGCCGCCTTTTATTAGATCGCTGCCGACCACTTGGTCGGCCCCATCGATAGCCAGATCCGGCGACGCCTCCTCGAGCGTCGTCGTCGGCAACCCCACCTTCCGGGCGAGTTCCCGCGACTGGTAGGAGGTCGGGATGCCTTCGACGTCGCGGCCAGCGTCGACCGCTCGCCCCAGCGCTCTGATAGCGTGGGCCGCGGTACTGCCGGTGCCCAGTCCCACCACCTGTCCGTCCGCGACGGCGTCGGCGGCGGCCTCGCCGGCGCGTCGCTTCTGCGCGTTATTCCCGCCGCGTTTCATGCCCGAGAGAACCACATCCGCGGACAAAAAGCCGCGGATTCGCCCAGCCAGAGGGGTGGATACTTTTCCGGGCGAGACACGTCGCCCCGAGTATGTTCGGAACCAGTGGTATCAGGGGACCTGTGGGCCAGACCGTGACTGCGGACCTGGCGCTCTCGGTCGGGCGCGCGCTCGGCGTCGAGACGGATCGGGTCGTCGTCGGCCGGGACCCCCGCGAGAGCGGCGAACTGCTCACGGACGCCCTGACGGCTGGACTGTGCGAGTCTGGAACCGACGTCCTGGACCTTGGGCTTGCGGCGACTCCGACCGTCGCCCGGACCGTGGCGTGGGACGACGCCGACGCCGGCGTCTCCATCACCGCCTCACACAACCCGCCGACGGACAACGGGATCAAACTCTGGCAGGCCAGCGGCCAGGCCTTCGACGCCGACCGCCGCGAGACAATCAGCCGGCGTGTCCGCGAGGACGCCGCCGACCTGCAGGCCTGGGACGGGCTCGGGGACCGCCGCGACGCAGCCGCCCGCGAGCGCCACGTTCAGGCGCTGGTCGAGGCCGTCGACGTCGATGACCCGCCGTCGGTGATAGTCGACGTCGGCAACGGCGCGGGCGGCGTTACCGTCGACGCCCTCCAGAAACTGGGCTGTGCAGTGGAGACGCTGAACGCCCAGCCCGACGGCACGTTCCCGGGACGACCGAGTGAGCCGACCGCCGAGAACTGCGCGTCGCTGGCGACGCTCGTAGCCGAATCCGACGCCGACCTTGGAATCGCACACGACGGGGACGCAGACCGGATGCGCGCCGTCGCCGGCGACGGCACCTACCTCTCCGGCGACGTGACGCTCGCGCTCTTCGCCCGAGCGGCTGCCGAACCGGGCCAGCGTGTCGCCGCACCAGTCGACACGAGCCTGGCGGTCGCCGACCACCTCGCCGAGGCCGACGTGACCGTCGAGCGGACACGAGTCGGGGACGTGTACGTGGCAGCGCGGGCCGCCGAGGACGGCGTGGCCTTTGGCGGCGAACCGAGTGGGGCGTGGATCTGGCCCGAGGCGACGCTCTGTCCCGACGGGCCACTGGCGGCCTGCCGGCTGGTCGAACTCGCCGCCGAGCGCTCGCTGGCCGAGCGAGCGGCCGCGGTCGACACCTACCCGATTCAGCGCGACAGCGTCGAAGTCACGGACAAAACCGCTATCATGGGTCGCGTCCACGACCTCGTCGCTGACCGGTACGAGGCAGCCGAGACGCTCGACGGAGTGCGTGTCGACCTGGGCGACGGCTGGTTCCTCCTGCGGGCCAGCGGGACCCAGCCGCTGGTACGGCTCACCGCCGAGGCCCGCGAGGCCGGCCGGGCCGAGACAATCGTCGCCGAGGCTCGTGACCTGTTGGAGGCCGCGAGAGGGTGAAAGGTGGTTCCGGACGGCGGGGACGTCCCGCCGGGGGTGGTTATCCGCGCCGCGTCGACCGCGCTTTCCGGACGTCAGCGCCGTCGCGAATCTTGTCCTCACACTGTGGGCAGACCCGAGGTGCTTGGATGCCGTTCGGTGTAAAAACACGTGCATACGCGGCAGTGACAAAAGCGCCGCAGTTCTGACATTCCGGCATACATCAGGTGCATAGGTGGGTGTTGTCTTAACTTTGGGTGGTGCCTGTAACACTCTCTCATACCACTGAGCCCCTCGGACACCGCTGCGAACGGTCATTCCGGACGCTACCGGAACGGATTGCCGATACGTTACCTCCGCTCGCGGCCACCGGTCGTCGCGCGCGGCGGTTTACCGACGAGTGCGGCGGTGGAGTGGCACCCCCGACACAGGCTTTTATTACTCTTAGCCGTGCCCTCACGGTATGTCACGTACTGCTGTCGTCGCTGGCGTCGGTCCCGGTCTCGGAGCGTCCATCGCCCGGCGGTTCGCTGCCGAGGGCTGCCGCGTCGGCCTGTTCGCCCGCTCGGCCTCCTATCTCGACGACCTCGCCGCCGAACTGGACGAAACCGCCGGCGCGGGCCTGGCGGTCCCGACCGACCTCGCGGAACCGGACGAGGTCGCCGCCGGATTTGAGACCGTTCGCGACGCGTTCGGTCCCGTCGACGTCCTCGTCAACCACGCCAGCGCCGCGTCCTGGGACGGACTCACCGACATCTCGCCCGCCTCGTTCGACCGCGCGCTCGCGGTTGGACCGAAAGCCGCCCTTCGCTGCTCGCAGGAGGCGGTCGCGGACATGCGAGACAGCGGTGGCGGGACCGTCATCTTCACCGGTGCGACCACCTCGGTCCGCGGCCGGGAGGGCGCGGTCGGGTTCTCCGCCGCGAAGTTCGCGAACCGGGGGCTGGCCGAATCTATGGCCAGAGAACTCGGTCCCAAAGGGGTCCACGTCGCCCACGTCGTCCTCGACGGCGTGGTTCGACCGCCCGACGGCGAGGTCGAGAACGACGAGGAATACCTCGATCCCGACGCCATCGCCGACAGCTACTGGCACCTGGTCGAACAGGACGAGTCGGCGTGGACGCTGGAACTGGACCTGCGCCCCCACGTCGAAGAGTTCTAGAGACCGACGCCGACGTCCAACGCCCGGTCGCAGGACGTCTCGAACGCGCTGTCGGGGCGTTCGTCCGCATCGCTGTACCGGACCAGCGTCGCCGCGTCGAGTTCACGGGGGACCTCGAAACTGAGGACGCCCGACCGCGTCTCCCCCGGCGAGAGGGTGAACCCGGTATCGAAGACCGCGTCCAGGGTTTGGAGTGGCGGCTCCTGAAACCACGTCGCATCGCGGAGGCGCGCCCGCAGTCCGAACAGCCCGAACGGAGCGACCCTGACCGCGCGGTCGACGGCCGGCGTCAGTTCCAGCCGAAAGACGATGTAGACGTTGCCGCGGGTTGGCGTGTACGAGGTGAAGTCGGAGTCCCGCTGCGACAGCGAGGACTGCGTGCGGGCGTTCCAGCGCACCGAGAGGGTCGTCTCCGCGTCGGCCGACCCGTCCGCAGCCGTCGGGACCGGTTCGGCGGCCCCGGCGCTCGCCGTCACGACACACCCCTCCAGAGACGGCGTCGCGGGAGTGTCCGCGGCGCCGGCGGCCGTGGTCCCGTCGGTCGTGGTCGCCCCGCTCGTCCCGTCGTCGCGTGCGCTGCAACCTGCGAGTCCTGCGGCCAGGGCCAACGCGCCGGTCCGGAGGACGCCGCGCCGTGAACGTCGCATTACGCTAATCTGCCGTCCACGACCGGAATAACCTCTCGGGTCGTGTCGGCAGGTCGGGTCCCGGCCGGTCCCGCCTATCGGTTGCGGCCGAGTTCCTCGTGGCTGGTCACCCAGTCCGGGGCCGAGATCGCCGAGGCGAGCGACAGTTCCCCCGCGAGGACGACGCCGGCGGCGATCTCGGCGAACTTGCTGACGTTGCCCGCGCCGTCACAGTCCAGTATCGCCAGGGCCTCGTTCTGGGTCGGCAGGCCCGTCCCGCCCCCGTAGGTCGCGAGGATGAGTGACGGAATCGTCATCGAGACGTGGACCGAACTGTCCTCGAGTAGGGTGGCATTGACC
>NZ_JAQCNH010000099.1 GCF_028275115.1 Halorientalis sp. | reverse complement strand
GGAGAGCCGGTCCTGTTACGCGGCACAGTTATTCGGTCCTAGTTCGAGTTCAGTCGCCTCGTTCTCGTCGTCGACAGTGTCTTTGCCCGTGTTGATGGCGATGACTGCCTCGTAGTTCGGGGGTTTCTCCGGGACGTCCTCGGTCAGACGCTCAACGAACGCGTCGCGATCCAGCCCGAGGAAGTCGAGTTCGGTACGGAGGTCCCCGAGTCGGGCCTTGAGGGGATCGCCTGGTGAGCCGTTCTCGTAGCGACCGTCGCTCGTGACGGTGAGGTGACCCGGCAGGATCGTCGTGTCGTCTGGAAGTTCGAGAATTGTCTCGTGAAGCGAGTCGTACAGCAGTTCCGCTCCATGCGAAGCATCGTCGTCGCCGAACTGGAGTTCGGTCCGTCCAACGGAGTCGACGAACAGCGTATCGCCAGTCAACAGGAGTTCGCCGTCGACGAGGTAGTTCAGCATCTCCGAGGTGTGCCCGGGCGTGTGTAATGCTTTGATTTCGACCTCGCCGACCTCAATGATCTCTCCATCCGATAGTGATTCGTATGCGTACTGGACGCCACGCTCGCTGGCTGTGTCGCCGAGGTGGTAGGGCACGCCGATCTTGTCGGCAAGTGCCGGGCTGCCAGAAATATGGTCGGCGTGGACGTGCGTATCGAGTACACGAGTGATGGAGAGCCCAGCGTCCTGGGCGGCGACTTTGAACTGGTCGGTCTGCCGGGTCGCATCGACCACAACAGCCTCCTCCGCCTCCTTCGAGCCAACGACGTAGCCGAGACAGCCCTTTGCTCGTCGCTGGACCTGCCGAACGATGAGATCGTCACTGGCTGTTTCGATAGGAACGGTCTCGTAGAGTTTGCTCCACTCCTCCATACCGCCAATGACGGCGGAGATATCGTCGTAGCCGTACTCTTCGAGTTCGAATGCGAACGCCGTCGACGTCAGGCCCTTGCCACAAATGGTAACGACCGACTGGCTGGCATCCAGTGCGTTTACCCCGTTCAGTTGATCTTCACTCAGTCCCTCGTCTGGGTTGTAAGGGACGTTCTCCGCATCGGGCACGTGCCAGGCTTCGTAGCTGTCCTCGGGGCGTGTGTCGATGAGGGTGAATCGTTCGTTCGCGTCGGTCTTCTCGGCGAGTTGACCCGCAGTGATAGTTTTGACCATAATTTCTGATTTGTGTCGTGTCGAGTTTGCCGCTCGTCGCTCCCCGCGTACGTCGCCGGCTAGCGCGTTCGATTACGCCCTTCTTCGGGGAAAGTGTTCGTGCGCGGAATCATGGCTGTCTCGCAGTACGCTCCGCCGGCCGCGTAGTCGACACCGGGCTGGATGAACGGATACGGGCCGTCTGCGGGCGTGTTCTGGGCTCGACCACCGTCGTCCGCAGTCTCGACCAGTCCCATCACCTCGTAGTCGACGGGCGAGTGTTTTTCGAGATATTCGACGATGACGTCGACCGGGATCGTATCGTCGTCAACCTCGACGTCCTGGAACGGGAAGCCGCAGTTGCCGAGATCGCGCTCGGGGTCACCAGGCCGGCGGAACGTCGCCACCGAGTACGTCTCCTCCGGGTCGAGTGGCTCACCGTCGATTCGCATCTCAACGAGGCGACGGCCGCGCTGGGCTGTTGGGTCGACGGTCACCTCGACGTTCGAGGAGTAGTTGCGGACGCGGCCGTCTTCCTGGTCGTAGGGGTACGGGGTGAAGTTGTCCTGGAGGAATGCCTCCATGTGGGTCGTGAGTTGCTGGCCGTAGGCGACACCGCGGGCAACGGGTGCCGTCATCGGGAAAAACGTGTAGAGGTCACCGAGTGTGATGTCGCCGGGAGGAATGGCAGTCCCGTAGCGGAACCCGTGTGAAACGGCGAGATCGGTGTCGAAATGCGCCTGTAGTGCGTCGTTGAACAGCGTGTTCCACGCGCTCTCGAGGAAAGACTGCCGGTAGAGTGGGTTCTCCGTCTGGCCGACGACCGTATCCAGCGGCCGGTCGAGCGTGCCCCCACCTCGCTCGAACCCTGGGTCATTCTCGAGGAAGGGCGCACGCACGGCTTCGACCGTCTCCGCCGCGTCGGCATCCGGCGCTGGCGTGTGCTCGCCGTCCTCGGTCAGACAGTAGAGGTGGTGACGGAACTGTAGTTCCCCATCCCGGAAGCGGAGGTCCACCCGGCCGAGCGCCTCGCCCATGCCGGACTCGACGACGACCGTTTCGGTCTCCTCAACGACGATCGGGTCGTAGGTGTACTCGTGGGTGTGTGCGCTGAACATCAGGTCCACGCTCCGACAGTCCTTGGCGGCCTGGACCATCCACGGCAATCCGATCTCGGTGACCGCAATCACGACGTCCGCGCCGTCCTCGCGAACGGCCTGTGCGGACTCCTCGAGAAGGGCCGGGTGCTTGCCAAAGCGATACTTCCCCTCGGAGAACGCGGGCGCCATCCGGTCGACGTAGATATTCGTCATACCGACAACGCCCACGGAGAGCCCACCAACATCGATGAGTCGGTAGGGGTCGTACAATCGCTCCTCGGTCTCCCAGTCGTAGAGGTTGTTCGCGAGGACGGGTGCATCGAGTGTGTCCATCAGTTCCAGAAAGTTGCCGTCCTCGGCGGGCTCGTTTGAGTAATCCCAGTTGCCGGGGACGTAGATATCGGGCGCGAGATGATCGTTGATGGGATCGAGCATCGCTCGTCCACGGGTGTAGGTGGTTACAGCGGAGCCGTGGAACGTGTCGCCGCTCATAAGCGTACAGACGTCCTGGTGCTCGCGGAGTTCCTCGAGTTTGGCCGCGAGCAGTGGAATCCCACCACCGCGTTTGACCACGTGGTCGTCGTCTCCGAAGTCGAGGTTCGGCTTCGACGTTGGGTTGTCGTAGTAGACCTGGTAGCGTGGCGTCAGCTGGCCGTGGAGGTCGCTGACGTGGGCGAAGACCACATCGGCGTCTTCGTTGCCGTCTCTGACAGGGTCGCCACCGAAGGACTGCCACTCGCCGATATCCGTTTCATATTCGTTCATCGTGATTGGGCTGTCGTTACAGACAGCGAATGTTCGGAATCGCCGATTATAATTAGTTAGACAGTACTCGCATACCGAAGATCGCGAGTCCAGCGATCCAACTACTGTCAATACCAAATGGGCTAAACCCGCCCATTTACTCCGATATCCTTGAGAGGCATCCCGACCCCGCCTGCAAAGGCAAGTCGACGTTCTTGCATCGCTACGCTCTGCAGGAGCCACGTCGAGGGCCAAATTTTAGCGCGCTCGCCTCCATACTATCATAGACGCTCGAACTCTACCAGTCCGAAGGTTGTCCGCACTCCGGCAAGGTCCGCGAGAAGCTCTCCGAACTCGGCGTCTCGTACGTCATCCACAATCCGCGGCTCCCCGGAGACCAAGGTGGCGACGTGACCAACGAACTCACACACGACGAACTGGTGGCCGGCGGAAACGACCAAAT
>NZ_JAQCNH010000149.1 GCF_028275115.1 Halorientalis sp. | reverse complement strand
GGCGAGAACGCCTTCTTTGGAATCGTCTCGACGACCTCCACGTCGGCGTAGTGGCCGGCGGTCACCGAGAGTCGGCCATACTCGTCGGTTGCCGGTTCGGCGGCCATACGCTCGGCGAACTCCCGCTGGAACGTCAGGACGAGCGGGCGGTCACGAGGCAACAGTCGGAAGGCGATCTCGCTCGAGGCGCCGTAGGGCAGGTTCGAGACGGAGAGCGAGAACGCCGGGAGCGAGACGTCGAGCGCGTCACCCTCGACGACGGTGAGGCGGTCGGCCGCGACCGCAGCGTCGAATTCCGCGCGGAGGAATGCGGCGAGGTCACCGTCACGCTCGATTACTGTTACACGGTCGGCGACCGCCAGCAAACGGTCCGTCAGCGCGCCGGTCCCACCGCCGATTTCGAGAACGTGGCTCGTGTCGGCGTCGACCGCGGTGGCGTAGCCCGGGAGTCGGTCGAGGACGCGGTCGTCGACGAGAAAGTGCTGGTCACGGTCGGGGTCCCCCCGCACACCGGCGCGGGCCAGCAGTGCGTCGGGGTCGCGGCTACCAGGCGTCGGCGCGTCGTCGGAGGGGCCAGCAGTCATTGCCGAAACCTGAACCTCGCCGAGTAAAAACGTGTCAGTCCTGGTCGTCGGTACCGACGAACGTACGGTACTTCAACTCGTCCTCGCGGAGTTCTTCGAGGATGCGCTCGACGAGCACGTCTTTGGGGCTGTGGAGGCCGCTGACGCGAGCTTCCAAGTCCTCGAAGTTCTGGAAGGGGCGACGGTCACGCTCGTCGAGGATATTGTTTCGCAGCTTCTTGCCGATTCCCGGCAGGAGGTTCAACTGGTGGAGCCGCAACGTGATGGGTTGTGCGTCGTTGTAGAAGTCGACGAATCGGTCTTCCTTGGCCGTGACGATCTCCTCGACGACGTACTCGAGCTCCGATCGTGCGCCGCCAGGCAGGTCCTCGTACTCGATGGTGCGGATACGCTGGACCGGGCTGTGGGACCCACGCTGAACCGGAACCCGGTCGCCGATCTGGATGTCGGCGTCATCCTGGACCCGGAGCTCGAACAGCTCGAACTCGGCCTCGGTCAGCACGTACGCGAGCGGCGACTTCTCGTACTGGGGGCGGTCGTCCTCCGTGCGCCCGTGTCGTAGGAAGTCGAGGACGACACCCGTTTCGCGCTCCGTGTCGGCGGTCGGGTCGCCACTCTCGGAATCGCTCATACAATCCAATACGGCGACGGGATATATAAAAGCCCCAGCCGACGGGAAACTCAGACGTACTTCGCGACGACGTCGAGAATGGCGTCGAGCTCGTCACCCGAGAGAGAGAACCGCTCCTGTGCGTAGATGGCGCGTAACTCGTCACGGTCTTTCGGCGCCGTGTTGGCGATCTTGTACGCGGTCGCCTCGTCGACTTTCTCCAGTTCCAGCAGTTCGTCGACGAACTGCTGTGACTCCTCGAGGTCCAACGTGGCGAAACGGTTGACGTGTTCGATGGCCCGCGCCAGTTCGTAGCGCATCTCACGCTCCTCGTCCGCGGCGCGCTCGCGCTCGAGCGACTCGAGGATCTCCTTGGTTTCGGCGAGCGTCAGGTACTCCTCGCCGACCTTCTGCTTGAAGATGGTCATTCCTGGGCGGTGATGTGGGCTGGCTTCGCGATGATCGTCTTCGCCTTGCCCTGATCCTCGATCAGGATCTTGTATGCCTCACCCTGCTCGCCGTCGACCGTCCCGGTGTGCCCGTTGAACCGCGGATGGAACCGGCCGTCGTTGACCGACGGGTCGATGCGGAGGTGGACTTTCTGGCCGTCCTCGAACTCCTGAACCGACCGCTGTGGCGGCGAGGTGCCCCGCTCACGGGGCTCGTTTTTCAACTTGTGCCGCGTCTTCTTGAGTGGACCGTTCGAATTCGGCATTCGTGAGTTCCGGTTGTGTGGTCGGACTTATAAAACGTGCGTTCCACCGACGGTGAGGGACCTGCCGTGTCCGGAGACGCGCTCGCCGGCGGTCTCGTGGACGCCGACCCCGTTAGTCGTCGGTCGTCACCGTGTCGCGGTCCACGGTGTCGACTTCGACGTCCGTCACGTCGACTGTGAACTCGTTTATCAGTGCGCGGAGGTCAGCGGCCTGGTCAGCGATCGCCCGCGTAGCGTCGGTCACCGACTCCAGTCGGTCGGCCTGGGTCGTCGCAGTGTCGGCCACCTCGCCGGCCCGGTCGGCCGTCCGTTCGCTGACGTCGGTTGCCTGGTCGGATATCGAGACGACCTCTTGTGCGGAGGCCGCCTGGTCGTCGGTCGCCTCGCTGATCTCGCGGACGCCGTCGGAGGTTTGTTCGATCTTCTCGGCGATATTTTCGAGCGCGTTCGGCGCACCCGCTGTGGTCTCGACGCCGCTCTCGATGGCGTTGTTGAGTGCCTCGTGCAGGTGTTTGTGCCCGCGGAGGACGAGACCGGGCGCCATGTCCGTTCGGACGGGCGCGGCAGCGTGATACATCGTGAGCCAGAAGAGTTTGGCCTCGGTGGCGACGCTTCCAAATTCGAGGACCAGTGCGAACGCCCAACCGGCAGTACACACCATCGCAGCGGCGTACCAACTCGCTGCTCGCTGTCTCGAGTCACGGCTACGAGGGCCGCGCTGGCCGCCGCTAACACCCCGGCGGCGAGCACCGATACAGTGTACGGCGTGAACTGTTGTATTGATTCGACACTGTGTCCTCAGACTGGACAGCCTGTTCCGAGCCGCGTTGTTCCGGAATGCATAGGAGGTGGCCACTCCCGGCGGTAGCGGCGATGCCGGTTATTATCACGAACGATATCAGTTACAGCGAGAACGGCCGGCGGAACCGCGGCGTCTGGGAGGCGATTACAAGCGGCCGACCGAGTCGACGTCGACGGACTCGACGCCTTCGACCGTGCCAAAGGCCTCTTCGACGGCGTCGGTGCCGCCGGAGTCGTCGGGGACGACGACGGTCGGGAACAGCGCGACGAGGCCGAACGCCACGTCGTTACGCTCGAATCCGTTGATTTTAGCTCCTTCGGGGAGGGACTGTTCGAGACGTTCCTGCAGGGCGTCCAGGTCCACGTCCGGGCTCTGCGGCATTACCTTGATTTTGGCTGCGACTTTTCCCATAATAGTACGTTGGGCAGGGGGTTGATTGCCGTTGCGATTCAGGGTCCGGTAAACCCGCAGTCCGGGCACTCGTAGAGATTGCTCTGTTTGCGACACTTGGCACACCGGTAGATCTGTTGCCCGCAGTCGGGACATTTGAACGCGGCCGCGTTCGTCCCAGAGATGTTGATTCCGCAGGAGATGCACTTCTGTTTCCGTTTTTGCTGAGTGTCACTCATACCTACCGCGAGGATAGCCCGACATTTAACCCTTAATATAGGCCGTTGCCGTGGCGTCGGCGGACGAGTTCCGAGATGCCGGGCATCGGGACCCCGGCAGGATGTCACCCAGCGCCGCCCCGATACTCATCGGGACGAACGCGACGGCACGGGTACAGAACGCCAGCCACGGCTCCGCCCAGTCGACACGACCCCAGGCGGTACTCAGCAGTAGCGACAGGCTCAGCGCGATGCCGACGACGCCGAGGAGCCGTCGAGTTCGTCGAGCAGGTCCTCCATCGTCGGCGATTCCTCGTCCGGATCGAACGGACGCCTCCGCTCGCCGTGGTCGAACTCGTCGCCACTGGTGTCGGCGCCATCCGCCATCGCCTTAGATCACGTCCTCGATGTCGTAATCCTCGTCGCTGGCGACGTCTTTGGGCTCGCCACCCTCCCAGACGTAGAACCCGCGACCGACCTTTTTTCCGGTGTCACCGCTCTCGACTTTCTCACGCAGGATTTCGGGCGGCTCGAACCGGTCACCCAGTTCGTCGTGGAGATACTCGCAGATGTCTAGACGGACGTCCAGCCCGACGCGGTCGGTGAGTTCGAGGGGTCCGACCGGATGGTTGTACCCGAGTGCCATCGCCGCGTCGATGTCCTCGACGCTGGCCACGCCGTTCTCGACCATCCGCATCGCCTCGACACCCAGTGCAACGCCCAGCCGCGAGGAGGCGAAGCCGGGCGTGTCCGTGACGACGACGGGCTCTTTGTCTAGCCCGTCGACGAACTCCTCGGCGCGTTCTGCGGTCGCATCGTCGGTCTGGTCGGCCAGCACGACCTCGATCAGCCCCATCTTGTGTGGCGGGTTAAAAAAGTGCAACCCGACCGCGCGCTCCGGTTGTTTCAGCGCCGCCGCGATGGAGGAGACCGACATCGAAGACGTGTTCGTGGCGATAATCGCTTCGTCGTCTACGTGACCCTCCGCGTCGGCGAACGTCTCGCGTTTGAGGTTGAGGTCCTCCGGGACGGCTTCGACGACGACGTCGGCACCGGCGAGCGCGGATTCGAGGTCGGTCGTGCCGTCGAGGTCGTCGATAGCCTGCTGTTTCTCGTCTTCGGTGAGGTAGCCGCGCTCGACACCCGCACTGAGCCGGTTGCTGATCGTGTCGATGGCGTCCATCGCCACGTTCGGTTCGATGTCGCGGATGCTTACCTCGTGGCCAGCGGCCGCACAGACGTGGGCGATGCCGGCACCCATCGTCCCTGCACCGATAACTGTGACTCGCATGTCAAGACCCGCGAGGCCGAGGGGTTAAATGTTTACGAGAGTTTTCGGCTTACCCGTCGTCGATCCGCGCTTTGCGTCCGTAGCGGATCACGCCCTCCTGCTTGTAGATTCGCCGGATGACGGTCGCCACGGCGTCGCCCACGTCGGGCGAAGTCTCCGTGCCAACGACCTGCAGGGGCATGCTGACCGACTCGCCGTCGGCCTCGAAGGCCGCGATGGCGACGCCGTACTCGCCGCTTTTCTGTTGCTGGACGGCGAACTCGGGTGGTTCACCGCCCCGCGAGACGGCGGTGACGGCCTCGACCTCGCCCGTGTCCGGCAGTTCGACCGGCTCGAACTCCACGAGAGACCGACAGTCGGCACAGGCCCCCTCCGGTGGGAACGCGAGCGAGCCACACTCCGGACACCGCCCCGCGACGAGGCGGTGGCGCTGGGGGATCGACCGCTTCCACGTGGGTACAGAGACGTACGCTGCGCCGCCGTTCGGCTCGTCACTGGTCACCTCGCCCCGACGGCGCAGGTACTCGGCGTACGTGAGGTCCGTCCCGCCGTCTACGGCCAGTTCCGAAGGGACGGACTCGTCGGCTTCGACGACGAACGCGTCCGCGCCGCCGCCACTTCCGTAGCTCGCGCCCAGCACGGTCTGATTTCCGTCGGCGAGCGCCGTGGCGAGCGATAGCGGGACGCTCGCGGCAGCCGTGTCGCCCAGGTCCTGAACCGTCGCGCAGGTGTGAATCGTCCCGTCGTCCAGCCCCATCGCGCCGGCGGCGCGGTAGGGCAGGCCGCCGTCCGGAGCCTGCACGGCCGCCGCGTCGAGGCCGCCGGCGTCCACGGCGTCGACAGCGGCCGCCAGCGTCTCGCGGAACGCCGCGCGGTCGTAGCTCGTCACCTCGATGCCCTCTACCTCGTCGTTGCCGGCCCGACGGAACCGCGTGCCGGGGTACGGCTCGGCGTGTTCCGCGCGGTCGGTAATCGTCGCCGGGGCGTCCGGGCCGACGAGGACGGCAGCCGCGCCCGCACCGGCGGCGTGCTCGTGGGCGTCACTCGGCTCCCCCTGCGGGCAGTCCGCGGCGACGACCAGCGCGAGGCCGTCCGTATCGGCATCCAGCGCAGCGAACAGCGCACGGGTCCCAGCGCGGGTGCTCCCGGTGAACGTCTGGTGTGTGGCGTCCTCGTCGACGCCGAGGAACGAACCGAGACGCACGGTGGGGTCCGCCTCGGCCATCGGCGGGTTCGTCGTGGCGAACCCGAGCCAGTCCACGTCGGCGGCGTCGACGCCGTCCGCGGCGAGGGCGCGCCAGGCTGCCTCCCAGCCCATCGTGAGCGCGTCCTCGTCGGCCTCCGGGACCGCCGTCGTCTCGATACCCGAGGCCTCGAAACTGCCCCAGGCGTCGGCGAACTCCCGGGCCGAAACGCGCAACCGGGGCGCGTAGGCACCGACGGCGTGGATACCGTCCTCGCTCATGCGGCATCACCTCCGGTGTCTCGCGGGCCGCTCACGACACCGCCACGCCCGCTCGCTGACCCCGAGGCGCTGGGCGCCTCGCCTCGCTCGAAGAGGTGGACGACCGCGGCACCGCCAGAGCCGCCGACGTTGTGTGTCAGCCCGACCTGCGGGTCGTCGAGCTGGCGCTCCCCTGCCTCGCCGGAGAGCTGCTTGAACGCCTCGACGACCTGTCCGGCCCCGGTCGCACCGATGGGGTGGCCTTTCGATTTCAGACCGCCGGAGGTGTTGACGGGCATCTCGCCGTCGCGTTTCGTCGTCCCGCTGGCGACGAACTCGCCGGCTTCCTCGGGGTCACAGAGCCCGATATCCGAGTAGGCCATCAGTTCGGCGATGGCGAAACAGTCGTGTACCTCGGCGAAGTCGAGATCGTCCGGACCGTAGCCAGCCATCTCGTAGGCGCGGTCGGCGGCGTACTGGGACGCCGGGACGGCGGTGTATGTGTCGCGCTGGAACAGACCCACGCGGTCGCTGCCGGCACCGACGCCGGCGACCCGGATCGGGTCGTCGGTGTAGTTCTCTACCACGTCCTCGCTGGCGAGCAGGACGCAGGCCGCACCGTCGGTGGTCGGACAGCAGTGATAGAGGTTCAACGGGTCGGCGACGGTCGGTGCGTCCATGGCGTCCTCAAGCGAGCACTCGAATCCAAGCTGGGCGTGAGGGTTCGTGGCCCCGTTCTCGTGGTTTTTCACGGCGACGTGGGAGAGTTGTTCGCGGGTGGTGCCGTACTCCTGCATGTGGCGGCTGGCCATCTGTGCGTAGACACCGGCGAACGTGGTGCCCGAGAGACGCTCCCACTCGGTTTCGCCCGACACGCCGAGCCAGTAGCGAACGGCGTCCCCGGACACGTCGGTCATGATTTCGACGCCGCTGGCCAGCACCACGTCGGCCATCCCGCTCCGGATGGCCTGGACGCCCTGCCGGACGGAGTATCCGGAGGCTGCGCACGCGTTTTCGACGCGCGTGACGGGAATTCCGTGCAGGCCGACGTGTTCCGTCACGGCGGGGCCGGCCAGCCCGAGTTGTCGGCCGCCGACGCCGAGGGTGCCCACGACCGCTTCGTCTACGTCCGCGGATTCGATACCGTCCGGCACGCTGTCACGGGCGTTCTCGAACGCCGTGCGGAACAGCGACCGGTAGCTTTCGCCCGGGAACGAGCCGTAATCGGACTGACCCGCCCCGATGAGGTAGGCGTCGCGCATACCTGTCCTGTAAACCCGTGGGTGATAAACGTGTCACTACGGACCGACGGTTCGTGACGAATCGGGCATATCAACGGGTTCAGACACGTAGTTTCTCGTCCGAACGGCACCCGAATCAGGTCGTCGCGGCGACGTCCGAGGCGTCGACCTCGAACAATCGCGAGTCGCAGTCCCCACAGGTGACGGCGACCACGTCGATGGTCCGACAGCAGGACTCGACGACCTCCTGCCCGAACCGGACCTGCCCGTCACACGCCGGGCACCGCTCGACGAACAGACGGAAGCCGGCGAGCAACCGTCCCCGACCGGCCGGGTCGATGTCGTCCCAGTCGTCGTAGTAATCGGAAAGAACACGCCCGGCGGCCACGTCGGCGAGGAACGCCGCGTGGGACTCCCAGCGGCCGACGGTCTGCTCGCCGGTACGGGCGACGAACGCGGAGCCGTACTCCTCGAACGCCAAGCTCTCGGCGTCGGTGCCTACGATGTCTGCGACGGCCTCGCGGTCCGCGTCCTCGTCACGCTCGCGTTCGACCTGCTCACGGAACTCCGCGGCGAAGGCCGGCGTCAGTCCCAGGTCACCGTGTGACTGTTCCACCAGGACGCCCGCGCCGACGAGCGTCGCTTCGACGTCGATCTCGCCGGCCGACTCGGTCTCGTCGACAGTCGAACCCGTCGCCCCGCCGGCTCGGTTCCCGGCCTCGGCCTTGTCGAACCAGGCTAGCACCCACTCCGGCAGGTAGCGTTTGGTCAGCGTCGGTGTCCCGGGGACGAGATACCCCCGGAAGTAGATGGCCGCGAGACAGAGCGTGAGTGTGCTTCCTCCGACGGTGGTCCCGACGGCCGATCCTGCAGTAGTCGTGACTGTGTAGGCGACGACGACACTCACCCCGACTGCGATAGCAGTGTTTACCACCGTGCAGGGCACACAGCGGTTCTCCCCCGTGTACTCGGGCTGGCGAACCCGATCCAGAACGGTTACCATGACTCACCGTAACGACGGGTGAGTAAAAATGAGTGTCGGCCCGACCGGTCAGTCGCGACGGTCGCGAATCCGTTCGACGGCCGGCCCGAACCGGTCGTCGTCGGCGAGGTGGTCGAGGACGGCCTCCTCGGCGATGTCGAGCGCGTATGCGGGTCTCCCCTTCCCGGTTGGCGACTCCTTTTGTTCCTCGCCGAGCAGATCGGCCGACTCGAGTTCCGACAGCGCGTTGATGACGCGCTGGCGCGTGACGCCACCGGGCACCATCCCGTCGAGTTCGTCGAACTCGTCGAGCAAATCCTCACAGACTCCTGTCACGTCGAACGAGTGGACCGGCATGTCGTCGCGAGCTCGCAGGTCGATCACCGAGAGCAACACGAACCGCTGAAACGGGTCCACACTATCGATAGCGGCACCTGACATGCGCAAGGCTACCCCCCATCAGTTTAAGAAAGTGTGGACTTCTGGCAGCCGCTGGGAACACGCGTCGGGGACGGAACCCGACGGCCGGCGGTTTGCGGACCCATCCGCCGACCGTCGGTCGTCGAGACCGGATAACGAGTCGCGGTCGGACAGCCCGTTCGGTCCGTCGAGGAGGCCGCGAGTCCCGGGACACGGGTCGGACTTGGCCGGCTGGCACGCATCGCGAAGCTTTACCGCCGCGGGGGTCCGATGACCGACCATGACCGACGACGCGTGGTTCGCTGACCTCGACCCGGGGGACCGAGCGGCAGCTGCAGACCGGATTCGAGAGGGCAGTGCCGAGTCGCCCGCCGACTGGCCCGCCCTGGCCGTCGAGGCGGGCGTTTCGGCCGACGAGGCGGAGTACTACGACCGGCTCCGCGGGGCCACGCTGGCGGCCGGGCGAGCGGCCGCCAGCGAGCGCGAGGGAGCCGTCGACCAGCAGCTCGTCCACGCCGTCCGCGCCATGGACGACTGCCGGCGACAGGCCAACGAACTCGCCGAACGGGTCGCCGAGTGGGGCGGCAGTCGGTTCGAGGAGGCAGGGACCGGCGTCGAGTACGCCCGGGAGTTGAGCGGACGTGACTCGGGGTCGGTGGGCGTTCCCGCGAGCGAGGCGAGCGGGGGCTCCTCGGAACCACGCTCCGACGGCGACCGTCAGGTTCTCGCACTGGCTCGCCAAGTCGTCGCACTCGACGAGGAGGCCGACGCGCTCGCCGAGTACATCGAGACGAGTACACCCGAAGTCGCGCCGAACCTCGCCGCGATGGCCGGCCCGGTTCTGGCCGCCCGTTTGCTGTCGCTCGCGGGCGGGCTGGAGTCATTGGCAAAGAAACCCAGCGGGACAGTACAGGTCCTGGGGGCCGAAGACGCGCTGTTCGCCCATCTGCGGGGCGACGCTCCGTCACCGAAACACGGCGTCATCTACACCCACGATGCGGTCCGCGGGACGCGCTCGGAGGACCGCGGCTCGGCGGCGCGCGCACTCGCCGGGAAACTCGCTATCGCGGCACGGGTCGATTATTACGGCGGCGACCGGCGGCCGGGCCTGCAGGCGGAACTCGACGAGCGAATCGCGGCCATTCAGGCGCGCGCCGAGGGGGGTGGCGGCGATGAGTGACCTGCCGGAAGGAATCGAGCAACGGAGCATCGGTGACGAGACGGGCCTGGCAACCCGGGGCCCGCCGGCTTACGGGGAACCGACCGACGACACGGGGTGGCGGCGCTGGAACCCGCGGCGCTCGAAACTCGGCGCGATGATTCAGTCCGGGATGGACACCGGACTCACGGGCGGCGAGACGGTGCTGTATCTCGGTGCCGCCGCAGGGACGACGGTGAGTCACGTCGCGGATTTCGCCGGGCCGACGTACGCCGTCGAGTTCGCGGCCCGGCCCGTACGGGACCTGCTCGACGTGGCCGAGGACCGTCAGCGGTTGTTCCCGCTGTTGAAAGACGCGCGAAAGCCCGAGACGTACGCCCACGTCGTCGAACCGGTCGACGTAATCATTCAGGACGTGGCGACACGTGGGCAGGCCGAGGTCGCACTGACCAATCGCGGATTCCTGCACGAGGACGGTCGGCTCCTGCTGGCAGTCAAGGCCCGCAGCGAGGACGTCACCGCCGACCCCGAAACGGTGTTCGACGAGGTCGTCGGAACGCTAGAGTCGGAGTACGAGGTCCTCGAACGCCAGCGTCTAGAGCCTTACCACGCTGACCACCTCGGGGTCGTCGCGCGGCCGCGCTGAACACGGGAGACGCGCGCGGCGGGGGCTGGAACGCTCCGGAAGGGAACGCTTTAGACGGGAGGGTTCCAACCGGCGGGAAGATGGACCGGAGGGGCTCCGCCGAGACGTTCACCAGGATGGGAACGCTGGGCATCGAAGAGGAGTTTTTTATCATCGACGACCGCGACAGGCCGACCTCCGGCACGGACGAACTCGTCTACGAGACCGACCCGCCGGAGATTCTGGACGACCGGCTGGACCACGAACTGTTCAAGTGTGTCATCGAGACACAAACCCCGACGATCGGTGCGAACGACATCGACGAGGCCAGCGAGCAGTTGGACGCCGTGCGGTCGGCACTGGTCGACCACGCCGCTGCACACGGTTACGGCATCGCCGCCGCAGGCCTCCACCCAGCCGCAAAGTGGCGGGAACTCGAACACGCCGAGAAACCACGCTACCGGTCACAGCTCGACCGCATCCAGTACCCACAACACCGGAACACGACCGCGGGGCTCCACGTTCACGTCGGTGTCGACGACGCGGACAAGGCGGTCTGGGTCGCCAACGAAACCCGCTGGCACGTCCCGATCATATTGGCGCTGTCGGCCAACTCACCGTACTGGAACGGGTTCGACACCGGCTTGCACTCCGCGCGGGCCAAGATATTCGAGGCGCTCCCGAACACGGGCATGCCGACGAGCTTCGACTCCTTCGCCGACTTCGACGAGTTCGAGCGCACGATGGTCGAGACCGGTTCGATCGACGACCGGGGCGAACTGTGGTACGACGTGCGCCCCCACACCGGACTCGGCACCGTCGAAGTTCGAGCGCCGGACGGCCAGGCCGACCAGGAGACGGTCATGGCGTTCGTCGAGTACACGCACGCGCTGGTGACCGACCTCGCCGAACGGTACGAGGACGGCGAAACCGGCCGGAAACACCGGCGCGAGCCGCTGGACGAGAACAAGTGGCGCGCGATTCGCCACGGCCACGACGCCGCCTTGCTCTCGCGTGACCTCTCCGAGACCGTGGACCTGGGCGAACTCGTCGACCGGGAGTGTGAGCGCCTGGGAATCGACGGGATTCGGGCGGTGTACGACGCGGAGAGTGGCGCAGAGAAACAACGCAGACTCCACGAGGAGGCGGGACTGGACGCCCTCTGTGGTAATCTTCGGTTGTAGCCGAGGACTTCTACCCGACTGCGTCCTCTCGTCGGCATAGAAACGATGTATGTCCACAGACGACGGGTCAACGGAACCGGAGGAGGAAGGGCTCAGCGTGGCCGACGGCGACAGAAGCCCTCGTGAACGGTTCGGCGCCGAGGCTAACCGAGCCGTCGAACGGTTCGACGACGGGGTGGTCGACCTGTTGTCGTGGGTCCTCGACACGGAGACTCGGGCGCGTATCTACCTCTACCTGCGCCAGCACCCCGACAGCACGAGCGACGAGATCGCCGACGGGACGGGGCTGTACCCGAGTGCGGTCCGCGAGGCACTCGCGGAACTCCACGAGGAAGGGAGGGTGACGCGGAGCAAGCGCGAGAACGGCAGTGCGGGGAACAACCCGTACGGGTACACCGCCATCGCACCGAGCGAGTTGGTGTCGAGCATCGCGGGCGCCGTCCAGTCGGAGCTGAACACAGTGTTCGACCTCGACCACCATCTCGACGGTGCAGACGGCGAAACCGGCGAGAGCGCCGACGAGCCGGTCACGATCACCGTCGAGGAATCGGAGCAGTGACGACGAACGCGGCAGGGGAATCCGAAGCCACTAAACCGTGAGGGGACAATGGCCGGAGATATGAAGGTCGCGCTGGGCGGGACGTTCGACCCCGTGCACGATGGGCACCGCGCGTTGTTCGAGCGCGCGTTCGATCTCGGTGACGTCACCGTCGGGCTTACGAGCGACGAACTCGCACCGAAGACCCGTGACGAGGATCGACACGTCCGGTCGTTCGAGCAACGCCGGCGCGACCTCGACGCGGAACTCTCGAAATTCACCGCGAAGTTCGACCGCGAGTACGAGATCAGAAAGCTCACGGAACCCACCGGCATCGCCACAGAGTCACAGTTCGACTACCTGATCGTCTCTCCCGAGACCGAGACAGGCGGCCGCCGCATCAACGAGATACGCAGTGAAAACGGCGACGACCCCCTCGAAATCGAGGTCGTCGACCACGTCTACGCCGACGACGGCGAGATTATCTCCTCCACGCGCATCGTCAGGGGGGAGATTGACGAACACGGAAACCTCACGCCCGACCGCGACGGGCGTCCCAAACGAGAGACCGAAACCTGAGCTACCAGTCGGGGGCGTCCAGTCCCGTGCGTTCGAGCAGTTCCTTCCATCGCTGTTGGACCGAGAGCCGTGAGACACCGACAGCGTCGGCCACCTCGCCCTGTGACCGCCGGTCGCCTGCGGCGAGGGTCGCGACGTAGAGACTGGCGGCCATCGTCGCCCGCTTCGACCGGTCGCTGTCGGGCAACGTCGAGAGGAACAGGTCGGCCCCTCGCGTCCGCGCCTCCTCGCCGAGGTTGAGCCGGTCGGCCGCCGCCTCCAAGTCGGCGAGCCACTCCTGATTGTCGACCTCGTCACTGGCTCGGTACATACTCGATTGTTGGCCGTCCGGGAGTATAAACGCTGTCGCCACGTACGAAATCGTATGACAGGCACCGTCGAAGCGGTCTGGGTGACCGAGACGGGATCGGCACCGATGGAGTCCGTCGACAGTGTGCGCGCCGTACGCGGCGGAATAGAGGGTGACCGATACCAGCGCGGCACCGGGTACTACTCCGGATTCGACGAGTGTGAGGTGACACTGATCGAGGCCGAGGCCATCGAGCGCATCCGGGCCGAGGACGGAATCGACCTGACAGACGGCCGCCATCGCCGGAATCTCGTGACTCGCGGTCTCGACGTACACGAGTTGCTGGACACACGGTTCACCGTCGGTGACGCGACCTTCGAGGGGACGCGTCCGCGTCCGCCCTGCGCCCACGTCGAGCAGGTCGCGGGCGAGGACGGCGTCGCGAAGTCGCTGGGCAGCGACCGGGGTGGAATCTGCGCTCGCGTGGTCGACGGCGGGACCGTCGCGGTCGACGACGAGGTCGAAGTGGGCGAGTCGGTCGCGTCCGACCCCGATGGGCTTGCCGACGCGATCAGGGATCGCCTCTCCTGAGTCACCGGGACGTGACGACGTCCACCAGCCACGGTAACGGGGGGTCGTCGAACGGCCAGCGCCCGCAGGTCGGCTCCTGTACGGTGCCGTCGGTCAGGTGCACGAAGGCACGTTGCTTCTTGTCCATTCGATAGTGACAGGTAGCCGGCCGTCGCTGTTCCCAGTATATCGTCTGCATCGAGGGGGTATCGGGCGGTCGCTCCGCGAGCGGGCCGTACTCCACGGTGCCGAACGACTGCTGTAGGTCGTCCAGTTCGTCCCGAACAGGCGTCGTCGCTCCCTCGTTCCAGTGAAGACTCGACGCGACGAGCAAGACGACGACTCCGAGCAACAGCACTCGGCGCGAGGGAGCCTGTGTTTCGGCGACGACGGCACCGACGCCGAGCGCGACGAACGGGACCGCGAGCACCGCGTCGATAGCGCCGGCCATCTCGAAAAAGAAGAACATCTGATACGCGACGCCGCCGACGGCGACCCACCAGTACTGCGACCAGTCGCCGTCACTGGTCAGGAACCAGCCGTAGACGCCAACCGGGAACAGGGCGACCCCCCACCCGATTTCGTAGATCGGTTCCAGCAATCGGCTCACGAGCGAGTACGATCCGGCGCTGTATATCGGTGTCAGAACGACCTCGACGAACAGTGGCACGAAACTGCCGGTCAGCGCGAACGGGAAGACGACGAGCGCAGTGACGGCGATGCCACCAGTGAGCGTGCGCTGGAGTCCCGACCGGCCACCGTCGACGTAGCTCATCGCCGTGACGAGGACGGCCAACGGCGCGCCCAGGTGCCAGAATCCAGCCGTGGCGGCGGCGGCCGCACCGCTCGCGAGAGAGCGGTTCTCGACCGCCAGCAGCAGGGCCAACGCACCGAAACAGAGCGCCATGTACTTCGGCCGGATTCCGGCCCAGGGGTACGTGAACAGTGTCGTGACGACGAAGACGGCCCACCCGGCGGCCACGCTGGCGACGCCGTTCCCGGTGAGCCGGTAGTTGACGACGCCGACGAGGGTGACGCCCGCGACGATAGCTGCCGAGGCGATGAGTACACTCAGGATGTGCAACACTGCCATGTCTCCACCCGAGAGGAGGGCAAGGAGCGTCGTGACGGCGTAGATCAGCGGCGGCTTGAGGTCCCAGAAGTCGACGTAGGGGGTGGCACCCCGTGTAACGTACCAGCCGCCGTGCTGGAAGAGAGCGGAGTCACTGCTGACGTGCCATGGGTTGTCGAGGAACTGATAGGCGTTCCCGGCGGCCAGAAGGGCGATTGCGCCGCCAAGCAGAAGCGGGAACCAGTTGGTCTCGATCCAGTCGTGGAGGTCGGTCCGCGTCCGTGGGACCGTGGAGAGCACCCCCTGCATGGTTCGCTGAGACGTTCCGGTTCGTCTCGTAAGTCAGTTGGCAAACCGGCCCGCTGCGGTCGGTCTGGCTCGTGACGTTTATTATCGGGGGTCGGGAAGTGGGGATGCGCGCGGGTTGCCGAGCCAGGCCAAAGGCGCAGCGCTTAGGACGCTGTCCCGTAGGGGTCCGCCGGTTCAAATCCGGTCCCGCGCACTTCTCCGCGAACACCACGTGAGCGGAGAATGCGCCAGCGGATTCGAGCCCTGCGAGCAGGGCTCAGCGAACGAGTGTGAGCGAACATTTCTCGCTCCGGTTCGAATCCGGTCCCGCGCACGAGCGGCCGGGGTGAACGAATCGCAGGAACGCGATTCGAGCCAGGGAGTGACTGCGGTTCAGACTCGGTCTCGCGCCGCCCTGTTCCTGCCCTTACCACGGCGGAACGTCCCGCGTACACTCGCCACTCCGTTCCAGAATCACCACGAACTGGCCGGGACCCAGCTCCTGTTCGTCGCCGTAGAGGTCGTTGCGGGGGGTGATTCCAATCGGGAGGAGGTCGACGAGCGAGCCCGGTGTCGCCCGCCGTGGCACGTAGTCCGACGGGCGGGGACCGAACGTTTCGGCGACCTCGTAGGCGTACTCGCCCGCCAGCAGGCCGCGGACGGTGGCGGCGCGGCGGGAGACGTTCCGGCGGACGCCGGCCTCCCGCCGGGAGTGGGGCACGTCCCGGAGGTAGAGCAGGTCCTCGTAGGACAACTGGACGTACCGCGGACACGTGGTGTTTCGGTCCTCGTGGCTGGCGGGGCCTCGACGGTGGTCGACGGACAGGCCGTGGGGCAGGGCGGTCTCGTCGAAGCCGTGGTGGTAGGTGGCCATTGTGGCGTCGTCGGGAGCGTTCTGCTCGAGCCAGTCGACAGCGGCGTCCCGCGGAGTCGTAGCGTAGCCGGCGACACCGGCGCCGGCGAACGCTGCGGTGGTCACCAGCAGGAGGGCGAGTACGGGGCGCGCGGCGACGGGGCGGTGGTCACGGAGGCGGGCGAGGGCGTCGGCCGTGAGCAGGACGACGAGCGGGAGGGTCGGAAGCAGGTGGTGGGGGCGGAAGTCGTGCCAGCCGGAGAGGGTGGCGACGAGAGCGGCGAGCAGGGCGAGCAGGAGGGCGCGGGCGTCCGGGTCGGTGGCGTCGTCGGTCGCACCGGGGCGGAGGGCACCGATGCCTGCGAGGACGCCAGCGACACCCGCGACCGTGAGTGGCAGGCCGAGACTGGCGAGGTACCCTCGGAGGAACCACCACCAGACCGGCGCATCGGGGCCGATGGCGACGCCGGCGCGGCCGGCCGACTGACCGACGAAGCGTTCGAAGACCAAGTCGACGCGACCGACGAGGAGGGTCGGAAAGCCCAGGGCGACCACGACGGCACCGGCCGTCATACCCCCGACGAGGAGTGTCGGCCGGCGGACGCCAGCGCGGAACGGACGGTCGCCACGCCGGGCGCGGAGCAGGTAGCCGAGGCCGATTACCGGGACGATCAGGCCGGCCGTGAGTTTGAACGCGACGGCGAGGCCGCCGGCGGCGCTGGCTTCCAGAAAGCGGCGGCGAGAGCCGGTCTGGACCCAGCGGACGAGCAGGTAGAGAGCGAGCAGGAGGGCGAACAGGGCCGGGACATCCTCGCCGGCCTCGTGGGCGAGCATGGCGAGACCGAAGGTCACTGCCAGCAGGGCGGCGGCGAGCCGACCGGTCGCACGGTCCCGGAGTGCAGTGCCGAGGCGGTACGTCAGGTAGACCGACCCGACGGCGAGACAGACGTTGACCAGACGGGTAGCTAGAAGGCCGCCGCTCCAGATCCAGGCCGGCGTCTCCTGCCAAGTCCGGACGTACCCGTACTCGACGTTCAGCGAGCTGATGCCGGCGATGGCGCTGTCTTCACCGAGGAGGAGGGCGAAAACGACGACCGGGAGGAGTGCGAGGCCGTAGAGATAGAACGTGGCGCCGAACGGAGCGCGGCCCCAGGCGACGGATTCACGCAGGGAAGCGAGGCTCGGTTCTTCGAGGAGGGAACTGTAGACCACGAGCGGGTCCAGCAGGCGGTCGCGCTCGTCCCAGGTAGCGAAGTTTGGGACGCGGTGCCAGAACCAGAAGCCAGCCAGCAGGGCGGCGACGAGGAGGATCGCCGCGAGGTAAGGGTCCACGCGGAGGTCGCGGCGCACCTGCCGCTTGACCCGGCCGAGCAGCCCCGACACCACCGTCATCTGTGCGGAGTGAACGACCCCACAGTGATTTCTCTTCCGGGACTAGGCCGAGTCGTCGTGACATCGTGAACCGACCGGTGCGGGGGGCAGCGTTTTTCCGGGCACTGAGAAGTCTAATATAACCCGCGGACCCGCGTCACCCGTGTACGAACGGATCCTGATTCCGACGGACGGGAGTACGAGAACGGCTCAGGTGGCCATGCAGGCGACCGACCGCCCCGAGCAGTACGAGGGGACCGCCTCCGTCCTGCGCGTCGTCGACGAGACGGCGAGTTCGTTGCTGGAGGCGACTGGGTCGGAGACCGAACTGGAAAAATAGGGCCAGCGCGCTGTCGAGTGCATCGAGCGGGTGGCACGGGTTCACGGGGTCGGAGCGGTGACCGAGATGCAGACGGGCGGTACGGCGTCGGGAATCCTCGACGACATCGAGGGGATGCGGGCGGACGTGGTGGTGGCCGGGACCCATGGGCGGTCGGGCGTCGAGCGACAGATCAGCGTCCGAGTCGTCGACAGAGAGACGGACGACGGCGGGTCGCTGTGTGCGTACATCGATCCGGACGCAGCGGACGAGTCTGGTCGCTCGGCACTGAGCGGTCCGCCTCGCGCGCTTCGCCGTCCGTCTCTCGTAGCGAGTTCGGAAACCGGAGGGCACTTATCGGTTTGGAGCGGACCGCATAGGTATGCGTATCGCCGACCGGGTGCAGGTCGAGGGCGGGAAAGAACGGCTCACCGTGGTCCCGGAGACGCTCGACGATCTGTGGCACCTCACCTACGTGCTGGAACCCGGCGACCGCGTCAGCGGGGACACGACGCGGCGGATCCAGCGCAACGACGACAAGATGCGGGACACTGGCGGCGAGCGCGAGCACATGTACGTCACGCTCGGGGTCGATACCGTCGAGTTCGCCCGCTTCGCCAACCGGCTTCGAGTCGGTGGCGACATCGTCAACTGTTCCCGGGAAGACCAGCTGGGACACCACCACACGCTCAACGTCGAGGAGCGGGACGAACTGGAGGTCGAGAAGCACTGGAAGTCCGACCAGCTGGAGCGGTTGAACGAAGCCGTCGAGGCCTCGGAGAATCCCGACGTGGCCATCGCCACGGTCGAGGAGGGACAGGCCTACGTTCACAGCGTCGCCCAGTACGGCACCGAGGAGCGAGCGAGTATCACCGCCCCGACCGGAAAAGGCGAGTACGCTCGACCGCGCAAAGAGCTGTTCTCCGACCTGACCGACGTCCTGTCGCGCCTAGAGGTTGCCGCGATTATCCTCGCCGGTCCGGGGTTCACGAAACAGGACGCGCTGGATTACATCGAGGACGAGGACCCGGACGTGGCGGCGTCGATTACCACCGTGGATACGAGTGGTGTCGGCGACCGCGGCGTCCACGAGGTTCTCAAGCGCGGTGCGGTCGACGAGGTGCAAGAGCAGACCCGCATCGCCGAGGAGGCGGACCTGATCGACGAGCTGATGAACCAGATCGGACAGGGCGAGAAAGCCGCCTATGGCCCGGACCAGACGGCCAAAGCGGCCGATTACGGTGCAGTCGACCGGCTGCTCGTGCTGGACGAAGCGCTGCGGCGCGAACGCAGCACTGAAGACGAGTGGGACGTGGACGTGGACGATATCGTCGAGTCAGTCGAACAGCAGGGTGGCGAGGTGACGGTCTTTTCTAGCGAGTTCGATCCCGGGATGCAACTGGCGAACCTCGGAGAGGTGGCGGCGATTCTACGATACCGCCTGGAGTGACCCGGCGGACCGCTCGCTCAGCGTTTCTCGGTCTGTTACGAGCGCAATCGTTTTCAGGGGGTGTTCCGTTAGTCGAGTCGGTACGGTTCGATAGATGGGTTCCGAAGAGGCGGATTTCACGTCACAGGTCGCGGACCTCAACAAGTACGGACAGGCGCTGAACAACTGCGAGTCCGTGGAGGAGGTCGTCTCGCTCAGCCTGGAGGCCGTGTCGCTACTTTTCGAGTTCCCCTACACGACGTTCGTCGAGGTGCGTGACGGGGTCCTTCGGGTCGTTCACAGCACGTATCCCGCCGTGTCGGCGGGTGACGAACCGCTCGCGGTCGCGTACGAGGCCTTCGAGAGTGGGGAGACGACGGTCCGGTGCGGCGATGACGCCGGCGAGGCGGACGACGGCGTCGGCGCGACGCTCGCGGTGCCGGCGACTATCGCCAGCGACGTGGTGGCGATCATCGTCACGCGCTCGGTCGAGAATCGGACGTTCGGCGACGAGGTCGTCAGGCCGCTGGAGATTCTCTCGACGCACGCGGCGACGGCCATCGGAAATATCCGGTCGCGCGAACGGCTCGAACGCGCGCGCCGCGACCTCGAGAAACGCAAAGAGATGGTCGAGATGTACGACCGGCTCCTGCGCCACGACCTGGGTAACGACCTGCAGGTCATCTCGGCGTTTTCCGACGAGATCGGCACGAACGTCGACGGCGAGTGGGGGGACTACGCGGACCGCGTCCACCGGACCGCAGAGGGTGCGATGGACCTGATCCGCCGCGTCGGCGACCTCGTGTCCACGCTCGAGCGCCAGGACGAACCGGTGCCGCGGTCGCTCTCCGACGTTCTCTCGGCGGTAGTCGCGGACGCCCGCGACCAGTACGGCCCGCTGACCGTCGAGTTCGACCCCGACGGCGTCGACGTACGGGTGTACGGCGGCGACCTCCTCGATTCGGTGTTTACGAACGTGCTCACCAACGCCGCCGTCCACAACGACGGAGCAGTTCACGCCCGCGTTCGACTGGTCGACGCGCGCGAGGATCGCGTCACGGTATCGATCGCCGACGATGGACGGGGCGTTCCCGACGACGTTGCAGACCGGTTGTTCGAGATGGGTGTCAAGAGCGACGACAGCGACGGGACCGGGTTCGGACTCGGGTTCGCGAAGGCACTCACGGAGTCTTACGGCGGCGACATCGACGTGACGGAGAGCGAACGCGGCGGGGCTGACTTCCGCATCACAATTAATCGGGTGTGAGCGGTCACCGAATGTCGAAGGAGAGCCCGTCGCGGGCGAAGCGCACGTCGCCGTCGTAGCGCTCGGCTACCGAGTCCAGCATTGTCTCGTGGTTGCCCTCCGTATGTGGGTACAGATGGGTCAGGTAGACGCGGCCGATTTCGGCGTCTGCGGTCGCGAGTGCGTCGCCCAGCGAGGCCGGCGTCGGGTGGTTCGACACGTCGACTTCGTCGGGGAACGAGCAGTCGTGTGCGAGGACGGCTGCGCCGTCGAAGAACTCGACCAGTTCGGTGACCGCTTCGCTGTCACCGCTGTACCCGAAGACCGGTGGGTCGACGTCGTCGTCACCCTCGTCGCCGTGGCAGAGACGATAGGCGTGGCAGGGCATGGAGTGGCGAGTCGCCGTCGCCTCGCCGCTAAAACCGGCGGCTTCGAAGCGGTCGTCGGTGTCGACACTCCGCAGGGTGAGGTCGATTCGGTCCTGCATGTACTCGTGGACCGAGAGCAGGTTGCGGACGAGGTCCGGTGTCCCAGGCGGACCGACGACTTCTAGCGACTCCGCGCCGGCCAGCCAGCGCGCTTTTAGCAGTGGTAGGAGGTCGGCGACGTGGTCGAGGTGGTGGTGGGTGAGGAGGACGGTGTCGACGCCCTCGTACCCCACGTCAGTGGTCGCGAGTGCGTGGACGACGCCGCTCCCACAGTCGACCAGGAGGCGGTCCTCAGCGGCCTCGAGCAGGATACCGGTCTGGAAACGCTCGCCCGTCGGCATCGCGCTCCCGGTTCCGAGGAAGGTGACGCGCATATCCCGACTGTCGTCGCGCACCGTCAAAAGACCCGTGACGGAGTGTTGACGACTCCGTCACCGCCGAGCTTAGAAGTCGACGGCACCGACGTCCAACTCGTCTGCACACTCCGGACAGTTGAACTGCTGTTCGTAGCTAGCACACCGCTCGTGAATCGGGTTGTCACAGGCATCACAGATCGTCGCGTCACCCGGCCCCACGTCGTCGTGACAGACTGAACATCGTTTGTGGATGAGCATACTGGTAGCCCTCGTGGACAGCTACGTTTTCTTCCTGAACAATAATTAAAATTGTAGTCCGTTCACGGGCGCGTCGGCGGCCGGTGCCCGCAGACGTGGGTGCCAGTTTCACCGTGCGGTCACAACCGATTTGAGAGCCTCGCCCTAAGCGGTGTTAGGATGGGAGAGCGTGAACGACTGACCGCCGAGTCCGTCGACTTCGACCCGGCAGCCGTCGAGATCGACGACGCCGACGTGCTGGACTCGCTCGAACCCGTGGTTCGGGAGTGGTGGGTCGAGCAGTTCGGGGAGTACGTTCCACAGAACGGTGGCTACTTTACCCCGCCACAGAAGAAGGCGATCCCGCTGATTCACCAGGGGACGAACGCCCTGGTCGCGTCCCCGACGGGCAGCGGCAAGACGCTCTCGGCGTTTCTGAGTATCATCGACGAACTGTTCCGCCGCGACCGAACCGAAGGCTTAGAAAACAGCGTCTACTGCCTGTACATCTCCCCGCTAAAGTCACTGGCGAACGACATCCATCGGAACCTGGAGGTACCCCTGGCAGGAATCACGGAGAAGTTGGACGAGCGCGGGGAGGACGTGGAGATTCGGCACGCGATACGCCACGGCGACACACCGGACAGCGAGCGCCAGCGGATGCTGGACGAGACACCCCACATCCTCAATACGACGCCCGAAACCCTGGCGATACTACTCAACTCTCCGAAATTCCGCGAGAAACTGCGGACCGTGGAGTACGTCGTCGTCGACGAGATTCACAGCCTCGCCGAGAACAAGCGCGGCACCCACCTTTCGGTGGCACTGGAACGGCTGGAGGCACTCGCGGAGACCCCGCCGACACGAATCGGCTGTTCCGCGACGGTCGAGCCGCTGGACACGATGGCGGAGTTTCTGGTCGGACGCGAGACACCGGGCGGGACGCCACGTGATTACGAGATCGTCGACACGCGTTTCGTCCGCGAGTTCGACGTGGAGCTATCCTGTCCGACCGACGACCTCATCAACACACCGCGGGGCCTGATCACCGACAGATTCTACCGAGAACTCCACGGCCTGATCGGAGAGCACACGACGACACTCGTGTTCACGAACACCCGGTCGGGGGCCGAGCGCGTCCTCCAGAACCTCCGGGACCGCTACGACGGGTACGGTGAGGAGAACTCGGGCTGTCACCACGGCAGTCTCTCGACCGACGAACGCCAGCGCATCGAGGGAATGCTCAAAGACGGCGCCCTGGACGTGGTGACGACGTCGACGAGCCTCGAACTCGGCATCGACATGCCGGACCTCGACCTCGTCGTGCAGGTCGGCTCCCCGAAATCCGTCGCCGCCCTGCTCCAGCGCGTCGGCAGAGCGGGCCACCAGCTCGGCGAGACCGTGACGGGGCGGGTCGTCGCCCTGGACCGCGACGAACTCGTCGAGTGTGCGGTGATGTTGCAGAAAGCCGAGGAGGGGTTCGTCGACCGCGTGTTCGTGCCGGAGAACGCGCAGGACGTGGCCACACAGCACGTCTACGGGATGGCCATCAACGGTCCCCGGCCCGAACGTGAAATCAGGGAGATACTCCAGCGAGCGTATCCATACCGCGAGTACGGCGACGAGGAGTGGGAACAGCTCATGCGGTATCTGACGGCCGACTACGAGGGGCTCGAAGACCGGAACGTCTACGCGAAAGTGTGGCGCGACGAGAACGACCCGCCCGAGGGCGAGTATCACTACGACGAGTTCCCCGTCGACCAGCCACTCATCGGCAAGCGCGGTCGGCTGGCGCGAGTCATCTACATGACCAACATCGGCACGATTCCTGACTCGTTTACCTGTGACGTGATCACCCGGAACGGCGACGAGTGGGTCGGCAAACTCGACGAGGAGTATCTCGACACGCTCGAGTCCGGCGACGTGTTCGTCCTCGGCGGGAGCAACTTCGAGTTCAAATACCGACGGGGCTCGAAGGTGTACGTCGACCGGACGAACGCACGCCCGACGGTCCCCTCGTGGTTCTCCGAACGCCTCCCGCTGTCCTACGACCTGGGTCGGGAGATTCTGTCGTTCCAGCGGGACCTCGTGGACCGGTTGACCGACGACGGGCCGGCGGCTGTCCGGCGCTGGCTCCGGGAGTTCCCGCTGGACGACGACAGTGTCCGTGCCATCACACGAATGTTCCAAGAGCACGTCGAGTACGCCGGTCCCGAGAGCGTCAGCACGGACGAACGCCTGGTGATCGAGACGGAGATGGACCGCGAGTCGTACGAGCGCCACTACTACGTCCACTCGAACTACGGCCGACAGTTCAACGACGGCCTCTCGCGACTGCTGGCCTACCGCGTGGCACAGACGGCAAACGCCAACGTTCAGGTTGCGGTCGCGGACCACGGGTTCACCCTGTCGATGCCGCTCAACCGGAAGGTCGACCTCGCGGGACTGCTCCAGGACATCGACCCGGCAGAGGCACGCGGGGACCTCAGGGCGAGTCTGAACGGAACCGACCTCCTGAAACGGTACTTCAGAATCAACGCGACGCGCGCACTGATGATTCTGAAACGGTACAAGGGGACGGAGAAATCCGCCAGCCAGCAACAGGTCTCCAGCGATATGTTGCTCGGGTTCGCCGAGGACCTCCCGGAGTTCGCCGTGATTGAGGAAACCTACCGTGAGATTCTGTCGGACAAACTCGACGTCGAGGCTATCGAGGACGTGCTCGAAGACGTGCAGGCCGAGGACGTCGAAGTCGTCACCCGCCGGGTCGAGTCGCCGACGCCACGTGCGTTCGGCCTCGCGACGCTGATGGCATCGGACGTGGTCCTCGCAGAAGACGAGAGCCAGGTCCTCCAGGAGTTCCACGACAGAGTCCTCGACGAGATCGGCGAGGAACGGAGCGTCACGAGCGGCGGGTGACTATGCGACGGTGACAGACAGTGACACCGCCGGCTATCTGCGGCACGAGGGCGGCGAAGAGGGCTCACTGCTGTGCGTTGTACCGGTGGGCGCAGGACCGCGCGGCGCCGCCCGTACAGACGCCGTCTGTCGGCGCGGAGTGGTGGAGCAAAGAAAGCCTCTGAGTCGGTCGACCGAGGGTAAGAGGAAGTTCACGACGGGAGACACCCGTTCCGCCGGACCAGGCGGTTGGGCCCGCGGAGACACACCACTAGGGTCGCCCGCAATCGTCGCGTCAGCGGGGACGTGAGCGTCGAACGCGGTCGTGAGCGAGCGTACGGTCCGCGGTCACCCGGTCATGCTCCCACCTTCGGTCATATTACCGCTGTCCATATCACCGTCTGACATTGTTTCCTCGCCCATTTCGTCCTCGGTCATGTTACCGTCGGACATTGCACTGCCCTCTGTCATGCCGTCCGAGGTCGGTTCGTCGTCCATCGTGTCGTCGGTGGGTGTGCCGCCGCTGTCACCGTCCGTTGGCGTGCCGTCGTCTCCACCGCCACTGTCGAGACAGCCGGCGAACCCGACTGCAGCGATTCCACCTTACCTGCACCATCCCCCGTCGCGTGAGTTTGTCGTCCATCGTGTTGCAGTTCGGTCGAGGACCTATCAGCTAAAGCCAATTTTTCAACGTTCGGCCGAACTCCCCCTCGGATGCGGACGGGTTTCGCCCGGAGTCTCTCTAGAATTCGTCGAGAGAGTGGCGGCGACCGCAGGGCGGGTCGCGAGCCGACCGTCCGGGACGCTATCGTTCCCGCTGCTGTTTTTCGAGGATCCGCCCTTTCTCCTCTAGCTGGGCGATCTCGGATTCCAGACCGGGTTTGCTCCCGCCGTGTGCGTACCGGACCGAGGCGTCGAGGACGGAGGGCACGAACCGAGACGTGTCCGAGTCGCCCGAGTCGTCCGAGTCGTCACTGTCGACCATCTCGACGAGTCTTAGGCGGGCGCCGAGCCGGTGGAGGGCACCTCGGACCATGGTTGCAGATACGTCGCTGGGGAACTTACTAGTTCGAGCGGCGCCACCGACTTGCTCGGGAGCCGATGGTCAATCCTCACCAGCGACGAGTAACGTGTCCAGCGCGTCGGGAACGACCAGCACCGAACTGCCGGGGTCGACGGCCTCGGCGGCAGACTCGCGGGCGTCCATGAGACACCCTTCGACGATCTCCGGATGCTCGCTGTCGGTCACGTACAGGTCGTGGTCACGGAGCGCACGGGCGACGACGAACGCTCGCTGCGCTCCAGGGTCGTAGCCGTCTCGCATCTCCTCGTAGAGTGCGTCGGCGCTCTGTGCCCCGCTGAGCCGGTCGTAGAACCGCCGTTCACCGGTTCCCTCGCCCGCACCCTCGGGGAGTGCCGCGGGTGTGACGACGCGGCCACCCTCCCGGAGCGGGTTGCGGTCGCCGAGAACGACGTACGTCGCCGCCCGTGTCGTCTGGTAGAGGTTCGCGTCTTTGGGCGCGCCGACACCGGCGATCACGGCGTCGTAGTCTTCGCGTACCGGCACCGACAGTGCCTCGCGACCCACTTCGGCGAGGTCCCGCACGACGGCCCGGGGCCGGCCGGCGCTCGCGCCGAGGCATCCCGACGGGCCGTGGGTCACGTTCAGGCAGAAGTCCAGGCCGATCTCCTCGCCCGCGCGGTCGACGGCCTCGCGGAAGGGGTTGTCTTCGACCCGCCCGAGTCGGACCCCCTCGTTGGCGAGCATCCCCGGGCCGTGGGTGTACCGGATCAGGGATTCGCTGCCCGCGCCGATAGCGACGGTCTTGGCACCGCCGGAAAAGCCCGCGTACTGGTGGGGCTCGACCATCCCAGTCGAGACCACGAGGTCGGCGTCGGCCACGCGCTCGTGAACCTCGACGGGGCAGTCGTCGACGGTCCCCACCTGCACCGTCCGGTCGGGGTCGTGATTGGTCGCGAGGTCGGCGTGGTCGCCCAGTCCCGACTCGATCTCGTCGTCGGTCATCGGCCGGTGGAGGCCCAGGCCGAGCAGGACCGTGACCTGCTCGCGGGCGACGCCGGCCCGCTGAAGTTGCCCCAGCAGCACGTCCACGAGTACGTCGTCCGGCGTCGCGCGCGTCACGTCGGTCACGACGACGGTCACGAGGTCGTCCGGGTCGGCGAGGCGGGCGAGTTCCGGACCGTGCGGGTCGGCGACAGCGGCGTCGGCTGCCGCCCGTACGTCGACGGGGTCGCCGCCCGGGGGATCGGCGACGGTCACCTCACAGTCGGGAAGCGAGACCGAAATCTCGCCGTCGTCCAGCGGGAGCGTGAAGCTCATGCGCTACTCTGAGTTGGTGAGCGAAAAGAGCGTACCGACCGTTACCGCGCCCACTCGGCCATCCGCCGGTAAACCGGGTCGGTCCCGAGCGTATCGGCGTCGGCCACGAGGACGAGTGCCTTCTTCGCTCGCGTCAGCGCGACGTTGATACGGCGGTAGTCCTCGAAGATCGGACCGTCGAGCGAGTCGGTTGCGACGAACGAGACCACGACCACCGCCTTGGAAGAGCCCTGGAATCGGTCCACCGTGTCGACAGTCACGCCGGCCGGCGCGGACTTGTTGATCTCCGCGACCTGTGCGCGATAGGGCGCGATTACGCCGATCGCTGCCGGTGGGACGCCGGCGTCGATGTAAGACTGGACGGTGTCGACGACCGCATCGGCTTCCGCCGGATTGGTGTTGCCTCGAGCCTGTCCGTCGGGGTCGACGAACGCCACCGAGTCCCGGAGGGTCGAGGGGAGCGCGTCAATCTCGACCCCCGCCAGATCGTCGACTCGCTGGCCGGCCACCTCGCCGGTCGCGGGGCGCAACTGCCCGTCGTAGAACTCTTGGGAGGCGAAAGCCTGGATACGCTGAGACATCCGGTACTGGCGGTCGAGCATGACGCCCGCCTCCGGGTGCGTTTCAATCAGTCGTTCGAACAGCGAGGTCTGCAGGGGTGCGGCCGCCCCATCCCCGTCGTCGTCCGCGGCCTGTACGACCGGTGGGAGTTGCTGGTGGTCGCCGACGAGGACGCTCTTTTCGGCTAACGAGACGGCCGCCAGGGTCGCCGGTTCGGTGAGTTGGCCGGCCTCGTCGACCAGCGCCACGTCGAAAGACTGCTCGCGCATCACCGTCGAGCCACACGAGGCCGTGGTCGCCGCGACCACCGAGGCGTCCCGGAGTCTCCCCGCGAGTTCCTGGGGGTCGCCGCTGTCGGGAAGCCGGTACCCCTGCATGTCCGGCCGGACGCCCGTCTCGGTCCCGACACGAACGACGTCCTCGAACCCCTGCTGTTCGAGCGCTTCGATGGCGTTGTCGACCGCGCGGTTGGTGAAGGCGGTGAGGAGGACGCGGTCGCCCCGCTCGACGAGGGCGCGCACGGTGCGGGCGAGCGTGTAGGTCTTTCCGGTGCCCGGCGGCCCGTGAATCAGTGCCACGTCCTCGGCTCGGACCGCGAGCGAGACCGCCTTGTTCTGTGCCTCGTTGTTGTCGATGTAGGTGGTGTCGTCGGCACCGAACTCGGGGTCGCGACGGCCGAACAGGACCGCCTTCTTTTCGGGGGACTGCTTGAGGAGCGCGTCGTGGAGCGCGGTCAGCATCCGGTCAGTCCCGATCTCCGAGGGATACACGTCCAGCCGGCGCAACTCGACCGGCTCGTCCGTCGTGACGACGATCTCGTCTCCCAGTTCCTCGACGCGGGCCATCTCCGCGCGGCCCCGAATCGGGTGGCCGTCGCTGGCCAGCACCACGTCGCCCTCGCGAATCTTCGAGACCGCATCGGTTCCCTCGGCCCGGAGTTCCCAGTGGCCGCCCTCGCGCTCGACCTGGCCGAGCGGTTCGAGGTCGATCAGCGCGCGGTCGTCGCCGGCCCGCTCCGGGCCCGTTTGCCGCCACAGTTTCGTGTACTCGCGGTGGACAGCCCGACGTTCGGCCTCGATGGCGCGGTAGAACCGCTCGAAGTACTCGCGTTCCGCGGCGGGAATCGGACTGCCGACCTGGCCGGCCTTCGATTCCTGACCGAGCCGGCCCGAGACGGCCATGCACGTGTCCTGCTCGAAGCAGTACTCGCATTTGGCGTCTGCCTCGTAGCCCGTCGGCACGCTCATGTCGTGTTCCATCGCCGCGATTTCGTTGCGGGTGCGGACGACGAACTGCAGCAGTCCCGGCCCGAGCGAGAACTCCTTGGCCGGCGAGAGGTCGCCCGTCTCCTCCGTCCGCTCGACGGCGGCGTTTTTCGTGTAGAGCAGCGTTCCGGTGTCGGGGGCCTCGGCGGCGTGGTCGCCGTCGGTCGGGTCGCCGTCCCGTCCGCCGTCGGCGGCGGTCTCCGAACCGCCGTCCGCGACGGCCTCCTCGCCCAGCAACAGCGCGTAACAGGCCGCCTGCGTCTTGTCCTGAAAGCGCGGTTCGCGTTTCGTGTTCTTTCCGGTCTTGAGTTCGACCGGACCGCCCCGGCGGACGGCGTCCGCACGCCCTTTCAGCCCGTAGGTCTCGCTGACGAGCGTCTGCTCCGAGCGCCACCGGTCAGTATCGGTCAGGGTCCCCTGCTGGAGCCACCTCTCGATGGCGCTCGCGTGGTCCTCGACTTCGGCGGCGACTGCCTCGGGGTCCTTCTCCAGCAGACCGAGTTCGAGGCCAGCCTCGGCGACGTGGTCCTCGATAGCCGCATCGAGGTCCCGGCCTCGCAGCAGGTCGCCGAACACCTCGTGGACGATGGTCCCCTTGACGACGGGGTAGGCCAGTTCCAGCCCGGAGAGCTTATTGAGGTAGTACATCCGGGGGCACTGCACCCACGAGCGCACGTCGGTCACGTCGACGAGGAAACCCGGTTCGACGACGACCATCGACTCCCGAGCGGTTGCGTACTGGATTTCGCCGCGGAACTCGTCTTCCTCGGCGTTGGTCACCAGCAGTTCCATTCCGGGTTCGAGATAATCGGCGGTTTCGGCCCACTTCCCCCAGAGGGTGACCGTCACAGCCCCGGCTTCGCCCGCTTTGGGCCGCATCCGAACCTCCGCGAGGTCGCTGGTGCCCCGGCTGGTCTCCACAGTTCTGGAGTCCCCGACTTCGACGACTGGTCCGCGGAGTTGCACGGTGGAACTGAACCGGCCGAACGAACAAAAGCTCTCCCCCTTCGTGGCCGTCGTAGTGCACTGGTGTTGCCACTGGAGCTGGCGTCCTCGGTCTCACGACGGCCGCCGTCGGGCAGGGCCGCATGACGGACCCGTCGCTGCTCTCGGTTTCGGGACCGTTATCGTCCGCCCGTCCGCTCTGCCTGGCTGCTCAGAGGGTCTCGGGGTCGCGGAACGTGTCGTCGACGGGCGGTGCGCCGATGGCCAGCACCAGTCCCTCGTCGTCACCGAGGTACTCGTGGCCGTGGCCGACCTCGGGGCCGGCGGCGTAAACCGTTCCGGGACCGATTCGACGTGTCTCGGGGTCCTCGGGGTCGCCGAGCGTCACCTCGAACTCCCCCTCGAGGACGTAGAACACCTCCTCCTGTTCCCGGTGGGCGTGAAACGCCGTCCCGTCGCCGGGTTCGTAACGCCAAAGATTGACGTGACTCTCTTCGAGTCCCAGCGCCGCGGTGAGCTGTTTGTGTCCGGCCGGGAACTGGTCGATCCCTGCCATCTCGATGTCGTCCACCTCGTCCAGAGCCACCACCTCGTACTCCATACTCCCGAGGGCAACGGCTTCCGGCTTGAAACCGACGGGGAATCGGTCAGGCTTTTTATTACCCGACTGCCATCCCGGACCATGCGACGGGTTCGCCGGGTGGTCACGACGGCATCGCTTGCGGTCCTGCTGGCCCTGGCGGGTTGTAGCGGTCCCAGTGGCGACTTCGGCGGCGATACGACACCGCTCCCGACGCCGGACCTCGACACCGACGACGGGACGCCGACGCCGCGGGCCGTGACACCCGCACCGTCGTCGAGCGCCGACACGGTTCGCGGGCGGACGTTTCTCGACGGGCTGTCGGCCGCGCGATTTCCCGTCCGGTCGGTGGCGACAGCGAACGGTGCGTTCCGGGTGACGTACGTCTCGAACGACAGCCGGTTGCTCAAAGACGCGTACGTCCTGGGTCTCGCATACGGTGGGACGGTCAACCGGAGTTGGCGGAACGACTCGACCTGGTCCGCCACCCGGATGGACGCACTGGCCGTCAACACCGAGGGCCGCGCGCTGGCCCGCTTTCGGATGCCCGCCTCCTGGCCGATGCAGTACTTCCAGGGAACCATCTCGGCGGCGGAGTTCGGCATGCGGCTCCGGGCGACAGTCGAACGCACGGGCTCGGACGGTCGGTTCCGACAGAGTAGTGAGGACGTGACCGACTTTTATACAGCAGCCGACAGCACGGCGGTGGACGTCGCCGGTGCGTCGACGCGCAACCGCACCGCTTTCGTGACCGTGCGGGCACCCTCTAGCGACCGCGACGGGCTGCAGTCGGCGCTGTCAGCGGTCGTCGCGGCTTACGGGTCGGCGACGGCCGACTGGGAGACGGCGGCGCTAGAGCTGTCGATTCGGGACCGCGACGGTCAGTTCGTGGGCTGGTACCGGGCCGACGCCGAGTTCGCGGCGAACGTTTCGGCTGGCAGGGCCGAGGTGACGCTCGCCGACCGGCGCTTCCTGACGGAGAACGGCCGACTCGTCGGGTAATCGTTCCCTGGCGCTACCGACACGTTCTTCGGCGTCGGAACCCAACTTTTCGACAGTCATGCGCGTCAGAGACTGGCAGGACATTCTCGAGGACGTCGTCGAGAGCGATGCTGATCCCGGCGGCTGGCGAGCCGTGGGTGGCGACCGCGCCAGTGGAATCGGCGAGGACCTGTACATCGGCCACCCTGACGCCGCCGTCTACCAGCTCAAAACCTACGCCAAGAACCCGTTCGAGGTACAGGGCGTCGGCACCCGTGTCGCACGACGTATCGACGAGGACCTCGACGACCTGTTCCCCGGCGAGGGGTCGGGCCGGTTCGGCGTTCAGCAACCGGTCGAAGCGGACGATGCAGAGGACAAGGCAACCGAACTGGAAGAAGTGCTCAAGGCACACGCCGACGCCCCGACGACACCGGACGCACTGTTCGACGACGTGATGGAGACGCTCGACAGCCCCGCGTTCGGCCCCGCAGACATCGAGTTCGACGACCGTCCGGCGGAACTCGACGGTCTCTCGAACACCTTCGAGGAGGCCGAACAGCTGCTCGATGCGGAACTGGACGACCTGGTCGGAGACACCGTGAGCCGCGGCTTCGAGTGACTACCGGCCGATGTCGCGGAGATAGCCGTAGATGTCGGTCACCACCGGACAGCCGTCGCCGGTCCCCGTCTCGGCGGGCACCGATTTCTCCTGCAGGCGAACCCGCCGCTGGTTCCCGTCGGCGGACGGCCACGCCGGTAACTCGTCTCCGTTCGGGTCACCACTGGCCGCGAAGTTCGACCAGTAGCCCTGCATCCGGTCGCGGAGTTTCCAGTCGCCCGGCCCGTTGATTGCGGTCGGAAGTCTCTGCTGAGTGACGGTCTTGCCGAACACGTACGAGAGTTCGGCGGTGTGGTACGCGCCGGGGTCCGCCGAGAGGAGTGTCACGGGAATCGTCGGTGTGTCGTCGAACAGGTATCGGTACGCGGTCCCGCCATTGCGGGTGATAGCGTCGGTGACGGCTACGTCCGAGCAGAGAAAGAACTCGTCGGTGTTCACGTCGATGTACGCCGCCTCGATGGAGTCGTAGTCGCTCGGGGGGTAGGCGTCGACGACCCGGTCGCCAAAGTCGCCGTAGACCTGCTGGAGGCGGTCGCGGTAGGCCGCCTCGGATTCGGGGACGCTGTCGTCGGCAAACTCGAGGAAGAACTGGTACTCCTCGGCGTTCCCGCCCAGCAGGACAGGGACGTCGTGGAACGCCCCGTTTTCGATCAGCGCGGCGGGGTGGTCCCGGACCACCTCCCCGTCGACGCCGAAGATCAGGCCAGGCTGTTCCACGGGCGGGGTCTGGTCCGAACTGTCTCCGGCCGCGAGCGCACCCGCGACGCCGTAGGCCTCGGCGAGGGCTTCGGGGTCGGCGTCCCGCAGACAGGCGAGTGTGTCGCCAGTTTCGCAGTCCAGTTCGGCGGCCGCCTCGGTCCCCCGCGTCTCCAGTTCCGACAGGGTGTAGAGCGGTTCGTTGACCGGACCGCTCTGACTGATCGCCCGGTCGAAGAGTCCCGCCGCCGCGGGGTCGGTCAGCAGCGTGAGAACGGCGTGTCCGCCGGCCGATTCGCCGAAAATCGTCACGGTGTCCGGGTCGCCACCGAAGGCCTCGATGTTGCGCTGGACCCACTCCAATCCGGCCCGGATGTCGAGGTAGCCGAAGTTCGTCGAGGCTGTCGGCGACGCTGCGGTAATGGCGGGGTGGGCGAAAAACCCCAGCGCGTTGAGCCGGTAGTTAACCGCCACGACGACCACGTCGCCGGCTTCGGCCAGTGCTGCACCCGGATACCGGTTGCTCCCGAAGTTGTACGCGCCGCCGTGAATCCAGTACATCACGGGTTTTTCACCCGGGGCAGCGTCTTCGGGCGCCCAGACGTTCAGGTTGAGACAGCCGTCTTCCGCACCAATGAACGCGCCGATGCCGTCGACCAGCGTCGTCAACAGCAGCGGTTGGGGCGCACGTGGCCCGAACTCGGTCGCGTTCCTGGTCCCGTCCCACGACGGCGCGGGCGTCACCGGTGGTCGGAACCGGCGCTCCCCGACCGGCTGGTGGGCGTACGGAATCCCCTTGAATACGTCCACGTCACCCGCTTTTTCACCTTCGACGGTACCGCTCTCGGTGTCGACTTCCGGGTCCGAGAACCACCAGGTCGAGTTCGCGCTCCCGACACGACTCCCCGTTCCGAACACGGACGCTCCCCCGAGCGCCCCCAGATACGTCCGTCTGTCCATCGGAAATCAAATTTCACGACAGACTAAATAGAATAAAGGGTTTCGGTGTCACGTGAGAACGAACGACAGGGTCAGCTGTCGAGTCGGTCGCGGTAGAGCCGCTCTCAGACCGCACGCTCGGGCGGTTCGCCAACCTGCGTGACGATGCCGTCTTCGGTGAACCGGAACTGGTCCTGGACGTCGCTGTCGAAGTCGGGCCAGCGCTGGCGGTCGGTCCCGCCCGGTTCCACCGAACGAGCGAACGAGGCCCAGTAGTCCTGCATGATGCGAGAGGGCATCCGGTCGTTTCGGCCGAGGCCGGTGGTCGTGAGGCCGCGCTGTTCGGTGTCCGTCCGCCTCGCTCATCTTCAGACCGGCGGGGAACGCAGTGGTCGGTGTCCACGCCCACGAGGGGTCCGAGTCGACGCACTGGATAGGCCGCCATCGCGACTGCGCGGACCGGAACGGTCTGTCCGTTCTGACGGCGGAAGCGGTGACGTGGCGCCGACCGGTCGTGAGTTCGGGGCCTGCTCGGCCGCGTCAGAGCGGTCGAATATCGGTGATTATACCGGAATCACACTCTCTTCGAGATACTGATCCTCCCACTCGCGGCGAGCCTCCAGTTCGCGGCGACCCCGTTTCGTGACGTTGTAGACGTTCGTGCGTCGGTCTTTCTTTCCCTTCTCGACGAGTCCCTTCTCGACGAGAGTGTCGAGGTTCGGGTAGAGCCGACCGTGGTGAATCTCGCCCTCGTAGTACTCTTCGAGAGCGTCCTTGATTGCGAGCCCGTGCGGTTCGTCGTACCCGACAATGACGTACAGCAGATCACGCTGGAATCCAGTCAAATCGTACACACATATTCATATCTACCTGATTAAATTAAATCTATCGTCTGATTAGAACGTACCGCACTGCCAGTCCGCGGCGGCAGCGACGCTTCGCTTTCCACCGAGTGGCCTCGTTCGCTAGTAATACTGTTCGAAGAGTGAACTACCCTGACCTACCGCGCTCGGGGCTCCCCGCCCCTCGCTTGTTGAGGACAGGGCTTCCTGTTTCTGTGTCGGAATTTATCCCCGACGTGGGCACAGGGATTCCAGACTCCACAGGCGGCTTCCCTTCACAGGCGGTTCGGAGTGTCCCACTCCTACCGAATGGAC
>NZ_JAQCNH010000096.1 GCF_028275115.1 Halorientalis sp. | reverse complement strand
GACTTCCAGGTGCGAGCGGGAGGGCTGGAGGTACTGGCCCAGCGTCACCACGTCGACGCCCACCGTCTTGAGGTCCCGCAGGGTCTGGTAGATCTCGTGGTCGTACTCGCCGACGCCGAGCATGAGGCTGGTCTTGGTGTAGATGTCCGACTCCCGATCCACCTGCCGGAGGACCGACAGCGACTGCTCGTAGCCCGCTCTCCGGTCGCGGACGGGCCACTGCAGGCGGTCCACCGTTTCGACGTTGTGGGCGATCACGTCCGGTTCGGCGTCGACGATCTGCCGGACGAGGTCGGGGTCGCCCTGGAAGTCGGGAATCAGACACTCCACCAGAACCCCGGGGTGGCGCTCTTTGATCGCGCGGATCGTCTCGGCGAAGTGGCCCGCGCCCTGGTCGGGCAGGTCGTCGCGGTCGACGCTGGTGAGAACGACGTAGTCCAGTCCGATCTCGGCGACGGCGTCGGCGACCTGTGCGGGTTCCTCGGGGTCCAGCGGCTCCAGTCCCCCCGTTTGCACGTCACAGAAGTTACAGCCCCGCGAACAGCGCTCGCCCATGAGCATGAACGTCGCGGTGCCCGGGCCGTCCCGGCCGCTCCAGCACTCCCCGAGATTCGGGCAGTTGGCCTCCTCACAGACGGTGTTGAGGTCGTGCTCGCGCAGAGTCTCCTTGATGTCGGTGAACCGCTCGCCCGACGGGGGCGCCATCTTCAGCCAGTCGGGCTTGCGGGCGCGACTCATTACCACACGGTCGGGCCCGCCAGGTGAAAAACCGTCTGGTCGTCAGTCCCGGCGGACCGTCACGTCCCGCGTGTGTACCTCGTCGGTTTCTGCCTCGCGGTGGGCCTGCACGTTCCGGTCGACCACTGTGGGGACCGTCGCGTCCGCGTCTGTCTGCCGTCGCCGGTAGAGCGCCGCGACCACCTGCTCGCCGTAGCCGGCCCCGACGGCACGGTGGGGCGCCTGGTTCGTGTCGCTGTACCGGAGCACGTCGACGCGATGGGGCCATCGGCGCGGTCGCTCACACGCCTTGGGTGTGTGGCACGGGTCGAATAGGTACCGATGGTGAATGGGAAACCCCTTTGACGGGCCACGCCTGCGTACGTCGTGATGGAGGTCGCCGAGGTTCTGGCCGAATACGCCGACGCTCTGGCCGACTACGCCGACGCCTTCCCCTTCGAGTCGTTCAATCCGATGCAGCGCGATGCCCTGCCCGCACTGCTCGACTCCGAGGAGAACGTCGTCGTCAGCGCACCGACCGCCAGCGGCAAGACCGCCCTCGCCGAGGTCGCCATCTGCCGGGCCCTCGACGCGGGCGGCACCGCCCTCTTTCTCGCTCCCCTGCGGGCGCTCACCAACGAGAAGGAAAGCGAGTGGGAGCGCTTCGAGGACCTGGGCTACTCGGTGTACGTCGTCACCGGCGAGCGCGACCTGAACCCCCGCCGGGCCGAGCGGGCCGACATCCTCGTGATGACACCCGAGAAGGCCGATTCAGCCACCCGGAAACACGACTCGCCTCGCTACGGCTTCGTCACCGATGTGGACTGCTGCATCATCGACGAGGTCCACCTGCTCGACTCGGACCGGCGCGGATCGGTGCTCGAGGTCACGATTTCACGGCTCCGGCGGCTCTGTGACCCCCGCATCGTCGCGCTCTCGGCGACGATGCCCAACGTCGACGACGTGGCCGAGTGGCTCGATGCCCCCGCAGAGACTACCTTCGCCTTCGGCGAGGAGTACCGCCCCGTGCCGCTCGAAGCTGGCGTCAAGACCTACACTCACGGCGAGAACGCCTTCGCCGACAAGTACCGCCGGCTCTACCGGACGCTGGACTTGGTGGAACCCCACCTCCGCGACGACGGCCAGGGGCTGGTGTTCGTCTCCTCCCGGCAGGACACCGTCCAGGCCGCAAAGAAGACCCGCGACGAACTGGCCGAGCGGGACGTGCCGATGAGTGCCCGTGGCGACTACGACTTCCATCAGGAGGCCGAACAGATACAGAACGAGACGCTCCGGAAGTCCGTCCTGGACGGCGTGGGCTTTCACCACGCCGGGCTCTCGAAGGACGACAAGAACCTGGTTGAGCGGTGGTTCCGCGAGGGGACGCTCGGCCTGCTCTTTTCGACCTCGACGCTCGCGTGGGGGGTCAACCTCCCCGCCCGCTGTGTCGTCATCCGAGACACGAAGCTCCACGACCCCCTCGAAGGCGAGGTAGACATGAGTCCGCTGGACGTCCTCCAGATGCTCGGCCGGGCCGGCCGGCCGGGCTACGACGACCAGGGCTACGCCTGGGTCGTCTGCGACCACTCGGACGCCGAGAAGTACCGACAGTTGCTCCGGGACGGCAAAGAGATCGAGTCGCGGCTGGCGACCGACCTGGACGCCCACCTCAACGCCGAGGTCGTCCTCGGCACGATACAGGACATCGACGACGTGCTGGACTGGATCGAGACGACGTTCTACGCCGTGCGGGCGCGGTCGGCCCCGGACCGGTACGACTCGGACGGCCAGCTGCGAGACCGCGTCAGCGACACGCTGGAGAAACTGGTCGACCATGGGTTCGTCGAACGCGACGGGCTGTCGCTCTCGCCGACGCGGCTGGGGCGACTGGCCTCGAAATTCTACCTCCGCCTGGACACCGCCCGGGAGTTCGCCGACTTGGCGGGTCGGGCCGAGGGCGGCGATGGGACCGCGACCGCGCTCACCGTAGACGACGTTTTGCGAGCGGTCGCGACGGCCGCGGAGTTCGACAGCGCAAGCGCCCGCAAGGACGAACGCGATGCCGTACGCGCCGTGCTGGGCGACCGCGCGCGAGACCTCGACCCTGGGCCGCGGAAGGTGCTCGCGATTCTGGATTCGAGTATGGACTCGGCGACGCCCGCGGAACTTCGGAGTGACGCGTGGGTAATTCGCCAGAACGCTCTGCGCCTGCTCGCCGCACTCCGCGCGTTCCTCGACCAGCTGGGGACGGCCGCGGCGGCCAACCTCGCCGCGCGCGTCGAGGCCCGCATCGAACACGGCGTCAGCGAAGACGCCGTCGGGCTGACGGCGCTGGACGGCGTCAGCTCCGGCCGCGCCTCCCGCCTGGCCACGACAGGGCTCCGGTCTCCAGCAGACGTCCGCGAGGCGGGTGTGTCAGCCCTCGTCGACGCCGGCCTCTCCGAGGGTGTCGCGAAGCAGGTCGTCGGGAGCGCACGGTCGCTTCCCGCCCTCCGGTTCGACTGGGGGGAGTTCCCCGATGCCATCGACCGCGGCGGCAACCAGATGTGTGAGGTGACGGTCACCAACCAGGGCGACGGTGCCCGGGCGGGCGTCCGCGTCACGGTCAACGGCCACGAGATGACCACGACCGGCGGCTACCTCGGCACGACGACGCTCCCGGTCGGCGTCTTCGGCGGCGACGCCGACACGCTGACCTACACCGCCGAGGTGTATTTCCCGGACCTGCCGCTCGCACCGGTCTCGGACTCCCGGACGGTCCACATCGAGTGACCTGATATCCGGAAACCAGTGCAAAACCGCTGATAAAAGTTCTAAATATCTCTCGACACGTTCTAAAACGTCAGAGGACCGTCCGAACTGAGACGGTCGGCGAGTAAAACGTCACCGAAGAACGGCAAACTCTGAAAAACAAGACGAATTCCCGGCAAGCGTCGACCGCTTATATGGAGGTATCCGTTCAACTGGTGAGTGCAGGGAGACCCACAATGTCCACGCAATCGACCTCCACGTTCGACGGTCTCGCAGACTGGACCGCCCGCAAAGATGCCGGCCGTAAGCTCCTGGTCCCGGTGCGTTGTCTCGGCTTCTGGAGCGCGGTCGTCCTCCCACTCGTCTTGTTCCCGATGATGATATTGGGACTGGCCGGCGAATCCCTGCCGCTGTTCGCGTCGCTGGTCGTCGCGAACATCGCCGGCGCGGTTCTAGGCCGGGACTACAACCGCGACTGACGGCGTGGACGCGTAGCTCGCCTGCCCCACGACCCCCACCCACCCCCACCGCCCGCCGCCAATCCTCGCTGACGTCAAAACCGATACAGCCACCCCCCACCACTCCGCAACGCACTTTCCCACCCTTCCGGGCCGGGCACTCCCCACTTCGAGCTCTCCCGTACCGACGCTCCCGCACGTTTTTATACCAGACCCCGACCAGCCCGCAGTATGCAGGACGACACCCGCGTGCTGGCCGGCGAGTGTACGATTCGCGACGGGACCGAGCCGAGCGGCCGCCGTGGTGACGTGGTCGTCGTCAGCAAGCCGGACGGGACCGTGCTGGTCCACGATGCCGAAGGCTACCAGCCGGTCGCGTGGCTCACTCGCGCAGAGACCGTAACGTTCGTTGACGGCGTGCTCACCGCCACCGACGGCGGCCAGTTTCTCCGCGTCGAGGTCCACGAGACGTACGGAAACGACAGCTATCCCACCGCTCCCGCCGGGATGCCGGTCGGCGACTGCCCGGACTGCGGCGGCCGCCTCGTCCGAGACGACGGTACGGTGACCTGTCTCGACTGCCGGACGGCATACGGGTTCCCCCGGGACGCGACGATACTGACCGAAGCGGCCGACTGCGACTGTGGGTGCCCGCGGATGCGTGTTCGTCGTGGGCGCGCGTTTGAGGTTTGCCTCGACCGGGACTGCGAGTCACTGGGCGAAGCGGTCTGTGGCGCTTTCGACCGCGAGTGGGACTGTCCGGCCTGCAACGGTGACCTCAGAGTCCTCCGGCGGGGCGGTCTGCTCGCCGGCTGTGAACACTACCCCGACTGTGACACCGGCTGGGGGATACCCGTCGGAACGGTCGTCGACGACTGTGACTGCGGGCTGCCGGTGTTCGAGACACCGAACGGAAACCGGTGTCTGGACAGTGGCTGTTCGGAAGCCGACGCCGAGCCCGCTCAGCAGCCGTGACCGCGCCGTCGAGACCGTGGGTGATTTGTTCACGCGCGGGCCAGAAACGATATGGACGCGACGCTGTCTTCGGGTGTGGTTCGGGCCGGTCGCCAGGCTCGCGAGCAGTTCCACGACGCTCGCGGCTACGGCGACCCCGACGGCGAGGGGGTGCGTTTCGCACCGGTCGAGGCCGCACACCTGCTCTACCGGGACGATCTGGGCGCGGTCGACGATATGGGCTTCCGGGCGTTCCTCGCCTCGTCGACCTGCCCCGACCTGCACTTTCTGGTCTACAAAGACCTGCGGGACCGGGGCTTCTACCTCTCGCCGACCGGCGTCGACTGGGTCGGCGACCACGGAACGGCCGATCTGGTGGTCTACCCCCGCGGCAAAGGGCCGTGGGACGACGAGGTTGCCTACCGGGTGCGAGTCGTCAGCGAGCGCGCGACGGTGTCGGCCGCCGACCTCGGCGACGTGGTACTCGCGGTCGTCGACGAGGAGAGCGAAATCACGTATCTCGAAACCGACCGACCCGACGCGACGGGGTCGACGGCGCACGACGCGCCCGCTGCGGTCCCGGGCTCTCTGCTCGACGACCGCGTGTTGGTCTGGGACCCGCCGGCGGACCTCTACGAGCGGGGGTTCTACGGCCAGCCGCTGGACCGGGACGGCGAGACGGTCGAGACGCTCCAGCTCTCGCTGGTAGAGGCCGCGTACCTCGTCAGACACGGGACGCTCACGCTGGGGACTGACGGGGACGACGGGCAGGCGGTGCTGGAGCGGGGACGAACCGTGGAGGGCGACCGGTTCGACCGACGGCTCCGAGTGTACACCGTGCTTCGGGAGGCCGGGGTCGTGCCCAAGACCGGCTACAAGTTCGGTGCGGACTTCCGGACCTACGCCGACGTGGAGTCGGTGTCGGAACTCAGCCACTCGGAGTTGCTGGTCCGGGTAGTGCCTGCCGGACACACGTTCGCGCCGCGAGACCTGGCGCTTGATGTGCGCCTGGCCGGCGGCGTCCGCAAGCGGATGGTGTTCGCGCTCGTCGGCGAGAACATCGAGTGGCTCTCGGCCGAGCGACTGACGCCGTGAACGGAAACGATTAAACACCTGCTCGCGATTACTTTTAGCTAAGATGTCCGCTTCCGACGGATGGCGCTGGTGCTGGCGGAGTCCTCCGGAAGTGGACAGTCTCGCGACCCTGGCCGCTCGATAACGACGGCCGCGGTGGCGTTGCTCACTCCGCTTTTCGATGCCCTGACAGACAGACACGAGATACCTACAGATGACACGCGAACCCGATACCGACGCAGACGAACCGACTCCGGACGACCCGCCAGCGGATGGGACGCCCACCGAACCACTGTCAGACGGTGGAACCGTCGACGACGTGGCGCTGGACCCGTGGGGTTCCTCGACGGTTTCTGACTACCGCAAACTGTTCGAGGAGTTCGGCATCGAGCAGTTCGAGGCAGTCCTCGAGGAGGTGCCTGGGCCCCACTACCTGATGCGCCGAGGTGTGATCTTCGGGCACCGCGACTACCGGCCTGTCGCCCGGGCCATGCGTGAGGACGACCCTTGGGCGGCCCTCTCCGGGTTCATGCCGACCGGCGACCCTCATATCGGCCACAAGATGGTCTTCGACGAGATTGTCTGGCATCAAAAACAGGGCGGGGACGCCTACGCCCTGATCGCGGACCTGGAGGCTCACAGCGCACGTGGCCTTTCGTGGGCGACGATCGACGAACACACCCGAAACTACATTCTGAGCCTGTTGGCGCTGGGCTTCGACCCCGAGGACGGCGACCTCTACCGCCAGTCGACCAACCGCGAGGTCCAGGACCTAGCTTTCGAGTTGGGAATCGAGGCGAACTTCTCGGAGTTCCAGGCTATCTACGGCTTCGACGGGGAGACCGACGTGTCACACATGGAATCGGTGGTCACCCAGATGGCCGACATCCTCTACCCGCAACTGGACGAACCCAAGCCGACGGTGATCCCGGTCGGGCCTGACCAGGACCCGCACATGCGGTTCGCACGGGACCTGGCCGAGCGGATGCGCTTTTTCAAGGTGACTGACGCCTTCGCCAGTTTCGAGCTGACCGACACCGAGCGGGAACTGGTCGGAATCGCGTACGACCACCGCGAGGAGTTCGCCGAGGACCCCGACCGGCCTCGGTGCGGTGCGGCTGGCGAGTGGCTGGCCGACTACGGGACGAGTGCGACCGAGGCCCGCGACTCGGCGGTCGAGAAACTCGACAACGCCGGCAAGGAACCGCTTCGACCGCGAGTGCGCTTTCTCGACCGCAACGCTACCGACGCCGCCTTCGACGCGCTGATCGAGGCTATCGACGGTGAGAAGCGTCGCTACGACGCCCACGTCGACGCCTTCGACCTTGACCACGCCGCGGCCGAGGAACTGGCCCGTGAAATCGAAGTCGACAACGGCGGCTACGGGTTCGTGCCGCCGTCCTCGATCTACCACCGGTTCATGACCGGCCTCACCGGCGGGAAGATGTCCTCCTCGATTCCGGCGAGTCACATCAGCTTACTCGACGACCCCGAGGAGGGGTACGACAAGGTGAAGTCGGCGACGACCGGCGGCCGGGAGACCGCCGAGGAACAGCGGAAAAAAGGCGGGAAGGCCGACGAGTGCCCGGTGTACGAACTGTACGCCTACCTGCTGTCGGGCGACGACGACGAGTTCGCCAAGGAAGTGTACGACGAGTGTGTCGGCGGTGACCGGCTCTGTGGCGGGTGCAAAGAGCAGGCCGCCGAGTTGATGGAACAGTTCCTCGAAGACCACCAGGCAAAACGCGAGGAGTGGGAAGCGAAACTGGACGAACTGGACTTCGAGTTCGACTCGCCGCGAAAGCCAACGAGCGGCGACTGAGGCGGTCCGCCGTCGCAGCACTGCGCCGCGGCCTCAGAGGCCATCGAGCGCGGCCACCAGCAGTTCGGCGGTCGCCTGTGCAGCTACCTCGCCGCCCTCGGTCGTGACCTCGACCACGTTACCGCCGGTGTCGACCAACACCGACGCGGCGTCGCCGCTGCCCTCGATCATCACGTCGACGGCCTGGCCGCCGGCGTCGACGACGGCGTCGGCCTGCCCCTCTGCGATGCTCGCGTTCGGACGAGTCCCCGTCGTCACGCCGAGGTCGCCGAGTTCCGGGACGCTGGTTCCATCGAAGACGCGTTCGATGGCCAACGGTCCCAGTCCGAACTCCGCTAGCCCGTCTTCGAGTTCTACGGCCGCGTCGGCCAGCGGTGTCGGATCGGCGAGCGGGACCGCCTCGGACAACACGTCGACGACGGTCTCTCGATTCCGACCATTCGAATCTCGATCGGTCATATGTGAACCTGGAGATAGATGACGCAATAGCTCTTGCGCTCGTGCGCCACAATGGTGCGTTTTTGTCGCCCTGTTCACAATTATTTATACGTGACTTCCGAACCCGACCGTCGGGGGCGCGCTAGGGAATCTTGAGAGCAGGGTTCTGCTTTTTTTTTCGCGTAACCCGGGGTGGGGGAACGGAAACCCGCCGGGCGGACGACACCGGTCGTGTCCCGGGTGCGGGCGACGAGGCCCACGCCGCGAGTGAGAACCGTTAACTGCCCGACCCGCGCGGTAAGTAACAACGACTCTCTACGCATGAAACTGCCACAGGCACAGGTCGCGGTCCTCGAGGCCGCGAGCGCAGACGAGCAACGAACGATTGACCGCATCGCCGAGGAAGCGGAGCTGAAACCCGAGACCGCCACTCGGGCCGCCTTCGAACTCGACGGCGAGGGGCTGCTGGAACTGACCGAACGCACCACGAGCGACGTGGAACTGACCGACGAGGCCCGCCGGTACGTCGAGGACGGTCTGCCGGAACTCCGACTGTACGAGGCCGCCGTCGAGGCCGGGGCCGACGAGGAGTCGGTACAGATGGGACAGGTCATCGGTGCGTCCGAACTGGAGGGCGACGTCGTCGACATCGCGCTGTCGAACTACGCGCGGAAGGGATACGGCGAGATGGACAGCGGCGAAATCGCCGCCGACCCCGGCGCCGACCCTGACGCCGACGCCGAGGCGACTGCGCTGGACGCCCTCGCGGAGGGTGCTGGTGCGTACGCCCGCGAGACGGCACTGGAGGACCTCGACAACCGCGGACTGATCGAGCAGACCGAAACCGTAATCAGGTCGGTGACGCTGACAGCGGACGGCGTCACGGCCCTGATGGAAGGGGTCGAGGCCGCCGAGACGGTGGGCCAGATCACCTCGGAGATGCTCACCAGCGGCGAGTGGGACGAGGTGGAGTTCGCCGACTACAACGTCGAGGCCGACGCCGAGCGGGTCGTCCCCGGCCGTAAGCACGCCCTCCGGGAGATGGCCGAGCGCGTGAAAGATGTCCTCGTGGGGATGGGCTTCCAGGAGATGCAGGGGCCACACGTCGACGCGGACTTCTGGATCAACGACTGCCTGTTCATGCCACAGGACCACCCGGCACGTAACCACTGGGACCGGTTCGCGCTGGACGAACCCGGGTCGATAGACGAACTTCCGGCGGACCTCGTGGAACGCGTCGAGGCCGCCCACCGCGAGGGCGTCGGGCCGGACGGCGAGGGCTATCACTCCCCGTGGAACCTGGACTTCGCAAAGGCGCTGGCACTGCGGGGCCACACCACCTCGCTCACCGCCCGGCACCTCTCGGGCGAGGCGATGGGCGATCTGGAGCCGCCCCGGCGCTTTTTTTCCATCGAGAAGGCCTATCGTAACGACACGCTGGACGCGACCCACCTGCTCGAGTTCTTCCAGATCGAGGGGTGGGTGATGGCCGAGGATCTATCCGTACGTGACCTGATGGGGACGTTCACCGAGTTCTACGAGCAGTTCGGTATCACAGACGTCGAATTCAAGCCCCACTACAACCCATACACAGAGCCGAGCTTCGAGCTGTTTGGCCGCCATCCGGAGACCGGCGAGCTGATCGAAATCGGCAATTCGGGCCTCTTTCGCCCCGAAATGCTGGAACCGCTCGGCGTCGACTGCGACGTGATGGCGTGGGGACTGGCTCTCGAACGCCTGTTCATGCTTGCGACCGGAGCCGAGGACATCCGCGACGTGCACGGCACGCTGGTCGATCTTGAGTTCCTGCGCGAGGAGGAGGTGGCTCGCTGATGCCCACAGTCGAAATCGACCCCGACGAACTCCGCTACCTGACCGGTCGCGAAGACAGAGACGACGAGCAACTGAAACGGGACCTGTTCGGTCTCGGCCTCGAGTTCGAGGGTGAGACCGACGACGGGGAGTTCGAACTGGAGTTCGCGCCAGACCGACTCGACAGACTCTCCGTCGAGGGCGTCGCCCGCTCGCTGCGCTACCACTACGGCGACGACCGCGGGGTGTACCTCCCGGGGACGAACAGCGCCGAGTGGACGGTCCGCGTCGAGGACGTGCCGGAGGACCGCCCCTACGTGACGGGGGCGGTCGTTCGCGGACTGGACATGGACGACGCCGCGCTCGAATCGCTGATCCAGGTCCAGGAGAAGCTCCACGCGACGATGGGCCGTCAGCGTGCGAAGGGTGCCATCGGCGTCCACGATTTGACCATGCTGAAAGGCGAAACGCTGCGCGAGGACGACGACCGGCAGAAATCGGTCACCTACACCGGTGCCGATGCAGACGAGGAGACGATGGTGCCGCTCGAAGGCGACCAGGAGCTGACGTTGCGGGAAGTGCTCGACGTTCACCACATCGGCCAGGAGTACGCCGAACTCGTGGCCGACTACGCCTCGATGCCGGCGATCTACGACGAAATCGGGCTGTTCTCGTTCCCGCCAGTGGTCAACGGTCGCCGGACGGAGGTCACGGCCGACTCCCGGGACCTGTTCATCGAAATGACCGGCACCGACCAGTGGACGGTCGACAAGATGTTGAACATCGTCTGCTACGCGCTGGACGCTCGGGGCGGGAAAGTCGAGGAGGTCCGCGTCGAGTACACCGAGGACGCGCCCGTGACGCCCGAGGCCGGCAGCGAACTGCTTCGGCCGGACCTGGTGACCAAAATGAAAACCGTCGAGCACGGTGACGTCGAGACGATGCTCGGCGTCGAACTGGACGAGCGGGACGTGGTCGACCTGATCGAACGCTCGGGGATGGACGCCGAGTCGACCGAAACCGACGACGGGGCGGCGGCCTACCGGGTCAAGGTGCCGCCATACCGGACCGACGTACTCCACCCGGTCGACCTGATCGACGACGTGGGTCGGGCGTACGGGTTCAACGAACTCGAACCGCGCTACCCGGACGTGTCGACGGTTGGCGGCCGACACGAGCGCTCTCGGCTGGAAGACGCCGTCCGCGACCGACTGGTCGGGCAGGGCTTTGAAGACCTGCTCAACTTCCACCTGATAGACGAGACACAGAACTACGAGCGACTGAACCTCGCGCCACCGGACGCCGGTTCCGATGACCGAGCGGACGGTGCAAACCGTGTACAGGGCGGTGACGTCCTGGGTGGTGGCGAGGCCGTTACCATCGAACAGCCCTACAGCGAGGAGTTCACGATGGTGCGCTCGTGGGCGCTCCCTTCGATCATGATGGTTCTGGAGAACAACACACACCGCGGGTACCCCCAGGACCTCGCGGAGGTCGGCTTCGCCGCTCACGTCGACGAATCGGCGAACACGAACGTCGCGGAGCGCCGGACCGTCGCCGCGGCCCTCTGTCACGCCGGCGCGTCCTATGAGGACGTGAAGGCCGCGCTCCGGGCCTTGGTGGACGCGTTCGACAAGCACCTCGAGACGCCCGCCACGGAACACCCGACGTTCGTCTCCGGTCGAACCGCGAGCGTCGTCGTCGACGGCGAGGCAGTCGGCGTCGTCGGCGAGGTCCACCCTGCGGTCATCGTCGAACATGACATCGAACTGCCGGTGGCGGCGTTCGAGTTCGACTTGGATGCGCTCCGATAGAAACCGCGGGCGAAGCGAGAGGGGCTTTCTCCCAGTTTTTTCGACGAGGGGTGACGACCGGAGTGAGTCACCGAACAAAGCTGGTCGCAGTTCGACCTAGATGCATCGCGGCCGGCGTCACTGCTCGCTCGGTTTCGGGTGGACGTTACGCTCCCTGGCGTAGACGTCGCCGGTGAACCGCCTCGGGGTCAAGTGGTTCGAGAGACTTCGTCTCTCGTCATCACGGAAATCTCCGATTTCCGTCAGACCCCGTGGCATTCGCCTCAACAGCCTGTAAAATCGAAGCGTGCGCCTCCTGTACTGCTCTCGGTGATGTTCAGCTCCCAGCCGTGAGCTTCGACGATGGTGTGGACGATGGCGAGGCCGAAACCGGTGCCGTCGGGGTTCGAGCTGAACCCTTGTTTCAAGACCTGCTGGCGGTGTTCGGGGTCGATGCCGGGGCCGTCGTCGGCAACGAAAAAACCCTCTGCGAACTCGCCGACGGTGACGGTCACGTCGTGACCGGCGTCTTCGGCGGCGTCACCGTGCTCCGTCCGTTCGCTCGTGGAACCGCGTTCCACGGCGTCACCGGAACCTTGCGCGTTCCCGTCGTCCGTCGAGCCATGCTCGACAGCGTTGCGAAAGAGGTTCTCGAACACCTGGAGGAGACGGCTGCGGGACGCCTCGACGGCTGCGTCGGTCTCCGCCTGGAGGATGGCGTCTCCCGTGTCGACGTTCGCCCAGGCGTCTTTGGCCACCGCCGTGAGGTCGAGTGGCTCGGTGTCGTCGACTGTTTTGCCAAGGCGGGCGAACTTCAACACGTCGTCGACGATGGCTTCCATCCGGTCCAGCGCCTTCTCGGCTTCCTCGAGGTGTCTCCGGTCGTCACCAGCGTCGATCAACTGGAGTCGACCGCTGATGACGCTCATCGGGTTGCGGAGGTCGTGGGAGACGATACCAGCGAAGTTGTCGAGCTGTTCGTTCTGCCGTTCGAGTTCGGCAGTGCGTTGTTCGAGCTTCTCTTTGCGCCGTTCGCGTTCGGTCACGTCGTGGATCAGCGCGACGTACCCCTGTGGCTCTCCGTCCTCGGTGAGGCTGCTCACGAGGACGTCGAAGCAGCGGGGCTCGTTGTCGGCGGGGTCGACCCAGAGCCCGGTGTACTCGCCGTCTACCACCTCGCCGGAGCCGGTGGTCATGAACTCGGGCGGCCCGTCGACGAACAACTCTGTCGGTAACACCCCCTTGATTTCTTTCCCGACGATGCGGCTGTCGGTCCGACCGAGCATCCGCTTGCCCAGTGGATTGGTGTCGACGATGCGGCCCCCGTGGTCGACTACGAGGAAGCCGGTCGCCATTTCCTCGATGGCACGGTCCCGCGCCAGCGGTGTGAGGCTCTCCGAATGGTTGCTGAAAACTGCCAGAAGACGGTCGAGTGGCAGGAAGGAGAGCGTCCGGTAGCTGACCGTCACCAGCAGGGAGAGGGTGCCGAACAACAGGAACCCGAGCGGGGTGAGCGTGTAGTACGGCGTCGGACTCACGCCGAGGACGGTTACGAGGTGCGTGGCGTGCAACACGACGAGCAGGGCGAGCAGAAAGAAAGTGCGTTTACGAAAGACGTTGCGCGAGCGAAGGAACATCTTGTAGAGGAGGTACTCGTTGACGAACAGGAGAGCGTTCCCGAACGCGTAGTGGACCGTCATGAGGTCGTAGCCGAAGGCACCGAACGCGTCGCCCCGACCGATTGCGAGTGTTACCTCCGGCGAGACGAGTTCGTGACCGACCAACACTAACGCGATGACGACGGCCGGTTCGAGGACGGCCAGTCGTTTCAACACCCCGCTGGTCTCGTCGGAGCGACCCGTGTACGCGAGTGTAAAAAATAGGAACAGCGACGGGATGGCGATCGCTCCCGCCATGGTGACGCGGTTGCCCAGCAGCCGCATCTCTACGGCCGTCGTTGAGACGACGATTACCTGGCCGGCTGCCCAGAGCGTAATCGCGAACGACGCCAGCGAGAGCCACGTCGAACCGCTCTTTGGTCGCTCTCGCCAAACGGTGGCCGTGACCGCAACCCCGAGCAGCGTCGACAACACCAACAGGAGCGCGTACGGCGTCACCCGCCAGGGCATGTACCGAGACGAACCTGCCGTGGAGTATAAATCCCATCCCGTATTATCTCGCCTGATACTGGCCCAACCGGCGACGGTCGACACGCTCCGGGCACCGTCGAGACTCTCGCCGACGAACAGCGCCAGGACTCCGGACCCGCGAGCAGGGCGGTCAGCCCGACCGGCTCTCGGGCCACCGACCGTCCGAAGCCGAACGACCCGTCAACCGTGCCGACAAGCACTGTGGCCGATACGGATTTCAGTCGAGGTCCGCGCCGACAGCCTCCCGGACCGAGTCGAACCCGTCCCGTTCGAGCAGGTCGAGCAGGCCGCGGTTGATGTCGCGGGCGACCCCTGGCCCCCGGTAGACCAGACCGGTGTACAACTGAACGACGCTCGCGCCCGCGCGAATCTTCCGGTAAGCGTCTTCGGCGGTCGCCACGCCGCCCACACCGACCACCGGGGCCTCGGTCCGCTCGGCGACGAACCGAACCATCTCTGTAGCCTGGTGCTCGATTGGCTTCCCGGAGAGACCGCCCGCTTCGGTGCGCTCCGGGCTACGTAACGAGGCCGGTCTGTCCGTCGTCGTGTTCGTGGCGACGACGCCGTCGAGATCCAGTTCCGTGACCAACTCGAGCGCGTCCTCGGCCGCCGGTTCGGGCAGGTCCGGTGAGAGCTTCACGAGCAGGGGTGTGGCACCTGCGTCCTGGAGTTCGCCGAGGATGGCCTTCATCGACTCGCGGTTCTGGAGCTCCGCGAACCCCTGTGAGTTTGGGCAGGAAACGTTGACGACGAAGAAATCGCCCCCTTCGGCCACCTGTTCGTACGTCTCCTGGTAATCGGCCGGGGCGTCGTCCGGGGCGACGTGTTCGGATTTGGCGACGTTGACCCCGACGGGAACCGGGGCGTCGGTGGCCGCCAGTCGGTCGCCGACGACCGTCGCGCCGTGGTTGTTCAGTCCCATCCGGTTGACGAGACCCTCGTCCTCGCGGAGGCGGAACATCCGGGGCCGGGAGTTCCCGTCCTGCGGGGCGGCCGTGACGCCGCCGACTTCTACGAACCCAAAGCCCAGCGCGGCGAGTGCGCCGGGAATCTCGGCGTTTTTGTCGAAACCCGCTGCGACACCGACGGGATTGGGGAAGGTCTGTTCGAACGCCTCGACAGCCAGGCGGTCGTCCTCGACGGTGTAATATCGGCTCATAACATCGGCGACAGGCGTCTCGTCGACGACCTCGAGCAGGCTGTGGACACTCCGGTGTGCAGTCTCGGGGGGGAGCCTGAACAATAGTGGCTTCGCGAGTTCGTATATCACACTCTCTCCTCGTAGGTGCTTAGTCGGCGATGGTCCAGTACGTTTCGATAGTCAAAACTCGTGTTCAACGTCCTCCGGGTCGGCCTCTTGGATGATGATCTTGTTGTCCCGTACTCGAACGAACACTTCGTCGCCGATCTCCATACCGGCGACCGCCAACTCGTCTTCGTGTAAGTTGATGTGTACGTTGTGGTACTCGCCATCCTCGTCTTTGGCGCCACTTGGACTCAGCTTCTTTTTTCGCACCATCGCGCTATCGTGTATCGTGGTTCGCCGCAGGAGTTACTTAAGCTTACCGTGCGAGAGCTGTCGCAGCAGGGGGACGTGGTAGTGTCAGGATGTCGAAACAACGACGCACTCGACCGCGCCCGCGCGTCGGGGCGGGAGAAGTCCGTCCGGTATCGGTGGGTTTCGGTGTAAACTACCGACCGGTTTATCGAATAGTATATAAATTCACCGCCAGACGGCGGGGGGATGCGGGGATATATTTATAATGGGTCATGTGCTGAATTGACACGGAGAGGCGAAAACCATGGCACGTGACCAAGATAAGCGTAACTTCGCGCTTCGAGAGTCGAACGGAGACGAGTCTAGCGTCTTCTCCGGTGGCACACCCAGACAGGCAGCACTGAAGGCGGCCCGACGGCTTGACCCGGCCGGCAGTGAGTCCGTCGCAGACCGAACGGAGCTACGGCTCCGCGAGAAGGGCACGCACAAAGTGCACATCTACGAAGGATGGGCGTGGGAGGAAGACGCCCCAGACGACAAACCGGATTGGATGCCCAACGAAATCACGAAGGGTAACGTTGAGAAACAGGGTGTCGAACACCTCGAGGAGATCTGAGTACGCGGCATCGACGGGTGGTTTCCCTACGATACGCAGACGGGCGCGTGTTCGTGAATATAGTCGCAAATCTCATCAGTTTTCGCTACAACTGCTGACTGCGTGGAACCACCTGGCCAGACCGAACGCACTACGCGCGGGATGACCGGCCGGCCTCCGCCCACGCGACAGTTCTCACAGACCCGCTCCGTAGCACGTGCCAGAAGCCCTATACATACACTGACTCACATGAGGCCGAGTGCGCGCGAGCTGTTCCCACGGAGTCGCCTGCCCTAACGCCTCCGGTTCGACGGGCTTAAGTAAAACACCCACATTGCAGTAAATACGAAGTCGGGGTGGTGGGACGGAACCACTGCCCGGCTGTCTGCATTGGTTCCCCCGTATGCACGAAGGGAACTCGAGCGAACACGCACAGTCCTCTCGTGCGTCGATTTCGACAGGACTGATCCAGTGTAATTAAACGCACCAAAACACTCGGCAACAATGCAGACACGGCTGGTCCGGGGCCGACATCGCCCGGCAGCGGTCCACCCAAACACCGAAGCCCTTATGTGGTTCCCCGGTGTACAATTAGGTCCGCGATACATGAGGATTCCACACCTGCGGTCCGCCGTATAGATGGGATCTGATGTTAGCTCTGGCAGTTCGGTGACACTCGGTCGGTCCGTGTGTCGTCGAACGTGTTATACCTTCGATAGTTCACACCCATTTCGGGTGTGTTCCCGCCTAACCCTCCTGGCTTCGGCCAGGAGACATTCCGGTTGATCCTGCCGGAGGCCATTGCTATCGGAGTCCGATTTAGCCATGCTAGTCGCACGGGCTCAGACCCGTGGCAAATAGCTCAGTAACACGTGGCCAAACTGCCCTATGGATGGAGACAACCTCGGGAAACTGAGGCTAATACCCAATACGGCTTCCGCGTTGGAGTGCGGGAAGTCGGAAACGCTCCGGCGCCATAGGATGTGGCTGCGGCCGATTAGGTAGACGGTGGGGTAACGGCCCACCGTGCCGATAATCGGTACGGGTTGTGAGAGCAAGAACCCGGAGACGGAATCTGAGACAAGATTCCGGGCCCTACGGGGCGCAGCAGGCGCGAAACCTTTACACTGCA
>NZ_JAQCNH010000145.1 GCF_028275115.1 Halorientalis sp. | reverse complement strand
TCAGCCGGAGTCCTCTAGTTTGCTGATGAAAAGCGCCAGCACCGGGATGATTTCGAGCCGGCCGATCCACATCAGGAAGATCATCAGGAGCTTCGAGTAGTTCGAGAAGTCGAGGAAACTCCCGAACGGCCCCAGCGGGCCAAAGCCAGGCCCAATGTTGCCGATGGTCGCCAGCGACGCGCTGACGGCCTCCAAGGCCGTCAGCTGGTAGCCGATTCGGGCCGAGTCGAGACTGATGAACACGGCTGCGAACCCGAAAAGCAGGATGTACAGCATCGAAAACACCAGAATCCCGCGGATCGCGTCCTCGTCGACGACGTGGCCCCCGAGCCGAACCGGCCGGACCACGTCGGGGTTAGCGGACGTGTACAGTTCCCGGCGGACGGCTTTGAGCGCGACGATCCAGCGGACGATCTTGACACCACCGCCGGTCGAACCGGCGCTCCCGCCGATGAACATCGTGAACAACAGCAGCATCCTGGCGTGGTCGTCCCACTGCGCGAAGTCCGACGTGGCGTATCCGGTCGAGTTGAGCAGCGAGGTGATCTGGAACGCGGCTTGCCGGATCGCGTTCTCGGTGACGCCGTCCGTGGTCCCGCCGAGAGCCTCGAGTGGTGGGGCGGCACCACGGAACAGCACGAACGCGAGCAGGGCCGTCAGAGCCGCGATAGCACCGGCGTAGACCCGGAATTCGGGATTTCTGAGCATGGTCTCGGCCTCGCCGCGGAGGACGTGCCAGAACAGCGCGAAGTTGACTCCCGCGACGGCCATGAACGGGATCACGAGCCACTGGACGGCCGCCGAAAAGTGGGCGATGCTGTCGGCCTGCGGGGAGAACCCCCCGGTGGGTAGCGTCGTGAACCCGTGGGCGATGGCGTTGTACAGGTTCATTTCGGGTGCCATCCCCGCGAGGTTGAGCCCGTAGAGCAGACAGATGTACAGCAGCGTAAACCCGAAGTAGATGAGCCAGAGCGCGCGCGCCGTTTCTGCGATCTTTGGCGTGAGCTTCTGCAGTTCCGGGCCGGGGGCTTCCGACTGCATCAGCTGTGCGCCGTTGACCGCCAGTTCCGGCAGGATGGCGATCATCAACACGATGATCCCCATGCCACCGAGCCACTGTGTCAGCTGTCGCCACATCAGGAGAGCGTGGGAGTGGCGGTCGAAACTGATCTCGCCCAGCAGCGTCGACCCCGTGGTCGTGAAGCCGCTCATCGACTCGAAGAGAGCGTTGATGAGGCTGGTCACGAACGCCGACGGCGACGCGAGGCTCAGGCCGACGGTCGATTGCGTCCCGAACCCGGCGAGCAGGAACGGGATCGTTCCGACGGCGGCGGCGGCTAGCCACGCCAGCGAGACGAGCAACAGCGCCTCGTTCGCTCCGAGGTCCGGGTCAGGGTCGAGCTGTTCGAGGGCGTAGCCGATAGCGGCCGTCAGCAGGAGCGAGGCGACGAACGCCCAGATATCGTCCATGTAGACGACAGCGACGAACAGCGGTATCGTCATCGTCAGCGCGAGGTATTTGACGACGGTCCCGACGAGGCTTAGACTGGCGTGCCAGTCGATTCGCCATCTCACGCGCTGGTCACCTGGAGCGCAAACATATCCATCTGATTACGCGCCGCTATCATCAATGCACCGAGACGTGGTCGAGTGGCCGCCCGAACAGCCGGAACGCTCTGGCGTGACTACCCGGCGCCGGCGAGCGCGTGGACTCAGAGTAGTTCGGTCGCGCGCTCGATGTCCGCAGTGTCGGTGAAGACGACGACGTGGTCGTCCTGTTCGATCACGGTATCTCCCCGTGGCGTTATGAGTGCGCCGTCTCTGGTGATCGCACCGACGACCAACCCGTCCGGGAGTTCCGCCGCAGACTCCTGGAGCGACCGGCCCGCGAGGATGCTGTCGGCGTCCACCTCGACTTCGAGGACCTCGGCGCGGTCACTCTCGATGATGGAGACGTTCTCCGTCCGACGGGCGCGGGTAAACCGGGTAATCTCTTCGCCCGTCGCCTCGCGGGGACTGACCGCCACGTCGACGCCCACCGTCTCGAAGAGGTCCGCGAAGTCACCGTTGTCCGTCACCGCAATCGTCCGGGCCGTTCCCATCTCCTTGGCCAGCAACGTCGCGAGGAGGTTCTGTTGGTCGTTGTCTAAGGCCGCTACCAACACGTCTGCCCGCCCGACGTCCTCGCGCGACAGGAGGTCTTGATCGGTCGCGTCACCGTTGATAACCGTCGTCTGCGGGAGGTTTTCGGCGAGCCAGCGGGCACGTTCCTCGTCGTGTTCGATCAGAATCGGATCGAATCCACGCTGTTCGAGCAGGCGGGCCGTCTGGTAGCCGATCTCCCCGCCGCCGACGATGACCACTTCGTCGGCCACCTCCTGCTGCGGCGCGATGGCCGAGCCAAACCGTCGCATACTTTCCGGACTACCGATTGCGACGAGTTCGTCGGCCCCCTTGATGACGGTCTCGCCACCCGGGATGATGGTCTCGTCGTTACGCAGAATCGCGGCGAAGGTGAGCGATTCGAACCGGTCGGACTCGCGGACCGTTGTGTCCGCGACCGGGCTGTCCTCTGGAATCTTGAACTCGGTCATCTGGACGAGGCCATCCGAGAACATGTCCACGTCCATCGCCGTCGGGAGCCCGATGACGCCGACGACTGCCTTGGCCGTCAGCAGGTCCGTACAGACCATGAAGTCGACGCCGAAGGCGCCCTTCGCGCGCTCCCAGGCCTGGAGGTAGGTCGGTTGTTTCACCCGGGCGATCGTGAAGGCGTCGCTGGCGATTTTCGCTACGCCACAGATGACGATGTTCGCTTCGTCGTCGTCAGTACTTCCGATGACCATGTCGGCGTCGGCCACGCCGGCCTCCTCGAGCGTCCCGAGGTCCGTTCCGTCCCCCTCCAACGGCAGTACGTCGAGCGAATAGGTGAGCGACTCGACCAGCTCGGCGTCCCTGTCGATGATGACTACGTCGTGGTCGGTCGCGAGACTCTCGGCGATGCTCGATCCGACCTGCCCCGCACCGACGATGATTACACGCACGGCTGATCACCGGCTTGCCTCATTGAGTCCATCTTCCTGCGGCCGACTCAAGAGAATTTCCATTCCGTCGGTCGTACTCGGAACCGGTACCGCTCGCCGCCGACGGTCCAGGCGCGAGATTTTAAGTGGGGCCACGAACCAACGTCGCGTATGCAACAGCGAGTCGTCCGCGGGACTGCGGCATCGGGTCGGCCGAGCGAGCCGTGGTGGACACGTACGCGATGGTAGACGTATTCGATCGTGTCCTCCTGCCCGTGGCGAGCCAGGAGGACGCACGGACTACCGCGATGGCGTTCAGTTCGTACGCTGCCGACAGCGACAGCGTCGTCGCCGTCCACGTGATCGAAAAAGCCGGTGGTGTGCCGGACAAGACCTCCGTCGAGCAACGCGAGCAGGAAGCCGAGAAGATATTCGCCACCATCCGGGACGAACTGGGCGACGACATCGCGACCGAAATCGCGTACGGGACCGACGTGTCCGAGACGATCTTCCGGGTCGCGGACGAGGTTGACGCGACGGCCGTCGTGTTTACCCCGCGAAGCGGGAGCCGCTGGGTCCGGTTGCTGACCGGCGACGTGGCGCTGGACCTGATCACCGAAACCGACCGCCCCATCGTAGTACTCCCCGACGACGGCGACCCAGACAGTAAGGCGAGGACGGAGAGGACAACGGACGACACCGGGACCGGCAGAGGGGTCGAATGAGCGACGAGGAACTCGCCAAGGACCTCGGGCCGCTCGCGGCGTTGACTATCGGCGTCGGGACGATGATCGGCGCGGGCATCTTCGTCCTTCCGGGCGACGCCATTCAGCAGTCGGGCTCGCTGGCCGTCGTCGCCTTCCTGATCGGCGGGGGAATCGCGCTACTGACCGCGCTGTCGGCCAGCGAACTCGGGACGGCCATGCCCAAATCCGGTGGCGCGTACTACTACGTCAACCACGCACTTGGCCCCCTCTTCGGCTCCATTGCCGGCTGGGCCAACTGGCTCGGACTGGCCTTTGCCTCGGCGTTCTACATGGTCGGGTTCGGCGAGTATATCGCAGCCATCGTCGGCCTCGGGCAGTCAGTCACGCTCGGCCCGCTCGCCGTCGACACGGTGACACTGCTCGCCGTCCTCGGCGGCCTGTTTTTTATTTCGGTCAACTACGTCGGCGCGAAGGAGACCGGCCGTCTCCAGAACGTCATCGTCGTGATCCTCATCGGAATCCTCACCGTCTTCACCATCGCCGGGGCACTCCGGGCCGATCCGACGAACCTCCCCGAGGCCAGCGGGTACGGGCCGACGATGGTCACGACCGGCATTATCTTCGTCTCCTATCTCGGCTTCGTCCAGATCACGAGCGTCGCCGAAGAGATCAAGAACCCGGGCCGGAACCTCCCGCGGGCGGTAATCGGGAGCGTTCTGCTGGTGACGGCGATCTACGCTCTCGTGTTGATCGCTATGAGCGCCGCAGTACCGCAGGGCTTCATCGCCGCCGAACAGGGCGCCGGCAACATCGTCGTCGTCTCGGCAGCCAGCGAGTTACTCGGGCCGCTGGGTGCGGTCGCAATGCTGTTTGGTGGTCTGCTCGCGACGGCTTCCTCCGCCAACGCCTCGATTCTGGCCTCTTCCCGAATCAACTTCGCCATGGGCCGTGACCGACTGATCACGCCCGCACTGAACGACATCCACGACCGGTTCGCGACCCCCTACCGCTCGATTGCGGTCACCGGCGCGCTCATCCTCGCGTTTATTATCGGCGCGAACGTCGTCGGTGGGAACGCCATCGTCTCGCTGTCCAGCACGGCCAGTTTTCTCCACCTGGTGATCTACGGCCTGCTCAATCTTGCACTGGTGGTGATGCGGACGGCTCAACCGGTCGACTATCAACCCGACTACACGGTCCCGCTGTACCCGTTCACGCCGATCGTCGGTGCGATCACCTCCTTCGCGTTAATCTACTTTATCGAACCGACGATCAGGACGCTCGGGTTCGGACTGGTCGCCGCCGCGGTCGCGTGGTACTTCGTCTACGCACGCTCACGGGCCGACAAACAAGGCATCCTCGGCCAGTACGTCCAAGAGCGGTCCGAGACGATGCCCGACTCTGCAGTCACGGCCGCCGGAAGCGTCCAGCCCGACGGCGGCCGGTACACGGTGATGGTACCACTGGCTAACCCCGAGCACGAGACCGACCTCATCACGCTGGCCAGCGCCGTCGCCAAACAACGCGGTGGGAGCGTGCTGGCCACCCACATCGTCACCGTCCCCGACCAGACCTCGCTGGCCTACGGGGCCGAACACGTCGACGAACTCGACAGCCAGTCGACCGACCTGCTGGCCGCCGCCGAGGCCGACGCCGAGACCTTCGGCGTGCCGGTCGAGACACAGACGATCATCTCACACCGCTCGTTCGAGGAAATCTTCACCGCCGCCGAGTCACACGACGCCGATCTCGTCGTGATGGGCTGGGGACCAGACGCCCACGGCTCACCGGGCCGGGCCGAGTCCGCCATCGACGAACTCGCTCGTGACCTGCCCTGTGACTTTCTCGTGCTCAAGAACCGTGGTTTCGACCCGTCGAGCCTGCTCGTCCCCACCGCCGGCGGCCCGGATTCGGACCTGAGCGCCGCCATCGCCCGGACGCTGCAGGCCGAGTACGAGTCCGAGGTGACCCTGCTACACGTCGCCGACGACGAAGACGCCGGCCGGAGCTTCCTCTCCGAGTGGGCGGCCGAGAACGGCCTCGGGGACACAGACCTCCGCGTCGAGACCGGGGACGTGGAGACTGCCATCGAGACCGCTGCCGCCGACACGTCGCTCGTGATCATCGGTGCGACCGAGGACGGCCTGTTCGAACGACTCGTGCGCGGGTCGCTCGTCCTCGACGTGGTCGACGAGGTGGAGTGTTCGGTCCTGTTGGCAGAGAGGGCCCGTGACCGCTCGCTGCTCGAACGCCTGTTCGGCTAGCGGATCCAGGTGACCAGAATCGTCCGCATCAGCCCGAGCGCATACTTGACCCGCGGCTTTTTGCTCTCGCCGTGGTCCCGCTCGGCGATGGTGACGGGAATCTCACGGATGCGAAGTCCGTTCTTGCGCGCCTCGATGAGGAGTTCGGGGGCGCTGAACTGTTCTTCGGTCAGTGTGAGGTCGTCCAGCCGTGAGCCACGGATCGCCCGGAATCCGTTCGTACAGTCGCTGATGTTCATGTCCGCCATGACGTTGATCAGCCACGTGAACGTCCGGATGCCCGCCTGTCTGACGGCTCCGTTGCCGGATCGGTCGGTGCCGGTGTACCGCGACCCGACCACGTAGTCGGCCTGGTCGTCGGCGATCGGGCCGATGAGGTTGCCGAGCTGGTCGATAGGGTGTTGCCCGTCGGCGTCGATGGTCACCACCACGTCCGCGCCGTTCTCTCGGGCGATCTCGAAGCCCGTTTTCAGCGCGCCACCCTGCCCTTGATTTATCGGGTGTTCGACGACAGCGGCGTCGGTGCGGGCGGCGCGGCGGGCCGTCGTGTCCGAGGACCCGTCGGAGACGACCAGCGGGACGACGCTGTACCCCCGGACCGTCTCGGGCAACGACTCGACGACCGGCTGGACGTTCTCGGCCTCGTTGTACGCCGGGATGACGATGCAGGCCGTCCGCTCGTCGTCGTCGTCCAGTTCTGCCTGGTCGATCGTGAGGCTCCGAGTGAGTTCGGCGATAGTGAGTTGCTGTTCGCGGAGTCGGCCGATAACGTACAGCACGAGCCCCGTCAGTAGCACCGTCGCAACCAGTGAGATGACCAGCGGCCGCCGTTCGATTCGGAGGACGTTCCCGAGCGCGCTGAACAGGTCGGGAACGAGCGCGATTACCAGGGTGCCGGCCGCGATGGCCGTTGCCACACCGAACTCGGCCTTCGAGAAACTCGTTCGGTAGCGTTTGAATCCCCAGAGAAAGATCAGGAGGGCAACGACCACCAGCACCGCCGTCAGCGTCGGGCTGTCGAGGCCAGTGGCCTGGAAGGGCGGCCGAGTCGCCAACATACGCATTAGCTCTGATTCTGCGAGAATCATTAAATGCGTTGTGTCTCGGCCCGCACGCGGGTTGTGGGCCATACCCCGTCGGTCCGGGGGGCTTAGGGAGGGTCCCAGGTACAACCGTGTCCGACTGTCGAAAGAAACGAATATGGAAATCGTCGCGGTATGCCACAGACGACATTCTCTGCGAATACACGAGTCAAGCAGACGAGCAAACGCTTGCTGATATTGAAACTGTTCAGACCGTCCGTGCGGTCTGGACTGGCGACCAGTGGGAACCGCATTTCCTCTGCGAGATGCAGAGTGACCAACCTGAAACACCCGGCGAGAGGACAGCAGGTGTTGACCTTGGTATCTGCAACACTGCGGCTGTCTCTGTCGGTGACGAGACACTGTTGTATCCGGACAACGGGTTAAGTTGAGCTACCCACCCGTAAACGGGTGGGATTCTTCAGCATGGACTCCCGTTCTGGCCGAAACCTCGGCAGGTGATTCATACTCACCGTTCACGTTCAGCGTCCCGCTGTTTAAGCGAACGCCCAAGGGTTCGCCTTCGTCGCCTCCAGTTTGGTTGCGACGAAGATACCGCAAGCCGATGTTCTTCGCAGCGTTGTAATCCGCATGGTTCTCATAACCACACTTCTGACACTCGAACGACTCACTCTCACGGTTGTCCGGGTGCGTGAACCCACAGTGTGAACACCGACGACTCGTGTTCTCAGGGTCCACTTGCTCCACGTCAATGCCGTGTTCTTCGGCCTTGTACTCGACGTACTCGTACAAGCGGTTGAACGCCCATTTGTGCCCCCACGACGCACCAGTCCGGTCACGAATATCGGTCAAGTCCTCGAACGCGATTACCGAACACTCGTGGTCACGGGCCTCAGCTACCAATTCGTTCGATATGCGGTGAAGCGTCATCTTAAACCGAGCTTCTTCTTTGCGTCCGACTGATTGCATGTTTTCGTGCGCCCACCGCGTCCCGCACTCTTGTAGGTCGCCACGGCGGTTCTCGTATTCCCGCCGCCAGTGGTCGAACTCGTCGCCAGTCCAGAACGTTCCGGTTGAAGTGATAGCAAGGTTGTTCACGCCGAGGTCAACCCCGAGAACCGTTCCGTTCTCAGTGGTTGCCTGCTCCGGCGTGTCAGATTCTACTTCCATCTTGCAGTGGATGTGAAGTTGCCATTCGCCGTGCTTCCGGTGTAGCTCTGCCCCTGTCGTCTCGTACTCGTCTGCAAAAAGGTACTCTGCATGGGGCGTGTCACTGTCTTTGTCTGGTAGTACGTAGTCGGCTTCGATTCGACCGTCTGTGGTGGCAAGACTCACGTACTCGTCGTGGAACGTTGCGGTTCGGTGGTCGTAGACGACGTGTGGCGAAGTCATTCGTGGTTTCGACGCTTTCTTGCCGTTTTTCCAGCGTGCGACCACGCTTTTGCAGGCTTCGGCGGCCTTGTTCCGAGCGGCTTGCACTAGTCCGCCGTTGAAGCCGTCGGTTTTCTCGCGTACGTCGTCGTAGGTTTCGTCGTCAAGTGTGGTTTTGCTGGTAGTGACGGACTCGCCTTGGAAAGCGTGGTCTACGACGTATTGAGCGCACCAGAGAAACGTGTCTACGGTGTCTTCGAGAAGCGCGGCATCGTTACTGTCCACGTCGAGCGCAACGGGGACAGTACGCCGCACCTCCATAGTTTATATGTAGAGCTTGCACTTATTAAACGTTGGGGAGCCGGCCTGCTACTGGAGCGTGGTTTGATTCCCAATCGTCGGCTTCATCCCACCCCTGAAGAGGTGGGTTTTCGCCTCGCACTTTTATAAGACCGGAGAACGTGGGGTTGAGGTTGAACGGGTTGGTGAGTACGAACTAGCTACGTCGATACACGGCTGAAGCCGTGGGCTTTCTCCTCGAAACAGTGTAAACCACAGTATCCCGACGTGCGGTGCGGTCGGGAGTCCTCGCCCTTCAGCTCGGGGAGGATGTCAACCGGCGTCGGCGTACCCCAGGTCCTGCAGTTGGCGCTCCACCTCGTCGGAGACATCCGTCCGGTCGACCGCAACTTCCTCGTCGCCCGCTCTCATCGACACGTCGGCGTCCCGGGCGACCAGTTTCCGCTCGAAGTCCTGCCACGCGACCGTCGCCTTCTCGTGCCAGGGTGCGACCGTCACCGCCTCCTCGGTCGCCGTCCCGGTCAGGTCGTTGCCCTGCCACGCCGTGGGTGCGTCGACTCCCGCAGCACCCGCCAGTGTCGGCCCCACGTCGAGCAGGCTCAGCCGGTCACCCGCCGTCTCGGCCCCGTCGAACACGACCGGTACCCGAATCACCGTGTCGGGCACTCGCCGACGGTACCCCTGGTGGTAGTAGTATCCTTCCTCACCGAACTCGTCGCCGTGGTCGGCCGCGAACGCGAAGATCGGGTCCTCGCTGTCGATTTCCGTGAGGACCCGCTCGATCCGGTCGTCGACCCGACTGAGGGCGTCGCGGTACGCCGACGTAATCGTCTCGCGTTCCTCGCGGGATACCTCCGAGGAACCGAACCAGTGGCGACCACCGGACGCCTCTGCCTTGCGGTCGATTTTCGAGGGGATCGCGTCGTCGCCGCTCCCGTACGGACGGTGGCTCTCCATCTGGTGGACCCAGAGGAAGCGCGGGCCCTCGGCGTCGTTGAACCGCTCGATAGCTTCGTCGATTACCTCGTCGTCGGCAGGCAGGTCGTCCATGTTGGCCGCCATCGGGTACACCCGTCGGTACACCTGCCGCACGATCTCGAACGAGCCCAGATACTCGCGGAAGCCGCTCCGCCGGTTCGACGCCGCGTTGCCCGAACCGGACATGTAGTTGTCGTAGTGGTCGAAGCCGTCGTCGAACCCGAAGGCCGGGTCGGCCTGTGCCGTCGGAACCAGTCCGACAGTGGTGTATCCCGCGGCGCTGAACGCGTCAGCGATGGTCGGGCCGACGACTCGTGACTGAACTGACGCGCGCAGCCGCGAGGACTGCATCGCCGCCAGGCTCGGCCGCGTGTAGTGGCCCGCCGTCACGCCAGTCAACACCTCGTGGTCCGCGACGAAGGACATGGCGTCCACGAAGTCCCGGCGAACCGAGTCGGCGGTCAGCAGCACGACGTCCTGCATACAGTTGCCTGAGAACGCGGGACGGGAATAATATGTCTTCCGTCTCGCGGGCCCGGCACTACCGTCGCCTGGAGCGGGCCCCCTGCGACGAATCGGTCCGAGAGTCGTCAGATATTCTCGGACGAACGCGTACCCGCCCCCGCTTTTCGGAATCGCCGACGCGAGTTCCGCGCACGAGAGGCGGGTAACCGTGGTCACGATTCCGTTCAGGAGGAAAGCCAGAAGCGCTGCCGGGCCGGATAGCCGTCCGAACTGACGTCAGCGACGAGGTCGTCCGACTGTTCCGCGGGTGAACCCGCCGGCCGACCGCGACCGGGTTCGGTAGACGGCTCCCCGCGTCCCCCGGCCGGCCCGCGAAAATCTGTCGTCCAGCGGCCGGGCACGCGACGGACGCTCGCTGTACTGCACCGGTCTCACTCCTGCGGAGAGAGACGGCGAGGCGTCTGCGTCCCGTTGTAGAGCGAGCGAACAGCAACTCCGTGGTGGTAGCGTCGCGCCAGTTGTGCGAACATCCGGCGTACAATCGAAATTGCACCGCAGAACTGCGAGTGCTCGCAGTCCGCGTCTGGTCCGGGCCAAGAACCGAGTGCAGAGCGTCATACTCTTTGCACTTCGGTCACCGTCGGCGGCGTGTCTCGCTGGTCGGCGGACACGGAACGTCACGGACGGTCTCGACGAACAGGCTGCCGGCCGGTGTCGTCGCGTGGACTCGGACGCGCTGCCCACACCGGGCGCCGGGGAAGCTAACCGTCGCCGCTTCGTCGGGCCGGAGACGGACGCGTTCGTCCTGGCCGCCAGCCGTGACGACGGCATCGAGGTGGGTTCCGTCGCCGAACCGGTTCTCAAGGCGGACCGTCAGTCGAGTGGCCGCGGTAGCGTTGCTGTCGTTCCGTTCCGGGCTGCTGGCTCTGACCACCTGTGTCTCCAGTCCCAGATACGCGGTCTCCTCGGAGGCGACGGCGACGGTCGCCGACCGGTCCGTGGTGGAGTAGTTGCCCCCTGCGGTGGCCGCACTGAGCGCGACGGTCAGACTGACGACAGCGACGACGAGGAGACCGAGGCGCCGCGCTGTCACGGGGAGCCCTCCGCGTCGTGCCCGTCGGAGACCTCCGGAGGCGGCCCCTCGCCGTCGAGGCGCATGTCCTGTCGCGCGTCGTAGACGAACACGAGCGAGGACACGAGGAACCCGGTCGGAACGGCGAGACACCACAGCGCACCCGGAATAGAAGCCAGCGGTTCGACCCCCAGGAAGGCACCGAGTCCGGTGAAAAGCCCGAGAACCGACAGGGCGGCAAAGTACGTCGCCCAAGAGATCTCCGTGTCCCCAACGGTCTCGAGATAGAGGTCGACGTCCTCGCCGGCGCTGGTGAGTGTGATCTTCCCCCTGCTGGCGTCGTACTCGACGACGCCGGCGTCGTCCAGTTTTGGCGCGTGGTGTTGATACAGTGCAGTGTGGACGGTCTTTCGGTCGTCGTAGCTGAGGTCGTCGGGTGACACCGCCTGCTCCCAGGCCGCAACCTGCGTCGACAACTCGCCCATGTCGACCCGTTCCTCGGGGTGGCGTTTCAGGTAGTGTACCACGAACCGCCGTCGCTGGTTACTCAACAACTCGAATAGATGCGCCCGGTCGAGAGCCCCGGTTCCAGCGTCCCTGTCTGTCGTGGGTCTGCCCGCATTCACGTAGTTGTTACTATCCGACGATGTTCCCATCTTTTCGACCCCACATTTAATTATTTGTAACGGACCCCAATTATCATAATACTATCGCTCGACGCACAGGTCGGTCCCCGCAGCCGGCGGACCGTGGGCGTGAAAAAAAGTATAATAGGTCGTTACGCTGTTTCAAGCGGACCCATCCGGGCCGAAATGGAGTGTAAGTCACGTGACTATCGGCCGTATAACAGTGTAGGGGGAGACCGTACCTGTGTGTGAGTACGTCAGTACTCGTGACAGCATGAAACGACGGAAGTATCTCGCAGGGATCGGATCGATTGCAGCGGGCGGTGCGTTCGCAGTGGGGACGTCCGCGTCGGTCGACGTATGGGCGAATCGAGACAGTAACGTACGCGTCGCGACGGACGCAGACGGGCTGATCGGGCTCGAGCCGGGCGATGAGAACGGTCAGTTCGCGACGACGGACGGTGGCGCACTCAGTGTCGACGTCTCGACGGGAACCGGAGCCGGTGTCAACGTAGATGCGCGAACAGTCATCGACGACATCTTCAGAATCCGGAATCAGGCCGACGACAAACAGGTGGTGTGGATCAAAGACGTGAACGACGACGGAGGTCTGTTCGGGGACGAGGGACCACTTCATTTCTTCCGCGGTCCAGTTTCGACGACGAACAACAGCGGGAACGGGATCTTGGGCGCTCGTCGCCGCGTGTTCAGCCAACTCGACCCGGTCCCGGGGACGCCCGACGCGGAGCAGCGGCTCACCATCGTCGGACTCGTGCCACCGAAGGCGAACATCGGGACAGCACCCGGCAACGCACGACTGTCCTGGATCAACGCTGGCCACCCGGTGACCGTCGTCGACAACGGGACGCCAACCATCTCCGACGCGCAGCGTCGGGCTGTCGGTGATGCCACGGAACTCAGCGGCGTCTTTTTTGATGGGACCGTGGTGGTCGGCGAGGAGAAGGGTCGATACGTCCTGATTCCCGGTGAGGAGATGACAGTCGGGCTCGCAGCCGACTTTAGCGAGTACGACGCGAACCGTAGGGACTTCGAGCTCGGGCAGGTGCTCGACGAAATTGAGATCGTCAGCCGGTCGCTCGAGGACGCACGCCAGCTCGCGCTCGGCAGCACGGAGTTCAACCCCATCTGAGTGGGGTCTCGTCGCCGAGTTCTGGCATCGAATCGTTCATACTATTCTCGCGCCTTACTGGATGCATTGTGGGAACTGGCAGTTGGGGCACACGAGCGGCGCAGGCCGGGGTCGTCGTGCTGTTGCTCGCGCTGGTCACAGGCCAACTACTCGGCCAGCCGGTTCTGTTCGCCTTCGTCGAGACCGGGAGCATGGCACCGACGCTGGACGCCGGCGACGGGTTCGTGGCCGTACCAGCGGCCGTCGCCGGGCCGGTCGAACCCGGCGACGTAGTCACCTATCGCGCGGAAACCGTCGATGGCGGTGGGCTCACGACTCACCGCGTCGTCGAGCGGACCGACCAGGGGTACGTCACACGTGGCGACGCGAATCCCTTCACCGACCAGAGCGCCGGGGAGCCGCCGGTGAAGAACGCGCAGGTAGTGGCGGTGGCCTGGCGTCCGGGCGGGTCCGTTCTCGTGCTCCCGGCGTTCGGAGCCGTCGTCGACGGGATACGCGACATCGTCGGTGGACTCCAGCGGGCCGTAGCCAGCCTCGTCGGCGCGAGTGCGCTGCTCGGTCCCAGCGGTGTCTGGTGGCTCGTCGCCGGCTTCTCGGCAGTGTTGTATCTCGTCGACCTGTTCGCGACCGAGGAGATAAGCCGCGACAGCGAGCGACGGACCGACCGGGAGAGTGGTCGCGACGCGCGGGCACTGCTCGCCGGTTTCGCCCTGCTGCTGGTCGCCGGCGCGACGGTCGCCATGGTCGCACCGGCCGGGACGACGGAGTACGAGATCGTCAGCGCCGAGTTCGAGTCGGAGCAACCGACGGTCGTCCGGGCGGGGAACGCGACGACGCTCACGCAACCGGTCCGCAACACCGGTATCGTACCGGTTCGAGTCTACGTCGCCACCGAGAGCGGCGGGGTCACGGTTCGTCCGGAGCGGTTCGCGCTCGGGTCCGGCGACACTCGTAACGTTACCGTGACAGCACAGGCACCTCCGGAGACTGGACTCTACCGCCAGTTCGTAACCGAACACCGATATCTCCTCGTCTTACCGTCGTCCGTGCTCGATACGCTGTACGCAACCCATCCGTGGCTGCCCCTGCTCGCGGTCGACGCGGTAATCGGCGTCGGGTTCTACCTTCTCGGGCGGGTCGTCGTCGGTCGTGGCCGGGTCGCGATTCGGAAGTACGAACGCGACAGCCCCTCGGGCGGACGGTCGCTGTTTCGCAAATGAGAGACTCACACCCACAAGATTAACGTGAGTATACTCGTTGAGCATGGACGATGACGCGAGCGGTAGTAACTGATGAGTGATGCAGACGGGCTCGAACGACGGCTCCGACTCCGGCGGGCACTGTGGAGTCGGCGGATGCTCGTCCTCGTCGTGCTGGTCGGGTCGGTGTTCGTCGTCGCCGGAAGTTCGCTGCTCGTGACGGCGTACGTGACACCGGGAGCGACGACCGAACAGCGGGTGACCGAAACGTGGAGTCGGTCGGGGACGTTCAGCCACAGCGCGACTGTGACGGAGCCGAACCCGGCATACGACACCGGGACGGTCCTGCGCGACCGCTCGACCTATCTTCGTCCGATCGCACCACGAGTGAACGTCACGTACGGCGTCGGCTACCGGGCGAGCGAGACCGGCCGTGTCGAGACAACCGTCGATCTTCGACTCGTCCGGCGGGCGACCGACGGTAACGGTGGCGTCCTGTGGGAGGTGGCGGAGCCGCTCGCGACGGCTAACCGGACGCTCGGGCCCGGCGAACGCCTCAGTGTCCCGGTGACGCTGGGCGTCGCGAGTGTCGCCAACCGGACTCGGAACCTGTCGGAGCGACTCGGGGGCGGGGGCGCCGAGACGACCGTGGTCGCCGAAACGCGACTCGACGGCCGGGTAAACGGTGAACGGGTCGACCGCCGATTCACCCACGAACTCACGCTCGGTCGCGGTGGCGACACGTACAGCCTCTCGGGGCCACAAGAGCAGAGCAGGCCGTTCCCAACCCGCGAGACCGTTACTCGTGAGCGCCAGTACAGCCTGCTGTACCGGGCCGGTGGCCCGTTGCTCGTCGTCGTCGGTGGTGCCGGCATCGTCGGGCTGTTGCTCCTGCGCCGTGGCGGTCGGTTCAAGCTCAGCCGGGTGGAGCGGGACTGGCTCGCGTACCGCGAGGACTACGAAACCTACGAGGGGTGGATACACACGGTGTCGCTACCCACAGAAGCCGATTCGCTCCCCGAGGCGGAGGCGGCGACGCTCCGTGACCTCGTCGACGTCGCCATCGACATCGAAGAGACGGTCATCGAACCGCCAGACGACGACCGGTTACACGTCGTCGACGACGAGTACCGGTACGTGTACGAGCCACCGCGTCCCGACTCGGCCTCGAACCGAGCAGTCGACGTCCCCGACTCACAACCCGACTCTGAGGGCGGTCGAACAAATGAGACTGCCGACCGGTGAGAGCGCTGGTTCCCGGCGGCGAACGGTGACCGCCGGTGCCTCGGTACCTGTCACGGCTGCGATAATCCGTCGACCAGTTCGTGTATCACCACGGTCGTCGGAGTCTCGTCTATGGAAACTATCGCTCGACAACAGGCCGTCGGCCCGGCATATCGTCTGGACTGGTGGTCGGAGCGAGCACACGACGCGTTTCTACGGCGAACACCTGCGGAAGTGGTGCCGACAGTTCGGTTCCACCTCGAAGTACACAGTCGCGCCAACCACGCGCGGGCCGAGTCGGTCCGGAAGCGGTACCGGGTCGTGTTCACTCGATTGTCGGGGCGGCGACGACCGCACGTTCGGCGACGGGGAGTGGTCGGACGAGACCGGCCGTGTCCCCCGAACGTTCGTCGGAACTGTCGACGAGAGGAACGGGCAGGTGTCGACGCGAGCGAACTCACCGCCTGAGCCGGGCGTTCGTATACATCGATGGGGGCCTCACTCTCAGGTGGGAGCTGTCTCTCATCGAACGTCGAAACTGCGGTTTGCCGTTTCATTTCCCGGTCCGGAGTTTCCGCCGACGGGTCTGCATCCCGAAGCGGTTCGCGTGCTTTGAGACGTC
>NZ_JAQCNH010000143.1 GCF_028275115.1 Halorientalis sp. | reverse complement strand
GACGTGATCGACGGCGTCGGCGCCTCCGTCCAACGACAGTAGGTCATCTGGTTTCAGACGGACTAGTAGGGGTCGACGTTGTCCCGACCGCGTGCGGTCGACTACCCCAGGAAAAGCTCTGCCTGGGATCTTCAGAGCGCAAGTGCGTCGACGACGACAGCGACTAATACGAGCCCTAAGTACGCATTCGAGGCGTGAAATGCCCTGAATGCAGCCGTTTCGGTCTGTTCGCGGTGCAGTCGAACAGCTGCCCAGAGGAAGACTGCCCCCAGTGTCGTCGTGGTGAGAGCGGTCAGCCAACCGAGTTGACTCAGTCGGATGAGTGTCGTCGTGGCGGCAAGTGTGGCCCCGAGCCACAGCAGAATGTGTTTTCGTGTCGTCGTTTCACCACGCACCACAGGCATCATCGGGAAGCCACCTCGCGCGTAGTCTTTCTTGTACGCCAGCGCCAGATTGTAGAAGTGTGCGGGCGTCCACACGAATATCAGCCCGGCAAGGACGACACCGGTAACCCCGATCCGCCCGGTCACCGCAGCCCAGCCGATCAGCGCCGGTAGTGAACCCGCAGCGCCACCAAGCACCGTGTTCTGTACCGTGTTGGGTTTGAGTACCAGCGTATACACGACCGTATAAAACAGGATCGCGACCAGACCCAGGGCCGCAGTGAGGAGATTCACCTGCAGGAACAACACAACCGAAGCCGCCGTCAGCAACGCTCCAAAGATGACTGCGTTCCGTACCGGGACACGCTGTGTGACGGTTGGCCTGTCATTTGTTCTGGACATCCGCCTGTCACGATCCCGCTCGAGAACGTGGTTGAAGGTCCCGCTGGCACCGATCGCGAGAACCCCGCCTCCGAGTGTGAGTACGATCGTCCTGACGGCAAGTCCCGATCCGGCCGCAAGCGCCATTGCGGCCGCGGCGACGAGGGAGAGAAGCCACATGAGTCGTGGTTTCATCAGACGAAAATACGCGTACAGACGGGTTTGGATACCAGTCCGATGTGACGCGAAAGCCGAGTGTTCCGAACTCGATTCGACCGACTCGGTGTGTGAATCCGTGGTAGGGCGGGCCGTGGCCGGTCCGATCGGCTGCTCTGTCTTGCCAGTTACGTCCTCAAGTTGCCATGCGAGTGCGAGAACCAGTGTGCCGAAGATGGCAAGACCGACCAACAGGTGGAGTCCTGTCGGGAGATTAGTTCCGGTCGACAGCACCGCCCCCACGACAACCTGGCTGGGATACAAAACGAGTGCACCTGCCGTGGCCCCTTTGACCCGGGTGGAGGTATCGGAGACAAACACGATGAATGAGGTGACAAGTACGAGCAGTCCCAGGACTGCTGCAGTGATGCGGTGACCAAGGGCAACCAGAACGGCGGGGTCGTCGAGCGAACCGGCACAGCCCGGCCAGTTCGAACAGGCCTCTGCTGCCTCGGTGAGTGAGGCCGTTGCCCCCACCACCACGAGCAGGTAGACCCCGAGTACCGAAGTTCCGAGCAACGTCGTTGGCGTCGGTCCGGACCGGCCCCGTAGCATACTCGCCTTTTAGATGGGGTGCACTTATGTTTCGCGTTTTCCCTCCAGCGATTC
>NZ_JAQCNH010000139.1 GCF_028275115.1 Halorientalis sp. | reverse complement strand
TTCCAGATCTGCAACCAGGGCAAAGAACCGGTCTGTCTGTGGATCAGCGAGAAAACAGGTGCCGACCCCGGACGGGTCACCCTGTACGTGGATGCGGGCCAGCGGGACGGCGACTCGACGACGCCAAAACGACTCACCGACGACGACCCACGCACCCGCGATTTGGCACTCCTTGACCCGGGACTGCAGACGTTCAATGGCGTCGAGGAGTCAATCTCGCTCGAGGTGGGTGAGTGTGTCTGTGTCGGCGTGCAGGTGGTCACGAAGGAGGACGACTCCTTCGAGATCACGGAACCCGCCGAGGGCGACCAGTTGATCGACGAGATCGGCCTCGTCGCGGATGTCAACGAGACTGGCTGCAGGGACCCGGGGCCTGAGCCCCAGTGCCCGAACTTGGTCGCTGACTACAGCTGTACCACGTACAGTCTAGGGAGTGGGAAATACCAGGCCATCGGCACCCGGATTACGGTCGAGAACACTGGGAACGCCCCGACGAACTGGGGATACGCGATAAGGGACTCTCCCAACGAGTACGAGGCAATCGCCGACACGCAAAACGCCATCGACGCGGGCGATACGGTTTCCGAACCGCTCAACGCGGCTGACCCGAAGGAGGGGTTCGTCTACTGGAGCGCTCCAGACGAATGCGACGGAAGCACGTGGGGTGAGGTCAAGGGTGATCTCGATTCAGACTTCGTCGATGCGGTCGAGAACACAGAGATTCCGAGTATCGAGGACAGCGACTACGCTAACCTGATCGACTTCCCGGAGGAAGTCGGGACCCTCGATGACCCGGACGATCCGAACAACAATATCCCCGAAGAGGACTTCCCGGACGACCTGCCCAACGAGCCTGTTGTCGCTTGCCGCACGCTGTAGCTGTTCTTTCTCTTCCGGTCTTTTTTTGCCCGACACACAGCACTGGCAGTGTCAATCTCTCCCGGTTCCGCGCGTGTGCGAAGTTATCGTGCCTATAACGGTCAGAAACCTCTGTCTGCCACACCCGGACTCGACGGGTCTGTGTCTCCGTTCAGGAGATTCCAGCATCGCCCCGGCGACCCACAGGAGACCCGACAGCGCTGTCAGGGATTCAGCCACACGAACCACGAGTGTGACCACATCAATGACACTCAGGCCGACTTTCTATTTCTTACGAATAGTAATTAGAACGTTTTTTATCTCGGAGGATATCTCTCAAAACAAGTTAACCGCGCTACGTAATACAAATCATATATTCTTCTATATATCTGAGAAAGACTAACACGGCTATCGGCGTCGATAATTTGACGCCAACGCTATTAAATGGCTGTACTGTAGCCCGAGCGTGAACCAACACGGATCGGTTATCCTCTTGCTTTGCCTCGGTCTGCTCAGTTTAGTGGCAGTCGGGGCCGCGCTCGGGGATGTCCAGACGACAGAGAGCGAGATGTTCGATACACATAGTGGTGAGTTCCTGCCCGTCGATGATGTCGAGTATCTGCCCGCCGACACCCCCGAAACGGAGGGTGTCGAGACGGGCGTCGAGATAGACGACGAACTTCGCAGTGCAGACGGCAGTGTCGAGGTTATCGTCTCGCTGTCCGAAAGCGACCAGACGACCAGCGTCGAGACACTGCAGGCCCACGCGAGCGACACCCAGCAGTCGCTCGTGGCGTTCGCTCGGGACCGACCGGGCGTGACAGTCGAGAATCGGTTCTGGCTCACGAACGCGGTTGTGGTCAGTGTCGACACGGACAGACTGTCGCTCCGTGAACTGGCCAGCGTCCGCCACGTCGACGCGCTGAGGGCCAACGTCGAGGTAGAGGCACACAGGACCAGCGCGGCGACCCCGGCCAACAGTACCGCCGACGGCCCAACGACGATGGCCGACACCACGTGGGGCCTGTCACAGATCGGTGCGCCCGAGGTCTGGGAGACGTACGGAACCCAGGGTGAGGGGACGACAGTGACGGTGCTCGATACAGGTGTCGACGCCAGTCACCCAGACCTCAACGTCTCCGCGTGGGCCGAGTTCGACAGAAGCGGTGATCAGGTCGACTCGGCTCCGTACGACTCGGGGACCCACGGGACACACACCAGTGGGACAGTGGCCGGCGGGAACGAGAGCGGTGTACAGATCGGTGTCGCGCCGGGGACCGAACTGCACCACGGCGGCGTCCTCACAGACGAGGGCGGGTCGTTCGGCTCCGTCATCGGCGGGATGGAGTGGGCGGTCGCGAACGACGCGGACGTGGTCAGCATGAGTCTGGGTGCGACCGGCCACATCGACTCGATGATCGACCCCGTTCGGAACGCGGAGGCGGCGGGGACAACCGTCGTCGCATCAGTCGGGAACAGCGACGAGGGCTCGAGCAGTACCCCGGGGAACACGTACGACGGAATCGGTGTCGGAGCGCTGAAACCGTCCGGGGAGATTGCGTCGTTCTCCTCCGGCGAGGTCATCGACACCGACAGCGCCTGGTATGGTGCCCCGTCGGACTGGCCGGCGGAGTACGTTGCTCCGACGGTCGCCGCGCCGGGCTGGTATATAAAGAGCACGTGGCCGGACGGCGAGTACTACAACAACTACGGCACGAGCATGGCCGCACCACACGTCGCGGGTGCGGTCGCGCTCATCGAGTCGGCGGTCGATTACGACCCCTCACCCGCCGAAATAAAGGGGGCGCTGGAGGCGACGGCGACAAAGCCCGACGACGTCGGCACTCCCCCCGGCGAGCGTGACACGCGCTACGGGTCGGGTATCATCGACGTGCCGGCGGCGATCGAGTACCTCTCGACGCCGGGAAGCGCGGCGTTCCAGGTCGATATCGTGTCCACGAACGAGCCTGTCGTGGCGGGTTCGACCCTCGATGTGAGCGTTGCCGTCACGAACACCGGCGACGCCGCGGGCACGGAGTCGATGACGCTGACTGCCGGTGCCCTCGGCGAGACCAGCACGACGGTTGACCTCGGCGCGGGCGACACTGTCGAGCAGACGCTCTCGGTCGGAACGGCCGGCGGTGACGCGGGCACCTACACCGCGACGGCCACCACCCCCGACGACACGGCAGGCGCGAGCGTGACCGTGCTCGAACCGGCCACGTTCGCGGTGACCAGCCTCAGCGCGACCAACCCGGTCGAGGGCGAGGACATCGCTGTCGAATTCACGGCCGAGAACACCGGCGACGTCGACGGCACAGAAACCGTCACGCTGAGTACGGACCTCAATCGCGACCAGAACAGCACCGAACTGACACTCGTCGGCGGCGAGTCGGCCACCCGGACGCTGTCGGTCGGCACGGCAAGCGGCGACAGCGGGAGTTACACCGTCACCGTCGCCAGCGAGGACGACACGAACAGCACCGGAGTAACCGTGCAGAAACCCGCACAGTTCGCGGTGAACATCACCGGCACCGACTCGCCGGTGGTCGAGGGTGAACCGCTCTCCGTCGACGCGACCATCGAGAACATCGGTGACGTTGCAGACACACAGACCGTGACCCTCGACGCCGGGAACCTCGGGACCGATGGCACGTCGGTTTCGCTTGCCGGCGGCGAGTCGACGGGGCTCAGCCTCACGCTCGACGCCAGCAGCGGTGATGCGGGCAGTTACACCGCCAGCGTCGCGAGCGCTGACGACGCCGACAGTACCGCCGTCACTGTGCAGGAACCGGCCTCCTTCGCCGTCGGTATCACCGGCGCCAACTCGCCGGTTGTCACGGGTGACTCACTCTCGGTTGAGGCGACCGTCGAGAACACCGGTGATGTCGGCGATACACAGACGCTCACGCTCGATGCGGGTGGTCTCGGGACTGATTCGACAACCCTCTCGCTGACCGGCGGCGAATCCACTGCGGTGACGCTCTCGGTCGACACGGCGGGCGGTGACGCGGGCAACTACACCGTTACCGTCGCGAGCGCGGACAGCAGTGACAGCACGGGTGTGACCGTGCAGGCGTCAGGCGCTCTCACGGTGGCTCTCTCCGGCACGAACACACCCGTCGTCGAGGGTGAGATGCTGTCGGTCGAGGCCACTGTCGAGAACACCGGCGACGTGAGCGACACACAGACGATTGCGCTCGACGCGGGTGGTCTGGGGACCGACTCGACGGCCGTCTCGCTGGCCGGTGGCGAATCCACCGCGCTGACACTCTCGGTGGACACGGGCAGCGGCGACGCGGGGACCTACACCGCCACCGTCTCGGGTGCGGACGACGCTGGCAACACCACCGTCAGTGTGCAGGAGCCGGCGTACTTTGCTGTCGGTATCGACGGTATCAACTCGCCGGTCGTTGCGGGCGAGACACTGACCGTCGACGCGGCCGTCGAGAACACCGGTGACGTTGCGGACACACAGACTGTCACACTCGACGCCGGAAGTCTCGGCGGCACCAGCACGACGACGACTCTCGCCGGCGGGGAGACAGTCACGGAGACGCTGTCACTCGCGACCGGTGCGGGTGACGCGGGCGAGTACACCGTGACTGTCGGGAGTGCAGACGAGACAGCGAGCGCCGTCGCGACGGTGCTCCAACCCGCGGCGTTCACCGTCGATATCGTCGAAACGACCAGTCCGGTCGAGGGTGACCG
>NZ_JAQCNH010000132.1 GCF_028275115.1 Halorientalis sp. | reverse complement strand
GCCAGGAACAGGCCACGTATCTTGTCTCTCGTATTGTTTCCTGTCATAGGTTGAATTGTGTTGTATCGTTAGCCGGCGATAGACGCTTTCCGCCCGCGACACTGCGGCGGACGACCGGTCGGCGTGGGTGTACTCGCTTCTATCACCATGGGCAGGGGTACAACAGTACGGTATAGCGGATATATTAAATGTTTTGTGGTTAGGCGTCAGGTGAGACACACGCTCACACGCAGTCAGCCCGTCGATTCCGGGCGTTTCGAGGCCGCTGCGGCCGCAGGTGCGTTTTCAGCCCCCGAAGTATGCCACACGTCTGACACACGGGGTATATACTTTGTGTCCGTGGCGGGGTAGTAACCAGGGACAGATTATTAGCTCCATCGGCCCGAACTCTAGCAACGATGGCCTCTGCCGGAAGCGAACCGACCGACGAACTGGCGACCGCGGTCGGGCGATGCGTACTCGGTGAACTCTCGCTCGGACGAGCAGCCAAAGCGGCTGGGCTGTCCCGGTGGGAGTTCAAGGAGGTACTGGAGGGAGCCGGATTCACCGCGCTGTACGGTCCCCGCACCGACGAGGATCTGCAGCGAGAGGGCGGCGTTGCCCGCGACCTGGGCGAGTAGATGGTGCCGTTCGGGTACATCCCCGTAACCGACCAATGACGGACCATCCACCGGCGTGGATCCGCTGGCCGTACGCGCGCATTCGGCGCGACCTGGAAACCGAGCAGGGACAGGTTCGTCGGTTCGTCGCACAGCTCGAGTACGACATCGAGGCAACGCCAACCGGGCAGAATACCCCCGACTGGCGGACAGTCGCGCGTTTCGACCACGACATCACGGGCGAACAGTCCCACGACGTTCGCGAGGAGGGACTCCATCTGGATATCTACCGGGACGGCGAGAAACACCAGGTCCGGACTGGATTTCCGCCAGTCCCTCTGAGCCGAGCATTCCGTTATTCGGAGGGCTACCTCACGAGGAACGCAGACCGGCTACTCACACAGTTCGAACGGTGCCACGACCTACACGGGCCGTGGCGCACTCAGTCCTCGGAGTAGTATTCGTCAGCGTCGTGCACTTCGAGGTCGTCGAGGTCCGGAAATTCCATGTTCTCAGTGAGTTCGAACTCCTCGACAGGGCGGCCAGTCTCCTCGGCGAGGAGTTCAGCGGCGGTCTTCTCTTCCCGATTTTCGAGTGACATGGATTGTAATCATCTGTATGCTCCCGGCGCACAAACCCGTTTTGATAGGTGGCTAGAGCATCACAAATGCCAGTCGTGGTCGGAACTTCGAGCGACACGGGACGGGTCATGGAATTGCAGTGCTGTCAGATTCCGCAGTCAACGTTTATTCGACCCCGGAGCGAACCCGTCAGGAATGACGACACCGACAGAGGGCCTCCGCTACGAGACCGACGAAACCACCGCGTACCTCACCTTCGACCGCCCTGACAAGCACAACTCCCTGACCCCCGGGATGATGCAGGCGGGGGCGCGTGCCATCCACGACGCAGACGCCAGCGACGATATCCGAGCCATCGTCGTCACCGGCGCGGGCGACGAGGCCTTCTGTACGGGCGCAG
>NZ_JAQCNH010000094.1 GCF_028275115.1 Halorientalis sp. | reverse complement strand
GGAATCTTCAGTCCGGTCTTGATCTCGGACTTATCGGTCGCTTCGCGGACGACGGTCTCGGGCTTGGGGACGCGGTCTGTCATCCGACGCTTGAGCTCACCACCGTCTTGATACAGCACCGCGATGGGGTCCAGCGAGGCCATGAACTTGAAATCCTGCTCGTCGATTCCGGACTCGCGCATCGCCCGGCGGGCGTGGATCTCTGTCGCGTCGTCGGCGCGGAACTCCTGTGCGTACTCCAGCGCCGAGATACGACAGAAGAGACGCTCGCCATCCGCGGGCCGCCCGGCCCGCGTCTGGTCTGACGGCAACGCCGCCTCGTCGGGGTAGGGCACGAGGAGGTATTTTCCAAGACGGACCTGCGAACGGTTCTGGACAGTTACGTAGGCCCGGAGATTGCACTCGTCCTCGTCCTCACTGATGCGGAGGCCGTCGGCGGCCGAGAGGACGCCCAGCCCGGTGTCGGTCCCGGCCGGGGTCACGTCCATGCTCTGGAAGTCGTCTGTGGTGTCGGAGACGCTGTCAGCGGTGGTCGATGAACCACTGTCGGGGGTATCGTTGCCCCCCGTCGTCCCGTCGACCGACTCGTCGCTATCGCCGTCGAAATCAGTGAAATCCCCGAGGTCGGACATACAGCCATTCACGGTAGCCGGGGATTAACACCTTTCCCCAGCACACCGGAAGTGGAACGCTTACCCTTCTGGCCAACGGACCAACCCATATGGAGCCGGCGCGGCTGATGTCGTTCAACGTTCGGTACGATACCGCGACGGACGGAGTACACAACTGGGCCCACCGACGGCGGCTGGTGGCCGAAACCGTCCGGTACCACGACCCTGACGTTGTTGGCGTCCAGGAGGCGATGACCCACCAGCTCCGGGAGCTTGAGTCGATGCTCCCGGCATACGAGTGGGTCGGCGACCCCCGCGACACGGCCGCTCGCAGTGGAGAACACACTGCCGTCGGCTACCGCCGCGCCCGGTTTACTGCCGCAGCGACCGACACGTTCTGGCTCTCGGAGACGCCCGAGGCGGCCAACTCCGTCGGCTGGGACGCCAGACATCCGCGCGTCGCGACCTGGGCTCGCCTGCACGAGCCCGGGGCCGACCGCGCGATGGTCGTGCTGAACACACATCTGGACCACCAGGGAGAGCGAGCCCGCCGAGAGGGGATTAAGGTGGCGTTGGCTCGGCTTGCCGGCCTCGTCGACGATGACGTGGTCGTCTGCTGTGGCGACTTCAACTGCGTTGTCGGCGACCCGGCCCATGCCGCCGCCAGCGACTACCCGCTCCCCGACGGCCGTCACCTGCGCGACAGCCGGCGGCTGGCACCCCGATGTCACGGCCCGACGACGACCCGGACCGACTTCGAGGGGCTTGTGCCCGACATGGGTATCGACCACGTGTTCGTCAGTGACGACGTCGAAGTCACCGGCTGGTCGGCTGTCACCGACCGCGACGACACCCATTATGCGTCTGATCACTTGCCCGTCGTCGTAGACTGTCTGTTCTGATACTGGTGGCTGTGCGTTCGTACCGACCGTATCAACCAGGCGTGTCGGTTGCGGTGACCCTTTTGCCGGTCGAGCGTCTACTGTTGGTATGCTACTTGTTTCGGGTACTGTCGGGGAGGCCGGATTGACCGGCACGCTGTACGAACCCGGTGAGACACCGCCCTCCTTTCGCGGGGCACCAGACGAGGGCGCACCCTATGTCTGGGTGTGTGACGCCTTCTACGAAGTCGAAAGCGGCGGGCGGGCACAGACCGTCGGGGACAGAGAGATTCGAATCGCCTTCGAGTCACCGGCATCCCGGGGGTTCCTGGACCGGGAGACAGCGCTGTCGGCCGCGAAAGCGCATATCCGAACGCAGTTCGCCCGCCTCGGAGTCTCGTCGAGCGAGGTGGAACTGTCGGTCAGCCAGCGGGTTGACAGCTAAAACTTCTCCTCGATGGCGCCCCAGCGCCGATCGTTGTAGGAGGTATCGCGGTCCATCTCGAACTCCTGTTCGATTCGTCTGGTGAGTTCTTCGCTGCCCTGCCGGTCAATGCTTGCGAGTTCGTCAGCCTTTGCGATAGCCAGCGGTGGCCCCTGTTCTGCGGCCACGTCGTGGAGCAACTGGCGCGTGAGTCGTTCCCGCCGCTCCGGGTCTTTCGTGAACGCATAGGGCGCTTCCACCCGGAAGACGAGGTCCGTTCGCGGGTCGTAGACGATACAAAACGTCACCTCGTACTTCTCGGCGTCGAGTTCACGGTCGATGCCCAGCGCGTCGCCGTCGGCGGCCATCGCACCGTCGGTACCGGCCCGCGAGCGGAACCAGTTGGTGCAGGTCAGTGCGTCCGTCTGCCTATCGTCGTCGGCGTCCTGGCGTTCGAGGATGTGCCGGAAGAAGGCACTGTCGCTGGTCCACGGCGCCGCCGTTTTCTTTCGAACCAGCCGGGTCAGGGGTTTGCGTGAGGAGTTTTTCACGAATCCAACGAGCGGAACGTCTTTTTCGATGAACCGCTCGACGAGTTCGACGTAGTTGCCGACCACGCTCTGTGGCCGGTCATCCGCTGCCAGCAACTCGGCGAGTTCTGTGTCCCGGTCGGCCCAGCGGAGCAGCCCAGTCGGGTAGATCGGGCCGTCGAGCACGAACAGGTCCTCGACGGAGTCGGCGTTCAACAGCGCATGTTCGCTTTCGGCCAGATACAGCGCCAGCGCGTGGACGACACGCTGCTCGAAGCGGTCGACCTGTGGCGCATCGAGCACTCGGCGGCGGGCGTAGCCGCGGTCGTCGGCTCGCCACTCGTCGTCGAAGTGTAGTGTCGCATCGTTGGAGTGGACGGCCATGATGATGGTCCGACCCCGGTGTAACTCCACGTCCGACGGCGTCGCGCTCATTGCGGCTTGGGCCACGTCAACCACCAGTCCGTTTTTGAACGTCGTGGGATTGATTGTCCCCGAATCCAGCCCGTGCTGGGTCGGAAACGGTGGCTCCGACAAGGCGATATCCGCGATGGGGGCTTTCCGGCGGCACTGCTCGCCCAGCGGGAGAAGTATCTCACGGCCGTCGGTATCGTACAGCGGGTCGAGAAAGTTCTCCCACACCGTTTCGGCGGCGGCCCCTTGGTCGCTCGTCTCGACGGTTGCCCTGACTTGGCCTGCGAGTTGGGCAATGCCGTCGACGTGCACCGGGTCGAGCGTCATGTGGGTGGGTTCGCCGGTGTCGGTATAACTCTGGTGGGCTCTAGCTGGCAGTATGAAGCTGCTGTGACTACTCTTTCCCCGACTCTTCGCGCAGAATCCGCTCGATAGCCTCGGCGATTTCCTCGTAGGACCCCATGGAGAGGCCGTCGGTGGTTATGAGGACGCCCTGGCGATCCGTGGTCGCTCGCACTAGATACCCGTTCTCGAAGGCCCGAACAGTAAAGCGGTACTCGCCCAGTTCGGACTGCTGGTAGGCGTTCTTGGTCTGTTTGTACCCCTGCCACTCGTGACCGACGAAGTCGTTGAGATCCGCATCCTGTTGCAGATCCTCGCGCAGATAGAGCTGCTCGAAATTCGCACGCGTGAAGTAGGTCACCGACCGAAGCGAGTCGCCCGTCGCTGTCCGCGCCGTCGTGACGATAGCGTCGGCCAGGTCCTCCGAGAGGATGTCTCGTGTCATGCCAGTAGGGTGACGGTCCACCCTCTTAACCTCCGGGTTCTTGCTATCGAACGTGATACTCTGTGAGACGCTGACCGGGGCCGCGACGTGGTCGTGTGGTCGGCCGCCCGACGGTGTATTTATCTACCGACGCCGACATGCCCCGGTATGTCCGACGGATCAGACCGCACACTCAGCAAGCGGTTCGGGCTGCTGTTGCCGTTCCTCACGCTGCCGTATTTTTTCGTGACCGTCGTCTTCGATATCGGCGCTCCGCTCCTGTTCGGGATAGCTTACGGTGTCGCCATCATCCTGTTGGCGACGGCCGTCGGCGTCTTCGACGCCCGCCGGAACCCGGCGCCGTAGCGACATCCCACCGCAGGGTAGTGACCATCGGCTACGCAACGGTCCGAACGTGATACCCTGTCTCAGTTACTGAAGCTGAGCGTCGCCACGGCCCGCCGTTCGAACCCCTCCGTCGACAGCTCCCCGTGCTTGAACTGCTCCAGCCATTCGCTCCGGATATGCCACGCCGCGACCGTCCGACCTCCGTGGCAGACTGTCGCCTCTAGGCGCTGCGTTTGGATGTCCTCGCTGTCAGCCGTGGCGTAGCCCCGTGCAATCTCCCGTATCCCGTCGCCAATCTCCTTGTTGCCCATACTCTCCGTCGCGTACGTGATACTGCACTTGTCGGGGCCACATGGAAGGTGTGGACCTCGACGTCTGCGCCTCCATAGCCGTCGGTGTCGGGAGTCGACACCGTCTCGGTGTCCGTCAGTGACCCGCTCCGCACGGCCTCGGCGAGCGACTCCCCGACACCGTCACGCGAGACAGCCTCAACGAGTGACTACCCGACACCGTCACGTCGGGCGGTTACCACCCCGACGCCCGCAGCGAGTATCACCAGTGCGCCGAGAGCGAGCCTGACGGCGCCGTTCGAGCCGGTCCCGGTGTCCGACGCTGCCGTTCCGTTGTCGGACGTGTCGGTCGTCGCGGGCCCAGCAGTAGGCTCAGACGCCGCTCCGCCTGCCGTGCTGGTCGGTTCGCCCACGGTGGTTTCGGCCGACTCTCCAGCGGGAGTGGCCGACTCGGTATCGGTCGTGTTCACATCACTGTCAGTAGTGGTGCTCTCATCGTCGCCGTCGAGAGTATCAGCGCCTCCACCACTGCCGCCACCCCCACCGTCGTCGACCTCGACCGTCACCGCTCTGGCCGCGCTAGCCTGTTCATCGTCGGTATTCGTGACCACGGACCTTATCTCGGCAGTACCACCGCTCGCGCCCTCCGGCACTGAAACCGTGAGCGAGGGTGATTTGGTTACGCCGGGCTCGATGGAGAGATAGAGCCACTCACTGTCCGACGCCTGCCAGTTGCCACCGTCGTCGTTTCGGTCGACGATCTCCCAGCCGTCGGGCAGGGTCGCGTTCACCAGATAGGCGGTCTCGTTCTCGCCTGTGTTGGTCAGGGTGAACGTGTACGTGACGTTTTCACCGGGTTCGACCGTCGACGGTCCGTCTATCGACGTTTCTGCCGGTTCGGCTATCGCGGGCGCCGCGAGTACCGCGAGCAGCACGACAACGCCGACACTGAGCAGGGTTCGGTTCATTCGCTCCTCTCGTTCTGCCAGCTGTCGACGAGGTCGAGTATCTCGATGTTGCTGATGGTCTCGCCGTCGGTGCCTGGCACCGGCTCCTCGTCTGCCCAGTGGTCCAGTGCGTCGAGCATCTCGTCGTCGTCTATCTCCCCGTCGTCGTCCTCGTCGATGGCCGACTCAATCGATTCGGACCCGTCGACGGTGATGGTCCCCTGCATCTGACTCTGATGAGGTCGACAGTGGTACTCGTAGGTCCCCTCGATGTCGAACGTGTGGGTGAGCGTGTGACCCTCGGTCTGGGTGCTGTCGACGCCGCTCCAGTCGGCGTCGTCGGGCTGGGAATCGACGGTCACTGTATGTCCGCCGGCGGCCCAGTTGAACGCGACAGTGGTGCCTGGCTCGACGGTCAGGTCGGCCGGCGAGAACTCGTGATTTCCATCGGGCGCGACCGTGACGGATTTGTTTGCCTTCGACTCTCCGGGGTCGTCCGAGCCGCTGCTGTCGTCGGACTGACCGAGCGTCGACGGGTCGACTTCCTCGCCGTCGATTGTGACTTTGACCGGGATATCCTTTGCGAGGGACCAACTGGTAATCTCGCCATCGTAGTGGTAGCTGTCCTTACCGCCGCCGATCTCTCCCGACACAGTGCTCTCCTTGACCGTGTCCTGCCCGGTCGCGTGCTCGCCTTTTTGTACCGCTCCGTCAACGGAGAACTCGTAGTCCGACACCTGGCCATCAAGCCCATCGATGACTATCACGTGGCGCTCAGTGCTCCCATCACCGAGCGTTGACTGGTCGACTTCCTCCCCGTCGATTGTGATTTTGAGCGGGATATCCTTCGCGAGGGACCAGTCGGTGATCTCGCCACCGTAGTGATAGTTGTCCTGATAGCCGCCGATTCGTGCCGACACAGTGCCATCTTCGATTGACTCCACTCCGCTGGCATCCTCGCCTTTTTCGATTGTGCCACTGACCGCGAGCTCGTAGTCCGCTCCCTGGCCGTCGAGCCCGTTGATGAGTATCTCGTGGGTCTCACCGACCTCGACCTCTTTCGTTTCAACGCCAGTGCGCCCCTCGTCGTCGGTCACCGTCACCGTCACATCGTAGGACCCACCGGTATCGTAGCTGTGTTCGGCGCTCTCGCCGCTGGCACTCGAGCCGTCGCCAAACTCCCACTCGTAGCTGGTGATCGAGCCCTCCGTGGCGTTCGACTCGCTCGCGTCGAACGACACCGTCGTCCCGCTCTCGTTGGTCGTGGAGAACGCGACCTGTGGTATCTCAGCGATGATTTCGCCGTCCTCGTCCTCGTGGTAGAGCGCGTCGGCCGGGATTTCGCCCGACATCCCCCCGCCGCCCAGACGCACTTCGAGGTCTTGACTGCCGGCTGTCTCGCCGTACTCGACACGGATCGCGTGCAGGCCTGCCTCCAGTCCGATACGTTCGGTCGTGGTGTTGTGGGTGTCGTACCCCTCCTGTGCGCCTGTGATTTTTTCTCCGTCGATGTACAGGTTCGCCCTCTCGTTCACCTCGAGAGTAAACCTGTAGCCACCATCCTCTGGAACCTGCAGATAGCCCTCATATGTGATATCCTCTTCGTAGGGACCGCCGCCTACCGCTCCGAGGTTAATTTGATCATGGACACCGGATCCCCCGGCACCAGGGTAGCGACGGTCCGAGACGTCGTACTTGACACCGGGCGAGACTGGTCCCGGGTTCGTCGCCGGCTGCAACTCGTCGGCGACACCGACGGTCTTGGTGACGAGCTTGCTTGCACCGTCGTCGTAGATGATTTGAGCTGTTATCTCATAGTTCCCGGTTTCGTCGAAACTGGTGGTCATCGACTCACCAGTCGAACGCTGACCGTCCTTGTACAGCCAGATGGTACGGTCGATGGAGTAGTCGGCGTCACTGACTCCGGTGACCTCGGCGGTGACGGATTCACCGATCATTGGCGCCGGGTCGACTGAAACGTCGCCGCTGTGCGGTTCGTTCGGCCCACCGACCGTTCCACCGCTGACACCGGGATGAGATTCGGCTACTGGCGGCGTCAGCTCGCCGTAGATACACTGGCCGTATTCCGCCTGCAGCTCCGCGTTCGTCTTGCCCGGGATCTCAGAATACAGCGTCTCCATGTCGGGCACACCGAACACCCCTCGCAGTTGGTGTTCCCCCTTAATTCGGTCGATATCTCCGGCGTCGTTGAACGGAACGTAGTCAGGGTCCTGCAGGTCAAGGTAGACTGCCTCGCCGTCGAGCGTGACGGTGAGGCTTTCGCCGGTCAAGTTGTATGGATGGATGTGATACCAATCGTGGTTGAGATTCAAGCCTGCCCCTGACTCACTGAAGTCGCAGTTCTCGATGTGGACGGTCAGCGAATTGTCACCGACCGCGTAATTACGGATATCGGACCCATTGTCGTAGAAGGTGACGCCCTCGATGGTATCGGTCGTCATAGCGAGCGTCTTGATGCCGACGCTGAACCCTTCGATAACACCACCCTCGATCTTCCCCGTGCGTGGGTAGAAGTTCCGTATGACACCGTGGCCGCCGCCGACATCGTTGTTACAGAACTGCGGGTTCCGCACCAGAAGGTGGTCGGCGTAGCGCTGTGTGACCGCACACTTCCCGCCCTCGCCGGCGCGGTTGCCACCGTATGTGTACCCGCCAAACGCGCGGATGTTGTAGACGGTAAAGGTATCGACAATCGATTTCTTCACCTCGCTGTTCCCGTCGAATTCCACGTAGTCCAGGCCGCCACCGGAGGCGAAGGCGGTGTTTCGGGTGAACGAGTTGAACGGGAGGTACTTGCTCCTGCTCGTTCCGTCGGGGTCGGCGTCCTCCGGGAGTAGGCCGTCTTCGATCGCCAGCTCGTTCGGATAGTTCCCATTGCCCGAGATGCGTCCGGTGTTCAGCATTTCGCCATACATGGCGTATGCGTATTTATCGTGGCCGGCCGCGACGCAGTCCTCCATGGCGACGCCCGGGCCCTGGAACCAGAACCCGTTACCCTCGTGGCCGAAGTCCTCGTGCCCCAGGCGGGTTTGTAAATGGGTCCCGAAATCGCTCCCGCGCGACCGTAGCGCGAAACATCGCTCGAACGAACCGCGTTCCGGGCCGGCCTCGGTCACGAAGCCGGAGCCGAACACCTGATACGTAATCGAGTCGCGCACGTTCGCGTGCGAGTAGTGGTTGACGATGCCCCAGCCCGGGCTGTTCTGGGCGACGACGCCACTGAGCTCGTGTGGCTCGGCACCCAGCCCGGTCTTGTGGAAGTGCACGGAGTACCGGGCCTTGGGGTTCGGTTCGTCGCCGTGGAGCGACTCTTCATCGAACGGTGGGTTGTCGAACTTGAAGTCCTTGTTCGTCCGACCCAGATGGATCGTCCGGAAGTTGTGCAGCGACTGGGCCGGCTGCATCATCATCATGTGGCCCTGGCGGTTGATTCTTGCCTCCTTCTCCGGGTCTCGTTCCTGGACTTCGGACTCGATGACGACGTTGCGACTGAGGTTTAGTGCGTAGGCGGTCAGGTCGACATCAAGCTTGTTCTCGGGCGGCACATGGTCGTGTTCGAGGGCCGCGTCGAGTCTGACGGTCGACCCCGACACGCTGGCGATGGTCCGCTCCTCGTCCTGATTGTTGTGCGGGTCGAGTCCGGGAATAACGAGTTCGTCGCCCGCGGTCCAGTTGGTCGGTACCGAGGCGAGTTTGATGGCCGTGTCGCCGGCCGTCGGCGCTGTGGCGAGTTCGTCCCAGGAGGTCTTTTCGGCGCCGTGAATCTCCAGTTCCCCCATCGTAATGAGGCCCTTGCTGATGCGATTGGGGTCGTCTTTCTCGCCGATGTCCTCGTGGTGGACGATTGTGATGCGGGCCTCACTCCCCTGTTGAATCGGGCTCGATTCCGTTCCGATATGCAACTGGCTGTCCGGACGCGTGACGATTGTCTCGGCCCGGAGATTGCTGTCAGTGTCCTGTGCGAACTGCAGTGAGCCCGCCACGTCGAGATTCTTGATCTTCTCGGTCGTGCCGTCGACGGTGACCGTGACACCGGAGTCGATGCGGACGGTCTGTTCGGCCGTGGGAACGCCGTTGTCCCAGACGGCGTCGTCCGACCAGTTCCCGTCCGACGTGGCCGTCGTCGCCGGCGACGTACTGTCGATGAACCCTGCGGCCGGACTCTCCTCACCGCTCGCAGTGGCTGTCTCTGTGAGCCCGCCGAGTGCGAGGCCTGCGGCTCCGGCTCCCACCGACGCCAGCAACGACCGGCGTGAGTGTGTGTCTTCGTTCGCCCCGTCCCCACCCTCAATGTCCTCGTCCGATGTCTCTTGATTCGTCATTTTGTCACTACCCTGGCGTCAGCGAGCCAGCATGTACACGCAGCATACTGTCCGAGCCATATAATACCTATACACATTAACTAAATTCATGATCTAATAGATAAATTGAAACGACGGAGAGCGTCTACGCCAGCCCTGTGGCGGTGTGGTGTGCCCCCGAGGGAGCAAATCACTGGACGGCTGTCCGTTCAAGACTGGGTTGAACGGTGTTTGCAGGCTCAAGCGCGGATTGAACGGTGTTTTCAGCGGGGGTTGGGTGAGGCTGTATCGCTGTCGCACCGCTCGCTGGTGCACTGCGACGACCGAAGGGCTATTACCCCGTTCGTGTGACCAGTCGACTATGCAAGTCGGGCTCGTCATCCTCGACGGCTGGGGACTGAATCCAGAGACAGATGTACGGGACGCCGTCGCCGCGGCCGAGACACCGAACTTCGACCGGTACTGCGAGGCCGGCGCTGACTCGACGCTGACGACACACGGCCGCCGGGTCGGATTGCCCGAGGGACAGATGGGCAACAGCGAGGT
>NZ_JAQCNH010000115.1 GCF_028275115.1 Halorientalis sp. | reverse complement strand
TCTCGCCGCCGTCGTAGACGGATACTATCGGATTCGGGCATCCACGTCCGAAGGAATCCCATTCGGGCCGCCGGATTCCTACGACCACGGTAACTCCGAATCCACCACAGAACACAGGATAGGAGTAACGGCGGTATGGCCCCGCCAGGAGACTCGTCGTGCGGCGGGTCTGCAAACCGGTAAATCTCCCAACGCCTGCGGTGCAGTTCGGGAAGCCGCTTTTTTGGGACGCAGAGGAGGGCACATCTACTCCGGGCTCAGTGTGACATCGAGATCGGACCGGACCGGAACGGAGCCAGTCGGTTCGACGCGAGCATCTTCGGTACCTGAGCGACGGCCATACCACGAGAGGTTTCTCACGAAACTGTCTCTGCGATGCGACCGTCGTCCGTTGCGCCGCTAGTCCTCGTCGTACCGTTCGTGGCCGCCGTTACCTGCACCGTGCCGGCCCTCCTGCAGGCCGACAGCCTGCTTCTCACCGTCTGGACTGTCGTGTGGCTGGCCTGTACCACTCCGAGTCCGCAGGATTTTTTGATGTTCTGGCACGCCGAACTGGCAGTCGCCGAACACACCGCTGAAACCTCGGAGGAATAAGTGGGCTGCCGCTCCGGTCGACCGCTCCACTCCCGACCCGTTCCGATACGTCGGCCGGAACCGGACCGCCCGTCGGCAACCACCGTTGTATCGATGCGGTTAGAGGACAAACGAGACGGCCGCTATAAGGATGAATATGATGACGAGCCACTTGGCGATCTACATGCTGAGCCCGGCGACCCCGCTGGCACCGGAATCCCCGCAGTGAGCGCGAGAGCCAGAAACAGGGCCGCGAGCCCGATGAAGCAGCCTCCGAACTGTAGCGGAGCTAACTGCGCCGATGCCGACGCGTCCAGTGCCAGTTGGTCGAATGCCATGTTACACCTTACACGTTCCTGTCGGCAGCCACTACTGCACGATGTCGCATGCAAGGACCGAGACAGTGGACCGTCCGGGCCACGACGCTGGGGGACGTTCCCAGCACAGACAGCAAATACACACTGCCGAGATCATCGTCGACCGAGGCCACGAATAGAGCCCACTGCGTCGGCCTGTGCGAGGAACACGCCCGGTCGACGCTGATTCCGTAACGAACCGCTCGGGCCCGAAAAGACCTGTATTCGGCGGCGTACGACGCTGTACCCGAACTGAACGGTTGCCGACGGTTCGGCTCGTAGCTACCAATAACGAAAACGCAGGGCAAGAGATTTGAACGGGGGTGGCGATAACCGATGTATGATTTCGGATACCGTCGACGCCTCGGCGCGGATTTCGAGCGGGGTTCCGGGCGTGGATACTATTCTCGGCGGCGGGTACCTTCCGGAGACTGCCACGCTCGTACGCGGTCCGCCCGGGTCGGGTAAGTCGATTTTTTCTTTGCACTTTCTCGCCTCCGGTCTCGATGCCGACGAAACCGGACTGTACATCAATCTCGGCGAACCCGAAGAGTACGTTCGGGATACCGCCCGGCATTTCGGCTTCGATATCGAGGCGCTGCACTTTCTCAACCTCTCTGCGTCCGGCGACAAGTTTCAAGACGAGGAGACGTACACCCTGTTCGAGTCCGGCGAGGTAGAGACGCCCTCGCTCGTCGAAAACATCCGCGCGGAGATTCAGGAGATCGATCCGAAGCGTGTGGTCGTCGACCCGGTCACCGAGTTCCGGTATCTCGCGCCGGACCAACACCAGTTCCGGTCACAGATTCTTGGGCTGGTCAATTTCCTCAAAGCCGAGGACGCGACAGTCGTACTCACCTCTCAGGCCGCCGAATCGATGCCCGACGACGACCTCCAGTTCCTGGTCGACGCCGTTATCAACGTGGACAAAGATTCGGGCCTCCGGACGATTCACGCCTCGAAATTCCGCGGCTCTTCCGTTAGGTCTGGACGTCATACGCTCCAGATTACCGACGACGGGATGCGAGCGTGGGCACGGCTCGACCCCAACCGTCACGAGCGCAAGCACACGTCGACGAAACTCTCCTCGGGTGTGCCAGAACTGGATTCGCTTCTGTCGGGCGGCCTCACAACCGGGACGATATCATTTCTGAGCGGCCCGACGGGCGTCGGAAAGACTACGACCGGACTCCAGTTTATGAAGGAGGCAGCGGGGCGGGGCCAACGGTCGGTGCTGTACAGTTTCGAGGAGCACCGTCAGACACTGTTCGAGCGTGCCGAGGCCGTCAACATCCCTATCACCGATATGATCGACCGGGGAACGCTCCACGTGGAAGTGATCGGACCGGGGGAACTCACGGTCGACGAGTTCACGCATCACATCCGAACCGAGGTCGAGGACAACGACGCGGAAATCGTGATGATCGACGGGACCAGCGGCTTCGAACAGTCCATCTCCGGCGTCGGTGCGGACTCGATGCAGCACCTCGTCAAAATCGGACGCTATCTCCGCAACATGGGCGTGACCGGTCTCGTCACGAACGAGGTCCACCAGATCACCGGCGAGTTCCGTGCGACCGACCAGGGGATGAGTTACCTCGCCGACACCATCGTCGTCCTGCGCCACGTCGAATACAAAGGCTCGCTCCGAAAGATGATCGGCGTCCTGAAGATGCGCACCAGTGACTACGAGAACCAGCTCCGGGAACTGGAAATCACCGAGCACGGACTGCGGGTCGGCGACTCGCTTCCCGAACTCCGGGGGATTCTCACCGGCACACCGACGTGGGATGACGATGCAGAGTGAACCGCCGGACGGGCGTCCCGCTGACGACCCCGGAGTAGAGATGGCACCGGTCCGGATTACGTCTGAACTCTCGAATACGGGCAATCAACGCGTCCTCACCGACTGGATACGGAGCCAGGAGCGATACGAGGTGGTCTCGACGGACCACGCTGGGCTCCCGGCGGCCGACTTCGATCTCGGTATTTTCGACGAACGCTCGCTCCGCGACCACGGCACCGAGATTCGAGAGCGAAAGACAGACGCGAGCGCCTTTCTCCCGGTGCTTCTCGTGGGTTCCGACGGCGCCGACGCTCCACGCGACACTCCGGGTACATCCGAGACGGAGCCGGCGGTTCGGCGACTCGTCGACGAAATTCTGCCGACACCGGTCGACACGGCGGAGTTACAACGGCGGCTCGATACACTCGCCCGCATCCGGGCGCAGTCGATGGCCCTCGAGCGCAAGACAGAGCAGCTACTCTTGTTGAATCGCATCACCCGTCACGACATCCGCAACGAGATGAACGTCATCAGGGGTTGGACCGAACTCCTTCCGGACGATATCGACGACGCCGACGACCGGATACCCCGACGAATCCTGAACAGCACCCAGCACGTCGTGGACCTCACGGACGTCGCGCGGGAGTTCGCCGAAACACTCCAGACGGCTGGCGACCCGGACCTGCAGGCGGTCGAACTCGATAGCGTGTTGACCGCGGAACTCACGAAACGCCGCAGGGCGTTCGAGGACGCCGAGTTCGTCGTCGACAGTGAGATTCCACGGGTAGACGTCCGTGCGAACGACCTCCTGGCGTCGGTGTTCAGAAACCTGTTGAACAACGCGGTACAGCACAACGACAGCGACACACCCCGCGTGGCGGTCGCTGTCGGGGAGTGCGACGAGACGGTCAGCGTCACGATCGCCGACAATGGCCCGGGTATCCCGCCGGACATGCGGGACGCCGTCCTGGGCCGCACCGAGCAGGGGCTCGACCATCCCGGTGCGGGACTCGGGCTGTACCTCGTCGATACACTCACCACGCAGTACGGCGGCGCACTCCGGATCGGTGAGGCCGATTCGGGCGGTGCCAGTATCGAGGTCGAGCTTCCGAAAGAACCACAAACCGATTTGAAAATCGTCAACGATGAGTTCTGACGGAGGGACTGACCCGCAGCGTCGCGTGCTCCCGCTTGTTTCGGACGCGGGTAATCGGCAACTGCTCGTCGAGTGGCTCGACGACCACCGCGAGTACCAGGCCGTGGAGTTGGCTGGGACTGTCGCGGAAACCGATTTCGACGTGTGTATTATCGACAGGGGGTCCTTCCGTGGCCATCTCGACGCACTCCGGGCGAAAAAAACGGCAGCGGCCCCGGTCTTGCTCCCGTATCTCCTATTGTTGCCGGAGTCCGGGGCAGAGATTATCGACGCGGACGCCGGTCAGGTCGCGGACAACGTGGTCACGGAGGCGATCGACGAGATCGTTGCTCTGCCGATGCAACAGGCGGAACTCCACTGGCGACTCTCGGCGTTACTCCGTCTCAGAGAGCAGTCGCTCACGCTCCGAACACGAGAGCAGGAACTCGAACGGCAGGTCGACCTGTTCCAGAAGGCACAGGACATGGCAAACGTCGGCGCCTGGGAGCACGACCCCGTGGCCGGAGAGTCGTGGTGGACAGACGAGGTGTACCGCATCCACGCGCTCCCGGACGACAGGACGCCGTCGCCGGAGTTGAGCCTCCAGCATTTCCACCCCGAGGACCGGCCGATTATCGAAGACGCATTCAGGACGGCTGTCGAGGATGGGGAGTCCTACGACGTCGAACTCCGACTCGTCGACGCGGCGGACAACCAGCGGTGGGTTCGGACGCGCGGTGAACCACAGTACGAGGACGGCGACCTGGCCCGCGTTCGGGGGACGATCCAGGACATCACCGAGCGCAAAGAGCGCGAGCGGGAACTCCAGCGCATCGAACGGGCGGTCGAATCCGCCGGCCACGCCATCTTCGTCACCGACCCGGACGGAACCATCGAGTACGTCAACGAGGCGTTCGAGACACTGACCGGATTCAGCCAGGCTGAGGTCGTCGGTGAGACACCACGCATGTTGAACTCCGGTGAGACACCACGCATGTTGAACTCCGGTGAGATGTCCGAGGAGTACTTCGACGAGCTCTGGGCGACCCTTCGCTCTGGCGACGTGTGGGAAGCGGAGATCATCGACCGCCGGAAAAACGGCGAAAAGTACACCGCGATGCAGACCATCGCGCCGGTGACCGACGGCGACGACGTTCACGCGTTCGTGGCAGTCCGGGACGATATCACGGAGCGAAAAAAGCGGGAGGAGACGCTCAGGCGGCGACGGCAGGCGCTCGACGAAGCGCCGGTCGGCATCGGTATCTCCGACCCCGACCGGGCGGACAACCCGCTGATCTACGTGAACGACGCGTTCGTCGAGATGACGGGGTACCCGCGCGAGGACATCCTCGGAGAGAACCGCCGCTTCCTCCAGGGTGAGAACACCGACCCGGAGACGGTCGCAGGCGTCCGGGACGCCATCGACACCGAACAGCCGGTATCGACCGACCTCCGGAACTACCGGAAGGACGGCACGGAGTTCTGGACCCATCTCGAAATCGCGCCGGTAAAAAACGACGCCGGTGACGTCGTCAACTACATTCAGTTCCAACAGGACGTGACCGAGCGAAAACAGCGTCAGGAGCAGCTCTCGGTTCTCGACCGGGTGTTACGCCACAACCTGCGCAACGATATGAACGTGATACGGGGCCATGCAGAAACACTCAAAATCGACCTGTCGGACGACGTTGCAGCCACCGCCGACGAGATTATCGAGAAGAGCGAGCAACTGCTCGGACTGGCTGAAAAGGAGCGGGATATAACTGAACTGTTGCGCGAGGAGCCGACACTCACAGAGATGACGGTCCGCGACCGGCTTCGGACCATCGCCTCGAACGTCAGATCGGAGTACCCGGACACGACCGTCACCGTCGACTGCCCCGACGCGATGACGGTTCGGGCAACAACGCGGTTCGAACAGGCGCTCGGAGAACTCGTGACGAACGCGTCCGTGCACAACGACTCGCCGTCGCCAGCGGTCACCGTCACGGCCACACAGACCGACGAGACCGTTCGCATCGACATCGCCGACAACGGGCCACCGATTCCGGAGATAGAGCGTGATGTATTGAGAGACGACACCGAGCAAACGCCGCTGTACCACGGAAGCGGCCTCGGCCTGTGGCTCGTCAACCTGATTATCGCCCGGTCGGGAGGAACCATCACGTTCGAGGAGAACTCGCCAGCCGGCAACGTCGTCAGGATAGAACTCCCACGGTGAGTCTGGAAACGCCCGGACTCGAGCGTTCTCCGGCCCAGCCGTGGATTCGGCCGACGAATCCGGGCCTGTTGCGCTCAGTCTGGGCGGCGCACACCGCCCGGTAGCACACCACCTGCTGACCGAACGAACGCGTCGCTGCTTCGGTGGTCAGATGCAGGGGCCGGTGTGCCCGCAGGTCACATCCGGTGCCGCCGACCGCCGGCCACGGTCGGTGCGGTCGTTCGGTCGGCAGTGTCACGAAACAAAATCGGTCTCGCATTTATTGGTACTGAACCCGAATTTAGAGAGAAGAATGACGGAGTCTACGCGGGTTCTTCTCACCTGTGGAGAGGCGGACGTTGCAGAAACTGTCTCGACCGCTCTCGAGGAACAAAACACCCGGCTCGCAGTCACGACCGCACCGAGTGCGAGCGACGGGATGGAGCGGCTCCGCGCCCAGCGATTCGACTGTGTCGTTTCGACGCACGACCTCCCCGGCAAAGACGGCATCGAGTTTCTCGAAACGGTCAGAGAGCACTACGAGCAGCTCCCGTTCGTGCTGTACCCGAGCAACGGTAGCGAGACTGTCGCCGCCGATGCGATTTCGGCGGACGTCACAGAGTATCTGCAGAGCGGTGACGGTGCCGACCGGCACGAACCGCTAGCCCGGGCGATAGCGGACGCCGTGGCGGCCCCTCACACCGTCACCGGTTCGGCGGCACGCCGCGGGCAACTCGATCAGATTCTCAGAACGGTCCCCGGGTGCGTCGTCCAGATAGATGACGCCGGCCAGTTTGTGTACGCGAACCGACGGGCGAAGGAGGTTCTCGGCCTGGAGCGGTCGGAGGTGACCGGGCGAACGTACAACGACCCGGAGTGGGACATCAGAAACGTACACGGGGACCCCATCCCGGACGAAGAACTTCCGTTCCGGCAGGTCTGGGACTCCGGTGAACCGCTGTACAACTATCGGCACTCGATACGGTGGCCCGACGGGTCGGAGAAGATGCTCTCCGTGAGTGGTGGACCGCTGTTCGACGAACAGGGGACCGTGGAAAGTGCCGTTTTCTCACTGACAGATATCACCGAACAGACCCGGCGGGAACGGGAACTGGCCCGGTACGAGCAGGTCGTCGAACATCTCGACGACATCGCGACGATCATCGACCCGGACGGAACAATCGAATACGTGAGCCCCGCCGTGGAACGGGTCCTCGGGTACGAACCCGACGAACTGATCGGAGACGTCGGATTCGGCTATCAACCGCCGGCGGCCGCCGACGCGGTTGCCGACGCAATCGAGGACGTTCTCGCCGACCCGTCGGAGACGCGGACGGTCCGGACGAAATTCAGACGAGCCGACGGGTCGTGGTGCTGGGTCGAGTCCACGCTCCGCAATCGTCTGGACAACGAGGCCATCGACGGCATCCTCGTGAGCAGCCGGGAGGTCGGCGAACAGCAGGAACAGAAACAACGGACACAGCGGCGTGAACAGCAGTTCAGCACACTCCATCGAGCGACTCGACAACTGCTCGGCTCGGAGACGCCACAGCAGGTGGCCGAAACCGCGAGCCGAACCGCGGTCGACGTTCTCGACTTTCAACTGAACGGGATTCACTTCTACGACGCGGCCGCGGGCGGACTGTCTCCGGTCGCGGTGTCCGAGGCGAGCCGAGACCTGTTCGGTGAGGTGCCTGTCATCGACGACGGAGTGGCCTGGAGGACATTCCAGTCCGGTGAGGAACGAATATACAATGACATCGACGAGGCCGAGGCGGTGTACAACCCGGAGACGGCGGTACGGAGCGAGATGCATCTGCCCCTGGCCGACCACGGCGTGTTCATCATCTCGTCGACCGAAACGAACGCGTTCGCGGAGACCGACATCGAGTTCGGGCGACTGCTGGCCGCAAACACCGAAGCCGCACTCAAACGTATCAGCAAAGAACAACAACTCCAGTCCCGGGAGACCGAACTCAAACAACAGAACAACCGACTCGAAGAGTTCGCGAGCATCGTCAGCCACGACTTGAAAAATCCGCTGAACGTTGCACAGGCCCGAACGGAGTTTTTAACAGACGAGTGTGACAGCACACACGTCCAACCGATCGAACAGTCGCTCGACCGGATGGAGGAAATCGTCGTGGACACGCTTACACTCGCCAGACAGGGCAACGTCGTCGCGGAGACGGAGCCGATACACCTGACCAATCTGGTGGGCAAATGCTGGAAAACTGTTTCGACGGACGATGCGACGATTCAGGTCGTCGACCCGGTTACCGTCAACGGGGACCGGGGTCGGCTCCAGCACGTGTTCGAGAACCTGTTTCGCAACGCCGTCGACCACGGCGGGACGGACGTGACCGTTCGGGTCGGACGGACCGACGACGGTATCTACGTCGAAGACACCGGACCGGGGATACCCGAGGCGGACCGTGAGACGGTGTTCGAACCCGGGCACACGTCGGCGGAAGACGGCACTGGATTCGGGCTGACGATCGTCAAACGGGTCGCCGAAGCACACGGCTGGGAGGTCACGGTAGTCGCCGGAACGGACGGTGGTGCTCGCCTCGAGTTTACCGGAGTCGAAATTGACGACGACTGAACGTCGGAATACTGCGGCGCGACGGACCGTGGACCACGTCGTCAACGAGGCGGCCGCCGAGACGACGAGTGGTGCGACTGCGAACGATGGCGTGAGTGGTTCGACGACCGGATGCCCGCGGACCGCGACCGTGAGACGGTCGCCCGAACCCGGGAAGCACTCATCGACGAGAGACTGGCGGCGTCCATCATCCAGACCGAACGGGACCGCCGTGCCGAACGGCGCCAGCGCCGACTGGCCGCGGCACTCGACGGCTAGGCGGCGCTCCGTGCGTATCTGGAGTCCCGAGCAGCAGTCCCGGCCGTCCCCGACTGCGCAGTGGTCCACCTGGCGTGCGTGGCCTGCCCCGGACCCCTCCCGTTCCGGGGGCAGCGACTCTCCCGCCGCCGGGTAGCGCCGCTTCACTGTACGTCGGAACTCGACGCCCGTGAGAGCAGGTAGACTGCCATCGCACCGAAGGCCAGGTCGATGGTGGCAAGCACCGCCACTGCCGGAACGACCGAATCGAGCGCGCCGCCGAACGCCGTCGTCTCGATTACGACCATCACGTCCGCATCGAGCATCATCGCCCGTGCGGCGTCGACCCCGTAGGTCACCGGATTGAACCGAGCGAACGTCTGAATCCAGGACGGAAGCGTCGACAGCGGCAGGAACGCCGACGACAGGAACAGAAGTGGGAACTGTAGCAGGTTCGCGCCGATGATCGTCGACTCCTGATCTCGCGTCAACACCGCCAGCGCGTTCGAGAAGGAGACGAACCACAGTGAAAAGAGCAGGCCAACGGCGACGACTCCGACCGCGCCGGCGACGCCCGTCGCAATCTCCGCACCCAGCACGACCCCGAGGACGAGGATGATACTGATTTGGACGGCGATGCGGAACAGTTCGGCCGCGGTCTTGCCCAGAAAGACCGCGGTCCGGTTCATCGGCGAGACCAGCACCTTCTCGAACATCCCGTTCTCGATGTCGTTGACGAGCCCGACGCCGGAGGTGACCGCCGCAGCCAGCGCCACCTGAATCGAGATGGCCGGCACGAGGAAGGTCTCGTACCCGACGTTCGGCCCACCACGCGAGACTGCTGCACCGGCTACGTTGCCGAACACTTCGGTGAACAGGACGAGGAATATTATCGGCTGGACGAGCGACACCACGAGAACGAACGGGTTCCGCACAGCCTTCAGATTCCAGCGCTTGAAGTTGACCCACACGTCACCGGCGAAGGTGTTGGCTGACTGGTCGACGCTCCGGGCCGCGGTCGCGTCGGCGTCGGGCGAACTCATCTGTCGCCCTCCTGGGCCGTCGCTTCGGCCGGGGTCGCCGGGCCGCTGGCCCCGTCGAGTTCCTCGACGTGGTCGCCCGTAATCGCGAGGAACACGTCGTCGAGCGTCGGGGCACGAACGTTGAACCCTGTCACGGTCAACCCCTCGTCGCGCAGCCGGACGAGCAGGTCGGTGCCGTGCTGGCGGGCGGTGGCGGCGGTGACGCTGATTCCATCTGCGGTCTCCTCGACCGTCGCCGACTCGAAGGCCCCGAACTCGCGGGCGACTACGGCGGCCCGGTCGCGAGCCTCGCTCCCGCCGTCGAGACCGACCTCCAGTACGTCCCCGCCCACCCGGCGTTTGAGATCGACCGGCGACCCGTCGGCGACGATCTCCCCGTCGAGGATGACCGCCAACCGGTCACAGAGCTGGTCGGCCTCTTCGAGGTACTGCGTGGTCAAAAAAATCGTCGTCCCCCTGTCGTTGATCGCCCGGAAGTAGTCCCACAGTCGGTTGCGCGCCTTCGGGTCGAGGCCGGTCGTCGGTTCGTCCAGAAAGACCAGCGGCGGTTCGTGGACCAGCGCCGTCGCGGCGTCCAGTCGCTTTTTCATTCCGCCGGAGAACTCCTCGGCGCGCTTGTCGGCCTCGTCGGCCAGGTCCACGAGGTCCAGCAGCTCGGCGATGCGGTCGTCCCGCTCGGTGCGGGGGACGCCGTAGGCCTCGCAGGCGAACTGTATGTTCTCACGGGCGGTCATCTCCGGGTCGATGCTCGTCTCCTGTGCCATGTAGCCGATGGTCTCTCGAATCTGCCGCGAGTCGGCCCGCACGTCGAACCCGTTGACCCGCACGGTGCCGTCGGTCGGCGAGAGCAGCGTGGCGAACACTTTGATACTCGTGGTCTTGCCCGCCCCGTTCGGGCCGAGAAAGCCGAAGAACTCCCCTTCCGGGACAGAGAGCGACACGTCCGCGACCGCGACGGTCCCGTCGCCGTACACCAAGCGCAGTTCGTCGGCGTCGATGGCGTTCCCCGTCGCCGATTCACCAGTCCCGTCGCTCGCCGTGCGTTCCATGCATTCGTTCCGGACGCGGCACTTAAATTCTCACCGTCAGGGCTCTCGGCGACGACTGCACCCTCTCCCGCCGGTTCGACCGGGCCCGCTCACTCTTCATCGACGACGTGGTGTGGGCCGAGCGGTCCGTGCTCCGGGCAGGCTCCGACGATAGACGTGGCGTTACAACAGCCGACTCGTCGCCCGGTCGCCACCAGTCCAGTCGTCAACTCGGCACCGCAGAGCCGACAGCGCGGTGACCCGTCACCCATCGCTCACCACGCCTCGTGGAGGACGTCTTCGAGTTCCTCGGCCGTGGGGTTGAGCGCGGTTGGCGCGTAGTCCAGTAAGCTGTCGTCCAGCGTGTCCGCCGCGATGCCGGGGAGGTCCGACTGGGCGATGCCGTCGACCGCCCGGAGACTCGACGGGAGGCCCAGTGCGTCGCGTATCTCGACGACACGCGCAACCACGGCGTCGGCCAGCGCTGCGTCGCTCGTACCGCCGGTCTCGACGGGGCCGATGACCTCGGCAGTCGCGCCAACGGTCCCGCCACAGACCACCAGCGCCCGCTCGGCACCGGTTCCAGCGAGTTCGTCACTCAGGTCGGTCACACACCCCCGGCCGTACCGGATCGGACCGTAATCGTGGGCGAACCTGAAGCCGCCAGCGTAGTCGTCCATACCCGACACTGGGAGGGCCGGGATATTAGGCGTGCCGTCCCGTCCCCGCTCAGTCCCCGCCGAACAGTTTTATTTAGCTGTTTTGCAGGCGCTAAGCCCCCTTCCTCAAGGAGCGACCGGAGGGAGCGGGTAGAGGGGATACAGCGTCCCCGGAAATCTCCGATTTCTGGTGTGCGAACGAATCGCGGAGCGATTCGTCCACGCCGTCATCGTTTCACTTCC
>NZ_JAQCNH010000091.1 GCF_028275115.1 Halorientalis sp. | reverse complement strand
AGGAAGCGTTTAGAGAGCGCGGATTCTGAACGGCGCCATTTATCCGGCGAGGATATCCGTTGAGAGGGTATCGCAATGCTGTATACGCGCCCTCTATTCAGCAATCCAAACGTAATGAACGTTGAACACGCCACACAAGGGAACGCGGTCGCTATAAATCATCTGAGAATAATATGTGTGACTTCTAGAAATGTACACCCGGAACACTAACGACCGACATCATCCGGGGCGGTGTGCCCTGTCAGTCGGGAAACCCTCGTGCCGGGTGGGCGGTTCCGGGAGGAACCGCCGAATACGCGAGACGGCGCTAGCCGTCGAGTGGGAGTCTCGTCAGAGCCTCCGAACCGCGAGGCGACTTGTGGCCGCCAGTCGACTGTCGCGTGCCCGGGTTCTCCGCGCGGTCATTGCGCCCTGACGGGTGTGCTCGGGCGGGGACTAAAGGCACGCAGGCGAAGATAGACCACCGTCCGGTAAGAGGCTGTCGCGCTAGAAGAGGTAGTCGTCCTGACGCAACTGGACGTACCGGCCGGAGCCGAGGCTCAGCTTCCGGAGTTTGTACTCCGCGACCAGTCGGATGCCACTCAGCCCCGACCCGAGGGCCTGTGTCAGCGAGTACTCGCCGCGGTTCATCATGTTGTCGACCAGCCGGAAGGTGTCGTCCCAGCTGCTGGGTTCCCAGCCGCGGACCATGTCGGCCAGCGCGACGTTGCGGCGAACTTCCTCGCCGATAGCGCGCTTCCACTCGTCGTTGTAGCGGTCGAGGCGACCCCGGCCGGCGAGCCGGCCGGCGACCTTTCCCGTCCGGACGGCGACGTGGTCACCACCCTCGTGGAACGCGGAGGTTGCGCCCATCGCACCACCGACGACGGCGACGCCGGCTTCGGTCGGCGATTCTATCGGCCGAGTCGAGGAGATGGGGTAGGCCTCGGTACCCTTGCGCTTGCCCCGGTCCTCGACCAGCGGAAAGTCGTCCGCGATATCGTACTCGGGGTACTCCCGTTCCAGCAGGCGGCGAACGTACTCCCGACCCGGCGGGACCTGCTCGTCGTCGGAGTCGAGGAGGGCGTAGTCCTGTGGATTGTCGACGTCCGCGAGGTCCATCCCAATGGGCATCGTCAGCCCGATGCGGGCGACGCTGTCGTCGTTCGGGAAGACCCACGGATAGGCCGTGTGGCCTGGCATGACGCCCCACCAGAACTTCAACAGGCCCTCGTCGAACAGTTCCGACGGTACTCTGCGGTGTTCCTGGTAGGCGATGTGGTTCGCGATGTTCGAGTCGAGGTAGTCGGTGATGCTGTGGTCGTGTGGGAGGAACTGGTCGACCGCATCTGTTGTGACCGTTCGCTGGGGACCGTCCGCGAGGACCAGGTAGCGCGCCTCCACCGTCTCGCCGTCCGAGAGGTCGACCTCGTGGCTGTGACCGCCGGTCATGTCGGTAGTCACGTCCGAGACGGACGTGCCGATTCGGTAGGTCGCGCCGGCAGACTCGGCCCGCTCGCGGAGCCAGTCGTCGAACCGAGCGCGGTGGAAGGCGAAGCCGAACTCCGGGTAAGTCGCGTCGACGCCCGTGTCGCGAATCGTCACCGATTCGCTGGGACCAATGAACGAAGCCCCGTCGAGGTCGCTGAGGATGACGTCGTCGGGAATTTCCTCGGGTCGGAAGTCCATGATGTCGACCCAGTAGTCGAGCATCCCTGCGGCGTCTGTCGAGTCTGGACCCAACCCCTCGCGGTCCGCGCGCGGAACCCCCTTCTCGACGACGACCGTCTCGGCGCCCTGCACCGCGGCTTCATACGCGGCCGACGACCCCGCGGGCCCCCCGCCGACGACTGCCACGTCCACCTGTTGCATACCCAGTAGCCCGCGCTGAAGGGAGTTAAATGCCGTTCATTCGACGTCGCGACCGACCGTCGGGTCGCCGGCGCTGTCGCCGAGGACGTCACCGTCGAACAGCGCCGGCCACTCGAACTCGGCCCGCTGTACGAGGTCGTTCAGCCGCTGGCTGCATGCCTCGAACCGCTCACGCGCCACCCGATGCTCTTCGACGGCGTGCTGGGAGGCCACGTCGAGTTCCTGCTCCAGCCGAGCTTTTCGCTCGGCGAGCGTCACCGATTTCGCGAGGATTCGCGTACACGCCGCCTCGATCAACAGCCGCTGTGTCGTTCTGACGAGACGCTCGGGGGTGGGGTCGGCCATCGTCACGTCGGCCTCGGTCGGAGTTTCGTCGGCCCCGAGGCGGACGACCTGACAGCCGTCCGTCGCCTCCCGGAGTGTGCCCACACCGAGCCCCTCGTGTTCGAGCAACCCCCTGCCCGCGAGGACTACCTCGACCAAGCTCCCGACCGTCTCGCGGACGCCAGCCCTGTCCGCGGCGGTCCGAACGTGATACTCCTCGCCGAGCCACTCCCGATAGGTTCGCCGTTGCGACTCGTCTCCCGCAGCGACGAGCACGACGCAGTCTCCCCACATATATCTCCGGTATCAGAGGGGAGCCCACTCAAACGTGACGACCGTTCGTTCAGTTTTGTTCAATTTACTGCGTTCGTATACTACAAGGCGTAAGCGGGTTGGGACTCTCGGCCTCGTCGGCCGGGGTTCGGGCCGTTCCGGCCAGCCGTCACGTCGCGCAGTGGCGCCCTCGCCCACAGACTTTTGACCGCCAGGACCGCCACCGAGAGTATGTGCCGACCGGACGATTCGAGCCGAGAGATGCTCGTTCCCGGCGGTCACTCACCACGACGCCGGACGTGAGGTGTTCCCGCGGAGGAATGAAACGGAGTTCGTGGGACGAGCGACGCGAGTCGTCCGGTGTGAGCGTCGGAGAAGTTTCCGGACGACATCTTTGCGACCGGGGCTCGCCGTCGACGCGTCTCTCGAAGCGACGCGTCAGAGAGGCTGGATGAGTTCCACGACGTGACCGTCGGGGTCCTCGACGAACGCGGTCCGGGCGCCCGCCGCGGGTTGGTCGCTCGGTTCCTGGACGACGCCGTGGTGTTCGACCTCCTCGAAGGCCGCGTCCACGTCATCGACTTCGACGGCGAGGTGGTCCCAACCGTCGCCGAAGTCAAACTCGTCCTCGCCCTCGGTGTCCGAGAGCTGGACTTCCACGCCGCTGTCGTCGGCGACGTAGACGTTGCGGGTCGTGCCGTCCTCGCTCGTGAACTCCCAGGACCGCTCGAAGTCGAGGTTGTCGGCGTACCAATCGGCCAGCTCGTCCGCATCGGAGACGTTCATGCAGGCGTGCAGGATATCCATTGCATTCGGGCCTTACCGCGATGCCTGTTTAAACTGGGTGAATCGAAACGGGCGGCTGTCAATGCGAACCATTATCATCCAGGATTTCACCTAATAGAACATGAGGTATGGGACGTTTGTGCTGACGCCCGACCGGGGGTGGTTTCATCCGAAGGAGGATGCATTCCGCGACCACGACGTAACGATGGTCGCGATTCGAAACATCACGCTCCTGGCGGACGGCACAGTAGTGTTACTCAACGAGTTGAACGGACCGACCGAGAACGTGTTGGACGCACTCGCCGAAACCGGGGAGGACATGATAGATTACCAGCTTACTGACACGAACGACGGGAAGTTGCTCCGGTGTCACTTTCATCCGACCGAGCTGGTGGACTCACTGCTGACCCTGCTTGAGGAGTTCGCGGTGCTGCCGGAGTACCCGCTCGAGTTCGTCGACCCTGCACAGTCGAGCCTCAAGCTCACGCTGATCGCGGAGGAGACGGCCCTCCGGGAGATGATCGACGTGATTCCGGCGGGTGTCTCCGTCGACCTGCTCCGAATCGGGACGTACGACCCGGAAAGCAAGACGCTGTTTTCGGGCCTCACCGAACGCAAGCGGGAGGTCGTTCGGAAGGCTGTCGAGAAGGGATACTACGAGATTCCGCGCGAGGTGACCTGCGAGGAAATCGCTGCCGAACTCGATTGTTCGGCCGGGACCGTCGCGGAACATCTACAGGCCATCGAGAGCCAGTTCGTGACCGAAATCGTCCCCGCCGGTTACGAGACCACCGCCCGAGAGTCGATGCGGCCACTGGGTAGTTCATAAAGTACCCCTATGATGAGGCGAAGGTGATTTATTAGGGTCGCAGATAAGGCGTGTGAAGTCATGACACAGGTAGAGGACACCAGCCGTGACATGCGACTCGACCCGGACTCGTTCGCCCAAGGCTACTTCAAAAACGCCGTCTACCGCCACTGGGACCCGTACGACGATATTCCGCAGGAAGCCATCGAGGCTGACCGCCGGAAGTTCGTCGAAGACGAGCCCACACAAGAGGAGTTCGAGGGACTCAGAACGACGCTGGCGCTGTTCGGAGCCGGCGAGGAGGCCGTCACGGAGGACCTCATGCCTCTGGGAATGGTTCTCGAGGACATCAACAAGCAGATGTTCGTCTCCAGTCAGATCTACGAGGAGGCCAAACACACGCAGTTTTTCGACCGCTACTGGCGGGAGGTCGTCAACCCCGTCGAGGAGGAACTGGGCTTCGAGGTGACTAGGCCGACCGACCAGCAGTTCTTCAACGACGACTACGTGGAGCTGTTCGACCGGAACGAGGCAGCTATGGAGCGGTTGCTCGACGAGGACACACCCGAGAACCGCGCAAAGGCCTACTGCCACTACCACCTCGTCGTCGAGTCGGTACTGGCACAGACCGGCTACTACGGTATCCAGTCGGCCTTCTCAGATCAGGGGTCCGACGAGGTGGCGACCCGGGAGTTCCCACACATGGAGGGTCTCGTCGAAGGAATCACCCGGATTCGGAGTGACGAGGGACGCCACGTCGGTTTCGGGATGCAGGAAGTCCGGACGCTCATCCACGATGCGGGCGTCGACCCCGAGATCGTCCAGAACACGCTCCAGGAGTTGATGCCGCTGGTCGCCGGGGTCGTGCGACACTCCTCGCGAGGGGGTGCGACGAACCCGATTCCGATTATCGAGTACTCACGGGACAAACTCACTCGCCGCGTCGAGATTCTCACCGAGCAGGACGCCGAGATTCCGCCGGTCGACGAACTCGTCAGACTCGAGAGCGATAGCGAGACGGCAGCAGACTGAGTGAGACGGGAGTAGTACCGTCACGGAGCGATTTTGCGGTCACAGAACGGTTCGCAGTCCGAGTATGCCTGCGGTGCGGTCTCACCAGCACAGCGCCCATGAGCACGGCAGTGCCGCGCGGGCGGCGGTCTTTCCCGACGTTTTTCGATGTGAACAACCGGCGGCCCCTCGTGCCGTCCGAGAGAGCGGAGCACCCTCGTAATCACGAACGGCGGTTCACCCCTTTCGAGCGACTTCACCGCCCCTGAGCAGTCGGGTCGCCAGTGGCGACTGCCCGACCTAACGGGTCCTACAGGTAGCCTTCTTCTAGCAACAGTTCGCCGTTCAGCACGGACGCGCCGGCCGCGCCACGGATGGTATTGTGGGCGAGACAGTTGAACTGGAGACCGTCTGCTGTCTCTTGGAGGCCGCCGACCGCGATGCCCATGCCGTTTGCCTGATTCCGGTCGAGACGAGGCTGGGGGCGGTCGGGTTCCCTGAACAACTCGATGAGCTGGTCGGGCGAGGACGGCAGGTCGATGCTGGGGTACTCGCGCAGGGCGGCGGCGGCGTCCTCAACGGTCACGTCCGCGGCGGTATCGGCCCAGACGTTCTCGAGGTGGCCGTCCAGCGTCGGGATACGGTTACACGAGGCGGCGACCTCGGCGTCGTTCCACTCCACCTCGGCGCCGTCGAACTCGCCGAGCAACTTCCGGCTCTCGGTCTCCATCTTCGTCTCCTCGCCACCGATGTGCGGAATGGCGTTGTCGATAATCTCCATGGAAGTGACGCCGGAGTAGCCCGCGCCTGAGACGGCCTGCAGGGTCGAGACGCGCACGTCTGTCAGGTCGAACGCCTCGTCGAGCGCGGCCAGTGGCGGGACCATCGTGATCGTCGAGCAGTTCGGGTTCTTCACCAGGGCCCCGTCCCAGCCGCGCTCGTCGCGCTGGACCTCGATGAGTCCCAGGTGGTCGGCGTTGACTTCGGGGATGGTGAGCGGAATGTCGGCGTCGGTCCGGAAGTTCGACGAGTTCGAGGACATGACGTAGCCCTGTTCGACGAACTCGGGTTCGACCTGCTCGCCGACGCTCGATGGTAGCGAGGAGAAAAGAAGGTCGACGTCGCTCGGAATCTCGTCGGGGTCGGTCGCGACGACCGTCTCCTCGGCCACGTCTGCCGGGATGGGGCTGTCGACCCGCCACTTCGCGGCCTCGCGGTAGGACTTGCCCGCACTCGCTTCGCTGGCGGTCAGCGCGGCCAACTCGAAGTCTGGATGCGGGTCAAGTTGCTGGATGAGTCGCTGTCCGACGGCACCGGTCGCACCGAGGACGCCTACGCGGACTGTCATTGGTACCCACTGCTACGGCCGGGGCTCCTCAAAACAATTTGGAAAGTGGTCGGGCGTGGACCGGGCAACGGCGGTGGCGTCGTCACTGTCCGGCCGGAGTGTCGACAGAGAAGTCGAGATTACGCGGGAACCTGCGCGCCCTGCTTGTTGGTAATGTAGCCCGCGATGCGGTTTCGGACGCCCTTGGACTCGATGTTGGTGAGTTCAGTGACCAGTTCCTTGTTGTGCTCGAAGTCGTGTCCGAAGGCCTTGGGGTATCGCTCCATCAGAATCGTCCCCGTCTTTTTGACGTAGGCCGGTTTAATTGCCATGTTAATTCTAACTGCTCACCCGATTCTGAAAAAGGGTTCGAAAGGAACCCCACGGGTGGACTTTTATCCGTCCCACAGCGAGTGGTCCCGAACTAGTTCCATCGCCGTTCGCTCACGCTCGCCGCCACAGCGCTCGACCACGTCGGCGAAGTAGTCGAGCCGGGACTCCAGTTCGGCTCGGTCGTACGCCGGCACGTCCAGTCGGGACGCCGCAACTGTCGCCTCGATGACGGCGTAGTAGCCCCGGTTGGTGGTGGGGACGGTTTCGCGCTCGACGGCGGCTTCGACCGGTTCGAGCGCCCAGTCGACCCACTGCGTGTCGCCGTCCTCGCCCGCGTCGATTCGCTCGACGGAGACACGCGCCCAGGCGTCGGCACTCGAAAGTACTGGGTCTGCTTCCTCGCGGACGGTCATGGCGGCCTCGGCGAAAGTGTGCGGGTCGGAGATGAACTGGACGTAGCCCCCGCCGCGCTCGCGGAAATTCCGCCAGGTGCGAGTGCGGCCCCAGGTTCGTGCGGTGACGGAACTGGCCGCGCCCGCGTCACCGTCTGGTGCGTGGAGGCCCAGCGCAGCGATGTTCCAGCGGTCGTTCGGTCCGAGCGTCGTGACCACGGACTCGGTGACGCCCCGCAGGGTGACGGGCCAGCCCTCAGACATCGGTGTCCACCCCCCGGTCGCCTTCGAGCCATCGGCGGAGCGCGCCGCCTGCGGCCCCGAACAGCGTCGCTGGCAGTGCGTACGCCACGGCGACGCCCATCAGCCCGAGCAGGAGGAAGGTTGCCGGCGCGTCGGCCTGCAGAAAGAGCGCGCCCTGGGCCAGCGTCGTCGCGACGAAGACGGCTCGGAAGGCGGTGTCGGCGCTCCGGCGGAGCGACCCGCCGTCGACCCAACCCGCCACGACAGCACCCGGGTAGAGGCCGAGCGCGCCGGGACGCAGCACTGTCGACAGCGACGCCGACTGTTCGAGTCCGGTCACCAGCGCGACGACGGCGTAGCCCAGGACTGCCACTGTTACGCCCGCACCGAGGGCCAGCGCCCCGCTCTCGGCGGTCACCGGAAGGCGACCACTGTCGCGGTTCACTGGATTGCCCGGCGCTCCGGGCGGGTCCGGCCACTCCTCCTCACCGTCGTCGCTCATATCGTCAGCCCCCGTTCGAGCGCGACGAACAGTGCCGCGGCCGTGAGGTCGGCGGTCGTCCCAGGATTGATTCCCTCGGCGACGAGTTCGTTGGCCAGCGTCCACGGGTCGGCCTCGCCGGCGAGTGCGACGGCCGCCTGTTCGGTGGTCTGCACGGCCGTTTCGCGGTCGTGCTGGGTCGCGACGAACGTATCCGGTTCCTCGGCCAGCAGTTCCAGGAAGACACGCGCCGTCCGGTCCGGAACAGACCCGTCAAGTTCGAGCAGTCGCTCTGCGGCCTCGACGCTCCGTTCGAACTCGCCGGTCCACTCGCGGGCGATACCGTCGATGTCCGCCGACTCGATCATCACGTCGTACAGCGTCACGTTCCGCTCCTCGATGGCAGGCACTGCGTCGACACCACGGCGCACGTCGAGCGCGTCCATGCCCTCCGGCGGGTCGTCGACCGCCACGTCGACGTGCTCGAAGGCGCGGAAGAAGTCGGCAGTATCCGCAACCGTCGTCTCCCGGGCGAGCTCGCCGGCGTGGCTCCCCGAGAGGTCGCCTTCCGCGGCGGCACGCACCAGCGGCACGAGGACCAGCAGGGCACCGAACTGCGTGTTGCCGGCTTCCTGCTGGCTCATTCCGGCGACTGCGCGCTCGAAGGCCCGACCCAGGCGCTCACCGTCTGCGGCCAGCCCGAGACCACGGCGTGCGCCGACGCCGCCGGCCACGAAGTGCTCGAACCGCAGGTCGTCGTAGTCGTGCGCGCGGTCGACGTTGCCCGGCTTGGGCGTCCCCGTCACCTCAAGCAGGAGGGCGAGTTGGGCGTTCTCGACGACGGTGCGGTCCGGCGGCGGCGCGACACCCGAATCCGGTGGGGTCACGACTCGACCCCCTCGGCGAACCAGGCCGTCGTGGCGTCACTGACCCGTTCGAGGACCGCCGGCTCGTTGCTCGGGCGGCCCACGCTGACCGCGTCCGCGCCGTAGTTCAAATACTCCCGGACGCTAGCCCGGTCCCGGACCTCGTTGTTGGCGATAACGAACAGGTCCGTCGCCGCGGATACGTCGCCGACGACGGACTCCGTGTCCATCGCGTCGACGTGAACCGCGTCCGCACCGGCGGCCTCGATTCGCTCGGCCAGCGCCGGCAGGTCGACACCGTCGACCTCCGCCCGGACTTTGACGCTCACCGTCGCGCCGGTCTCGGCCGCAGTGTCTACCTGTGCGCGGAGTCGGTCCGGGCTCCGGAGGAGCGTCTCGCCGACGCCGGCCGCACACATCTCCTCCTGTCGGCAGTGGGCGTTGATCTCCACGAACGCGTCGCGGTCGTGACAGACGGCAGCGACCGACCCGAGCGGAGGCAGTTCGGTGGTTCGGACGTTGAATCCGGCCTGGAGCGGCGTGTCACTCAGCGCGGCCAGCTGTTCGTCGACGAACGCGACGGGGTCGGCGGGGAGGAACTCAGAGCGGTCACGAGCCACGAGCTCGCGGGCCGCCTCTCGGGTCGCCTCGTCCAGCGCGACCCCCCCGAGGACGGCCGCACCGGCGTACTCGCTGCTGGCCCGCGCCCACTCGGCGTCGGCCTCACCGCTGAGGCTGGCCAGCGCGACCTGGGGCCGGAAGTCCAGCAGTTCCGGCGCGGCGTCGCGGCTCACGACACCACCTCCAGCGCCTCACGGACCGACCGAGCCACGCGCTCAGCGTCGGCCTCGGTGTCCAGGCGCGTGTCGGTCCGAACGACCGGCCGGTCGAGGTCGGTGTCGTCCGCGCTGTCGAGGACGAACGCGTCCGCGAAGTCGTAGGCCTCGGCGACGCCGGCGGTCGAGGGGTCGTACCCCTCGGCAGCCATCAGTTTCGCCGCCGGACCCGAGAAGACGCGGTTCTCGACGAACGGCGAGACGGCCACTACGGGCGTCTCTCGCAGTGCGGCCTCGATGCCGTCGACCGTGAGCATCGGCCCGACGCTGGTGACCGGGTTCGAAGGACCGACGACGACCGGCTCGGACAGCGCAGTCACCACGGCGTCGGTCGCGGAGGCGTCCGCACCGCCGCGAAACTCGACGGTGTCGACGGCTGGGTCACCCTCGTGACCGACCCAGAACGCCTGGAAGTGCATCGGCCCGTCGGGGGTGTGGACGATGCTCGCCACGGGGTCGTCGCTCATCGGCAGAACCTCCCACGGTGTGTCGAGGGCGTCGGCCAGCGTCCGCGTGACGGCAGTGAGGGACCGCCCCTCGTCGAGCAGGCCAGTTCGCGTGACGTGGACGGCGCGGTCGCGGTCGCCGATCAGCATGAACTCCGCGACGCCGGAGAAGCGCCGCCACCGTGCGATGGCCCGCCCCGCGGTCTGGCGCTCGTCCGGGAGATACCGTGGGCCACTGTCCAGTCCGGCGGCGTCGGCCAGTCGGTGAAGCTCGTCGTTGGTAGCTGTGGAGTCGTCCGCGATGCCCCACCAGGTGTCCAGGTCGAGTTCTTCGCCGCCGAGAAAGAGGACGGTGTCGACGTCGGGACAGACCAGGTGCCCGCCGAGTTCCACGTCGTCGCCAGTGTTACAGACGACGGTCGTCTCGGCCGGCGGGAACACGTCGTCTGCGCCCCGGAGGAGCTTCGGCGTGCCTGTGCCTCCGGAGAGAAACGTGACCATACCGATGGTCGGGAATGGGGGCGCTAAATCCTTTCGCCAGGGGCAACCGCTCGCACTGGCCCGCGGTGTTACCTGGACGTGACCTACTCGACCTCGGTCGTCCAGCCCGGCTCGGTCACCGTCGCCGAGCCGGCCACACTGTACCGGAGAGAGACCGTGAACCGCACCTGGTTATCCAGACGGTTCGTGCCGTGGACGTCGTATCGGAACGCCCAGATTCGACCGCTGCCGGTGACCCGGAGTTCTGCCGAGAGCGTCGAGCGGGCCCCCGAATCGAGGGCGGTCAACCCGTGTTCGTCGAGGACGAACCCCATCTCACTCGATTCGTTCTTCCGGCGTCAGCGAATCGTCCCGTACTCGACCGAACGCTCTCTCGTTTGCCTGCTCGACCCCCCGCATCTCGTCGTCATCGACGGGCTGCCAGTAGATTCTCGCCCAGCAGTGTTGATGCGCATCTTCGAGCGGTGCGCGTCCACCTCACGAACCGCCTCGAGAGGCCGCGTTTCCGGTGTGTCTTCTGCGGAGCGCGTCAGGTTCCGCTGTGCACGGTATTTTTTTTATCCACTGTCGGTACAGACGGATGATGGAACCGTTCGAAATCGCGTTGCGGATTCTCGGTGGCATCGTCCTCATCCTGGTGAACGCATACTTCGTCGCCATCGAATTCGCGTTGACCCGTGTCAGACAGTATCCCGAATCGGAGTTCGATACGCCCGGACTCGAACTCGCCTGGGAGATGACCAACGACCTGGAGTTCTATCTGACGACGTGTCAGGTCTGGATTTCCGCGACGAGCATCGCCCTGGGGATTATCGCCGAACCCGGACTGGCAGCGTTGTTCGAACCGGTGTTCGAGAACACCACACTCGCATCGGTCGGGGCCGGTTCGCTCCTCGGATTTCTCATCATCAACCTGGTCCACCTCACACACGGTGAGCAGACGCCGACGTACCTCGGCGTTGAGCGCTCCAAACAGGTCGCGCGGTACGGGGCACGACCACTGTACTGGTTCGCAAAGATACTCGCTCCGGCGATCTGGGTCGGTGACTCGGTCGCAAAGGCAACGCTCGGCCTGTTCGGTGTCGAGATGACTCAGGCGTGGACGGAGACGGAGAAAGAAGTCATCGAAACCCGTGGTGACCTCCGAAACCGGCTGGGGTCGGTACTCGAAGAGGGCGACCTCCCCGAGGAGCGCCGTGAGGAGATCATGAACGCACTGACTATCGGCGAGCAGTCGGTGAGAGAAGTAATGATCCCCCCGAAGAGGTCGTCGCGCTGTCCACCGAGGACGGTCCCGAGTCGAACTTCCAGACACTCGAAGCGCACCCACACACGAGATATCCACTAGTCGGTGCCGATCTGACGGAGTTTCACGGTGTCGTCTACAGTCCGGCGCTGTTCGAACACCGTGAGGAGCTGTCCAGCGGCAGCAGCACGTTCGCGGAACTGGCCGCACCGACGATGACGCTCTCGCCAGACACCGACGTGAGTGACGCGATCGACCAGTTCCAAACCGAACGGCAGGAACTCGCACTCGTCATCGAGGACGGCGAGGCGGTCGGACTGGTGACCGTCACCGACCTCTTGGAGACGATTATCGGCGATATCGAAGACCCACTCGACCACGACGACCCCACCGCACTCAACTGAGGCCAACCCGGGAGTCGGTGGCCGAACCCGTATCCGTCGAGCGAGCGAACGCTCGCGCGTTCGCGGACCCTAACCGGTCGGACAAATGAGAGTTTTTACCTGTCGGTAGGTGATAAAGAACGTAGTGGCTGGAACACTGACACAAGCCCTTCCGTACACGAGTCTGGCTGTCGTGGCCGCGCTGATCGGCGGCGTGATCGCCGTCTACCGGGCCCCTGGACCACAGATGGAGAGTAACGTACAGCACCTGGCTGCCGGCGTCGTCTTCGCTGCCGTGGCGGCCGAACTGCTGCCGGACATCCACGACAAATCACCGACGGTGGTCGTCGCCGGATTCGCCACCGGCGTCGTGGCGATGCTCGGTATCCACCAACTCAGCAAGACCATCGAGAAACGAGGTGTCGGCGGCAACCTCGCGGGCGCTGCTGGCCTCATCATCACCATCGCGATCGATATGCTCATCGACGGCGTGCTGATTGCCGTCACGTTCATCGAGGAGACGGCCACAGGGATCATAATCGCCCTGGCCCTCGCAATCGAGGTGTTGTTCCTCGGGGTTGCCGCCGTCGTCGCGCTGCCAGAAGATATGGGAAATGCCCGGAAAGTCGCGGTGCCGGCGACGTTCGGGGTGCTGTTGATAATCGGTGTCACGGTCGGCGTGCTCACCCTGGAGGGGGCGGCCCAGGCGACGATAGCGTTCGTCCTCGCTTTCGGTGCGGCGGCGCTCCTGTATCTCGTCACCGAGGAACTGCTGGTGAAGGCCGGCAAGGTCCCACAGACGCCCGTCTCGACGACGCTGTTTTTTCTCGGCTTCCTCGCAATCTTCATGCTCGACATAATCGGATAGATTCCGGCAGCGGTCACCGGCGAGTGGAGTCACTCGAAACTGTTCCGGAACGCCGTCTCGAAGGGACAGAATCCCGTCGTGCTGCATGCGTACTCCGTACTGGTCGCTCGCCTGAACCCGTCTGCTCGGCTCGAGTACCACGACGAACGGTATGCGTGAGTCGGCCGAGGAACGGGTCGCCGACCCGAAACCTACAGCGGGCGACCTCACCGGGTGGCTGTCGACTACGAGTCGAACGGCGCCCCGACCGCGTCGGCAGTCGCCCGGAGGTCGGCTTTCCGGAACGTGGAGTCGTCCGCCGTCTCCACCGACTCTGCGACTCCAACCGCCGCCCGGATCTGTCGACGCATCCGCGTCGTCGACGGCCGCTCCGCGTCGTCGGCACCGACGCCGAGCGCCTCACAGATCGCCTGCAGTTCCTCTTTCGTGAACGACGCATCGACCTCCCGCTCGAAGCGGCCCGTCGTCGCTCGAATCGCGTTCCGAATCTCGTGGACGGTGGGACTCACGTGTGTCACATCGCCTGTCGCCTCCCTCAAACTTCCTCTTCGGTCCCACCGAAACGGTCCGGGGACGCGGGATGGGTCCGGCCTCTGCCCGGTGCCGAACTCGGTTTCCCGAGTCGACGGTCGCCCAACTCCCACGTCTGCGACCGGTCACGGTGGCGAGTGCCGAGTGAGCGGGACAGATTCGGATAGCGCGGCGGCAACGAGTCACGGACGTCCGTATCACTGGGACCCGCCAGTCGTCGGTCCTGCAGGCGTCGAGGTGTCGGCGGATGCCGCCAGTTCGTCGAAAACGTCGCCGAACTCCGCGGGACGGTCGCCCTCCGCCGCGTAGTAGTACAACGACGTCTTCACGATCCCGCGGAGCGTGTACGAGATCAGCTGTGAGACCAGGAGGCCGCCAACGAGCAGCGGAACGCCGGCGACCGGCATCTCGGCCACGAACAGCAGGTACGCGCCCGGAGCCAACAGCGGTAACGCGGCCACGATCGCGACGATACTCACACCGACGAGACCGATCGGCGTCTCGCCGAAGGTCTGCTTGAACGTCTTCGCGCTCCGCGTGAACATCGCCCTGACCGAGGGTTTCTCGAAGACGATCACCGGGACGACGAAGAACGTCATCAGCGTCCACGCGACCCCGAAGACGGCCGCGAGGGCCTGAGTAACGAACGAATCCGAATTCGTTATCGCGTCGAGGACGACGCCGACCGTCGCACTGACGACCGCCCACGCGAATAGCGGCCCCTTGACGTCCCAGGCACCCTGGAGACCGGCCCGGAGCGACGGTTCCTCGCCGGCCAGCACGACTCGGGTCTGGTGGACGAGTCCTGCGGTAAAAAACGCCGAAATGAACGCCGTTCCGAGATAGAGGCCGAAAAGCGCCGCACCGACGGTGACGAGCGTAACCGTCTCACCAGGGTCGATCGCCAACACACCGAACATCGGCGCGACGAGGAGCGCGAGAAACGCGACGCTGGCGACCCCGCTCACGACCGGAAACAACCCGAGCCGGGGGTGTTCGCGCATCACGGAGATGCTCTGTCTGATCAGTACGTACCCACGCTTGATGCGTCCGAGTGTCTTCATAACCCACTCGCGGCTCCGAGTCGACCGATATTAGAGAGGGGACCACTGTTTCACTGTCAGAAACCGACCCCTCCAGTGTGCGACGATGGTTCAGGGGCGTTTTTACGGCAGCATCCTAGCGAACGAAATCGAGGGGTCGAACGAGTCGGGTGTGGTTGGTACAGTGTGCGACCGAGAGTACACGCGGGAGTCGGTTCCTCGACGACGACGACGGACAGAACTGCGCTCCCGAACTGAAAACCGACTGCCGTCGAGAGCGCCGTGACACTCGCGGTCGTCGCAGGCAGACGCCTTCTCCAGCAGACCCACTGAGAGCAGGAACTCCGCGCCGACGTCGGCCGTCACGGTGAGTGGACTACCATCGAGCGACGCTGAAAGCGGAACGTGTCGGACCGGTCAGCAACATCGACGGTTTTAGGAGAGTATACACGAACGTCGGTCGTGAGATGCCCTCGAAGCCCTCCAGCGTCGAACTCGCGGATACCGTCTCCGATCTGCTGTACGGGGTGGCCGGATGGCTCCTGCTCGTACTCGGTGTCGCTGCGTCCCTGAGCGGCCTCGGTGGACTCGTACAGCAGGCCGGTACTACCACCGCGTTGGTTCCAGCACTCGTCCTCGGACTCGGGGTCCTGTTCGCTATCTCGGGAATGTTCGTCAGCCCACGCTTTCGTCGCCGGATCGACCGACGACACGAACGCTCCCGGTTCGGTCAGGTCGAAACCGTCGAGAGCGGAACCGTCTCCTCAGCAGAGGACCGACACGAACGCTGCGTCAGGTGCGGTTCCGGGCAGAACGGTAGTGGGCTCGCACGCCGCTTTCGTCGGGAGTACGTCGTCGCCGGTGTTCCCGTATGGACATCGTCTGAGAAACACAACTTCTACTGTCCACGTTGCGCTCTAAACGAGTTCCCCAGCCTCTCCACGACGGACGCCAACGACAGCACAGCGCACGCTACCGTCGAGACCGAATAGACGCGCCGGGTGGCGACCAATATTGTAAAAATCGAACCACATCGAACACACAGAAACGGCATAGGACGACCCAAAAATGTTCTGCGGCGAAGCTCCGACGACGACCTTGTTAGATGTACACAACACTATATTTATACGTGTGGCGGCCGTAGTGCTAGTATGAACTCAAACGTCGGGTCAACGGACCAGGCTCTCAGAACGGCAGTCGGTGCAGTCGCCGGAGTCGCTTCGATTGCGATTCTCGGCCAGGCCGTCTCGCTTCCAGCAGTGCTCTCGCCCGTGTTGGGCCTCGTCGCAATGGTGATGCTCACCACGGCAACGGTGGGGACCTGTCCCATCTACTCGATGTTCGGTATCGACTCCTGTCCTCGCGGGTCGACACAGCGGTAACAGCGAACGAGCACGAACCGCGGGTGTCCTCCTGACACCCGGACCGCCGGCGCGCCGGAGACACAGACGACCCACCCCAACAATGTCGTCGGACGACGGCCTCACTGGCCGGTGGCCAACCGTGCGACGAGTTCTCTCGACGAATGCTGCCTCGGCACACACTTACGCCGGCCGTCGCTCACGACGAGCGTGTCTCTCGATACACACCTGTTATGAACCCAGCAGCCGGACCTGTCAGCGGTCACGTCAGCCGAGCGTCACGACCCGTCGATTATCCATCTCTGGATGGTACCTGTTGGCATGGTCGAAACCGACCTCGATCCATCGAAAGCGACGCTCTACGTCTATTACGAGTGCGGAACTGGTGGCCAGAACACGGAACAGACGAGTGACTGTCCGCAGCGCAGTGGTCGCACGCGGAGTACGACGGTTGCTCACGACTGACCGCCCGTCGTGAGCGTTCGCAGGTGGTCGGCGACTGGTGCTGGAGGCCGGCACACGCCGTCCGCTCGGTGCGTGACAAACGACCCGGTCACGGCGGCCGCAGACGGAGGCTTCTATTTTCCGGGGCGACGAGCCGAGCAACGGCGTCGCAGAAGGATGGTGACGGCCGGACGGCCGGGGTCGACACCAGCGAGCGCACCGATACGTGGCAGGCGCCGTCCGGTCACCGCCTCCCGCTGCCGGTCGGTGCGCTCTACGAGTCGGTCGTCCTCACCTGTGACTCGCGGACTGTCGAGTCACCCGGAGCGACCGTCGCCGTTCCCTCGACCGCAGGTGCGGTTTACATCCTCCTCCGCGTGAACGCGGGAGGAATCCTGAGCGTTGGAGATTTCAGGTTTAACGATCCCACCGAACATCCACCTAGTTGGAATCTGAGAGGGATGTTCGTGGTCTGGGCGGGTGGGACTACTGGGAGTGTCAAGCCCCCGGTACTTCTATCCTCGGCCACGTTCGACCCTCGTGGTTGTTTGTGCCCGATGAGGGCTGAGTAGGCGTCAACGGACTTGGAGTTACTTTCTGTGGTGTTTTCAAGCAGTCAACTCCGCACCGACTCTGTGAGAATCGGGCGGTAATCGACTGGTTCCGATTGCGCTGACGTGAGGTGCAGTTAACCGTCCCGACACCGCTTGTTCGAACGAGCCCATGACTGAAGACTTCGATTTGCGTGCCCCAGAACTGACCGGCGACGACCTGCTCGTGCTGGAAGACCCGCGGTTTGGCCCGGAAACCGTCGCAATCGTGACCGGCGCGGCGTCCGGAATCGGCCGCGCGACGGCAGTCGGGTTGGCGGCGAACGACCTGACCGTCGTCGGTGCGGACATCGACGCCGAGGGGTTGGACGAGACGGCAGCTATCGCCGACGACCTCGACGTTCCGGGGACCGTCCACGGCGTCGAGACGGATCTTACCGACGACGGCGAGGTGGAGGCCGTCGTCGAGGCGGCTGCCGACGAGGGCGACCTGCGGTTCGTGGCCAACATCGCCGGGATGCAACACATCGCCGGCATCCACGAGTTCCCGATGGAGAAGTACGATATGCTGACGGACGTTATGCTTCGGTCGCCGTTCAAGATGGCACAGGCGACGATGCCGCACATCCGCGACACCGACGACGGGGTCGGTGCCATCGCGAACATGTCCTCGGTCCACGGCCACTACGCCACCAAGGACAAACCGGCCTACATCACCGCGAAACACGGGATTACCGGGCTCACGCGAGCTATCGCGGCCGAGGGCGACGGGTCACTCCGTAGCTTTTCGGTGTCGGTCGGCTACGTACTGACACCGCTGATGGTCGATCAGATCGAGGACACCGCCGAAGAGCGCGGCATCGTCGAACAGGAGGTCGTCGAAGACGTGATGCTCGGCCAGGCCCGCACGAAGGAGATGATGACGCCTGCGGAGGTCGCGAATCTGTTTACTTTCGGGTTCTCCAGGCACGCGAACCACCTCAACGGCGCAGACCTGTTGTTCGACGGCGGCTACACTCATACGTATGAGTGAGCCAACCGACCGCGGCGAGGCAGACAGTCGGCACGTCGAGACGGACGGCGGAACCAGCAGAACGAACGTCGCCATCGCCTGCCAGGGCGGCGGCAGTCACACCGCGTTCACCGCCGGCGTCCTCCAACACCTCCTCGAGGTCTGGGACGACGAGTACGAACTGGTCGGCATCAGCGGCACCTCCGGCGGAGCGTACAACGCCCTCGCAGCCTGGTACGGCGTTGTCACCGGCGACCATCAGAAGGCAATCGACACGCTCGACGGCATCTGGGACGACCTCGCGACAGATGGCTGGTCGGACCAGGTGATGAACCAGTGGGTGACCGGGCTATCCCGACTCGAAAGCAGAGGGCTCCCATTGCCGTCGCTCAGCCCGTACCAGATTCCGGGTCCGGAGGTCGGCAAGGATCGGATCACCGAAACCCTGGAGCGACACATCGACTTCGACAGCATCCCGGACCTCTGTGGCCGAGACTCGCCCGAACTCGTCGTCGGAACGGTGGATTTGAACGGCGGTCACTTCGAGACGTTCACCAACAAAGACGTGACGCCGGACGCGGTTCTGGCGTCGGCTGCCGTCCCGAACCTGTTCGAGGCCGTCGAACTCAACGGTCACTACCACTGGGACGGTCTGTTCTCGCAGAACCCCCCAATCAACGACCTCCTGTCGGTGCCGCCGGAGCGAAAGCCCGACGAACTCTGGATCGTCCAGATCAACCCACAGGAGTTCGAGGGTGAACCGAAGACCCCCGAGATGATCGCGAACAGACGAAACGAACTGTCGGGCAATATCTCTCTCAACCAGGAACTGGCCTTCATCGAACGTGTCAACGGCTGGATCGACGACGGCTACCTCCCAGAGTCAGAGTTTTGCCGCACCGAGATTCACCGTATCGAGATGGGCAAACGGTTCGACTGTTCGACGAAAGTCGACCGCGACAGGGGGTTCCTCGACGAGCTAATGCAACTGGGCCGCGAGCGGGCGGCCGCGTTCCTCGACGATAAGTAACCCTGGGCGCCGCAGCCAGTGGCCCAGAGACCACATTGTCATTCACGTGTGGCCCGCAACGACTCGACCCGACTCTGGGACACACGAACTGCCGGTCCCGACGATGGACCCATCTTCGGGGGCCGTCAGACGGTCTTGAGTCGTCTCAGGTATCGTTGTTCCACGCCGCGACAGCGGCGTCGACGATCTTCAGTGCCGCCGTGGTCCCGTCCGCGTCACCCCTCTCGGACTCGTCGTCGCCTCGCCTCAGCTCGTGTGTCACGTGTGCGAAACACACGACGAGCTGGTCGCGTTCGCTGGCGAGCGCGTAGAGCGCAGCGGCCTCGTCTCGACCGCGAGAACGCCCTCGAACCGGGCCCGTTCGATGGCCGTCTCCGTCTCCCGGAACGGGGCACCCGTCGTCCGGGTCGTCCCCTGGCAGACCGGATGGGAGACGAGCTAACACGCCGCCGAGACTCGCTTGCGGAGACCGGCGTCGAGTGTCGCGTACCGGTCCGGCGGCCTGTAGTGGCGGCTCGCCTCTCGGGACGACCTGGTCCGAAGGGGGCACGCCCGCGAGGAACTGACAGCCGGCGGCGAACAACTGCCCGGCCACGAGAACCGCGAGCGATGCGCCGACCGCGCACCCGCCGATTCCAACCGTCTCGCCGTTCAGCTCGAACCTGTCGAGGTCCGTATGGTACCCCGGCCACGTCGTATCCGCCTCGGCACGGCCGGTCGACACCGGGTGACGGACGATGTCTCCGTCGGGTCGAGGACACAGATGTCCGGAACGGACCGGTCGGGGAGGCCTTTCTGTCGACGCGCCTCTCGCAGGAGAGACGCTGGCCTGAACACCGACGACTGCGAGGTCAGCACCTTCTGAGCCGCGATACCGGGACGACACGGGAACCGACCGTCGTCGTCTCCGGGTTTGTCGTTATGTCCCAACTCCGCACACCCGCTCAACAGTTAATTAGGTACCGCCCTTCTTTCGAACAATGACTCCTTCGAGACGCGGGTTCCTCGCTGGAGCCGGGCTCGTCGCACTGGCCGGATGTCTCGGCAATTCGACGTCGGAACTCAGTGGTTCACGATCGCTGCCGACAGCCGAAGAACAGCTCCCTTTGCCGACGTCGCCGGAGAACCTCAGGGACGCCGCTCGCTCGGGCGGACCGCCGAAAGACGGGATCCCGTCGATAGACGAGCCGGCGTTTCTCGACGCGTCAGAGGCCGGGTTCCTCGCCGATGGTGACCCGGTGTTCGGCGTCGTCCGCGACGGGGTCGCGAAGGCGTACCCACAGAAGATTCTCGCGAAACACGAGATCGTCAACGATAGCCTCGCCGGCACACCGGTCACCGTCACGTACTGCCCGCTCACGGGCACCGTCCAGGGTTTCGAGCGGGGCAACACCACCTTCGGCGTCTCCGGCCGACTCATCAACAGCAACCTCGTGATGTACGACCGCCACACCGACACCTGGTGGCCGCAGATGCTCGCCACGTCGATTCCCGGACCGTGGAACGGCGACCCCGAGATACAGTCGCTCCGTGAGTTCCGGCTGGTGTGGACCTCCTGGAAGCAGTGGCGCGACCAGAACCCGGAGACAGAGGTCCTCTCGACGGAGACCGGGCACGCAAAAAACTACAGTCGCGACCCCTACGGCTCCTACAACCCGCCTGGCGGGTACTACGCGAACGAGACCCTCCTGTTCGGGGGACTCAATCCGAGCGACCGCTTCGACCCGAAACGAGTCGTCATGGGGCTTCGGACGCCCGACGGCGCAGCGGCCTTCGCAAAAAACGCTCTCCGGGAAGCGGGTCAGCTGGAGGGAGCAGTCGGCGGGACGCCGATTCTCGCCGTCTTCGACGGTCGATACGACACGGCTTACGGCTACCTGAACCCGGACGAACGCTCCTTCGACCGGGACGGCAACCGACTCGTCGACGCGGCCGGCACGAGCCACGAGCCGGACGCCCTCCCACTGTCCCGTGTCCACACGTTCGACGCGATGTGGTTCGCGTGGGCCGGCTACTACCCAGAGACCAATGTCTACCAGTGATATCCGACGTCGCGACCGGCTCCAGCGCGCTCTCGGGCGGACGCGGTCGGCGACACGGCTTGTCTTCCGCCGCCGGGACAGCCTGCTCGTCCTGGCCACCGTCACGAGTCTCTATCTCCTGTTGTACCTCTGGGCCATCGGACACCTCTCGCCGGGGCTCGGCGGCTTCGACCTGCTGGTCGTCTCAGACCCGCTCTCGAAGCTCCTGCAACCGGAACTCGGCCCGTTCTCGTTCACGCCGGTCGCTCGAGTCGCCGTCGGGCCCGTGACGTACCTGTTTTCGCTGAATACGGTCCTGGGCCTCGGGATAGCCGGGCTGGTCGGGCTGAATGCCGCGCTGACGTATCTCGTGTGGCGCCAGCCCAGCGCCTGTGGTATCGGCCGATCGTCGACGGGGCTCCTGGCCGGGATTCCGGCGCTCCTCTCGGGAACGGCCTGCTGTGGCCCGGTTATCCTGCTCGTGCTGGGAGTGCAGGCGTCTGGGGTCCTCCTGACTGGTTTCCAGTTGCTCTTGCCGGTCGCAGTGATGATGCTGCTCGGGAGCCTGCTCCTCGTTGGCCGGCAGGTCACGGTTCAGGGGTAGTTCACGGCTGGGCCATATCGCCCGGGACCGCTCGGTCCTGCATCGGTCGGCGTCCGGACCCGACCCACGTCCGGTGTCGGTACTCCGCCTGTGCGTCTACCGGCACGGCCGATGAGTACCGGACCGTGCTGTGATTCCGTCTGTGGGAGGGGGACCGACGACGCGAGTTCGAGTCCCGCCAGCGATACTGGCGCCTGCCACTTCCGTTCCGGCACCTGTCGCCGAGTCCTCCGCGACGCACAGGAGACGCACGCGGAGTACTCACCGACCGTCCCGCTGGCGACTGCGAAGGGACACGACTGCTACTGAACCGACCGTCTGTAGATAGCGCAGACCGTCACGACGGTCCGGGCCGCGGTCACCGTATCGTGAGTGTGTTCTCGGCGCATGCCTCTCGGTTCGGGCGCGGGACCCCCCAACTGATCGGTTGTTGCCGCGCTGTGGCAAAAAATATCGCCGGTACCCATGTCGTCGCCGGACGGTGTGTTCGCTCATAGTGTCGGGACGGAGCGACTGGACGTGTCGTTTCTGGCGATGGTGACACTCCCGGACTGACCCCGGTTCTTACTGGCAAGCGTGAATGCAGCAACGCGCAGGTAGCACAGTGGGTAACCGACGGGTTCGGCTCGCTCGTCAGTTCTCGAGTTGGCACGAGCAACACGCCACTCGACGTAGCACAGTTCCTCACGAACCTGCGAGCGTTCCAGTATCGTTCGGTGATGGTGGTGTTCGTGACTCCGGCGGTCGTCGCCGGGTCAGTAGCGCTCTTTCCGGGCACGGACAGCGTCACGAAAGGGCTCCAGTCGGACGTCTCGGGCGGTCTGCTGGCCGCGTTCGTCCTCGTCGCGGTCGCCACGGGCGCGGTCAAGGGTATGATCGGCTCCGGCTACGCACTCATTACGACCCCGATCTTCGCAACGGTCATCGACCCGACGCTCGCGGTCGTCGTCCTCACGATCCCGCCCTGGATGCTCAACGCGTTCCAGATCGGTGAAACCGACACGGTTCTGGCGTTCGTGAGAGAGGAGTGAACACTGCTCGGTCTCGCCGTGGTCGGGTCGGTCGTCGGTGTCGTACCTCTCGCCGAGTTCAGCGTCGGCCCTATTTTTGATCGCGCTCAACATTATCCCGGCACTGTTCCTCTGAGTTGCCCTCAGCCACTCCTCGACGCGTTCGTTCGTCACGGCGCGTTCAACGGCCTCGCAGGACTCCGTCGCTCGGCACCGGCCACTCGCCGTGTGACACTCGCCTACGTCACTCGTTCTCTCACCCGACCGTTGTCGGTGTCTATCACGACGGACTGGCATGGACCGACAGAGGGTCGGGGAACTGTCGCCGCCAGACAGACTGCCGATAGGTCCAGGACCGAGCAACGCACATCCGCGTGTACTGCGGTCGACGAGCACGCCCCTGGTGGGGCATCTCGACCCGGCGTTCGTCGAGATTGTGGACGACGTGCAGGAGCCGTTGCGGTACGTCTTCCGAACGAACAACCGTGGACCATCCCGGTGAGCGGGAACGGTTCTGCGCCGATGGAGGCCGCGGTGGCCACCCTCACCGAACCAGGCGACACGGTGCTGGTGCCGGGCAACGGTTACTTCGGTGAGCGCATGGCCGCGATGGTCGAGCGGGTCGGAGGGGACGCCGTCTTCGTCGAGGCGCTGTGGGGTAAACCGCTCGACACACCCGCCGTCGAAGACGCTTTCGACCGGCATCAGTTCGACGCCTTCGGGTTCGTGCACGCCGAGGCGAGTACCGGCACGCTCCAGCCGAACGTGCCGGAACTGACGGCCGTCGCTCACGAACACGACGCGCCCGTCGTCGCCGACACCGTCACGTCTCTCGGCGGACCAGCAGTGTCTTTCCTGTCCGCCGGGGGCCAGTCCGCTCACTCTCAACGACCGGGCGATGGAGACCACCACACAGCCCCGATTACGAACGTGCACGCGCTCCGGGAGCCGCTCGGACTGGTCGCCGAGGAAGGCATCGAGAACCGCTGGGAGCAGCCCGTCGCGTGGCCGGTGCGCTCAAAATCGGCGTCGAGGCGACGAGGCTGGAACTCGAACCCGACGAGGACTGCTGGCTGCCGAGCCTGAACGCCGTGCGTCTGCCGGCCGGTGTGGACGGCGGCGCGGTCGTCGAAGCGCTGCTCGAGGAGTACGGCATCGAAAGCGCGGGCGGACTCGGTCACCTCTCGGGGCAAATACTCCAAATCGGCTGTACAGGACACAGCGCCCGCGAGGAAAACGCGTTGGCACTGGTGAGCGCGCTCGGCAACACGCCCGAACCGCTGAACGCCGACCTGGACGCGGATACAGGTGCGAGCGCCGCCCGCTGGACGCGGATACAGGTGCGAGCGCCGCCCGCCGGACGCTCAGGCGCTGATGCTCGTCTCTGGCGCGTGACAGACTTCGTACTCGCCGTCCTCCTCGATACCGATGACCGCCCACTCGTAGTTGGGGTCCCGCCGTTCGAGCCGTTCCCGGACTGCCGGCGCCTTCTCCCGCCAGGTGACGAGACAGTGGAAGTCGCCCGACTCCCGTGGCGCCGCCGGCTCGTCGACCGGTGTGACGTTCACGACCCGCCACTTTCGTTCTGCGCGTAACTCTCGTCCGTCGCGCTCGACGACGTATCCCAGGTCGGTGAAAATGGCCTCTGCCTTCTCGGCTAGTGGCGTGGTAACAGTTGCCATCCACGTGTGTCTACTACTCGCGCCTTCATAAGTGTATCCAATTGACAGCGAGGCAACAGATTCCGGTGGAGACAGCGACGGATGCTGTGTAGTGGCTTCGGCGAGGGTGCGCCGAGACCGGGCGCGATCACTCGTGGACGGCGTCCCACTCGTCGGCTTTGCGGATGTTGCTGCAGACGTTGCACTGGATGCGGCCCATCGAGTCCATCGCGTTGTCGAAGGCCTCGCAGTTCGCACAGAAGTAGCCCCAGCGGTCGTCGCGGCCGGCGTCGGCGTACGCGACGAAGAAGGGACCTTTCGACCCGCGCTCGGTCTCCTCGCGGGCGACGTACAGCTGCTCTCCGTTCTCGGTCGTCCGGACTTCCATACCGTACAGTGGACGCCCCGGGCGTAAATTCCTGCCTCCTCGGCCCGGGCCGAAGGGGATTTGCCGACCGACGGTCTTAGATACGGACGAATGCCGTCTCGGCTGCTTCACTACTCCGATATCGAGAACGCGTACGACGACCCCGACCGGATCGGCCGCTTCGCCGGACTCGTCAAATCGCTGCGCGACGCCGACACAGTGGTCCTCGGCACGGGCGACAACACCGCGCCGGGCGTCCTCTCGATGGTGGCACAGGGCCGCCAGGCACTGGACTTTTTTACTGCCGTCGCCCCCGACGCGGACACCTTCGGCAACCACGACTTCGATTACGGGCCCGACGCGGTCGCCGATGTCGCTCGCGAGTCGCCACAGACCTGGGTGAGCGCCAACGTCGAGTGGGACGACGGAGCCGCCGACAACCCGACCGGTGAGCGTTTCGCTCGCGAGGCAGGCGTTGTTCCCTCGACAGCCGTCGAGGTCGCGGGCACCACTGTCGGCCTGACAGGCGTCACCGAGCCCAGGACCGGGTCGATGTGTCCCGGCGCGACCGGCCTGGCGTTCACCGACCCAGTGGCCGCGGTCCGCCGGGAGACCGCCCGTCTCCGAGACCGTGGCGTCGACGCCGTGGTCGTTCTCTCGCACTTGGGGAGCGGCGACGACGCGCTCGCCCGCGAAACCGACGTGGACGTGATTCTCGGGGGGCACGTCCACGACCGCCGGGTCGACCGCGTCGCGGACACACTGCTCACGCGTCCCGGCGCGAACGGGCGGGGCCTGCACGAGATCGAACTCGACCGCGCGCCGTCGATCAGCGCCGTCACTGTCCACGAGGTCGCGGACGGCCCACTGGACGAGTCGGTCGCGGAGGCGATGGAGCAACGCCGTGCAGACGCCGGCCTAACCGAAGTCGTCGGCCACGTCGCGGACCCGATCACGCGGGACCGGTCGGTGAAACACACCGGCGAGTGCCGCATCGGCAACTTCATCGCCGACGCCTACCGGTGGGCCGCCGACGCAGACGTGGGCCTGCAGAACTCCGGCGGTATCCGCGAGGGGCCGCCGCTGTCCGGCGAAGTGACCGTCGCCGACCTCGTAAGTGTGGTCCCCTTCGACGAGCCGGTGACCGTCGCGGCGGTGTCGGGCCGAGAGCTCCGGCAACTCTGCCGGGAGGCCGACGGTGAACACGTCCAGGCCGTACCCGACCGGTGGCACGCACACGTCAGCGACGGCCTCACTATCCGGCGGAACGGCGGCGGTGTCGAGGCGGTCCACCTCGACGGGGAACCGGTCGCCAACGACGACACGTACACTGTCGCGACGACCGACTATCTGTTTCACACCGACCACGAGTTCCCGGTCCTCGACGAACACCACCGGGTCGAGCGGCTATCGACCCAGTACGAGGTGCTGGCAGCCCACGCTCGCGAGCGGGGTATCGACCCGGCCGTCGAGGGCCGGATCCGCCACACCGACGACTGACCGTGTTCTGCGCAGCACTCGCTGGGCCCCCGTGTACCTGCACCGGAGAGGGAAACATTGACACTGTGAGGGGGTGTCCTCCCGCACGATGACGCAGGTCGTCGTCCCGGTGCGCTATCCGCTCACCGACCACTCCAGAGCCACGCTCGGTCGGGCGATCGAGATCGCAGACGAGGAAGCCGCCAGTCTGACCGTGCTTCACGTCACCCTCTATCACAACTCCCGGCGGACTTCACGGAGCGAACTGAAGCGAGCCGTCGAGAATGCGTTCGAGGACCTACCGGACGTACGCTACGTTGTTCGCACGGGACTATTGGTCGAAGAAACGATTCTCGAAGAGGTGGCCGAGTCCCGGGCCGAGATGGTCGTCATCGGGCGCAAACAGGCCAGTCGCTGGCGGCAGATGATACGGCGCGTCGCCGACGACCCCGACATCGAGCAGTTCCTGCAGACCGAACTCGACGCCAAGATAATCACCGTTTAGCCGGGCGGTTCGTGTGGGTCTTTGTCTCCGCCGTTCGACGTATCCGAACCGGTCTTCTCAGAGTTCGCGCCGGGACCCGTTCGCTGTCGCGGCGAACTAACAGAGACGTCCATCTGTCCGCTTGTTTCGTCGAAGACGTGTTGCTGGTGGGGATAGGCGAACTCCACGTCTGCGTCTTCGAGGCGTCCCCAGACGCTCGTCTGGACCTGTGACCTGGTCGCCAGCAGTTTGTACGGCTCTTCGAGCCAGTAGCGCAGTCGCAGGTGGACGCCGTGGTCGCCGAACCCCTCGATGTAACACGTCGGCGCGGCCGGATACCGCGCGCTTCCGACGCGGATGTCCGGGCCACCCTCGATGACGCGGTCGACGTCCTTCGCCGCCCGCTCGGTCAGGTCGCGGGCCTTCGTCAGATCGCCCTCGTACGTGACGACGATATCCAGCGTCCGCCGCGTCCGAGGGTCCTCCGCGGAGTAATTGACGACGTCCCGGGCCCGAATCTCCCCGTTCGGGACCACGACAAACGTGTTGTCCAGCGTAATAATCTTGGTGTACCGGAGCGTGATGTCGTCGACGAACCCCCGCTGGCTGGTGTCGGTGATTTCGACCATGTCACCGATCTCGTATGGCTGGTCGGCGAGCAGGAACACACCGCTGATAATACTGCCGACGATAGGAGCCAGCACGACGCCGATCGCCGCCGAGAACACGGCTACGGACAGCGTAATGTCGCTCGGACTCACGCCGTAGATGGGCAGGATTGCCAGAATCGCGAAGACGAAGATTCCGACGCGGAGGGCGCGCAGAACCGTCCGGGTGATACTCGGCCGCCGGAACCGCCGGGCGATACGGCGGCTGAACACGACCACGACCAGTCGTGAGGTGGCCCAAGCCAGCCCGAGAATCAGTACTGTGGCGACGATGTCCACCGTCCAGCCTGGGACCGGAAACGGGAGCCACCGCGTGGGGAGCAGGCGCTCCGCCGACTGCCGCGTCGCCGCGACCACCCACGTCCCCTCCGACACGACTGTACTGCCACCACCCGCCGGTGCCTGGGCCGACGTCGACACCCGGGCCAGGACATCCCCACTCGCCGGTTCGATGCCCAGTAGCCCACTCATATCGTTTTATCTCGTTCCGCTGACTTAAACACAGGGTTGCTACAGTCGCCGGAAACCCGGAGCAACGGTCGACAACGGACGACCCGTATGTCACGATTATCCAGTATGCCAACAGGACTTTACCTGTCGGGCACGTACGCATAAATCATGAGCCCTCCCGACATTACTGGGCCCCAATCGCAGGCAAACAGCGGCCGAACACCCGGTCGTAGAAAGTCCGTACTGTTCTGTCCGGACTGTGGTCACGAGAGCCTCGTCGGTGGCGACTGGATTGCCGACGACGACTATGTAACACGAACTCGACACGTGTGCTGTCCGGAGTGCGAGACGACGGTTACGGACCGTCCGCTCCCGACCGACAGCGCTACCAGCAACGCCTCGTCTGGGGCCACCGTGATGACGGGACCGTTGAGCCGGACAGCCGAGACGGTCGCCCGCCTCTGGCAACACTCGATGCGCCGCTGGATGCAGTGGTCGCGCCGCGTCGACGTCTAAAACTCTCGGACGCCCTCGTCCGTGACGACTGTATCGAGGAGTCGCGTCGGCGTTGCGTCGTAAGCCGGGTTCTCGACGGTGAACCCCTCGGCAGGTTCCCGCATCACCTCGCTCGGTGACCGCACCTCGTTCTCGAACGCAAAACCGCCCTCGATAATTTTCGCGCCCGACCCGACGACAGTCGTCGGCACACCCACGTCGTCTGCCGCTGCGGCGATGGGGTACGTTCCAACCCTGTTGTACAGCGTATCCTCGACGATACAGGACATCCCGGTGACCACCCGGTCACACTCGGCGAGGAAGTGGCCGGCCGCGCTGTCGACGATCAGGTGCGGTTCGATGCGGTCGACGCCCGCGAGGACCCGCGCTGTCTTCCGGCCGAGATACCGCGGCCGAGCCTCGGTGATGTACACCTCCAGATGCGTTCCGTCCCGGGCTGCGAGTTCCATCGCCTCCAGCACCGTCGAGGAGTAGTCGTGTGTGAGAACGGTCATCCCGTCCTCGAAGACCGCCGCGCCGTTCTCGGCCGCTTCGCTCTTGGCGTTCTCGATGCGGTCGATGACCCGGTCGATGGCGTCGGTAAGAACGTCCTGTGCGTCGTCGACGGAGTCCGGGTCGGCCGTCTTCACGGCATCCACGACCTCGCGCTGGGCGTTCTGGAGAGACGCGTGGGAGGGGTTGGCCCGTTTGAGCGCGCTCGCGTTGCGTTCCAGGGTCACCACGAACTCCTCGACCGTCGGGTACGCACCCTCGGCCAGTTCCCGGAGTGCGGCGGCGGCTTTCACCGCCACGACCGACGAGGAGTGGGTTCGCATTTGCTCGATCTCCTCGACCGTCTCGTCTATCATACTCGTCTCGTCGGTTCCTCGGGGCAAGTACCTTTGCCATCAGATACGTCCGGTGTCACTGAGACGCCGCTTTCGAGCGGGGTGGCTCGCCGACTACAGGGAGCGGCCTATATTCCTCCGGCTCTGAGAAGACGTATGGTCGAAGTGACGTATCACTGCCCGTACTGCGGAGCGGTGACTGGTGTCGAGCGTGAAGGGTATCTCGACGACGACTGCGTCTCCCGGGAACCCCTCGACGGCTGGAACTACGCGAGCACGACCGACGCAGTCGACGACCGCGAGGCCGCCGACGGCATCGAGTTCGTCTGCCTCGGCGATGCCGGCGATGGGTCCTCGGTCGGGGACGGCGGTGCGAACGACCCCGACCCCGAGAAAGACGGGTGCGGTCGGAGTTTCTATCTCAGCTTCCGGAAATCCGTGGATGGAGAGCGGGTCGAACACCGCACGCCCGACATCGACCCACCCAGGTTCGACTTCCAGCCCTGACGACCGCCCCCGCGAGCCGCCGGACTCAAACCTGCTGGCCCAGTAGCGTAAGTATGACCGACGAAACCGAGGACTGGGCCGAGCGCCTCAGGGCCAATCGCGAGGAGAAAGACCGGTTCTTCGACGAACATCGACAGTCACCAATCCCACCGAAAGAGCGTGACGAGTTCGATGGCCTCGACTACTACTCGCCCGACCCCGACTATCGCGTCGGTGCGACGGTCACCGTTCACGACGAGCCCGAGCCGGTCGAGATGGACACCACCGAGGGACGCACCGTCCGATACCTCCGGATCGTCACTTTCGACTTCGAACTGGGCGGCGAGTCACACGAACTCCACGGGTACCGACAGGAACACGAGGACGGAGGCATCTTCGTGCCCCTCCGCGACAAGACCACCGGGCAGACCACCTACGAGAACGGCCGGTACATGGAACTGGAACCGGACCGCGAACTCACTGACGGCGACGAAATCACGCTCGATTTCAACCTGGCGTACGCCCCGTTCTGTGCGTTCAGCGAGACGTTCGACTGCCCGCTCCCGCCCGAGGAAAACTGGTTGCAGACGACCGTCGAAGCCGGCGAGCGCGCACGCTGAACTACTCCTCGACGGTTGCCGTTCCTTCCTCTACGTGATATCTGAATATCTCCACTCGCTGTGCGGCCTCCCTGATGTGGTACTTTGCGCTATCTTCGTCCGTCTCTTCGAGTGCCTCACCCAGTGGCCGTTCGATACGTTCGAGTTCCCGCGAAGCAGTTACCATCGTGCCAGTCGGGACTAACTTCTCGGAACACATAACATCACTGTTTACAGAATTTTATTCAAGACCGTAAACATATATCAGAAAATAAGCTACATATACTGTATTCGACTTTCGGTAATTAAAATCACCCAACTATCTGCTGGGCTCCGATAACCGGGGGCCGTCGAGCGCGCTGTGGTGGTCCCGGCCCTCGTTTCGACGGGCTCTCCTCGAACTGTTCGTGTTAGCGGTCAGGCGGACGGGTTTCGGTCTGCCGTCGCCGAGGGCGTCGTTGCAGCCCCCGGCCAGTCGCTCCGTGTCAGTACGGCTGGAGGTGGCTGCTCCGGCGACGTCCAACCCGAGGTGACTGGGCGGCCGCCTCCGAGCTCACGGAGGCGAGTTACTGGCGGTTACCCCTTGATGTTACACACCGGGTAAGTCCGGGCGACTTTGTCACCGATACCCAGTGCGTCAGAGACCCGGACGACCTCGTCCACGTCTTTGTAGACTCCCGGTGCTTCCTCGGCGATGGTCGCGCCCGACTGTGCTTTGACGTAGATCTCGTTTTGCTCCCGGAGGTCGTCACGGACGTCCTCGCCCCAGAACTCGTCTTTTGCCTGTGTGCGGCTCATCAGTCGGCCCGCGCCGTGAGCCGTCGAGCCGAACGTCTCTTCGAGCGACTGCTCGCCACCCCGGAGGACGTAGCTTCCCGCGCCCATACTTCCCGGAATGATGATCGGTTGGCCCACGTCCCGGTACGCCGCCGGCAGTTCGGGCCGACCCGCCGGGAACGCCCGCGTCGCACCCTTCCGGTGGACGAACAGCTCCCGTTCGCCACCGTCTTCGACCGTGTGAGCCTCCTTCTTAGCGATGTTGTGTGCTACGTCGTACAACAGGTCCATCTCCATGGCCTCCCAGTCGCGGTCGAACACACGCTCGAACACCTGTCGCGTCCGGTGCATGATGAGCTGGCGGTTGACCCACGCGAAGTTGATCGCCGCACACATCGCCCCGTAGTAGTCCTCGGCCAACTGCGACCCGGCGGGTGCGGCCGCGAGTTCCTTATTCGGCAACCGGTCCAACAGTCCTCGATGGGCCTGCTCGATGTCGCGCAGGTAGTCCGTACAGACCTGGTGACCCAGACCACGGGACCCACAGTGTATCAGGACGACGATCTGGTCTGTTTCGAGACCGAACGCCCCGCCAACGTCCTCGCGGAACACGTCGGTCACGCGCTGGACCTCGAGGAAGTGGTTGCCCGATCCGAGCGAGCCGACCTGGTTCCCACCCCGGTCTTTGGCCTTCTTCGAGACCTTCTCGGCGTTGGCTTCCGGCCTGAACCCCTCGTCCTCGCAGTGGGCCAGGTCGTCTTCGACGGCCCAGCCCGCTTCGAGCGCCCAGTCCATTCCGCGTTCGAGGATCGCCTCGATCTCGTCGCCGCCGACCTGCACGACACCGCCACCGCCGAGACCCGACGGGATGTTACTAAATAAGTTCTCGACGAGTTCCTCTTCGCGACCCTGCAGGTCGCTGTACGTCAGATTCGTCCGCATCATCCGGACGCCGCAGTTGGAGACGACGAATTCGTCGGCCAGGAAGTTGTGTGCCTCGTGTTCGACACCGATGTCATAGACTGGCTTTTCGCCGACCTCGGAGATCGATTCGATTTCAGTGGTGATCGTGAGGTCACTCCCGACGTGGACAGAGTCACAGAACTCCTCGAAGCCGGGGAAGTCCTCCCCTGGCCTCGGTAGCCCGTCCCGTCCGCTCCAGATACTGCGTTCGATGAATCGGCCGTTGATGTCGAACTCCGATTTGACTTTCTCGACAGAGGTCCCGCCGTCGGCGAGCGTCTTCGCCTCGTCGGCGATGCGTGTTCGGTGTTCGCGCTCGCGCTCTTTCCTTTTCAGGTACTGGATCGCTTTCACCGCTCGTCGTCGCTTCTCGTGGTTGTACGCGTATCCGACTCGCGAGTAAAACCGGATGAGGTTCCCCGAGTCGTTTTTGATACCCAGCCGCAGCCGAACAGTGTCGTGGTCGGCGTTGGACTCCGTTTCGAACTCTTCGAGACCGTTCGTCTCGATGCCGAGACGCGAGAAGAACGCACGCAGATCCTCGAAGAATTCGCGTCCGGCCTCGACAGTCCCTGCGGTCCGGGTTTGAGAGACCTTCGGACAGTAGAGGTTCTTGTCGTGCTGGGCGGCCGGGGCGTTCATTTCCGCGCCGAAGTACGCCCGGAAGTAGAGTGCTTGCTGCCAGTCTGTGAGCCGGTCGAAGTAGTCCGGTGTCGTAAATCCGGTGGATACCTTTGGCCCGTCCGGTACGCCGAGTTCGATCAGCAGCCGTCGAAACGCCTTCGATGAGGTGTTGAAACTGTACTCGGTTGTTTCAAATTTGTTCCCATCGACATCGTGGTTCCGATCCCGGGTGTAGATCTCCGACGGCTTGAACCCGACTTTCTCGATGTCCTCGCGGATCCGTTCGAGATCGTCCGGTTCTCCGTAGAACCACATCTGTTCCTGACCGCCGAGCGATCCGTCGCCCACGTGATAGCCGATGATCTTGAGCAGTCGGTGGAACGTCTCGTCGGTCGATTTGAGCGGCAACACGTCGCGTTTTTCCAGTACACGGCGGAGTTGAGGGTTCGTGTCGGCGAAGTCCTCTTCGGTGAGGACGACGAAATCCTCCGGCGTTTCGTCCTCGATGCCCCGGAACGGCTGGACTTCGACTCCGTCTCCGACTTCGAGTTCGGCCAGATCGACCATTCCGTCCGGTGTCCTGAACGGATGATCGGTCGTCGCTTCGATCCTCTCGCCTGTCGAAGTCTCGACTTCGTAGACCGTTTTCTCCCCCGATTCGGTGAACAGCCGGATGCCGGAATCCGTCAACTCTTCGCCGGCGACGGTCGCTTGTTCGGTCTCGAACGCTTCCTGCAGCGACTCGATCTCCGCTCGCCGACCGAACGAGAGTTTAACCTCGATATCTCCCGGTAGGCAGTTGATATCATATCCGACAGCTCCCGGCGAGATACAGCCGTTCTCGGCGTCGATGCCGGCGACGCCACCGACGGGGAAGCCGTAGCCTTGGTGACCGTCGGGCATACAGATGGCGTGGTTCCGGACGCCCGGCAGGTGGGCGGCGTTTTTCAGCTGCTGGAGGGTCTTGTCCTGCTGAATCTCCTCGAGGAGCGACTCGCTGGCCAGCACGCGGGCGGGGGCGTTCATGCCGCCTTTCGCTGGGATTTCCCAGACGTAATCTCGTACCTTTTCAAGAGTGATGCCGTCGGCATCGAAGGTAGTCATACCAGAAAGTGCGACGCCGACGGCGGAATATATTTCGACTGTCCCGCGTCCGTCAGTCGTCGGCGAGGTCCTGCTCACTCGGTGCGGGGCGACCGGTCCCCGAATCGGCGTCCGACAGCAGGCGGTCGAGTGCGAGTGGCCCACTCCCCATGGTGAACACGGCCGACGCCAGCCCGAACATCGTGATGTGAGCGAGGATGGGGTCGTCTGGGATGCCAAACAGCGTCAGAGTGAACACGACGAACGCGGCGGCTGCGACGCCGCGCGTCAACAGTCCGGCGATCAGCAGTGTCCCGAGCGCGATCTCGGCCAGGCCGGCTCCGAGAACCCACGCACCCGGGTCGACTGGAATCACGGCCGTCAGGTCGTACTTCGCGACCACACTGAGAGTGCGGCCCGGCCGAAGGAGTTTCTCGACGAGTCCCAGGTAAACGAACACGACGCCGAGCCCGACCCGGATCACCGTCGGCGCGTAACGGGCGTACGGTCGCATCTGAGCTCCGAACCGGCGGGCGATTCGATTGACGGGATCGATCCGGCCGTAGTAAGTGCCCGACGCGCTGGCGACGGCCCCGAGCATGTGGTCGGCGCTGGGTCGCCCGCCGCCCAGCAGGACGACCGCCAGCAGCCCCGGAATGTACTCCATGGCCAACAGGAGTTCGGGCGAGCGGGCCAGCCCCACGAAGTAGGCCACGAGCGCGGCGGCCGCAACCGCCCGCGTCGCCAGGCCGAACAGCAGCAGAAAGCCAAAACCGAGCAGGAGGAGTCTCGGCTGACTCTCGACGGCCGGGCTGAAGTAGTAGCCCGCAAAACCCGCGCCGACCAGCGGCAACCCCATGCTGAGCCGAAGCATCCACGGCACCAGGTCGTCGTACTCGGCGAGAGTCGCCCGCAACACTTCGATGTCGGGAATCGTCGGACGCGCCCAGACGAAGCCGAGGAGCCCCACCGTTCCGATTATCGCGAACCCGCCGAACAGGACGGCGTTCGCCGGCTCCGAGAGGACCTGTACCGCGAAGTCGATGGGATTGGTCGGGCCACTGTTGTCTTCCGCGACGTACCTGACGTGTGCTCGTGCGGGGCCACTCGCGAGGACCGCCCAGCAAAGCGCACCGCAGAACGCAAGCGCGCCGGACAGGAGTGACGAGCGTGTTCCAGAGGTCACAGGCGCACTATGGAATCGAGTAGTGTAAAGCCAGCTATCGTATCTCAGACATCGAAGACCACGTACGCGCGCCAGCCACCGTCGGTCGATTCGAGCGCCATCTCCGAGTACGTGACCGCTTTCACCTCTCGGGCGTCGACCGCCGACAGCGGAACACCGCGGGCAGACGCCCCACAGCTCCACTCGGTAGTGTCTTGTTCGGTCACCGACGCCTCGTTATCGACTGGTAGGACACCGCGGACGTCGCGCTCGTAAATCAGCTCGTCGAGGTAGTCGAACAGTACGGCCTCCCTGTTCTCGGCGCGGACGCTGAGGTCGAACCGTTCGTGTTCTCCCTCGGGAATCTCGTCACACATCGCGGCCGCGAGGCCGTTGGCGACGGCCCCGAACACCGCACCCAGGGTCTCCGCGGTCGCCTCGATGGCCACGTCGGCCGTGTGTTCACGGAGCTCGTATCCCATTATTCGGCCCCCACCGTGGTTTCGCCCGCTCCGGTCGCCGTGGCGTCGTCGGACTTTGCCTCGACGACGGCGCTGGTCGCGATGGACTGCGGCCCGTTCTCGACGGTCGTGCCGACCGCTGAAGACTGCCACATACTCCGTGAGACGACGGGGCGCCGAAAAACGGTTGTGACCGCCGATGACCTCGACTCGACACACGTCGTTGGCGGTGGAATTATAGTGTTCTACACGCTAAACTGGCATAGTGAGTGCTACAATCGAGAGCCGGACCGTCAAGGCCGGAGACGACGCCTATGTGGACGAGGCCTGGGCTCTCAAGGAGTCGATCCGACAGGAAGAGGACGTTCTCCGACAGCGTCGGGGCTTCTTTCGGGATGCCTACCGGCGGTCGACGGTGTACCTCTTCCTGGAGAGCGGTCCAGTCGACACCGAGCGGCTGGTCGGCTTCGCCGCCGTTCGCCGTGACGGGTACATCCTGTTTCTGGCCGTCGCCGACGGCTATCGCGGAGAGGGCTTCGGCGAACGCCTGATCGCTCGCGTCGCCGACGACCACTCCTCGGTGACCTGCCACGCCCGTACGACCAACGAACCGGCCATCGGATTCTACCGACACCTCGGATTCGAGGTCAAACGCCGTATCGACAACTACTACGAGGACGGTGGCGACGCGTACTACCTCAAACTCGGCGCCAGCGGCGGAATCACCGAACGGTTACAGAAACTGCTGTCTTGACCCGCTGCGGGCAGGCGACGCCGAGTTTGCAAACCCTTTTGCACGGGTAATCGCAACGAGTGTGGTAGTATGGAGGAGCGAACGCGCGCGTATCTCCGGGGCCGGTTCGGCGACTACTATCGCCGCGCCGAGGTCACGCCGCCGCCCGACGCCAACGAGCGCGAGTGGGGGTACATTCCTTGGACATCGAGCCCGGGAACGACGATGGTCCGGCACAAGGCCCTGCTCGACCTCGGTAATGTCGAGTCCTTCCTCGAACGCGAGCGGCCGCGTCACGTTTACTTCTCGGCCGGCCGGTACGACGACCCCAGCGCGGGGTCGATGGGTGAGAAGAACTGGCGCTCCTCCGATCTGATCTTCGACCTGGACGCCGACCACCTGCCGTCGGTAACGCTGGGCGAGGACTCCTACGCCGAGATGCTCGCCAAGTGCAAGGACGCCCTGTTGCGTCTGCTGGACTTCCTCGAGAACGACTTCGGCTTCGAGGACACGACTATCGCCTTCTCCGGTGGACGGGGGTATCACGTCCACGTTCGCGACCCGGGCATTCAGCGGCTCGAACGCGAGGCTCGTCGGGAGGTCGTCGACTACGTCCGCGGAATCGGGATGGCGCTCGACGCCGTGATAGACGTGGAGGCGGTCGGCGGCGAGGTGGGCCGGAAGAGTCCGGCACAGAACGAGTATCTGCCGACAGACGGCGGATGGGGAAGCCGGGTTCACGAGCGGTTGCTCACCGAGTTCGAGGCGATTCGAGCCATGACCGAAGACACAGCGGTCGAGCGCCTCCAGGAGTACGACGGCGTGGGAGAGAAGAAAGCGCGGGCCGCCTGGAACGTTGCACAGAATCGGTTCGTCGAGATCGAACGTGGTAATCTCTCCGCCCATCCGGTCGTCAGGAGTTTCGCCGAACGAATCGGCTCGTCGGTCCTCGACGCGGACGACGCGCCCATCGACGAACCGGTGACGACGGACACGAACCGGCTGATACGCCTGCCCGGGACGCTGCACGGCGGGAGCGGACTAGCGGTGAGACGGATCGACCGCGGCGCGATCGACGGCTTCGACCCGCTGGTCGACGCGGTGCCGGAAACGTTCGTTGGCCACGAGATTACGGTAGAGGTGATGGACGGCGGGACAATCGAACTTCTGGGCGATAGTTTTACACTCTCGGAGGGAGTTCACTCCGTTCCGGAGTACGTCGGTGTGTTCCTCATGGCCAGGGGGCGCGCCGAGAAGGGGCCGGAATGATATGAACCTCGACGAACTCCAGTCGGTCCGAGACCGAGAGCGCCAGAGCGATAGCCTCCAGCAACTGCGGAACTCCTTCTACGCGGACGCGGGCGGACTGATTCAGCAGTTGCGCGAGGAACGAGACCGGGCCGCCGAGCGCGCCGAGGACCCCTTCGACGACCCGGAAGTCAGTCGGATCACGAACAACATCAACACGGCCGAACAGACCGTCGAGGCCATCTACGAGCGCCGCGTGGGTAAACTCGTCAAGATGGCCTCGTTCGCGGCGGCTGATATGCCCACTGAGGACGAGGGACTGACCGCCGAGGAGCGGGAACTGTTCGAGAGCATGGTCGCGTCCATCGAGAACAACCGCGACCGGGTGTTCGCGGTTCTCGACGGCGAAGACCCGGACGTCGCCGAGAGCTCGGACACGACCCCGAACGGGACGCCCGACGCCGGCGGGTCACCGACTGCGGAACCGTCGGGGGCAGACGCGACCGAGTCGCTCGGAGACCCGGAACAGTCGACGGGCGTCGACGCCGCTGACCTGATGGGGAACGGACAGGAGACGCCGTCTCTCGACGCGGTCGACTCCGAGTCCGCGACGGACGGCTCGGACCCGGAGCCTCCAGTACCGCCACAGGAACCGCCCGTCCAGGGCGATGCTGGAGCGTCCGACAACGCCGGTCCGGACCCCACAGAGACGGCGAACCGCGGGACCGACCAGAACCGAGCGGCCGACACCGGCGCTGCAACGGACCCGACCCCCGACTCTCGCTCGGACGACGGGACGAACGCGGTGTCCAGCGGCGACGATTCGGGCGTCGACCGCCGGACAGTACGGATTACGCGAGACGTCGGCGAGATTCTCGGTATCGACGAACGGGCCTACGACTTGGCCAGCGACGACGTGGTGACGCTCCCGGCGGCCAACGCCGAACCGCTGGTCGAACGCGACGCCGCGGAACCACTGGACCGATAGTTACTGCTTCGTCGAGCGACTCCACTGTTCGACGGGGAGACGACCCTCGACGGTCGAACCGGCGTCTAACCGACTACAGGCGTTAAGCCTCTGTCCGCACGGAACGAGCGGAGCGAGTGAGTAGGGCGGGGATACAGCGTCGTCGTTTTAGTTTCACTACAGGGTATGGCTTTCCGATCCCTACGGTCAGTATTGATAGTATGATGCTCGTCACGCCTCCGATGGTGTTCAAGCGCGAGAAGAAGCGCGTACCCTCGGTTGTGGCTGAGTGTCCATTTAGCAGGCGTGGGACACTCCGAACCACCTGTGACGGGACGTCGCCTGTGGCGTCTGGAATCGCTGTGCCCACGTCGGCGATAAATTCCGACACAGAACCAGGAGGCCCTGTCCTCACAAGCGAGGGGCGGGCAGCCCCGAGCGCGGTAGGGCAGGGGGGTTCACGACCTGCTCCGCTCGCTCTCTTGGGTCGACACATACCTGCCGGTGGCCAGTCCGCCGGACGACACCGTCGAAGTGACGAGTCTCCTCAGCGGCGGCACGGGGGCACACTGCGAGCCCACCGTGTTCGACTGAGTGTCGTCGGGTCATCGTGTCTCGCTGTATTTCCCCGGCCACGCGCAGACGCGGTCGGGCCGGGTAACCCGCTCCCTCGGTCCGACCGACAGTCGAGCGGCCCGGCCAGCGGTATCGGCGTGGTGTGTCCGCCGGACGATTGATACCGCTGGAGGCTGTCAGTCACGTTCAATGCCCGCCGCCATCGAGACGGAGGCGTTGACGAAGACCTACGGTACCGTGACGGCCCTGTCGAACCTCGACCTCTCGATTCCGCAGGGGACAGTCTACGGATTTCTCGGCCCCAACGGCGCGGGCAAGACCACCACGATGCGGATTCTGACGACGCTCACCGACCCCAGCGGCGGCGACGCCTGGATCGAGGGCGAACACGTTGCCGACCGGGACGCCGTCGTCGGCCACGTGGGCTATCTCCCCGAGAAACCGCCGGTGTACGACGAGTTGACCGCTCGGGAACAGCTCTCCTATCTGGCCGACCTGCAGAGCCTCGACGACGCCGAGCGCGACCGGATCGACCCGCTGCTGGATCGGTTCGGGCTGCTCGGGGACGCCGACGACCCCATCCGCACGTACTCGAAGGGGATGCGCCAGAAGACGGCGCTCGCGGGAACGGTACTGGGTGACCCGGGCGTCCTCTTTCTGGACGAACCGACGAGCGGACTCGACCCGCGGGCCGCCCGCACGGTTAGGGACCTCCTCGCGGAACTGGCAGCGCAGGGACGGACGGTGTTTCTCTCGACGCACGTCCTCCCGGTCGTCGAGGAACTGGCCGACAGGGTTGGTGTCCTCAACGAGGGGCGCCTCGTCGCCGAGGGGACGCCGGCGGAACTACAGCATCGCGCCGAGGCCGGCTCCGAACGGGGCCTGGAGGACGCCTTTCTCGACTTGACAGCCGAACTGGGCTATCCCGGCGAGACCGTGCTGGAGGACTGAGATGGACGGGGAACTGGCGACGGACCTGCGTCACGGCGTCCGGATCGCGACAGTCGAGGTGCGCCGCAGCGTCCGGGCCGTTCTCGCCAGTCGCCGCCAACTCATCGGCATCGCGCTCCTGCTCGTCTTGTTCTCGCCTGTCCTGGTCTCGGTTCTGTCGGGCGGGTACGCGCTCGGTCTGCGGTTCCGGAGCGGAACGGACATGTCGGTCGTCGAACTGCTCCGTCCACAGATCGTGGCCTGGATCGGCTCGCTAGCGGTCGTGTTCGGGCTCCGGGCGCTCGAACGCGCCGGCGACGCCGACCACGCCGACCTGTTGTTGACGCTCGTGCGGCCCCGGGCAGTCGTCACCGGCCTCGTCCTCGCGGAGTACACCCGCGTCGTGGTCGTCTTCGGAAGCCCTATTATTATCGCCGTCACGGCTTTCGCAGTCGGGGCGGGGACGCCGCTTCTGATACCGGTCGTCGCCATCGGCGTTCTGCCACTGCTGGCGCTCGGATTGACCAGCGGGTTCACCATCGGCTACTTCGTCCGTCTGTGCTACCGACGGCTGGGATGGTCGAAACCATCCGGCGCCTGGGCGAGCCTCCTCGCTGCGGGGACGCTCATCGTCGGCGTGAACGTGTTGGCGCCGTCGGAACCAGCCAGGCTCCTTCGGTCGCTCGCACCGCTTGAGGCCGTCCCGGTCGGGCCGTACGCCGACCTGTTACTCGTGGCGTCGCCGGTACCCGTCACCGTCGGCACGCCGTCGCTGGCCGCCGCCGGTATCGTTCTGGGTGCGGTCCCCTGCCTGCTCGCGGCCACCTGGTACCTCGCGCCGGCCGTCTGGTACGCCGACCCGGCCACGACCGACGAGACCAGCGTGCGAGCGCGACTCTCCCGTGTGGCGATGCCGGCCGTTCTCTCGGGCCGACGAGTCACGCGGCTCGTCTGGTGGCAGTTGGTCCGCGGGGTCCGCGCACCAGCCCAGTTCATCCACCTGACGTACTTTCTGTTCATGGCCTTCCCCATCGCACAGTTGGCCGTCTCCAACCCGCGCTCCGCCATCCTGCCTGTGTTCCTCGCCGTCCTCGGCGCGTTCCTCGCCGGCGGGACCTTTGGCCTGAACCCACTGGGCACCGAGGGGTCGATGCTTCCGGCGGTTCTCACCACGCCGTCGTCCGGTCGCCCGCTCGTCCACGCACGCATCCTCGCCGGCACCGTCCTCTGGCTCCCGCTGACCCTGCTGGTCGTCGTCCTGACCGGCTGGTACAGTGTCCTCGACCCCGTGAGCCTGGCGTACGTGCTCGCGTTCACCCTCGTCCTCACCGGTTTCAGCAGTCTGCTCGCACTGGGATTGGGTGCGCTCGCACCGCGGTTCGAGACCGTTCGCGCGTTCGGTGGCGTCGAAGCCCCGACCCCGACGACGGCTGCCCTGCTCGGTCACTCATTCGTGACGACCGTCGTCGCCGCCGTCGGCATCACCACCGTCTTCGTCCCAGTCGTGGTGGACGCGCCCGCCTTCGCCGGCGACTCCGCAGAGCTGCTCCGGGCGGCCGGCTTCCTCGCGTGGGCCGCTCTCCTCGCGCTCGTCGCCACGGGCTGTTACCGCTACACCGTCGCCCGGCTGGACGGATACACGTACGAGTGAGCGTGTCAGCGGAGCGGATTCGTCTCGCCGGACCGACAGTAAACTGCCGTGTTAGAAGCGGGGGGCAGCGAGCAATCGGCACTCGTCGACCGTCTCGGCGCTGTGCCGCGCTCTCTCGTGCACGCGGTCTGGTCACCTTCGTCTCGCTTCGCGGCCGGCACAGTCTAAAACACGTCTCAGAAATCGACGGGGATACGGAGCAGGGTGGGCCGAACTCAGTCGGCAACGGCCATCGGCTGGGCGATTTCTGCGAGCTGGTCCTGCCCGAGCGAGCCGGCGACGCCGTACGTCCGGCCGTCGGCCTCCCAGAACAGCACCGTCATGTCGCCCCGCTCGACGACGGTGACGGTCTCGTCACCCACCGACAGCGACTCGCCGTCGGTGTCGATTCGTGCCAGCGGGTTCTGCTCCGACTGGATTGCGACGAACTCGGCCGTTTCGTTGGCGTAGACACCGGTCACGGTCGCGCGGTCGCCCTGCGTGCCGACGGCGGCGCTCTCAAGCTCGAAGCCGGCCGGCACCGCAGGTTCGGTGACGGGGAAGTCGACGGCTTGGTCGGCCTCGGCGAGCGTCTCGTAGTTCGTCCGGTCGAACGCACCCGAGACGACCTGACGGTCGGACGGCGGTCGGAACGTGCTCTCGTCGATCGCCACGTCGAACTGGAACGACTCGAAGCGCATCGTCGTCGTCACCGTGCCCTCGGACCCGGTCACGACGGCTTCGACTTTCCGGAGCCGATCGTCGTCGGTGTCGACCCAGACCGTAAGATTCGTCTCCTCGATGTCGTCGAGACGGTCACTGACGTTGGCGTACCGTTCGTCGTCGGGTAACTCCGTCGGGCCCGTGTACTCGACGTCGAGGGCGTACGTCTCCTCGCCGTCTACGGTCGCGGTCCCCTGGTTGGTCACCGAGACGTTCGCGTCGAGTTTCTCGACGACGGCGGTGACGTTCACCTGTTCGAGCCGCTCGGACTGGCTGGCGTTGGGCGACCGAACAACGGGCGGGGTAGTCGGCCTGTCGAACCACACGACCGAGCCGTTCGTCGCGACGGTCGTGTTCGCGATTCGGTCCGGCGCGAGACCGTCGACTCGGTACCCGTCCGGTGTGAGGTACTGGACCTGCGCGCGGGCCGACCGTTCGACACGGTCTGTCTCGTTCTCGAAGGTCACGTCGACGGTGACGGTACCGACGAAGCTGTCGGCCTCGCCGTACTGCTCCGCGGTGCGGTCGAGAATCGCGTCACCGCTGGGCGCGGTCGTCTCGTCGGGCTGGACGGCCATGCCCACGACGACGCCAGCTCCCAACAGGACCGCGGCGACCGCGGCCATCCGGAGGGCGAGTATCCCTCGGTCGGTTTCACTAGATGGAGGTGTCACGAAACTAGTTAAGGGCGAGACGTACTTGACCCTTCTGACAGCGCACGTAGCGTTCAATTGTCTGGAGTTCTTGATTCAGTCGATGACAGGCGAAGCGGCCGGCGCCAGCCCGCCGGCGGTCGAACTCGACGCCGTCGCCCGGACGTACAGCCGCGGCGAACCGGTCTATGCCCTCGACGACGTGTCGCTGACCCTCGCTCGGGGTTCATACACCGCCGTCATGGGTCCCAGTGGTTCGGGCAAGAGTACGCTGCTTAACCTGGTCGGCTGTCTCGACACGCCAACCGCAGGGACCGTCAGCGTCGCCGGTGAGGACGTCACCACGCTCGCGACCCCCGAGCGAGCCCGTGTTCGCGGCGAGCAGGTCGGGTTCGTCTTCCAGACGTTCAACCTCATGCCACGACTGACCGCCGAGGAGAACGTCGCGCTCCCGCTGGTGTTTCAGAGCGTCGGTCGCGCCGAGCGTCTGGAGCGGGCACGTGACCTCCTCGACCGCGTGGGTCTGGGCGACCGGACCGACCACCGCCCATCGGAGCTCAGCGGGGGACAGCGCCAGCGCGTCGCCATCGCCCGCGCGCTGGTGACCGACCCGGCAATCGTGTTGGCCGACGAGCCGACCGGTAACGTCGACACGGAGACCGGCGAGCGGATCATGGCGCTACTCGACGACCTGCACGCGGCCGGCAACACGATTCTGCTCGTGACCCACCAGCCTGCTATCGCCGACCGGGCCGAGCGCATCGTGAGACTCCAGGACGGCGAGGTTGACGCCATCGACGCCGTCGACGCAGGGGGGACGCCCTGATGTACCTCTCAGAGAGCCTGCGGCTCGCCCTGCGCTCGATCCGCGGTCACAAACTCCGTGCAGCGTTGACCGCACTCGGTATCGTGATCGGTATCGCGGCGGTCATCACCTTCGTCACGCTCGGAGCGAGCGTCAAGGCCGAGGTCGTCGGTCAGTTCGACGACTCGCCGGCCAATCGGGTGTTCCTCGTCGCCACACCCAGCGACGATGGGGGGCCACCGGCGGCGCTCTCCCAGCCCGTATTCACCGAGCACGACGTGAGCGGGATCGGAGAGATCGAAGGGGTCGACCGGGTCGTTCCCAGAGGGACTATCGCCACCTCGGCACTCTCACACGGGGGTGAGACCGTCGCCCGGGACCAAGTGACGGCCACCACGCCCGCGCTGTTCGGGACCGTCGAGTTCCGCGCAGGTGGCCCGTTCGTGGCCGCCGGGTCGGGTCGGGAGTGCCCGGACGAGATGGTCGTTACACGTTCTGCAGCGGCACTGTTCCCCGGAAACCTCTCGGCCGGTGACCGGGTAGCGGTCACACAGCGCGGGAACCGGACACGTAACGTCACGGTCGTCGGCGTTCTTGGGGACGACGCCGGACTGAACCCGCTCGCCGGCTTCGGGTCTCAACCGCGATTCTATCTGCCGACCTGTGCGTACGACACTGTCGTCACGAGCCCTGCCACTGGCACTCGACAGAACGTCTTCCCGCAGGTGACCGTCGTCGCCGCGAACCCCGGCGACACCGCGGCCGTCCAGGAACGGGTCCAGAGCTATGTCGATGGCGAATCCGACGCCACGCAGCTGGCGCCCGAGAGCTACCAGGTGAGCGCACAGACGAACGAGGATATCGTCCAGCGCATCGAGAACGTCGTCGACCGACTTACCCAGTTCGTCACCGGTATCGCCGTCATCTCCCTGTTGGTAGGGGCCATCGGTATCGCGAACATCATGCTCGTCTCTGTGCGCGAGCGGACCAAAGAGATCGGGATTATGAAGGCCGTCGGAGCGACCAACCGCGACGTGCTCCAGCTGTTCCTCGTCGAATCCCTGCTGCTGGGCGCCGGCGGCGCGTTGCTGGGCGTCCCCATCGGCGTCGCGGGCGGCTGGGTCGCGGTGACGTACGCGGAACTCCCGCTGACGCTCCCGCTCGTGTGGGTCGGCGCGGCCATCGGCATCGGCCTGATCGTCGGCGTCGTCTCAGGACTCTACCCTGCCTGGAGTGCGGCCCGCGTCGACCCCATCGACGCGCTCCGGTACGAGTAATCGGCCGGGGTCCCACAGTAGATACCGACACGGGCATTGAAATCGACCGTGACAGCATTCTCACGGACCAACTGGCCGACCGCACTGCCCCGCCGCTCTCGAACCCGTACCGGCGAGTGGGTGGCGGAACTGGGTCCTGCGGACGAAACCGGCGGCGAGGACACTCAACCGACCCTCCGGTAAGGGCTGGCGGCGGACGACGACACGGCACGTAGCTCGCCGCCCGCTATCGCCGTCCCGATGGCGAGGGCCTCGGTCCCGTCGCAAACGCCCCGAGCCACCGGGCGATCTACGTGAGGTACCAGCCCCGGTCGTCCCGTGAACGGCACGCCGAACAGCCGCCGTTCCGGGGGTTCCCCTGGCTGACTCCTGGTTCCCCGAGCGGGACCGACCGTGGTGTGAACTGGGCGCGTCGACGCGTTTCGTTCTCGCGGTTCAGGCTACCAACAACTGCTACTACCCGGACGGATGAGACTGCTATGGCCGGCAGGATACGCGTTTTGTACGTCTGCGTGACATAGACGGCCACGGAGCAGTTGCCGCGTCACCTCGAGAGCCAGCACGAGGACGCCACGGTCGAGGCGGTGAGTGGCGCCGCCGAGTGTCTGGACCGACTGGATACGAGTCGAGTCGACGCCATCGTCTCGGAGTACGCGCTGTCAGACAGAGACGGTACCGGGCGTCTGGAAGCCGTCCGCGAAGACCACCCATACTCGCCTTTCGGTCCGTAATCTCGATGCGCTGCCCCTGCGTCCGGTCCGGTGTCGAGCGTGACCTCGGGAGGCGGGGAACTGTCGTCCGAGACCGGCGACACTAACCCCACGGTCGCGGGTGCGTCCCGTGGCGGCATCCATATTCGAGGCGAGGTCGATCCGACGGTGACTCGTTACGGGCAGGCATAACAGTACCAGCGATGTGTCGCGCGAGTTTTCGAGTCTCGGGCCGCCACTGACGCGGGTGGGGTCCGCGCCGCCTCACGACCGGACGACGGCCGTGTCGGCGACCCAATCGCCGAGTCGCCGCTGGCGGTCAGAGACGAGGACGGCGACGATACCGACGACGTAGAACAGGGGGACCCAGTCGACGAGTCGGAGGACGTTCCGACCGAGGACCGCACCGAACGAGGGGGCGCTCCCGTCTCCGGCGACCACCCGGATGCTCACGAGGTACTTGCCGAGCGTCTTGCCGTATCGCCATTCGGCCAGCGTATGGTAGCCAATCGCGAGTGCGAGCCAGAGAGCTAACCCTATCACGGCGGGCGTACCAGTGAGGTCCGTTTCGACGCCGCTTGCAGTGGTCGCAGTCTGGCCGGTGATGGCACCTACGACCGAGACCGCAATCACGAACAGTGCGAGCCAAACTACCGTGTCGATGGCCATGGCGACGCCGCGGATGCCGACGCCACACCGATCCGGGCCGAGCGCTTCCATGCGAGTCCCCTGGTGCGGCGTGAACGACAACCCACACGCGGTGTTTCACGGCCGGAAATACCGACCGGGGACTGGCTCCGACCGTGCAGGGGTGCTCCCGCCGGGCGACTACGCCGGTTTTGCCGTCGACGGTCGCGGTGACGACGACTTCGCCACCGTCGGAACCGGAATGAACGCAGAAGTATCGGCCCGACCGTGGCGTCGTCGCAGAGTTGAACGCGGACTCGACCGCTCGCACCGTCACCTCGTCCGCGACTAACTCGGCGGTGATACCGACGTTGCCCCTACCGTTCGTTCTCGTCGGTAGACTCGAACGCGTCCTCGGAGACGGCGTCTGCCACCGCCTGCGCGGGGTCGCCGCTCGAGGTCCACAGTTCGTCGAGACGACGGACCGCCGTCGCCCGGGAGACGCCGGACGCGTCCGTCACTGCAGCGCCGCCGCGCGGGTTATCCAATCCCGCTTCCGAAACCACCCGGGTGTACTCCACGGCTTTGCCGTCTGCGTTCGATCGCCCGGTCCGCACGCCACCAACGGTTCCGTCTCACTGGGTGTCTCGGGTCATCTGCTCACCTGCAGTGAACACCGGCAGTCGCGCGAGCGGGGCGAGCGCGGTTCTTCGCGAGCGCCGGAGGCGCACGGTCTTTTGATTCCTCTGTAGCCACTGTCGGCGTCGGCACCTCCCAGCCAGAACGTGGGTTACTGGAAGGTCCGGCTGACCGTGTCTTCCTCCACGGTAGGCTCGGCCGTGTCGAAGTTCTCTTCGATCTCTTCGTAGCGTTCGCGAGTCTGGTCGTCGACACTGGGGGCGACTTCGTCGAGCGCGTCCTCGAAGTGGTTCATCGTCACGCGGACGTTGCTCACACTCTCGTCGACTTCGGTGGGCTCGACGCTGTTGATGAACTCACGGGAGGCGGCCATCGATGCCTCGCGAGTCAGCGCTTCGATGTCGGCACCGACGTACCCCTCCGTTTTGCCGGCCAGTTCGTCCAAGTCCACGTCGTCGGCTAGGGGCTTGTTCCGGGTGTGGACGTCGAGGATCTTCCGGCGGCCGTCCTCGTCGGGGACCGGGACGTGGACGTGGCGGTCCAGCCGTCCGGGACGGAGCAGGGCCGAGTCGATCAGGTCGGGGCGGTTGGAAGTCGCGATGACGACCACGTCCTCCAGAGCCTCGATGCCGTCGAGTTCGGTCAGCAACTGGGAGACGACGCGCTCGCCGACGCCGGAGTCGCTGGCCTGGCGGCCACGCTCACCCGCGATGGAGTCGATCTCGTCGAAGAAGATTACGGTCGGTGCGTTCGACCGTGCCTTCTCGAAGATCTCGCGGACACCTTTCTCCGACTCGCCCACGAACTTGTTCAGCAGTTCGGGGCCCTTGACCGAGATGAAGTTGGACTCGGCCTCGTTGGCGACGGCCTTGGCGAGCAGGGTCTTCCCGGTGCCCGGCGGGCCGAACATGAGCACACCCTTGGCGGCCTGCATGTCCAACTCGTCGAACACTCCTGGGTACTCGAGCGGCCACTGGATGGTCTCGCGGAGTCGCTCCTTCGTGTCGCCGAGGCCGCCCACGTCCTCCCACGTGGTGTCGGGCACCTCGACGAACACTTCACGGAGCGCGGACGGCTCGATTCCCTTCAGTGCGTACCTGAAGTCGTCCTCGGTAACCTGCAACCGGTCGAGAATCTCGGCGTCGATCTGGTCCGACTCGAGGTCGAGTTCCGGCCGGATACGCCGAAGTGCGTTCATCGCCGACTCCTTGGTCAACGATTCGAGGTCGGCACCGACGAACCCGTGGGTGTTCTCGGCGTACTCGTCGAGAGTGATCCCGTCGGTCAGGGGCATCCCGCGGGTGTGGACCTGGAGAATCTCCTTGCGGCCGTCCTTGTCCGGGACGCCGATCTCGATCTCGCGGTCGAAGCGACCGCCACGCCGGAGCGCGGGGTCGATGCTGTCGACCCGGTTGGTCGCTCCGATTACGACGACCTCGTTGCGGGACTCGAGGCCGTCCATCAACGAGAGGAGCTGGGCGACGACCCGACGCTCCACGTCACCGGAAGTCTCGCCACGCTTGGGTGCGATGGAGTCGATCTCGTCGATGAAGACGATGGCCGGCGAGTTTTCCTCTGCCTCCTCGAACACTTCCCGCAGTTGTTCCTCGCTCTCGCCGTAGTACTTCGACATGATCTCGGGACCCGAGATGTTCGTGAAGTAGGCGTCGATCTCGTTGGCGACGGCTTTGGCCATCAGCGTCTTGCCGGTGCCCGGCGGGCCGTGGAGCAGGACACCTTTCGGGGGCTCGATCCCCAACTGCTGGAACAGCTCCGGATGACGCATCGGGAGCTCGATCATCTCCCGAACCTGTTCGAGCTCGTCGTCGAGGCCGCCGATGTCCTCGTATGTGACGTTGGGCGTCTCCTCGCTCGCGGCACCGCTGCCGCGCTCGCCGACGATCTGTTCGGCGGGCTTCTCACTCACCTGAATGTCGGTCGAGTCGGTGACGACCACCGTCCCGGAGGGGTCTGTCTCGGCGATCTTCAGGGGAATCTTCTGTCCCGACATCGACGACAGTGGGCCGAGACCGAGCGAGAACGGCACCGTCTGCCCGGTCGTGACGGCCTGACCGGAGAGCTTGTTCCGGATGTGTGGGCCGACGTTGCCCCGGACCCGGAGGTTCTGGGGGAGCGCGACCGTGATCGAGGTCGCGGGCTGGACGTCCGCGTCCTCGACCTCGACGCCGTCGTCGATACCGACGTTCGCCTCCTGACGGAGTTGACCGTCGATACGGACGACGCCTTTACTCTCGTCTTCGGGGTAGCCGGGCCAGACCCGGGCGACTGCGCGACCGCCGTTCTTGCCCTCGATAACGATGTAGTCGCCGTTCTCGACGCCCATCTCGGACATCGCGGCGCGGTCGATAGCTGCGAGCCCGCGACCCGCATCCTTCTGTTTCAGCGGCTTGACGGTGAGTCTCATGCGTTCACCTCGACAGTGAGGACGCCGTTTTTCATAAACGCTTGCGCCTCCTCACCGCTCTCGATGTCGAACTCGTACTGCTCGCCGTCCGCGACGACGATGGCCATGTCACCGACCACGTCGACGCTCGCGTCCCGACCGACTCCGACGTCCGCAACGAACACGACCGCACCGTCGTCGTACTCCCGGCGACCGACTGGGCCTTCTTCCGCTCTGAACTGCTTTTGACCACTCATACTAACTCAAAGTTAGTCGCTTTCATATATAAATCTATCGCCGGCGAATCGGCAAAGGGCGTCGGTCCGACGTCCGAACGGCTGTATTGCGGTTCGACCGGCCAGGCCGGGCGCGGAAACCCGACGGTGTTTAATTTCCTGTCTGCGCAAGAGGGTCTATGGCGACGGTGACACACGACGGTCGCGAAACGGCGTACTGGGTCGACGGACCGACGGACGAGTCGGTGGTGCTGTTCGTCCACGGTAGCGGACAGCGCCACGACGTGTGGCGCGAGCAGATGGAGCGGGAGCGATACACTGCTGCCGCCGTGGACCTCAGTGGGCACGGCGAGTCCGACGACGTGGACGCTGAGGCCGGCCCGGAGACGATGGCTGCGTACGTCGCGGACGTGGCCGCAGTCGCGGAGGTGGTCGACGCAGACGTCGTCACCGGTCACTCGCTGGGCGGTGCCGTCGTCCAAACGCTGGTCCTCGAGGACGCATACGACCCAGAGGCGGTCGTCCTCGCGGGGACGGGCGCGAAACTCGGCATCGGCGAGGACGTGGGCGCACTGCTGGGCGGCGACGTCGAACCGGTTCTCCAGTTCATGCGTAAGGCGAACGCTCTCTTTGCGGACACCGACCACCCGGCCGCGGAACCGACCGACGAACTGATGCGGGACGTCGGCATCCGACCGCTGAAGCGGGACCTCTCGACCTGCGACGCCTTCGACGTGCGCCATCGGCTTGAGGAGATTACCGTTCCAGCGCTCTGCATCGTCGGCGACGACGACTGGATGACGCCTCCCACTTTCTCGGAGTACCTCGCCGAGAACCTTCCCGACGCCGAGTACACCGAGGTCCCCGGCACGAGCCACATGGCGATGCTCGAGAACGCCGACGCGTTCAACGACGGGCTCGACGCGTTCTTGCACCGGGTCGTGTGACGCCGGACAGCCGTGTGGCCCCGATAGAAACGCTAGGAGATGAGCCGCTCGCGAGTCGGAGCCCGACGGCCAGCGAAACAACGAGACACGCACCCAGGCCGAGACGGACTCACCGCCTCCGGCCGAGTCCCCGGACTGGCGCGACCGGTGAGTCCGGTTACGACCTGGATTTCGACACGCGTCTGTCGTCGTTCCCGCAGTGAAGCCGCTAGAACGGAGGCTATGCGCACCCCTTCATCGGCTGACGTTCCCTGTCTCGAACTGCGAGGGAATCAGGCCGGTCACCGCTCGTTTCGAGAGCCATTCTGGCCAATAGCTTTTCACAGGGGTACCTATTTATCGAACAACGTGCAGTTTCCCGTCTATCTCCCGGTTCTCGTGCTAGTACTCCCGGTGGTCGCAGCACTGGGGTACACCGGCTGGAAGCTGCGGCCCAGACCGGGTTCGACGTGGTTCACCGTCAATATGTTGGCCATCGGCGTCTGGACGCTCGGCGAGATTCTGGTCGTCGTCAACACCGGACTGGACGCCAAACTGTTCTGGAGTCGGTGGCTGTTTCTGGGTGCCGGGTTCTCGGTTCCCTGCTGGTTTTTTTTCGCCGCCCGGTACACCGGCCGCGAGTCGTTACACAGACCGGCGACGGTCGGCGTCGTCGCCGGCGGGTCGCTGCTGTACCTGCTGTACATCATTTTCCTCCTCCCGTCGAGAGGTGGGGCCCTGACCGCTGTCACCCTGGATACGAGCGGTCCGATTACGACGCTTTCCTACGGCTGGTCGCCGCTGGTAACGAGCTACGTCCTCCTCTCGTACGTGTTCTTCGCCGTGGCGTCGTACTTCCTGTTCGTCAAGCTCCGCCGGTCGCGCGGCGTCTACCGGACGCGTAACTTCGTCCTGCTGACCGGCGGCCTGATGATCCTGTTCGGTCACGCGATCAGTTTCTTCGGGTTCAGTCCGCTGCCGAACCTGATGCTTGGCGTGCTCCTGTTTCCGGTCGGGGGCCTCCTCGGCGTCCTCGGAGAGTATACAGTGTCGTTCTACTACTGGTTCTCGCTCGATAGCGTCCTGCAGCGGCTCTCCTTCCGGTACTCGGACGTGGTGCCGCTGGCGCGTCAGTTCATCGTCGAGGAGATTCCCACGGGGTTCGTGGTCCGGGACAGCGACGGCCGCATCGTCGACCTGAATCCGACCGCACGGTCGGTACTGGGTCGCAACCGACGCATCGTCGGCAAGCGACTCGCTGCGGTCGTCGACGAGGACAGTCCCCTCGGCCGACTGCTCGATGGGAACGGGGAACTCGTCGACACCGACGCCGAAATCTGGGTCGACGATGCCGACGGGACCAGGCTATGTTTCGAGGTCCGTGTGACGGCGGTCGAGCGCGGCGACAGCGAGGCGGTCGGCGACGTGATCATGCTTCACGAGGTGACCGAACGCAAGGAGAACGAACAGAAACTCCGCCAGCAGAACGAACAGCTCGACCAGTTCGCCAGCATCGTCTCACACGACCTCCGGAATCCACTGAACGTGGCCAAAGGGCACGTCGAACTCGCCCAGGCGGGCTACGACGAATCGCTCGAGACGGCCGAACAGGCACTGGATCGGATGGAGACACTCATCGAGGACACGCTGACCATCGCACGGCAGAGCCAGACCGTCGAGGAGACGACGACAGTGGACGTCGGTGCGCTCGCCCGCGAGGCCTGGACCAACGTCGACACCGCCGAGGCGACGCTGGTCGTCGACACCGACGCGACCGTGCGAGCCGACGAGGGCCGCCTCTCACGACTGTTCGAGAACCTCTACCGAAACAGCGTCGAACACGGTCGCGCGGACCTGACCGTCCGCGTCGGCTCGCTCGGCGACGGATTCTACGTCGAAGACACGGGGCCTGGAATCCCGGCAGCCAAACGGGAGGCCGTCTTCGAGCACGGCTATACGACCGACGAGAACGGAACCGGGTTCGGACTCTCCATCGTCGAGAGCGCCGTCGACGCTCACGGTTGGTCGATCACAGTGACGGACGGCACGGACGGGGGCGCTCGATTCGAAATCACGCAACACCCCGGTGACGGTGAACAGGAGTCGTCTCAGAACGAGACCGAACCGAGCACGCGGTGAGTCGACCCGGCGACGCTTTCCGGCCCCCGCGACGCACACGGCTCAGTACAGCTCGTCCACGTCTTCTTCGTAGTGGCTGTGTTTTTCCGCCGGGAACTCGCCACTCTCGACGGCGGTCGTGTAGCTATCGATGGCCTCGCGCATCTCCCCGCGAACGTCCCCGAACGACTTCGAGAACGGGGCCACGTCCTCGCTCAGCCCGATCACCTCGTCGACGGTGAGGACCTGCCCGTCACACTCCGGCCCTGCGCCGATACCGATAGTGGGGATGTCGATGGCTTCTGTGACGGTCGCGCCGAGATTGGCTGGGACGTGTTCCAAGACGAGTGAGAACGCGCCCGCGTCCTCGTGGCGCTCGGCCAGGTCGACGATCTCCCGGGCGTCCCCCTCGTCGGTCCCCTGGCGGAACAGTCCGGTTTCGTTCTCGCGCTGAGGTGTCAGCCCGAGGTGGGCCTGGACCGGCACGCCGATCTGTGTGAGCCGGCGGGTCAACTCGACGGTGTGAGGACCGGATTCGAGTTTCACCGCGTCGGCGTCGGCGTCTTTGAGCATCCGGCCGCAGTGTTCGATGGCATCGTCTTCGTCGGCACCGAACGAGAGGAACGGCATATCGGCGATCACCATGGCGTCCTGGGTGACGCGCGCGACGGCGGCGGTCGCACTCTCGATTTCGTCGACCGTGACGGGAAGCGTCGACTCGTAGCCCAGCCGGAGGTTCCCGATGGAGTCGCCGACGAGAATCATGTCGACCCCGGCCGAATCGACCAGTTCGGCCGTCGGGGCGTCGTAGGCAGTCAGCATCGTGACCGGTTCGTCGCCGCCCTTCTCCCGGATGTCCTTCGCTCGCATACCCTCGAATCTATCGCCCGGGGCCCTAAACGTGTCCGATGCGTCCGGACCGACAGAGCCATGTTTGAACCGTCTTCAGTAGTTGATGTGGCACCGATCGACCGCGAGCCAGCAGAGACGACCGATCCCGACGGGATCGACTACGGCTGGGTGATGCAGGTGACCTTCGTCACGACCATCGTCGTCGGCGCGCCGCTGGTCGCCCTGCTCGCGGTCGCCGTCGAGCTCCAGACCTGGCCGGCCCGCGCGAACTTCGCCATCCGTGTCGGTGCCGTCGTCTGGTTCTGTACCGCCGCTGCAGTCTATCTTTACGCACGTCGTGAAGAACGGTGATCACTCAGCGGGAAACTCCCGGACGTAGACGTAGTCCGTCCCCGCGCGTCGGGCCGTCTCTTCGTCGGTCTCCGAGTCACCGACGAACAGTGTCGACTCGGGCTTGACGCCAAGTCCCTCCACTGTGGTCAGCAGGGGTTCGGGGTGGGGCTTCTCCGTGTCCACCGAGTCACGGCCGACGACCACGTCGACGTCCCCGTCGATTCCGTAGGTCTCCAGGGCGATTCGACAGGCCGACTCGGCGTTCAACGAACAGACGCCGACCGGTTGGTCGGCGGGGACCGTCCCTGCGAGCGGGAGTCGTCGGGAGGCTCGTGCGCCCTCGCGCTCGAACTCCGCGATGGTCTCGTCGACGAGGCGACGGTACCCGGCCCCTTCGGACCGTTCGAGAAGCGTCCAGAGGTCCGCGTCCTCCACGTCGACACCGTGTGGACGCAGGACCGAGGCGGCCTCGTGACGCACCGCTTCCCAGTCCACGTCGAGATGGACCAGCGTCCCGTCGAGGTCGTAGACCAGCGCGTCGTACTCCTGTATCACGGCCGATGGTAGACACGGCTCGGAAATAGCCCCTTCGGTGGCCCCGCCCGAACTGTCGGACCAGAGGGACGCTGACCAAATCGGTCGAACGCTGCTGTGAGCCCCACGGCCGCCGCCTCGGACGGCGCTCTGCGCCGGTTCGTGTGGGAAGTCGGCACCCGCCTCGTGTTGTTCGGCATAGTCGCAGGGACGTTCGTCGAGGTCGAGACGCCGGCCCCGTCATACGACCGGTCGCTTCGGCTCGCGGCGTTCTCCTTTCTGCCCGTCGCGCTACTGACTCCGCCCGTGGTATCTCTCGGTGTGCGCGGCCGCGAGGACGCGGGCGAAATCTAGCTCGGCCGTCCCGGTCGTCACCCTCCCTGGACTGTCTGGACACGTCGAGGCGCGCAATCGAAAACGCGACTAGCGCAACTCCTCGGCAATGACTCGCTTCTGTATCTCGGTGGTCCCCTCGTAGATGGTTGTCACCTTCGCGTCGCGGTAGAACCGCTCCACGTCGAAGTCCGTGGTGTAGCCGTACCCCCCGTGAATCTGGACGGCCTCGTTGGTCACGTCGACAGCGCCTTCGCTGGCGAAGTACTTCGCCATGCTCGCCGCGCCGCGCACGCTCTCGCCGGCGTCCGCACGCCGGGCGGCGTCCAGTGTCAGCAGGCGGCCCGCCCGCACTGTCGTCCCCATCTCCGCGAGTTTGTGCTGGATCGCCTGGAAGTCGCCGAGAGGCTGGCCGAACTGCTCGCGGTCACCCGCGTAGTCGAGGGCCGCGTCCAGTGCGGCCTGTGCGAGCCCGACCGACTGCGCAGCGATGCCGATGCGACCCCCGGTCAGAATCGACAGCGCGGCCGACAACCCCCGGCCTTCCTCGGTCAGCCGGTACTCGGCCGGGATGCGTGCGCCGTCGAACTCGAGTGTGGTCGTGTCGCTCGCGCGCAATCCCAGTTTGTCCTCTTTTTCGCCGACTTCCAGTCCGTCGGTGCGCTTGGGAACGAGAAACTGGGTCACGCTCGACGGGTCGTCGCGGTCGGTCTTTGCGAACAGGACGACCACGCCCGACCGCTCGCCGTTCGTGATCCACTGTTTGCTGCCGTTGATAACGTACTCGTCACCGTCGCGGCGCGCCTCGGTCGTCATCTCGGCGGGGTTCGAGCCCGCGCCGGGTTCCGAGAGTGCGAACGCGCCGACGGGCCGCCCCGCACACATCTCCGGGAGCCACTCCTCTTGCAGGGCTTCGTCGCCGAACTCGCGGATGCAGGAGGCCGCCAGACAGTGGACGGAGAGCGCGGTGGCGACCGCGAGTGCGCCGTAGGCGACAGCCTCGTTGACGACGGCGTAGGTGACCCGGTCGGCGTCGAAGCCGCCGTACGCCTCGGGGACGGTCAACCCCGTCAGATCGAGGTCGGCCAGCCCATCCCACACACCCTCGGGGAACTCGCCGGTCTCGTCGGCCTCGCCGGCCACGGGCCGAATCTCCGCCTCGGCGAACTCTCGGACGGTGTCTCGGATTGCTTCCTGCTCGGGCGAAATGTGCATGCCACTATCTGGTGGGCAGAGAACAAAAACGGACGGGACCACCGCGGTCGGATTCGGCCGGTCAGGACTCGGCGAGTTCCACGTCGAGTCGGTCTTCCAGCTTCGTGATGACGGAGCCGCCGACACCGGCCTGAGTGGCCCGCTCCTGCTCGACGGCCAACAGGTCGGATTGGTCGATGTCGAGGTCGTCGGCGAGTTCTTCGAGCTGCAGACCGGCGGCCTGGCGCGCGTCGGTAAGTCGCTTGCCGTAGTCCGAGACGAGGTAGGGCAACTGGTCGTCCTCGTAGTCGGTGCCTTCCTCTTCCCAGTGGGTCGGGTCGCCTTTGCGTGCGTCGTCGATGCGGGCGGTGTTCTGGGCCGCCCGGCGCATACGGTCGCTGTCGCTTCTGCTGTCGTCGTCGGAACTGTCGTTCGCGTCGTCGCCGTGCTGTGCACAGTCCGCGCAGACTTCGAGTTGGGCCCCGGCGACACTCGCCGAGCGGAGGTCACCGTCCTCCTCGCCACAGAGTTCGCAGCTCCCGCCGGCGTTTCCACCCGCGTCGCCGGTCGAGTATTTAGCCATACCAGCGGTAATAGCTGCCCCGTATTTGAAACGTCCGCTTCCGACACCGCTCGCGCACAGACGCACTCCGGTCCGGTTGCTGGATTGGGTCGGCCTGCCGTTGACAAACGAAAGCCCTTTTATCCGGCCAGGGGTACCGGGTGAGTGCGGACAGACACACAGTGCGTGGGTAGCCAAGCCAGGCCAACGGCGCAGCGTTGAGGGCGCTGTCCCGTAGGGGTCCGCCGGTTCAAATCCGGTCCCACGCACTCACCACGCGGGCCATGCCCGCGACCACAGAGTGCGGGTGCACTCCCCTTGGGACTGCACCCACGCATCATTCCGTTCGGAGCAGGTCAGCCAGTGACAGCTCCGGCTCGAAGCGAACACGTACCGACCTTTTCCGAACACCGGATACAATTCGTCGAGCCGCAATCCTCACGACCACAGCTGCTCGTCTTCTTTTCCGGTGCACCGGCGCTCACACTGGTAGCCAACCGCCACGCTCGACGATTGCGCCAGCACAACTCCCGAACAGTGAACTGACCGACCGAGCTCTGGACGCGGGGACAGCGTCCGTCTCGGCGCGGCTCCGGAACGCGAGCTGTACCGACTACTTCGTGGAAACCAGAGCCGGATCTGTTGGTCGACACGGCCTCGAACGCGCGTTATTTTCTGACCGGGAACGAGACCGTCCGTCGGTCAGGGAAGTCTGTCGCCTCCGGCTAACCCCGGCCCCAGACCGCGACTCACTCTTTGGCTTCGTCCTCGTCGATGCCCGGGATGTCGGGTACGTCGCGGTCGCTCGAGGCGTCCATATCGGTGACTTTGAGCGTGCCCGACACGTCGGAGAAGTTCTCTTCGAGGTCGGACATATCGACGCCGACCTGGTCGCGACGGTCCGCGAGGCGCTGTTTGATTTTCGCGTACTCGTCGCTGGCTTCGAGTTCCGCGCTGGATTTCTCCTCTTCGAGCGTGGCCTTCTTCGAGACCAGCGCCAGGAAACGCCGGAAGTCGTCGTCGTATGTCGCACGCTCCAGCATCTCGCTGACGACCTCGTTCAGTTCCTCCCGCTCGATGGGCTTGACCAGGTACTCGTCGAAGCCCATGTCGATAATCTCGAAGTCCGGGTCGACGGCTGTCAGCATGACGACCCGACAGTCGAGTTGGCGTGACTCGATCTCTTCGAGGACGGCGTCCCCGGACACTTCGGGCATCCGACGGTCCAACAACACCACGTCGACAGTCTCGTCGAGTTCGTCGAGTGCCTCTCTCCCGTTGTACGCTGTCCGAACGTCGTACTCGTCCGACAGAAATGCCGTGTAAGTGTTCGCGATAGCTCTGTTGTCGTCCACGACGAGGACGACTGGTGAACGTTGACTCATCTGTTAATCACGCCGTACTGGCAGGCACCCGACAACACCACGAATTCGCGAACCATTCTTATACTCAGTATGACTGCAAGCGAAGAAATAGATTGGGGAGAATACGCGGTCCGAGGGTAGCTCGTTTCGGTGAAGCGGTAATTTTCACTGAATCGTCGTTGATATTTCCGGCGCAGTTCGGGTCACGACCGGTTCACAGACGGTAGCGACTGCCAGACTCCGCGAGTTATCGAATGTGATAGACGGAGGGATACAGTTATGATCAACATCGACGATACAGTAGATGCTGGCACGTTGGTGGCGTCTCAATTCCACCATCTGCCCACCCCACCCACCCACCCTGCTTTCACCCCACTCCTCGTCCCCACTTACCCCACACATCCTCCCTCACTCTTTCGACATCAACCAGTCGCTACCCCGGCGGTAACCGACCGTACCGCCGGCCTTTATTCACCGCGCCTCTAACAACTGGGCATGAGTAGCGAGCAGTTGACGCGGCGGCGGTTGCTGGCAGCTGCAACCGGCGTTGCCGCTGGTGTCGCCGGTTGTAACACCTCACAGTCGAGAGCGTCGTCTGGAAACGTCTCGAACCCGGACGCGGCGGAGCTACTGAATTCGACACCCGAGTCACAGTCGGATTACACCGACGTGTACAGACAAACTATCGACTCGGTCGTCCTGGTCCGGGTCTACGCGGACTCGCGTGGCCGGGCGGGAGAGGGGTCCGGGTTCGTTTACAACGACCAGTACATCATCACGAACGAACACGTCGTGACGGACACGCGAGGGGCGGTCCTCGAACCGGGAACCGTCTTCGACGACATCCGGATCCAGTTCACCGACGGTCAGTGGCGTACCGCCGAGGTGGTCGGCACCGACGCCTACAGCGACCTCGCCGTCCTCGACATACAGAGCGTCCCCGATACGGCGACGCCGCTCTCGCTCATCGAGAGTGAAGTGGCCATCGGTCAGCCGGTTATCGCTATCGGAAATCCCCTCGGTTACACCGGTTCGATGACATCGGGGGTGGTCAGTGGCGTCGACCGGTCGCTGCCCGCGCGCAACAACTTCCGTATCCCGGACGCGATTCAAACGGACGCCCCGGTGAACCCCGGCAACAGCGGCGGCCCGCTGGTGACGCTCGACGGTGAGGTCGCGGGCGTCATCAACTCCGGCGGCGGTGACAACATCGGCTTCGCCATCTCGGCCGCGTTGATGAAACGCGTCGTCCCGTCGTTGATCGATACTGGCGACTACCAGCACTCGTTCATGGGTGTCGGTCTCACCAGCGTCACGCCACTCATCGCCGAGGCCGAAGGGCTCTCCGATGCCGACGGTGTCTACATCGACGAGGTGCGCTCGGACAGTCCCTCTAGCGGCGTTCTCCAGGGCTCGACCGGGACCACGGCCATCGACGGCGTTCAGGTCCCGACCGGTGGCGACGTGATCGTCAGCATGGGCGGCCAGACCGTGGAGAGCCAAGAGGTGCTCTCGACGTACCTCGCACTGGTGACCAGTCCGGGCGATACGATTCCCGTCGAGGTCATCCGCGACGGCGGTCGCACCACCGTCCAACTCACGCTCGGCGAGCGGCCCGAACCCTACGCCTGAGCCGTCGTCCCCTCGTCGGCCGCCGCGGTGAACGGAAACGCACATTCCGGTTCGGCCGCTACGCCCGCTCATGGAACTGCGCGCGCGAGACCGTGTCCCAGAGTTGACCGGCCTGTTAACCGTTGTCGCCCTCGCGCTGGTGTTCGGCGCCGTCCTCGGGGTGATTCCTCGGGCCGCTCTCCCACAGGCCCCCGCGTGGTTTCTCGCGGCCATCCCACACGTCAACGCCGTCGTGAGCGTCCTCGCCATCGCCGTGATTCTGGTCGGCTGGCGAGCGATCCGCCGCGACGAGGTCACGCGTCACCGCAACGCCATGATCACCGTTCTTGTTCTGTTCGCGACCTTCCTCGTCCTCTATCTCTACCGCGTGACCCTCAAAGGCCCCACCGAGTTCCCAGGTCCGGCCACCGTCGAACAATTCGTCTACTTCCCGATTCTAGGCATCCACATCCTGCTCGCCATCGTCTGTATCCCGCTGTTGTTCTACGTCCTCCTCCTGGCGCTCACCCGGCCGAGCAGCGAACTCCCCGGGACGAACCACCCGCGGGTCGGCCGCGTCGCCGCGACGCTGTGGCTCGTCTCGTTCGCCCTCGGCACCGTCGTCTACCTGTTGTTGTACGTGCTTTTCTGAGAACCCGCCCGCTCACGCTCGCTCTGTTCCGTTCCCGTTCTCTCGCTCGTGCCCGGGAGAGTCGGTCCGGTCGCCCTCCCGTCAGTCGTCCGCGCTCGCAGCCGTTCCGATGGCGGGTCGGTCGACCTCGCGGTCCTTGGATTCGCCGTCGATGTCGTAGGGGTACTCTCCGGTGACACAGCCGAGGCAGAGATCGACCTTCGATTTCGAGAGCGCACCGGCGACGGCGTCGATAGAGAGATACGACAGCGAGTCGGCCCCGATTTCGTCGCGGATGTCCGCGACAGGCTGGTCGGCGGCGATTAACTCCTCGCGGGAAGCCATGTCGATCCCCATGTAACACGGGGCGACGATGGGTGGCGCGCCGATCCGGACGTGGACCGCCTCGGCCCCAGCGTCGTACAGCAACTGGACCAGTTGGTTCGACGTCGTCCCCCGGACGATGGAGTCGTCGATCAGCGTGACCGTCTTTCCCTCCACCGTCGACTTGATCGGGTTGAGCTTCAGCCGGACCGCTCGCTCGCGTTCGTCTTGGGTCGGCATAATGAACGTCCGGCCCACGTAGCGGTTTTTCATCAGCCCCTCGGCGAACTCCACGCCGTCAGCGGCTTCATCTTCGTTGGCTGCTTCTGCGTACCCCGACGCGAACGCACGCCCGGAGTCGGGCACTGGCATCACCACGTCGGAGTCGATGCCGTTCTCCTCCCAGAGCGCACGACCCAGGTCTCGGCGTACCTCGTAGACGAGTTCGTCGTCGATTACCGAGTCAGGCCGCGCGAAGTAGACGTGCTCGAAGAAACAGTGGGCGGTGTTCTCAGGCTGGACGAGTTGATACGTGTCGTACCCCGTCCCGTCGCTGTGGAGGACGACGAGTTCACCCGGCCGTACGTCTCGAATCAGCTCGCCGTCGAGTGTGTCGATGGCCGCCGATTCGGAGGCCAGGACGTAGCCGTCTTCGAGTTCGCCGATACACAGCGGCCGATTCCCCTCCGGGTCGCGCACGCCCAGCACGGTGTCGTCGTGCATGATGGTCAGGGAGTACGATCCGTGTATTCGGCTCATCGTCCGCTTGACTGCGCGGACGAGGTCCTCTTCGAGAAGGTTACGGGCCAGGTCGTGGGCGATGACCTCGGTGTCGCCGTCGGAGGTGAAGGCGTGACCGAGTTCGGCCAGCTGGTTGCCAATATCCTCGGCGTTGACGAGGTTGCCGTTGTGGCTCAGGCCGAGCGACCCGCTCTTGAACGAGACAGAAAACGGCTGGGCACAGCACGCGTTGACGCTGCCGGCAGTAGGGTACCGGACGTGACCGATTCCGTGTGATCCGTTCAGATTCTCGAGGTCGCCCTGCTCGAAGGCGTCGCCGACGAGCCCCATATCGACGTGTGAGTGCTGCTGGAACCCGTCGTGTGTAACAATTCCGGCCGATTCCTGGCCACGGTGTTGGAGAGCGTACAGGGAGTAGTAGAGGGGGCGGGCGGCGTCTCGGTTTTCTAGCGATACTCCGACGACGCCGCACTTCTCGTGCATTGTGGGTGGTGAAGTGTTGGTCGGTTACTCGCCGGCCTTTTGCTGCCAGGCGTAGTCACGACGCTTGGCGGACTTGCCGAAACCACAGGACGAACAGACTTTCTTCTTCGTGTGATACGACTTTTCGCCACACCGGCGACACTTCGTGTGTGTCGTGGTGTTTTTCTTTCCTTGGCTCGGTGTTCCTGCGCCCGTCATGGGTTGATAGAAACCACGTTATCGCCGCGTATAATCGTTGTGTCTTCACCCGCTTCCACGACCAGGTTCATGTGTTGATCGTAGCCAGTGAGCTCTCCTTCGTACATTTCGCCCCCTTTCAGTTGAACTGTCACGCTCGAACCGAGCGCGGCCTCGAGGACATCCAGCGGTCGTCCACTCATACCGAAAATCGGTGCCGACGAACGTATAAACGTACCGCTATTCGGGTGCCAGAGACCGCAAACGGCTCCGACCGCATTTCGGGCCGCTCAGAAACCGGCCCAAGCGAGGAGGGCGTGAATTTGTCGGTACGGTGACGGTTCCGACAATCACGTCTATGACATCCTCCGCGCGGTGAACGGCGCGGTTTCCTC
>NZ_JAQCNH010000108.1 GCF_028275115.1 Halorientalis sp. | reverse complement strand
CTTCGACCGCAGGGATAGTAAGGGCATGCAGTGTAGTGGAAGTGAAACGATGACGGCGTGGACGAATCGCTCCGCGATTCGTTCGCACACCAGAAATCGGAGATTTCTGGGGACGCTGTATCCCCTCCCTACTCGCTCCCTCCGGTCGCTCCTTGAGAAAGGGGGATTAGCGCCTATAATCAGCTAAGAACAGGCGACCATACCTCTCGGAGCCGAAAAGCAATATCCGATTCGACACAGACGCTCAAAGACTTTGCCGAGTATCGCTCGTCAGCCGTGGAGGTCGCCGATGAGTAGCCGGTACCGTGACGCGGAATTTCTCCGGACTCGATACGCCGAGAACGGGAGATCATCAAACGAGATTGCCGAGATGTGTGGGACGTCCTCCAGCACGACCCGTCGGTGGCTCGACCGGCACGATATCGACGCGGTCCATCGGTATCAGGACCGGCAGTGGCTTCGCGAGCAGTACGTCGAGAAACGCCGTGACCAACAGGACGTCGCCGACGAGTGCAACGTCGCCAAGACCACGATCTGCCATTGGCTCGCCCGACTCGACATTACCGGTGGGGAATCGCTGGCAACGAGTGCGTGTGAAACCTGCGGCGAGGACTTTCGGTACTACCCGTCAGTCCGTGACGGACAGTTCTGTTCGAACGACTGTGCCGGGAAACCGCGACGGCGACAGGTCGAACTCACCTGTCCCGGCTGTGAAAAGACCTTCGAGCGACGGCAATCGCTGGATACCGAGTACTGTTCGATGGCGTGTTGGGGGCAGAACAACGACATCTATATTGAAGATGATGTTTCCACACACTACCGGGACGGCTGGTACCGACAGCGCCGACGAGCCCTCGAACGCGACGACTACCGCTGCACGGTCTGTGGAATCACGAACGAGGAACACGAAGCCCAATTCGGGTTCGGGTTCGACGTTCACCACGCCGTCCCACTGCGACTGTTCGTCAAACGGGAGAAACCCGTGCGCGATGCACACTCACTCAGAAACTTGACAACTGTCTGTCGAACGCACCACCCCGATACACCCGGTGAGACTGTTGATACCGACCAAATATAGCACAGAATCGTCTCCCGGAACAGTACCTATAAAATTTTTAATGGGTTCGGACGGATTTGAACCGTCGACCTCCTCCATGTCAAGGAGGTGTCGTAACCGACCTAGACCACGAACCCGTACTTCCTGCACAGCATCGTAATCCACAGTGGTAATTGAAGGTTTCGGATTGAAGAAATCCGCTCCCTCCGGCGCTTGTGTCCGTGTCGCACGCGTTCGCGGGCCGCCCCGACCGCCACGAACTCGACACACTTAATATGATGAACGGATTTGTACATCGCAACGCGGATACGTTCATTGGTGTCCACAATGCAGGATTACGTCAAACGAGTCACGGAGGGTGAGGACCTGACGGTCGCACAGGCCCGGGAAGCCGCGACGGCGGTTTTCGAGGGGGCGACGGAGGCACAGATCGGCGCACTGCTGGCGGCGCTGCGTGCGAAAGGCGAAACGGAAGACGAGATCGCGGGCTTCGCGCAGGGGATGCGAGAGGCTGCACGAACGATTTCGCCGGCCCGGTCGCCGCTGGTCGACACCTGCGGCACGGGTGGCGACGATTACGACACGATCAACGTCTCGACGACGAGCGCGATCGTCGCCAGTGGGGCAGGCGTACCGATCGCCAAGCATGGCAACTACTCGGTGTCGTCGTCCTCTGGGAGTGCCGACGTGCTGGAGGCCACCGGCGTGAACGTCGAGGCCGAACCGCCGGCCGTCGAGACAGCAATCGAGGACGACGGAATCGGCTTCATGCTCGCACCCGTGTTCCACCCGGCGATGAAGGCGGTCATCGGTCCGCGCAAGGAACTCGGGATGCGGACGATATTCAACGTTCTCGGCCCGCTGACGAACCCCGCCGGCGCGGACGCACAGGTGCTCGGCGTCTACGACCCCGAACTCGTACCACTGATTGCCGACTCCCTGACGCACATGCCCGTCGACCACGCGATGGTCGTCCACGGGGCCGGACTGGACGAGATTGCCATCCACGACGAGACGGCCGTCGCTGAGGTACAGGGCGGTTCCGTCGAGGAGTATACGATCACACCCGCCGACCTCGGTCTCGACCGGGCGGACATCGAGGCCGTTGCTGGCGGGTCACCGGAGGAGAACGCCACGGACCTTCGCGGGGTCGTCGAGGGCAAAAGAACGGGTCCCAAACGGGATATCGTCCTCGCGAACGCGGGTGCGGCCATCTACGTCGCCGGCGAGGCCGACTCCCATCGCGACGGCGTCGAGCGTGCCCGGCAGGCCATCGCCGGGGGTGGGGCCGCGGAGAAACTCGCGGACCTCTGTGCGGTCGAGCAATGACACGGGCAAAAATCTGCGGTATCACGTGCGAGAGCGACCGCGACGCGGCCGTCGCCGCCGGCGCGGACGCGGTTGGCATCACCGCCGCCGTGACGGTCGACACGCCGCGGCAGGTATCGACCGAGCGGGCCGCGGTCCTCGCCGCCGCCGTTCCGCCGTTCGTCGCGAGCGTGCTGGTGACGATGCCCGACACTGTCTCCCGGGCCGTCGGCTTGGTGGAACGTGTCGACCCGGACGCCGTCCAGTTACACGGGAGTCTGGGACCCGAAGACGTCGCCGCGGTTCGTGAGCGCGCGCCAGCGCAGGTAGTTGCCGCCGTCGACGCCACCGACGCGGCCGTGGACGCCTACGCCGACGCGGCCGACGCCCTCCTCGTCGACTCGGTGGACGAGCAGGGTGGTGGCGGCACCGGCGAGACACACGACTGGGCGCGCACTGCCGAACTGGTCGCGGACCTCCAGACGCCGGTGATCCTCGCGGGTGGCCTCACACCGGACAACGTCGCCGAAGCGGTCGAGACCGTCGAGCCGTTCGCCGTGGACGTCGCGAGCGGGGTAGAGTTCGAGGGCGGCCGCAAGGACCACGATGCCGTCCGGCGGTTCGTCGAGCGAGCCGAGAGCGTGGAGGTCGGTGCATGATGGACACCAGCCGCGAGGCGTTTCTGGACCGTTCGGACACCAGTGAACCCGCAGTCGTCCGCGTCGCCGCGGACCTCCCCGCCGACGTCGAACCGCTCGCCGCCTACGCCGCGTTGACCGGCCGGACGACCGGCGCAGAGCCCGCGCCGTACGCCTTCCTGCTCGAGAGCGCCGAAAAAGTCGCCTCCAGCGACCCCGATGGGGCGTTCGCGCCGACCAAAGAGCAACGCCACGCCCGCTACTCGTTCGTCGGCTACGACCCCGAGGCGGTCGTGACTGTCGAGTCCGGCGGCGCGCGCGTCGAGACGTTTGACGACCGTTACGAGGGCCGTGTCTCGACGGGCGGGAGCGACGACGCGAACGCGGCGGAGCAAGACTCCTCGACCCATCGGTCGCAGTCTCCCGGGGACGCGGTCGACCACCTCCGGCGCGCACTCCCGGACGCGACCCTGCGCGGATTCAACGGTTCGGACCGCCAGCACCTCGACGGCGGCCTCGTGGGGTTTCTCTCATACGACGCCGTCTACGACATGTGGCTCGACGAGGTCGGTCTCGATCATCCCGAGGGCCGACTCCCCGACGCCCAGTTCGTCCTGAACACCAAGACGCTGGTCTTCGACGAGAAAGACGGCACCGTCTCACTGGTGTTCACGCCGCTCGTGACGCCCGACGAGGACGCCGGCGACCGCTACGACGAACTCGTGGCCGAGGCCGAGCGAGTCGCGGCCCTGCTCGTCGACGACGTGGCCCTCGAAACTGACGGGTTCGAGCTTGACGCGGAGCGGGCCGACCCCCGCGAGGACTACGAGGCCGCGGTCGAGCGCGCGAAAGAACACGTCCTCGACGGCGACATCTATCAGGGTGTGATCTCCCGGACGCGTGAACTCGACGGCGACGTGGACCCGCTGGCGTTCTACGAGTCACTCCGGACGGTGAACCCCTCACCGTACATGTACCTCCTGGGCTACGACGGGCTGACCGTCGTCGGCGCGAGTCCGGAGACGCTGATCTCGGTCCGGGACGACCGAATCGTCTCGAACCCCATCGCGGGGACGTGCGACCGCGGGACCTCCCCGGTCGAGGACCGCCGGCTGGCCGGTGAGATGCTCGCCGACGGCAAAGAACGGGCCGAACACACGATGCTCGTCGACCTGGCACGCAACGACGTGCGCCGGGTAGCCGACCCTGGGAGTGTGCGCGTCGAGGAGTTCATGAACGTCCTGAAGTACAGTCACGTCCAGCACATCGAATCGACCGTGACGGGGACGCTCGCCGACGACGCCGACCAGTTCGACGCCACCCGCGCCGCCTTCCCCGCAGGGACGCTTTCCGGCGCCCCGAAGATTCGGGCCATGGAGATTATCGACGACCTCGAACCCGAGCCCCGCGGGCTCTACGGCGGCGGCGTCGGCTACTACTCCTGGACCGGCGACACGGACTTCGCCATCGTGATTCGCACCGCCACCGTCGAGAGTGGCACGGGACCGTACACCGCCGACCGCCCTGACGACCTGGACCGCATCACCGTCCAGGCCGGCGCGGGTATCGTCGCCGACTCGGGCCCGACGAGCGAGTACTACGAGACCAAACAGAAAATGAACGGCGTGTTGACCGCACTGGACCGGATCGCCGACCGCCCCATCGAGGCCGACGCCCGCCCCGAGGAGGGCGACGACCCGACGACCGACCCGGAGGAGGTGTCCCGATGAGCGCCGCCGACCGGGGGACCGACCAGCGCCGCCCCCGAGTCCTCTTCGTCGACAACTTCGACTCGTTCACCTACAACCTCGTCGAGTACGTCAGCGAACACGCCGAGACCGAGGTCGTCCGCAACACCGCCTCGCTCGCGGACGTGCACGCGTACGACCCCGATGCTATCGTTATCAGCCCCGGGCCGGGTCACCCCGGGAACGAGCGCGACGTGGGCGTGACCAACGACGTGTTACGTGATGTGAGTCCCGACGTGCCGACGCTCGGCGTCTGCCTCGGTCTGGAAGCCGCGGCGCACGTCTACGGCGGGGCGGTCGGACGCGCGCCAGAACCGATTCACGGGAAAGCCTTCGCCATCGACCACGACGGCGAGGGCGTGTTCGCCGGACTGGACCAGGGGTTCCAGGGCGGGCGGTACCACTCACTGGTCGCGACCGAGGTCCCGGACTGTTTCGACGTGACGGCGACCTGTGAGAACGAGGGCGTGGAACTGGTCATGGGGATTCGCCACCGCGAGCACCCAATCGAGTGCGTCCAGTTCCACCCGGAGTCGGTCCTGACCGCAGTGGGCCACGACGTGGTCCGGAACTTCCTCGACTGGGCCGGTCAGTAAGGCGTGGCGACCAGTACGTCGCCGAGTCCAACCGCCCCCAGTGCCCACAGGACACCGACGACGACGGCAGCGACCACGCGAGACGCAGAAGGGCCCGACCGACCACGGTCACGGCGGCCAACGCGAGGAGTCCGAGCAACAACACGGGCGGTGACCCCAGCGGTCCGAGCTGAACCGGTACCATGGTCGAAACTACCACAGCCACGCAGTGGAACGTACGGGCCAGTCCCGCCGCTTCGTGTCGAGGTCACGGCGCGTCCGAACCGCGCGACTCGCGGCTCACCCGGAGCGGCGTGCCCTGCCGACGCCTGTGGATTCCGAGCCGTTCTATCCGGGTGCCGGTGCTGTCGAAGAAACACGGCCGCTTCGCCCAAACAACACACCCCAACCCCCTCTCATTTCTATTGGAAACACCCTTCCCGTCTCCGGGTTCTCTCGATTGGCGCTTCACTTTCACTCCGGTCTGCTCAGGCTTAACAGGCGTGCGCCCCTCGCTACTGACCGTAGTAATCACGCTCGCCAAGCGGTGCTTGCGGGCACAAAATAACAAATAAGTCACATCTGTATCGGCGCGGAAAACGCCCCAACGACAAGGGTTATTCGCACTCAACGTTAACACGAGTTCCGTCACAAATGATAGGTCAGAAGTCCAGAATCAAATCGCGAATCGTCCGCCAGCCAGCACCCGAAGGGGGAGAGCGTCCGTGAGTCGGCACGACCTCTCGACTGACGAGGTGACGCTACCGATCAAGCGCACTGAGGGTTCCTCCATAGAGAAGCGCCTTACTGGTAACGCATACCACAATATCCTCCCCGCGCGGTACCTGCGGAAAGGCGCCGACGGGGAACTGATCGAACAGCAGGAGGACCTTTTCGAGCGAGTCGGCAGGAACATCGCCCTGGCCGAGGCCGTCTTCGAGGCCGGGAAGCGGGATGTCGAAATCACCGCGACACCCGATCAGCTCAAGCCCGACCACCCGCGACGGGACGAACTCGCCGCGGAGGTGTTCGGGAAAGGCGTCACCGCCGACGCCGACGTCGAGACCACAGTCTCCGTCTACAACGTCAACAAGTTCGCCTACGAGACGCTGGTTCCGGAGCTACCCGACGCGGTCCGCGACCACGTCGAGGACACCGCCGCAGAGTTCCAGGACCTGATGGAGCGACTCGCGTTCATGCCCAACTCGCCCACGCTGATGAACGCGGGCGACGAACTCCAGCAGCTCTCGGCCTGTTTCGTCGACTCGCCCGAGGACGACATCGACGACATTCACGAGACCGCCAAGGAGGCCGCCCAGGTGTTCCAGTCCGGCGGTGGCATGGGCTACGCCTTCTGGCGACTCCGCCCGTACGGGGACGCCGTCGGCTCGACCGGCGGCATCGCGTCCGGCCCCATCACGTTCATGCGCACGTACGACCAGATGTGTGAGACTATCGCCCAGGGCGGTGCCCGCCGGGGTGCCCAGATGGGCGTCATGCGCGTCTCGCACCCGGACGTGATCCAGTTCATCCACGCCAAGAACAAGGACGTCTCCCTTGCAGAGACCCTGCGCCTGAACGACCCCGACGACTTCACGCACAACTCCTTTGCCGACGCGCTCGAGGAAGCGCGCGAACTCATCGACGACGGCGGCAAGGTGCCCGAACACCTCCGGAACGCCGTCGAGGGCCACCTGTCGAACTTCAATATCTCCGTCGGAATCACCGACGAGTTCATGAATGCCGTCAAAGCCGGTGAAGAGTTCACGTTCACCAACCCCCGGACCGACGAACCCCACGTCGCCACGCCCGAGACGAAAGAACTGTACGACATGTTCGGGCTGGGCGACCACGTCGAGGTCGGCGAAATCCTCTCTGTGCCCGCCGAGAAGGTCTGGGAGCACATCGTCGAGGGCGCCCACGAGAACGGCGAGCCCGGCGTCGTCTATCTCGAACGCATCAACAAGGAACACTCCTTCGACGTCGAGGAACATCCCGACCACCAGATTCTCGCCACCAACCCCTGCGGTGAGCAGCCCCTCGAAGAGTACGAGGCCTGTAACCTCGGCCACATCAATCTCTCGACGCTGGCCGACGAGGACGCCCCGGACTGGCGTCTCTGGTCCGAACAACACCGCGACGAGTACGACAGTCTCGAAGACGCGGTCGACGCCTTCCTCTCCGAGGCGCTCGACACCGAGGAGTTCGACCACCGCATCGAGATGGGGACCCGCTTCCTGGAGAACGTGGTCACCATGTCCGACTTCCCGGTCGAGAAGATCGAACAGAAGGTCCGGGAGATGCGCAAGATCGGCCTCGGCGTGATGGGGCTGGCACAGCTGTACGTCCAGCTCGGCATGAAGTACGGCGACGAGGCCTCCAACGAGGTCGCCCGCCAGATCATGCGCCACATCAACCACGGCTCGAAGTGGGCCTCCCACGAACTTGCCGACGAACGCGACACGTTCGACGAGTGGCACAACTCGAAGTACGCCGATCCCACGGAGTACCGCGAGTGGTTCGAGAAACAGACCGGTCTCGACGCCGACGAGTGGGAAAACGGGTTCGCGATTCGCAACCACAACACGACGACCATCGCGCCGACCGGGACCACCAGCATGGTCGGCAACACGACCGGCGGCTGTGAGCCGATCTACAACGTCGCCTACTACAAGAACGTCTCCGACGACGTGCAGGGCGACGAGATGCTCGTCGAGTTCGACGACTACTTCCTGCGCGTGCTGGAGGAGAACGGTATCGACGTCGAAGCCGTCAAACGGGACGCACAGGAACAGATGGCCGAGAACCGGTTCGACGGTATCGACGGCCTCGACACCGTCCCGGACGCCATCGGCGAACTGTTCGTCACCACGCAGGACCTCACGGCGAAACAGCACGCCGCGATTCAGACGGCCTGTCAGGAGGGCGTCGACTCGGCTATCTCGAAGACGGTCAACGCGCCCAACGACTCCTCCGTCGAGGACGCCAAGGAAGTGTTCGAGTACATCTACGAACACGGCGGCAAAGGCGTCACTTACTACCGCGACGGCACCCGCTCGAAACAGGTGCTGACGACCCGCGCCGACAACACGGAGTTCTCCGAGATGGACGAACAGGAGGCCGCAGATGTGCTCTCGGAGCAGATCGAGGACATCTTCGGGAGCCTCCAGGCGTTCCTCGACCACGAGGACGTCCAGACCGAACTCGACGCGTCCGCCGAGGACCTGTTCGACCTGGACGCGAGCATGTACGCCGACAAGCGCTCTCGGCCCGACGCACTCCGGGGCGTCTCCCAGCGTATCGACACCGGCTACGGGAAGGTGTACGTGACGATCAACGAGGACCCCGAAACGGGCGAGCCGTTCGAGTTGTTCGCCAACATCGGCCACTCAGGCGGGTTCACCAACTCCTTCACCGAGGCGCTGGCGAAAGTCATCTCGACGGCGCTGCGTTCGGGCGTGGACCCCGTGGAGGTCGTCGACGAACTCCAGGGCACCCGGAGCCCCAAGGTCGCCTGGGACAAGGGCGAGCAGATCCAGTCCATTCCGGACGCCATCGGGACGGCTCTGCGTCGCTACCTCGACGACGAGATCGACAAGGGCTATCCCGAGCAAAAGACCCTCGAGGAGACGGCCGCCGACACCGAGACCGCCGAGGACCCCAACGCCGAGGCCGTCGCCGACACCGGTTCCGGCACGCCGGAACCGGACGGCGGTGCGACGACACAGGCTATGCCCGGTGAGGATACGACACAGGAACTCATCTCCAGCGGCGAGAGTCCGGAGTGTCCCGACTGTGGTGCGATGACGCTGTACTACTCCGAAGGCTGCAAGACCTGCGAGTCCTGTGGCTGGTCGGAGTGCTGACGGTCTGGTAATATACCCCACTTACACCTGGAGCGTGTGACACTACGGGGAGCGACCGACCGAATGCACCGGTTTTCTGTTTTTTCTGCCGGCAGAGACATTAGACCTCACGGCCCGACGCCGCCGGTGAGGATGGGGCCCATCGAAGCCGTCTCGGACCTCTCGGCGTGGACCGACGAGAAGGCGACGCGGATGCGGAGTGACGGCGGCCCGGCGCTACTGCCAGGTGACGTAGGTCAGAACGGCCAGTGCGATAGTCTCCAGTCCGCGGAGGGCGACGACGAACTGCTGGGCCATCGTGTCGCTTGCGTACAGCATACCCATGTCGAAGAAAAAGTAGATAGCACCGAGATTCTCGACGAGCATCACGGTCGAAAACGCGAGCAGGCCGAGGATGAGCGGCGATCTGAACTGCCGGTAGTTGCGCAGCCAGACGGAGCTGAGGGCTGCCAGCAACAGCACGTTCAGTCCCGCGAGTCCGCTTGCGATCGTAATCCAGGTAGTCATTGCCATAGGTCACTCCACGTGTTCGATGATCTCCTCGAAGGCGTCGCGGTGGCGCTCGAAGCGGTCCGTGAGGAAATAGAGCTTGCCGTAGTCGTCGCCGCCCGGCTCGACCACGTCGTGGTCTTCGAGCATCTCTAAGTGGTGCCGGATAGTGTTGTAATCGACGTCGATCTGTTCGGCGAGCTGGTTCGCGTTGCGTGGGCGCTCGTCGAGCGTCCGGATGATCCGAGCCCGATTCTCACCTCCTCGCGTGCCGGCCAACAGATACCACAGGGCCTTCTCCATCGACTCTGAGTCAGAATTATCACGGTTCCGGTTTATGAATGCTGGTCTCTCACTGCACAGTCCTGGACACCCACCCCGTCGCACCGCGTGGGAACTTCCCTCGCTCTTCCTGGGTCTGGAGCGTCCCGTTTCCGTCGGTTGCGCGGACGACCACCTCGTGGGACCCATCGGGCGGGTCGTAGCGGTAGCGCCACTGTCGCCAGGCGTCGATACCGTCCAGCGGTTCGGTGAGTTCGGCCTCGGTCCACGTCGAACCGCCGTCGGTCGACACCTCGACCTGCTGGATGCCCCGGATACCCGCGTAGGCGTGGCCGCCGACCTCCTTGCGCCCGTCGTCGAGGTCGTTGACGGCGTGGAGCTTTGCGACGGTTTCGACGGGCCCGGTTCCGTGCCAGCCTCTCTCCTCCCAGTAGCCTTCGGCGTCCTGGTCGAGGACTTCGATCTCGGTGATCCACTTGACCTGAATCTCGCCCCAGTGACCCGGAATAAGCGCCCTGACGGGGTAGCCGTGCCCGCGTGGGAGCGCGCTGCCGTTCATACCGTAGGCGAGCAGGCTGTCCTCGAGTGCGTCCATCGGGAACACCTGGTAGTAGTCGTCGGCCGCCCGGAGCCGCACGCAGTCGCAGTCGCCGTCCGGGCCGGCCCGTGCGACGATGTTCTCCAGCGGGACGCCCGTCCAGAGGGCGGTGTCCATCTTCTTTCCGTTGAGGTCCTCACCGACACACCGCAGGGTCTCGAAGCGGTCGACCGACTCCATGTTCTTCAGCGCCGCGTAGTCGAGCGTCGTCTCCTCGTCGACCTCGCCGGTGATCGTCAAGTCCCACTCGGACTCGTCGACCGTTGGATTCACGTTGGCGATGTCGACGGTGTAGAAGTTCTCGCTGACCAGCGGCTCCGCACCGTCCATCGAGAAGGACTCTTCGGACGCGTTCTGAAGCAGCTGCTGTTGCTTCGAGTTCTCTGAGAGCGGTTCACCGCCGAGTTCGGGCGTGCGCCGTTGCCCCACGGTGTATCCGGCGAGGCTGAACCCAGCGACGGAGAAGCTCCCCGCGATGATCTGCCGACGGCGCGAGTCGACCGGTTCCGGCGTCGGGAGCGACGGTGCAGCGACGGTCAGCAGAACGACCACCCCCGGCGGGAGGGCCGCGCCGAGCGCGAGCAACGCCTGGCCGGTCGTCGCGGTGACGAACGCCCAGGTGCCGACCGTCGTCGCCACGACCGGGAGCGCCCGGTTGTTGAGCTGCTGGCCGAGAAAGCGTGAACCGACGACCAGTACACCGACACCGCCGGTGACCAGTCCGACCCCGCTCAGGAGGATGAGCGTGTGCCCGAGGTCACCGAGGTTCTCGATGACGTAGTTGGTAAGCGCGGCTGGACTCGCCTCGGTGATCCAGGCCGTTACGGGTGTGATGACGAACGAAGGCGTGAACCCGGCGGCCGCGTACGAGCCAACGACGGCGGTGATACCGGCTACGAGGCCGACCAGTAGCGTCGGCAGCGCGTTTGGCAACTGCGCACGAAACCGTGACATACCAGATGAGAAGGGACGCCCACTGAAACCGATTGTCCGAACTCCGGACCGACTCCGTTCGGGATGGTTCTAGAATTCGGTCCGGATCGACCCGAAGAGTCAAGCCCGCGCTCGCCCTGGCCGAGGATATGAGTGACGAGAACGGCCAGTCCGACGGTGCTGGCCGGGTGTCCGGTCCGGCGGGTCGTCCCTGTCCACTGTGTGAGCGGCCGATGTACAGCCGCCACTGCAAGTACGTCTGCCCGGAGCACGGCGTGGTTTACGACTGCGCGGACACGTTTTACTGAGCGTCGGCGGTTCCCGGCCGGTGCCCGTCGACGAGATACCGGTACGCTGGCCCGGCGAGCAACAGGCCCGCCAGCGCGACCAGTCCGACGACGACGTCGAGACCGACGACCGTCCCTGTCGCAGTGAGGTCGTGCATCGACCGGCCCGCGAGGACGGCGGCGATCACCCACGGAATCTCGCCACAGGTCGAGCCGAGGAGGTAGTGCCGCAGGGGGACCCGCGTCAGGCCGGCGGCGTAGGAGACGGCGTCAGACGGCAGCGGCAGGAGTCGGGCCACGACGACGCTCCGGAACGCGCCGGCCGTCGCGACGAACTGACCGGCGCGGGTCTCGAACCGGGTCGACAGCGCGCCGCCGAGCCCCGTGTAGCGAGCGAGCAGAAAAACGGGCAGATTGGTCACGGCCGCGCCAGCCAGCGCGACGGGGACGCCCGCGAGGCCGTACACGTAGCCGGCGAGGACGGAACACACGGCGACGGGGAGGAGCGCGAGCGGGCGAAGCAGGTAGAGACCCGCCAGCACGACGGCGAACAGCGCCGGCTGACCGGCGAGGCTCTCGACCCACCGAAGAACGGCGGTCGGCGAGCGACCGGCGACTGCGACGGCCGCCACGGCGGCGAGGACCGACCCGACGAGCAGTCGCTGGCGCGCCACGTCTCGCATCTACTCATGAGGGGATTCCGGTACGGTATACCTCTTGTGGTGGGCTCACAACGCTTAATCAACTCGCAGTCGCAGTGGTGAGTGTGCGGGACGTCGACCCGGTGGAACTCGGCCTGGAGTTGCTCGCCAGCCTCGAACACGACTCCCTGTCGGTCGCCGCGGCACTCGACCGGATCGAGACAGTCACGACCGACCCCAACGTCCAGCGTGAAATCCTGGACACGGCCGTCGCCCGGGGTATCGTCGAGCGCGAGGACGGAACGGTCCGTCCGACGAGTCACGAGTACGTGAGCTTCGAGACGGACGTGATCGCGAAAGCGGGGGAGTTCTCCTGTCGCCGCTGCGGTGCCGGGCTGTCGACGGGTTACTTCATCACGTTCGATGCGGGGGAACACGGGCCCTTCGGCTCCTCCTGTATCCGGAAAGTGACCGGCCGAGAGGACTAACGGCCCTCGCGTAACTCCTCGATGAGTTTGTTGATCGTCCGTTGTTGCTGTTCGAGCAACTCGTTGTGGCGTTCGACCGCCGTCGTCAACTCGGTGAGCTGGGCCTCCACGGCGTTGAGGTCGCGCTGACTCGCCACGTCGCTCTGGCCGGCGGCGGACCGACTCGCACCGGACTGGCCCCCCGTCGACCGACCGCCACCAGCGTCGGCGGACTGCTCCCGCGTCCCGGCCGACCCGGACGTCGGGTCGGTCCCGGTTTCGGGGTGAGACTGTGACCCACTCCGTGAGCCGGACTCGGCCGACCCGTCCGCCGTGGGGCGCTCGGAACTCCTGTCCTCTCTCCCGCTCTCGTCGCCAGAGACCAGCGGGTCGATTCCGCCGCCGATGTCGATGTCGCTGCGACCGTTGCTGCCGTCGCTCTCCGTCTCCTCGTCGACGCCGATGGTTGCGTTCAGTCTCTCCAGGCTACCGACCTCGTAGAAGTCGAAGACGGCGTTCTCGACGACCTGTTGGACCCTGCGCGCTCGCTCGTTCGGGGTCTTGATCCGTTTCGGTCGCCCCTCGACTTCGAGGATGACCTCCGTCGCGACGTTGCCCTGCTCGAAGGAGAGGCCGGTGAGGTCGGCGAAGGGATACTCCTCGAAGTCCTCCGTCCAGACCGCCGAGCCGATGTGACGGACGACCCGCTTGTCGGTGACGATCAACACGAGTTCGCTGAACCGAAAGGCCCCGGCGACGGACTCGTCGGGGTCGGCCACGTCGTCGGCTCGAAGGATGCCGGTCAACAGCAGTTCCAGCACTGCTCCGTCTCTGCCGCTCGGGACGCCGAACGTGCGCGTGCCCTCGACGTACTCGAGGACGAACTTCGTCTTTCGACGCCCTTCCTTTACGTCCAGCCCCTCCACATCGTGGGGGAACTCCCGGGCTTTCTCGTCGCTCAACAGCCCTTCGGCCCGGTACAGCAGCGTCCGGGTCGGCGTGAGATAGACGACGTCCTCGTCACCGAGGTTGACGCCCAACTCGATGTCCTCGCCCCCGAGCGCGTCCCGGACGAGGTCAGGAATCTCCATGCTCGTTGTGTACTTGCCGGGTGGCTTAAATCCGCGGGTGGTTTGACCTCAGAGTCCGCCCACGACACCCGTCGCGCCGGCACGCGCCGTGTGTGGGATTCGCTTGCGGCAGCGGGGATAGCCGCACGGAGATGGGAAAGTTAAAGACGGCCACTCGTCAATATTCGGGTGCAGACCGAGCCCGGGTGGCTTAGCTGGACATAGCGCCGCACTCATAGGGATTCGAGACTCGTGCGCGGCGTCGCTCCCCGTCCCGTGAGGCCCGTCAGCCTCGAACCTGGGACATGCGGAGATCGAGGGTTCGGAGCCCTCCCCGGGCATTCTTACTACAGGTCACGAACGCCGTGAGTGACGAAACGGTGAGAAACTCGAGGCTGTTGCTAGCCGGTGTCCGAACGGAACTGGCCGACCGGGTGGTTATCGCGGCACGTCGGTGACGCAATCGGTCGCGATCCAAGCGTCGGTGTTACCCGACTCGGTGAACACGGTCCGGTCCGACGCCCCGTCGATGGTCGTCACCGTCGGCCGTCCCCGCGTTTCGGTCGTAGAACCGCGATCCCCCTCTTCGCCACCGGTCCTGTCGGCACCACTCATACTATTGAATCGTGAGACGAAGTCGTAGCCGTTGTGCCATCATGTTACGGCCGTTTGATACGGCACCGTCGTCCTGAAGGCTAAAGACGGTGGCGCCGCTGGTATCGGGTATGGACAAGGAGGCCCTCCGTGAACGCGTCTGGGACGAACTTGAGGCGAGCGAGGACGCTCGGTTTCCCTTCCCGCCACACGGGCGTATCCCTAACTTCGCGGGTGCGGACGACGCCGCCGAGCGACTGGCCGACACCGGGGTCTGGGCCGACGCCGACGTCATCAAGGCCAACCCCGACGCGCCACAGCTCCCGGTCCGGCGTGCGGCCCTGCGACAGGGGAAGACCGTCTACATGGCTGTGCCGCGACTGCGTGACGAGAAGTGCTTCCTGCGGCTCGCTCCCGACGAGGTCGAGGACATCGACCACGCGACGACGGTCGGTGGCTCCGCCGAGGCGGGCGTCCAGGTGGCTCCCGACGAGATGCCCGAGATAGACCTGGTCGTCTCGGGGAGCGTCGCCGTCACCGCCGACGGTGCACGGGTGGGCAAAGGCGAAGGGTACAGCGACCTGGAGTTCGCAGTCCTGCGGGAATCAGGTCTGGTCGACGGGGCGACACCGGTCGTGACGACCGTTCACGGGCGACAACTGGTCGAGGCAGACGGGTCGGCGGACGACCACGACGTGCCGCTCGACGTGGTCGTGACGCCCGGGCGAACGCTCCGGACTGGTGGCGGTGAGAAACCGGCAGGCATCGACTGGAACTCGCTTTCGGCCGAGCGCCGCGCGGAGATTCCGGTGCTCTCGCGATTCGCGCCCGAATGACGGCGGCTCGGTGGCCGGTCACGCCGCCGCACCTGGGGTCGATTGCGGCTGTATTGGGGGATTTTTATGCCGCTGCAGACCCGAAAGGGATTGAATGGAAGTAACCGAATCGATAGCCAGAGCAGCCCTCGATACGCTGTCGAGCCAGATCGCTGTGCTGGATGAGGAGGGACACATTCTGTTCACCAACGGTTCTTGGGGGACTCCGAGAAACGGGGCTGCTGGCACTGACGCGGACGCGGAGGGGGTCAACTACTTCGATTCGGTCGATCCGACCGTGGACGACCACGCAGTCGAGGCGGTCAGGGGGATCAGGCGCGTCCTCGACGGCGAGTGCGAGGAGTTCACTCTCGAATATCCCTGCCACACACCGGAGCAACAGAGCTGGTTCCTGATGCGCGCGACGCCGTTTACTATCGGCGACGGCAACTTCGCGACCGTCGCGCACATCGACATCACGGACCGTCGGCTCGCCGAACTGGAGGCTCAAGAGAACGCCCGGCAGGCCCAGCAGGAGCGGCAGAATCTCGAACATCTGGTCGACCGCATCAACGGTCTCGTTCAAGATATCACCCAGTTGTTGATCGAGTCGGTCTCTAGAGACGAAATCGAACACGGAGTCTGTGAACGACTGGCCGACACCGACCCGTACGTGTTCGCCTGGGTCGGTAGTGCTGGTATCTCCGAGGAACAGTTACGCGTGCGGGCGGCGGCCGGGTCGGCCGACGTGAACCTCGACGATGAGTCGGTCGTGCTCGACGCCGAGGCACCGACGCCGAGCGCGCGGGCGTTCGCGACTGGGAGCGGGCACATCGTCACGACAGTCGACAGCGGGTCGGCTGTCGGGCGACGCTACGGGGACGCGGGAATTGAGGCACTCATCTCGGTCCCGATCGGCAGCCGAGAGAGCGAGTACGGCGTTCTCACGGTGTGTGCAGGCCACCCCGACGCCTTCGACGAGCGCGAGCAGGTCGTGCTGGAGGCACTCGGACGGGTCATCGCCAACGCCATCGACGCGCTAGAGAGCAAGCGAACGCTCACAGCCGACCGAATCGTCGAGATGGAGTTCACCGTCGACGACCCGACGCTCCTGCTCAACGCCGCTTCGACCGAACTCGACTGCCGGTTCTCCTACTCCGGTTCGGTCTACGGTTCGGGCGGCATGCTCCGGGAGTTTTACACCGTCGAGGGCTGTGGTCCCGAGGTCATCCGTTCGTTCGCGGCCGAAGCGGACGCCGTCACCGACCTGACGGTGCTGGCCGAACACGACGACGACTGTCTCGTACAACTGACGCTCGAGGGGTCGCTCGTAGAACTGCTCGTCGACAGGGGAGCGGTCACCAAGGAAGTGATGAGCGACGATGGCGTGACGACGTTCACCGTCGAACTATCCCGCGAGGCCGACGCTAGAGCGCTCTTCGAACTGATCGCGGATCGCCACGAAGGGACCGAACTCTCGAGCTATCACGAACACGAACGCCCGGTTCAGACCCGCCAGGAGTTCCGGGCAGGCCTCGAGGAACGCCTCACCGACCGACAGCTCACCGCGCTCCGGACGGCGTATCACAGCGGCTTCTTCGACTGGCCGCGGGCCGTCGACGGCGACGAACTCGCCGCGATGATGGACATCTCCCGGTCTACCTTCCACCAGCACCTCCGCGTCGCCGAGCGGAAACTGCTCGACTCCTTTTTCGAGCGTGACCGACAGTAACCGGCCGACACGCGACCGAGGCAGTGAGTTATCAATTCTGACAGCCGGGTAGCCACCGTTTTGTTCCAACTACTCGTTTATTCTGTAAGAATGTCCCGTGACGACGGCACAGACGCCGGCTTCGGCCGAAATATCCAGGACGAGAGCGAACAGGATGTCGACGGCGACCGGACGTACGATCACGACGCGGCGACCGAGATTCAGACCTCGATCGCCGACCTGGAGCGGTCGTCGACCGAGATCGCCGAGGAAACCCGGGAAGTCTCGCGGTTGGCCCGCGACCAACACCAGGGACTGTCCGAAGTAACGAGCGAGGTGTCGACGCTGTCGGCCTCGGTCGAGCAGATCGCCTCCTCCGCGGAGGAGGTCGCTGCCGCCAGCAAAGAAGCCCGAGACCTCGCCGACGAGGGGCAGAACTCGGCCGAGGAAGTCGTCCACGCGATGGAGGAGATACAGGCGGCGGCCGATAGCGTCGCAGAAGACGTACGGACCATTCAGTCGAGCGTCCAGGAGATCGACGAGATCGTCGAGATTATCAACGACATCGCCGACCAGACGAACATCCTCGCGCTGAACGCCTCTATCGAGGCCGCCCGCGCCGGCCAGGCCGGAGAGGGGTTCGCCGTCGTCGCCGACGAGATCAAAGACCTCGCCGGCGAGTCACAGACCCAGGCCGGCGAAATCGAGGCCATGATCGACGAGATACAGGAGAACACCGAGCAGGCTGTCGGGAGTCTCGAACAGAACAACGAGCGAATCGAGGGTGGCATCGAGTCGGTCGACGACGCTATGGGCACGCTCGAAGCTATCAGCGAGACCGTCCGGGAGGTCAACAACGGAATCGAAGAAGTCGCCACTGCGACCGACGAGCAGGCCGCCTCGACCGAGGAAGTCGCCAGCATGGTCGATACATCGACCGACAACGCCGCAGATGTGGTCGACGCCCTCGACCGGATCACCGACGACCTCGAGGACCAGACCGACGAAGTGGTCGACATCGACCGGGCTATCGACGACCTGGTCGGGGACGCACAACGACGAAGCGCGACCGGTGACTGAGTGGGGACGGGAACGCTCAAGACTGTGGACTGCCACCTTACCCCCATGACCGGGTCACCCGATCCGACGGCGATACGCTCGCTCGCCGTCGCCGCCGAGGACGTCGTCACCGCACTGGAAGCGGTCCGCCGGAGCGGACAGGACCCAGTCCTGCGAGTGACACCGCCGTTCAGCGGACGGATGCGCGCTCGAATCCACCGCGACGGCGCCGCCGAGTACGACGAACCCGCGCCGATTCACGTCGACCCCAACACGTTCGTGGGCGAGTCCGCGCCGCCGTACCCGACCCCCGCCGAGACCGAGGACGACCTGCGCGACGACGAGACCGTGGAGTACACCCGCGAGCGCCACCGCGAGCGTCACGCCGAGGCCGTTACCGCCTGGCGTAAAGCCGTCACCGATCACTTCGTCGATACCGTCACCCTCGAGACGCGAGTCGGCCCTCACGAGGTCGGCGTCACCGTGCTTGGCTGACGCCACTGTTTTGTCTGTCCCCACCGAATCGCCGGCATGCCCGATGCCACGTCCGACTCGTCGATTCTGAGCCACGGCGAACGCGAGGTCGCGGCGATGCTTGACGACGGCCACTCCGCCGACGAGATCGCCACCGAACGGGACGAGTCCGTTGAGTCTACCGAGAAGGCCATCGACCGTATTCGCGAGAAAACCGACCGTGCGCTCGCGACGCTTCTCGCCTCCCCGTTCACCGACCGCGCAGTCGCCGACCTCGACTCGGCGGCCCGGGATAGACTGCGCTCCGAACTCGAGACGCCCTAGTAGCCGACGCGGACTCCAGTATCACCGTCTGCTATCGCGTAGCCGGCCCGAGCCGTTCCAACCGTCTGTGCTCGGAATAATGGTCACCTGTGATTCGACGTGACGGCGTCAGGTTCGAGTATAAAATTTATCCGCCACTCTGTGCCCGTCGTGAAACGTCGGATCGCCGTCAGTGCGTAGATGAAATAAATCGAAACGAGCCGAAGGCTCGACCAACTATAAGGGGTCAGCTATTCTACTGTAGAGTAGAACGATACGATGGCATCGTCAAGTCCCTCCAGTAACGAACGGAAACTGTTCCCGCCAGTGAGCGACATCCGCCCCGCGCTGGCGCAGTACGGGACCGGTCTGAAAGCCGGTGTGACCGGTCTCGCCTTCTGGTCCGCGATTGTCCTTCCATTCCTCTACCTCCCGCTTCTGGCCTACGGTCTCCGGAGCAGGTCGATGGCCGGTGCGTTCGTCGGCCTGCTCGTCCTGAACGTGGTCGCCGCAGTCATCGGCCACCGCTACCACGACTGATTCTTACTCCCCGTTTTCGACTCGCTCGTCGCGTAGCGCCCGGAGTCGGTCTTCACCTGCGATGATACCGACGACCCGACCGTCCTCGACGACCGGCAGGCGACCGACGTCCCGGTCGCGGTCGGCCAGCAGGTCCAGCACGTGGTCGATACCGCCGTCGGGCGTGACCGCCTCCACGTCAGCCGTCATGCTGTCACGGGCAGTGAGCATGGGCGGGGCGACGGTCGGTCCGGTAGTAGGCGTTCCGGCCTTCGAGTATCCCCGTGAGCACCCGGCCGTTCGCCGCGGCGGGCCATATATTTAAAATGCTTCGCGTCTATACAATATGTATGGCCGCTTACGGCCGGCCGTCCCTTCGGGACCTGTTCGACGAGTCGCCGACGCCACACATCGCACACCCCCCTCGCACCCACCATCGAGATTTCTATCTCGCCACGGACGGCTCCTACAGAAACCGGCGTGGCGCAGTCGGGGGCGGGGACGAACCCGACGGTGGTCTCGGTGCGGTTATCGAGACACGCGACGGGGAACGCGTGGCGCGGCTCTCTGTCACGGACAGCGCACCCGACAACAACGTCGCCGAGTACCGCGCGCTCCACCTGGGACTCGACGTCCTTGCGGCGCGAGCACCAACCGACGCTCGCGTCGGCCTCCTGATCGACCACGACGATCTGGCAGGCAACGTCAACCAGGCCGTCATCGACTCCCGTGGAGCCGACTGGAACCCCGCCGTCTCCGTGCCGGCGGCTACGAACCACCACTGGCGAGGGATTCGCGCCCGGATCAACGGATTCGACGAAATCCGAGCCGCTCGTATCTCCAGTGACGTGAACCCGGCCCACCCGCTGGCGAACGCGCCGGACCAGTACGCACACGTCAACCACGAACCCGACCGCTGTGTTATTCCAGAGGCTCCGACCGAGGAGCAGGTGCCACCACCGTCCCGGTCGGACCGCGGTGCCAGCGACTGACGCGGCAAGATTTAAGATACTGGCCGTTACCACGATGTGGCAATGGGGAGCGACGGGGGGTTCTGGGAGCCGGTGTCGTCAGTCGTGCAGGCAGGAGTGCTGACGCTCGCGCTGACCATCTACGTCGTGGTCGAGTTGTGGCCGGGACTGTTCCCGGACGGGCCGGTGGTGTGGTCCCTGCTCGGGGTTGTCGTCGGCGCTGCCGCCGGACTCGGCTACGCGTACCTCGACACCGTCCGGTTGGCCACCGACCCACTCGACGAGTACGTTTTTCTGGTGACGATGCTGGCCGTCGGCCTGGCCGCCGCCAGACTCCTCTCACCTGTCGGCGTCCCGGCCTCCGTGACGGTCGGCGTCGTCGTGTTCCTCTGGACCGGCCTGGCCGCCGAGTACTACTTCGAGACCGAGAAACAGCTAGCATTGCTTCGGACCGAGTGAGTACGGTCGAGAGCCGTCGCGCCGAGCATCCGCACGCGAAACAGTTTCTGACCCAACTTCGTGCAGGTGGCGGTGCCCATCGCGTACCACCGACATACAGCGGTGGCTAGTAGTCGTTCTGCTGAGCGTCGACGACGGCCACACTCGCCAGGTTCACGATGTCTTTGACCTCGTCGCCACGCTGGAGGACGTGGACGGGTTTGTCCATACCGACGAGCATCGGGCCGATGGCCTCCGCGCCACCGAGGCGCTGGAGGAGTTTGTAGCCGATGTTGCCGGCTTCGAGGTTGGGGAACACGAGAATGTTCGCGGGTTCTTCCAGGTCCGAAAAATCGTACGTCCCGCTGAGGATGTCCTTGACGACAGCCGTGTCGGCCTGCATCTCTCCGTCGACGGGGAAATCGACCGCCGGGTCGCTTCGGAGGAGTTCGGCGGCCGTCCGGGGCTTGCGCGTCCCCTCGTTGTCGACGCTCCCGAAGTTCGAGTACGACAGCATCGCCGCCCGGGGCTCGATATTGAATCGACGGGCCAGTTCGGCGGCGTGGCAGGTCACCTCCGAGAGGACCTCCGCGTCGGGGCTCTGGTTGACGGTGGTGTCGACACAGAACACGACGCGGTTCTTGAACGTAAGCATGTAGACGCCGGCGGCGTAGTTGGCGTCGTCGGCGGTGCCGACGATCTGGAGCGGCGGCTTGAGCGCCGAGGGGTAGTTGTGCATCAGCCCCGTTAGCATGGCGTCGGCGTCGCCCATCTCCACCATGACGCTCCCGAGGTAATTGCCGTCCTGAACGAGTTCGCCGGCCTCACGGCGGGTGATCCCTTCGCGCTGTCGGAGGTCGTACAGTCGTTCTGCGTACGGTTCGAGGCTGCCTTCGCCGGGGTCGACGATCTCGGGGTCGAAATCGAGCGCCAGCGTCTCCATGATCGCCCAGATGCGCTCGCGGTCGCCGATCAGGATGGGTTCGGCGACCCCCTGGTCGGCCATCTGGTAGGCCGCACGAATCATCTTCTCGTCGTCGCCCTCCGCGAGGACGACCCGCTTCGGGTCGTTTTTAGCTTTGTTGAGGACGACCCGCATCATCTCTCTCGACTTGCCGAGGCGAGCTTCGAGCTGTTCGACGTACGCCTCGTGTTCGATGTCGACGCGGGCGGCTCCGCTGTCCATGGCGGCCTCCGCGACGGCCGGCGCGACCTCGAACAGCACACGGGGGTCAAGCGGCTTCGGGATGACGTACTCCGGGCCGTACTTCAGCGGCTGGTCGCCGTAGGCCTTGACGACGGCGTCGGGCACGTCCTGACGGGCCAGGTCGGCGAGGGCCTCGGCGGCGGCCCGCTTCATCTCCTCGTTGATTTCGGTCGCGCGCACGTCGAGTGCGCCACGGAAAATGAACGGGAACCCGAGGACGTTGTTGACCTGATTCGGGTAGTCCGAACGGCCAGTCGCCATGATGACGGTGTCGTCGCGGGCCTGTTTGGCGTCCTCGTAGCCGATCTCGGGGTCGGGATTGGCCATCGCGAAGATGATCGGGTCGTCGCCCATCGACTGGACCATCTCCGTCGAGACGATTCCGCCGACCGAGAGGCCAACGAACACGTCAGCGTTGATCATCGCGTCCGATAGGTCCCCTTCGGGCACGTCCCGTGCGAACTCCTTTTTGAACTCGTTGACGTCGTCGTTCTCGGCGCGGGCCTGGGTGATGATGCCCGAGGAGTCACACATGGTGATGTTCTCGCGGTTCGCGCCCAGCGAGATGTAGAAGCGCGCGGTCGCGATGGCGCTCGCGCCGGCACCGGAGAAGACGATATCCAGTTCCGAGAGGTCCTTGCCGGCGATATCGGTGGCGTTGAGCAGAGCCGCCCCGGAAATGATGGCGGTGCCGTGCTGGTCGTCGTGGAAAATGGGGATGTCCATCTCCTCGCGCAGGCGGCCCTCGACCTCGAAACACTCGGGGGCCTTGATATCCTCCAGATTGATCCCACCGAAGGTCGGCTCCATCGAACTGATCGAGCGGATCATCTCCTCGGTGTCGGCGTCCTCGAGTTCGATGTCGAACACGTCGATGTCGGCGAAGCGCTTGAACAGGACGCCTTTCCCTTCCATCACGGGTTTGGAGGCCTGTGCACCGATGTCGCCCAGACCGAGCACCGCGGTGCCGTCGGAGACGACGCCGACGAGATTCCCCTTTGCAGTGTAGGTGAACGCGTCGTTGGGGTTGTCCCGAATCGCGCGGCAGGGGGCGGCGACGCCCGGCGAGTATGCGAGGCTCAGATCGCGCTGTGTGTTGGTTGGCTTCGTCGTCGAAATCTCCAGCTTTCCCGGGGGGTCCTCCCGGTGATAGTCGAGTGAATCCTCGTCTAGTCCCATGCATTATGGGGACCTTGCCAGCGTAAAAAGGTAACCGAAAATAATGTTCGACGTTCGTCGAGTGCCCCCGAGTCGCGAGGACGAAGGGCCGAACATAAGTAGGTGCAAACCTGAGAACCGATTATGCGACTTGGCTTTCGCCACCTCGCCGCGACGACGATGGGCATGACGTTCTCGCTCATCTTACTCGGCGTGTACACCGGTGCAATCGGTGCGGGACTGTCCTGTGGGGCACGCTGGCCGCTCTGCAACGGCGCCGTATTCGGTCTGTTCCCGGCCGACTGGCCGAGTTTCGTCGAGTGGTTCCACAGATTCGTCGCGATGGTTACCGGCTTCATGATTATCGGCACGACCTACGCCGCCTGGAAACACCAGCCTCGGGCCGACGTTCGCTGGGCCTCGACCGTCGCCCTCGCCGTTCTGCCCATGCAGGTGTTGCTCGGCGCGAACACCATCTGGGCCTACGGACCCGTCGCACAGGTCCTCCACCACACTGCCGCGTTGACCATCTTCGCGGCCATGACCGCGACGACTGCCTGGGCGTTCCAGAGCGCAACACCCGTGGCCGACACCGCAACCGACCCGGACACCGACGCCAGCGCCGACGGTTCGTCCGGACCAGTCCAACTCTGACCACGACTCCGTTTCGAGCCGTTACACGAAGTCGCCCAGCCCCGACTGCTGGTCGTCCGCGCCCGTTTCCTCCTCTCCCGGTTCCGCTTCGCCGGGTTCGCCGTCCGATTCCTCGGACCCCGCGTTCGCGGCGAGCGTCGCCTGCCCGTCGCGGTCGTCACTCCCGTCGGTCCCGTCGGCCGTAGCTGTGGCCTCTGTGTCCTCGTTTCTGTCGTCGGTCCCGTCGTCCGTCGCCCCGGCGCGGCCGCCCTCGAAGGCGCCCTCGGAGTGTTCGACTGCGGCGTCCTCTCGGAGTCGCTCGGCGTCGTCGACGATGTCCTGGACTTTGTTGGTATCCTCGCCGGAACCGGTAACGAAGGCGACGTGTTCGGCGTCCAGGTCGTACCGGGCGGTCATCGCCACGGTGAGTTCGCGGTTCTTGCAGTGGTGAGTCATCGCTGCCAGGTGGGGAACGACATCGCGGCGGGCGGTGGCCATGCTGACGCCGAGGTGTTCGGCGACTTTCCGGGCCACGTAGTCGCGTTTCTGACGGGTGCCCCGCGAGCGACCGAGTTTCGACCAGTAGCTCGGTGGGCCGTAGCGAGTCCACCCGCCCTTCTCGCCGCCCCGAGCGGCGGCGACGCCGGCGGTCATGTTGTCGCCGGCGTACCGCCAGTAGGAGTAGTCCTGTGTCGCCCGCACTCGCCCCAGCCAGCGGTCGGCGTTGGCGAGGAAGTCGTAGGCGCGGGCCAACTCCCGACCTTCGTAGTCTTTGGGCATGTTGTCCTCGATCCAGTTGATGAGGTCGTCCGGCGTCTCGTCGACGTCGTAGGACGCTTTCAGCGCCCCCTCTGCGTCCGCCTTCTTGATGACGGTGTCGAGGTAGTCGAAGACGCCGTTCGTTCGGTCTCGTTGGCCGGTGACCACGTCCTCGGCCTGGAGTTCGGTCCGGCCCTGTGCCAGCGCCTGCAGGTCGTTGACCGCCCCCCGCAGGTCGCCGCTGTTGGACTCGGCGATGGCCGACAGCGCCTCCTGCTCGAACTCGATGTCCTCTTTACGGCACACGTCCCGGAGGACGGGAACGATAGAGCGGGCGGAGATGTCCCGGAATTCAATCTCCCGGCAGGCGTTCCGGAGAGTGTTCGACATCTCGTAGAAGTCGTTGGCGATGAGGACCATCGGCTGGCCTGCCTCTCTGACGATGGACGTGACCGCTCGTGACCCGCCGCGGTCAACGTTACCGTGGAAGTTGTCGGCCTCGTCGACGATGATGAGCTGTTTGCCGGACTCGCCCAGTGTCGTGTTCTTGACGGCACGGCCGGCCAGGCGCTCGATGTCGTCTTTCGTCCGGGAGTCGCTGGCGTTGAGTTCGACGACGTCCCAGCCCATGTCGCTGGCCAGCGCGTGGGCCGCCGAGGTCTTTCCGATTCCGGGACTGCCGTGTACGATGGCCGCCTCCCCGTGCTCGTCCCAGGTCTGGCCCCACTCCCGTAGGGTGTCGCGGGCCTTGTCGTTGCCCCGGAGCTCGGAGAGCGTCGACGGGCGGTATTTCTCCGTCCAGTCACTCATTATCGAGGGGAAGCACGGGCCGCGTTTAGCTTCTACGGTGCAGAGAGCCAGGCTACCCGCTCCGGGAAGCGGTCGGACGACGCCGAGTCGGTGTGGAGCTCCGTCCACGTCTGGCCCCGACGCTCTCCCGCTGACTACCAGTCCGTGGCGACTCCGTCTGTGAGAATCGGTTCGGCTCCTGCACTGGGTGGCGTGGAACACGGGGCCACGAACGAGACGGGGTGTGCAGCGTGTTCACTCGACTACACCCTGCGCTGGCCGGTGGGTGCCACAAGGCTCATTCCGTGGGACGGTGGGGTGGAGCGTATGAATACGGAGCAGATTCGTGCGTTACCACTGCGTACAGGCACCGTCGCCGGCGTGGGCGCGTACCTGCTCGGGTACGTCTTCACGTATCTGCTGGTCGGGGGAGACGTCCGCGAATCGCTGGGGAACCGGGCTGTGGAGGCCATCGCCGGACAGGACGTGACCTATCAGGCGGTGGGCTGGGTGTTCTACATGCCCACCTGGTCCCGACGGTGTTCGAGGTGGAGGCCTCTCTTCGGCGGGTCCAGTAGCGTCGACCGCATCGCGCAGGTCGACGCGTTCTCGGCCGTGCTGTATCTGCTCCCTGCTCTCCTCCTGTTCGGGGCGGGACTCGCCGTCGGCCGCCGTCGCCTCGGGACCGCCGACCCGGCCAGTTCGGCGAAGGCGGGCGCGACGGTCGCGGTTGGGTACCTCCCGCTCGCTGTCGTCGGCGCGTCTCTCTTCCGCTAGGGTGAGGCGAGTTTCGTCAGCCCGGACACGCTGCTCGCACTGGTCCTCGCGGGGCCGGTCTCCTCCCTCGTGCTGGGCGCGCTCGGGAACGCCGTCGCGGGTCAGACGAACTAATCCTGCCGGGCACGAGCCCACAGGACGACGGGGCTGGTGAGGACGAGCAGGAGTTGCCAGCCCGACTGTGCGACAGGAAATACGCGGTCGACGTTCTCGGGTTCGCTCCCGGCGGTTGGATCGACGCCGCTGTTGACGTGGTAGGTGTCGGTCGTGCCTAGTTGCTGCGGGCCGGGTTCGGGACCGCCGATTTCGACGAACGTCTGGACGAGCCCCCGCTGTGTGGAGTATTCGAGTGTCCCGCCGACCGAGTAGAACTGGTCGACGAGCGGGTAGAACGGGTTGGCACCCCAACTGGTGAACAGGTCGAGTCCGACCGCCGCGAAGACGAACGCCACGATGGCGGTCCAGGCCACACGCGGTGCCTGCGTCCCGAACCGGGTCGTGAGCCACGGTCGAGTTCGCCGCAGGTCATAGTAGAGGAGGCCGGTTGCGACGACTGGGAGAAGCAGTGTGTGGAACGCCGCACGGTGAGCGCCCGGAATCGCCAACCCAACGAACACGTCCAGGTCGGCGAAGGTTACGACGGCGAAGACGACGGCCAAACTCCGGCGGGAGAAGGTGTCTCCGAGTAATGCGGCGGCGAGGATACCCCCGAAGGCGAGATGCACCACCGTCGATGGCATAGCGACGTTATCGGCTTGGTCGGCAAATCGCTTCCGGTGGGTCACCCTCTCTGCTGTGCCGGTACATTAAAGCCGTTGAGTGCGCCCACTGGCGATATGGGACGCGGGCCACGGCGTGAACTCGCCGAGAAAATCGCCGGTGAGATCACGCTCAGCAACGACCCGGGCGCGACCCTGCGGAAGTGGCGGACCGACTTCGACGTGTCCCAGACCGAACTGGCCGACACGCTAGCGGTTTCCTCGTCGGTTATCTCCGACTACGAGAGCGGCCGCCGGCAGAGTCCAGGCATCGGCGTCATAGAGCGCATCGTCGGGGCTCTGCTCGACATCGACGAGGGTCGCGGTGGCGGACGTATCCGCCAGCACGCACGGGTCCTCTCGGCCGGGTTCGACAGCGAAATCGTCCACGACCTCCGGGAGTACCCCGCGACCATCCCGATAGAGCGGTACCACGACACCATCGGCGCGACGGAACTGGTCGAGGGGTCGCAGGCGACCGTCGCCGGCCACACCGTCATCGACAGTATCGAGGCGATTACTCGCCTCTCCAGTGAGGAGTTCTACCGGCTCTACGGGCAGTCGACCAACCGCGCGCTGGTGTTCACGAACGTCACGCGCGGGGAGTCTCCACTGGTGGCGATGCGTGTCGTCACGCCCACGCCCAACGCTATCGTCCTCCACGGCCTCGACGAGGACAGCCTCTGGGAGCACGCGCCGCGACTGGCCCGCATCGACGGCTTCTCGCTGGCCGTGACGACGACGGACCTGCCGACGATGCTCGACGGGATGCGCGAGTTGCCCTGAGAGTGAGTTCGAGGACGGCCTATCTGCCGCTCCGGTCGACCCAAGCAGCGATGTCGGTTACCACGGAGTCGGCAACGTTGTCGTGGAAACTGTACTCGGCGCCCAGCGACGGCTCGGTACCGGACTGGAAGAGATGCGAGAGGTCCGGGTACAGAAACGTGCTCGTGTTCGCGGCGTCGCCGAGGTCCGACCGCCACTGTGCGAAGTCGTCTTCCTCGGTGACCTGGTAATCGCGCCCGCCCTGGAAGAACGCCAGTGGCGTCTCGACGCGCTTTGCTGTCGCAACCTGGTCGTAAGCGAGCAGACTCGACCACCACGACCCCGGGAGACCCATGACTCGTTCGTCAGGGGCGACGTCGCCGTTCTCGACCCGGACGAGTGTCTCGTCGAGGGTCGCGATCTTCTCTCTCTCCGCCTCGCTGAGCTCCCCGGTAACCGAGAGGAGGTACCGTCGCTGATCACGCACGACAGCAGTTATCGGCCGGGCGTTCGCGGCTAACATCGCCCCGCCCGCGAGGGCCGTGCGCTCGGCGATCCGCGGCGTGCAGGTGGCACCGAGGCTGTGGCCGACGACGTATCGTCGGTCCGGGTCGATCTCGTCCTGTGCGCCGAGCAGGTCGACCGCCTGAACGGCGTCCTCGACGACGATGTTGTTTACGTCCCGGTCGCCAGGTGGGACGTCGCAGGCCGCCGTCCGCTTCTCGTAGCGCAGGACCGCTACACCACGAGTAGCAAGTCCCCACGCCAGGTCTCTGAACGGCTTGTTTGGACCGATCGTCTCGTCACGGCCGTGCGCCCCACTGCCGTGAACGAGGACGACCCCGGGAACCGTCCCGCCAGCATCCGCACGTCCGCCCGCGCTTCCAGCGACCCCTCCGGGAACGCTGAGCGTCCCGGGGAGTGAGCACCCGGTCCCCTCGACGGTGACCGTGCGTTCCGTGAACGCCGACTCGTCCGCGTAGGCCGGCGGACTGTACTCCGCCGGGAACCGAACCGTGTCGATATCTCCCTCATCGAAGGTACATCGCACGGACTGGTCTGCCTCGTCACAGCGAGCGGTCACGATGGCCACTGGACGCCCCGTCTCTGTCGTACGCTTGGCGCCCACGACCTCCCGGAGCGCACCGTGTTGTGCGGTGAGTCCGAGCCAGAGTCGCTCGAGCGTGTTCGCCGACAACCGAGTCGCGGCGTCCGTGGTGAGTCGCTCACGTGCCCGCCGGTATCCGCCATCGCTGAGGTCACGGACGAACGCCTGCGCTGTGGCGGCGTCCGTTGGCGTCGGACTCGCCGTCTCGGTGGGTGATTCGGTCGGAGTTACTCCGGCGGTCGGCGTGTTGTCCGTCGACTCGTTACAACCCGCGAAACTGCCGGCGAGGACGATACTCGCGAGACTGCCGAGGAAGGTCCGCCTGTCGGGGGACGTCATTGTCTACACTGTATCCACCCGGGAAGATGGATACCGGTAGCGTGTTTCGCGTCATGAAACACCGCCTCGACCAGCCGCAAGTGACCGACACCGGTGGCCGTGTGAGACCGGTTCACCGGAGCCGTAGTGGGGGCAGCGAGCGATCAAAGAGTCAGCGGATACAGCGCGGATGCCCACGGCTTTAGCCGTGGGAGCAAGCGCGTACGCTCCGTGCAACGATCCACCAGTATCAGCATTTCTGACTCCCAACGTAGTATAAAACATTAATAAGGAATAGATACTACTGTGACATATGGCGTGGGAGGTGACTCGAACGGTTCGCGTCCGTCTCGACGTGCCCGACGACCGAAAGAGCGACCTCCACGCTACCAACTCCAAATTCCAGTACTGTGCGAACCGCACCGCAGACTGGGCGTGGCGCCATCCCGACGAAGACTGCGTGACCAGCAAGAGTGAAGCGGAAGCCGGTATCTACGACGACCTCCGCGACGAAACGGACGGCTTGCACGCGAACCTCGTCCAGAAAGCCATCAAACGCGCCACCGACGATATTGGCAATTGCGTTGACCGACTTGCCGAGGGCGAGACCACCAGCAGGCCCGAATACGACACGTTCAGCATCGCCTACGACAAGCGCGCCGCCACCTACTACCGCGATAAGGTAAGTCTCGCTACCGTCAACGGCAGAGTCGAATGCGAGTACGACCTGCCCAACGACCCCGAGGGAACGCCACACGGCGAGTACCTGCTGAACGAGAACTACTCGTTTTCGACCAGCACCGTCCACTACGACAGCGACGCCGGCGAATTCTACCTCCACGCGGCGATGGAACGGGAACTCGACGCGAGCAGTCCTGAGAAAGCCGAGGATTCGAGAGTCCTTGGCGTGGACTGCAACGTTGACGACCATATCGCCGTGACCTCGACAGGCGCATTCGTCGGCAACGCCGACTACCTCAACCACAAGCGCCGCGAGTTCGAGAAACGGCGTGCCAGCCTGCAACAGACCGGGACGCGAAGCGCCCACCTGACCTATCAGCGCATCGGTGACAGGTTCGGTCGCTGGAGCCGTGACTACCTGCATCGGTGTTCGAAAGAACTCGTTGCAGAGGCCGAACGCCACGGCTGTACGCACATCGCGTTCGAGGACCTGGCACAGATTCGAGAGTGCATCAGCGACGGCAAGAAATTCCAGCAGTGGGCATTCCGTGCGTTACAGGAACAAGTTGCGTACAAAGCCGACGAACACGGCATCGTGGTCGAGACAGTCGAACCGTCCTACACGAGCCAGCAATGCTCGAAATGTGGCTGTACGCTCGAGGAAAACCGTGACGGGCAACACTTCGCCTGCTTGGACTGTTCTTATACTGCGAACGCAGATTACAACGCGACGAAGAATATCGCCCGGAAGCTCGCGCTTCAACTCCAGCGGGGGCAGAAGTCCCCTGCTGGAGGGGCGTTCTGTCAGTACGCCCTGAACTCGGGGGTGATGACCGTGAACGCGACTGACGTAGCGTCCGACACTCCCGTGTCGGCAGAACGGGAGTCCACCGACAAGCCCACCGCTTCAGCGGTGGGTAGCTGACACGCTCTCTCGCACGCTGATCTCGGTGGCATCTGTACAGATTGGGTGGGTGATGCCCACCGCTGGACGGAAAACAGTGGGTTAACAGAGATTGTCCTGATAGGACGCCGACCCGGCCAGCCCGCCGTTCAGTTCGCGTCCGGCGGCGTCGGAGAGAAAAGCCTCGTCGGCGTCGACGGTCGGGGAGAGCCAGCCCTCGCTGGTGTGGGTGCCGCCGTCGACTTCACCGACGACGTTGTGGAGGAGTTCGTGGGTGATGACGTGGACGCGGAAGGGAACGTCGCCGTTGTAGGCCTGTCGCTCGTCGTCGACGACGCTACCGAAGCCGGGGGCGCTGGCGAAGCCGACCTGACTGCCACCGCGGACCTCGCCGACGACGACTTGGTGGTACTGGCAGCGCCGTGGGCCGAGGTTCTGAGCGGTGTAGTACTGGTGGACGCCTTCGACGCGCTCGCCGGATACCGACACTTCGCTGCCGATGGCACCACCGTAGCCGTCGTCGCGCCCGTCGTCGATGTGGAGGGTGATGCCGGTGGACCCATCGGGGTTTTCAACGGGCATCTCCGCCCAGACCTGCTTGAGCGCCTGCTTCTCGCGATTCGAGAGGGGGTGGGTGTAACTGCCGTAGTCGAATTGGACGTACAGGTCCATCCGGCCGGGGTCGGCGTTCGGGAGTTCCGCGCCGCCCGGTGTCCGCTCACGGCGCTCCCAGCTGTCCTCGAGGCGGTCGCCGTCGCTGTCCGGTTGGGGCTGGTCGTACGCGCGCTCGTCGTCGCTCGCACCCTCGACGCCGCCCTGTGTCGCAACGTCACCGGAGAGCACGTCGTCCATCCGCTCGCTGGCGTCTTCGAGCGCGGTCTGTGGGTCGTTTCCGTCCGTGAAGTTCCCGGCGTTGCTGACGGCGCTACTCTCGCCGAGGTCGCCAATCACGTACGGGAGTGCCCCGACCGAACCGATGAGAAAGAGAACGGTGAAACAGAACGCGAAGGCCGCTTTCCCGATTGGCGTGTTCGGCGAGACGAACCGGACGATGCGTTTCGTCCGGGGACCAGCCCGCCTGACCGCCGCGTAGCCCACTTTGGCGAACTCGTAGGCGACGAACACGGTGACGAACATCGTCCCGAGAAAGACCGTCACGATGAATGCCCAGTACGGGAGTGCTTCACTGGCCCAGCGGATTCCGTCGACGACGACCTCACCTGCGGGTGCGAACAGCCGTCCGACCCGCGTCGGGAACGCGACCAGCACCGTGACCAGCCCGACGATCGCGCCGACGAACGCGCTCTCCGCTGGATGTACCATACTAGTGAATTGTTCCTCGCCCGGTTTGAATCCCCCGTTAATTTTATCATTATCGATAGTTTTGACTGGGTCGGATTCGTCCCGGCCACCCGGAGCGTTCGGGCTGCTGCTACGAGAACAAGGTATCAAAATCGAAAACGGCGAGTTGTAATGTGTGGTTACTCCACGTAGCGGTACTTCCGCTCACCCATCCGGCCCCAGCCGTCGAAGACGAACTCTGCATCGGGCGTCGTGAACTCCTCGGCGTCGGCCTGTCGCTCCTTGTCGTGGTTGTGGACGTCGTGGATGTGCTCGTACTCCTCGAACGACAGCGGGTAGCGCCTGCCGAGTTGCTCGTCGATACTGAGCTGTTCGATCTCGTCTTCCCAGCCCGGCTGGACGGTCTCGGCGTGGATCTCCGCCTGTGCGCCGCTCCCGTAGGAGCCAACGAGTAGGCGCTCGCCGGTCATGTCCGCACCGGCGTCCAGGGCCACTTTGAGACCGCTGATGCGAGCGACGTGAACGGAGCCGGTGTACCAGTTTCCGACCTCCCGGGAGATGGTGAGCGTCGGCTCGATCACGTCGTCGTACCACCCCGCGTAGGTGTCTGTCTGTTTGAGTTTGTCCGTGTACTCGCGAATAGAGTCCCTGAACGCCTTCTCGTCGTCGAACGCTTCGGGCCGGGGCTGACGCCCGATGTCCTGGGCCAGTTGCTCCTCGACACCCGTGTCCCGGATCATGTGCCGGAAGCCGAGCAGTGCGGCCTTCCGGACCATCCCTGGGAACGGCGTGTGGAACGGGACGAGTGTGAACGTCTCGGGGCCGACCTCGCCCCACACCGACTCGAAGTCCTCGACGGCTTCGCGCATTCGCGCGAGGTACACCTGGACCGACCGTTTCCCGTCGACCGACGGGAACTGCTGGTTGGGTTTGAGGAAGTCCGTTTCGTCCGCGCTGCCGAAGCCCTGTTCGGGCGATAGCTCGACCAGATCTGGGTCCTCGCTGATCAACAGTGCGACCGCGCCCGCGCCCTGGGTCGCCTCGCCCGGGTCGCCCCGGGCGTACAGCGCCGTGTCGGTCGCGACGACGATGGCCTTCCGGCCGCGGTGACGGCCCGCGCGGATCCAGTTGTACGCGTCGTCGATGCTCTGGGTGCCCGCCACGCACGCGAACTTCCGCTCGCCCTTGTTCGCGTGGTGGAAGTCGCCGCCGTACACCTGCTCCAGACAGCCCGCGATGTACGTCGAGACGGGTTTGGAGTTGTCGAACGCGCTCTCGGTTGCCACGTCGATCCGACCGATATCACCAGGCTCCAACCCGTTGCGCTCCATCAACCGGTGGGCTGCGTTGGCCCCCATGGTCACGATATCCTCGTAGGTGTCCGGGAACGAACTGGAGTGCAGGCCCAGTCCTTCGGTGTACTTCTCCGGCGACTCGCCCTTCGCGGGCGCGAACGTCTCCGCCAGGTCTAGTTTTAGCTTCCCCGTCCTGATCTCCACGGCGTCGATGCCGACCGCTGTCATACCTCTAAGTCGGGGAACGTGGTATAATATATTGTCGACTAAACTATCGACGATTGTCGAAAGAAGTTCGGCTCACTCCGCAGTGTCGACCGGTTCCCACCGGAGGTCGAAGTCGACGAGGGCGTCGTCTTCGAGCTGGGAGTACTGCTCGCCACCGTTCGGGACGGCCCGTGGCCAGTCGGTGTTGTTGACGACGATGTGGTACTCGCCCGGGGAGACAGTCACCGACTCGTTTCTGACGTTCGTCGCGTGGAAGGTACTCACTTCGCCCAGGTGACGTGCGCGGTGGCGCCGCTGGAACGCGCCGAACTCTTCGCGGGTGAACACGAGCACATCCACCGGCGGGCCGCGCCGCACGATCATGTCGTAGGTGAGGGCCGCGGTCGATTCGAGGTCCACGGCGAAGTTCTCGTAGCTGTTCTCGTCGAGCATAAACTGCCCACCGGTCACGCGGGACCGACGCTGCTGGTCACCGACGCTGAACTGTGCTTCCGGCCGGTCCACTGTCGGCGTGGCTGTTTCGGCGTCGGTTTCGGCCACCGTATCGGTCGCCTGGTCGGCCGTGGACGTCGGCTGGCGGCCGGCCCGTGGCGCCGGTTCACTCGTCTCGGTGTCTCGTGGCGACTGGTCGCTGACACACCCAGCGGAGAGTACCGACAGAACGGCCAGCCCGAATCGGCGACGCGACAGCCTACTCATACGTCCGCATTCGGAGCCAGCGCAAAGATGTTTTTGACGTATCGGGCTCAGAGTGGCGATTCTGTGCGTATCTACCAGTGAAAGACGCGAAACATATTTTATCGCGGCGGCCGAGTATGTCAAGAGAACTTTCGTTCCATGATGACCGGCCTACCGCGAGACATCCACACGCGTGAGCGCACCGACGGTCCGCCCGCCGTTCGCTCGACAGCATGAAGCGTGCGATCGCCGCGTCGCTACTCCTCCTCACGGTCGCCGTGTCGCTCCCGGTCGTCGCCGACGGACTGCAGTCGACCCCGGAACGGGTCGCCAACTCCCCGTCCGGGACACCACCACCAGTGACGACTACCGACACCGATACCGGTGAAACGTCCACCGAAAGGGCCGTAGCCGAGTCGGTTACGGTCACCCCCTCGGGCCAGTCCGCAGCAGTCGATGCGCCCGACGAAGCGGACGAGGGGGCGCTGAACGAAACACGACTCGAACGTGCGCTGGCCGCTGCGATCAACGACTACCGTCACAATCCCATCCGGAACGACGTCCTGGACGGGACTCTCGAAACGAACACCACGGTCGCACGGCGACTCGGAACGCTCGCGCGCAACCACAGCGCCCGCATGGCGCGTCTACACCTCGCCGCGCCGACGGCCGGCGAGACGAGGCCCGCCGACCACTACGCGGCGGTCGGCCTCGACTCGTCCTGTCGAATGCGCCACCAGTACGAGTCGTACCTGCGCCCGCTCTCGGACCTGGAACTCGTCACGAGCGTCGATCCGAACGGGACGAACGAGACGGTGACGGCGAACGCCGTCGTCGACCGCTGGTTCGCGGATCGCACCTCGCGGGAGACGCTGACAATCCGGAACGCGAACCACGTCGGGACCGGGGTCGTGACGGCCGACGGCATCGCATACGTCACCGTCGCGCTCTGCTGACGTCAGGGGACGGCCTTCGTCGCCGTGTCCGCATCCCCGCTGTCGTCAGTCACACGGAGGGAGACGCGACCTGCATCGATCTTGGTCTTTCCAGGCGTCTGCCCGGTGGCATCGTCGAATATTCCGTCGTCGTCCAGGTCCCACTCGTAGCTCGTGATCGAGCCGTCGGGATCGGAGGAGCCACTTCCGTCGAGGTTGTACTGGCTGTTTCCGCTCGCAGTGCTGATCTGGAGATCGGCCGTCGGGACCTGATTCCCGCCGGTGCCACCGGGCCGGATGGTGAACGTCGAGCGGTCCGTCTGCCCCCCGGCCGTCGGCCGGTAGAACGCGGTGATGGTGACGCTCCGACCGTCCATGTCGAGCTGATCGCCCGCCGAGTCCCGGAATTCGTACAGGTCGAACGTCGCGTCCGACCCGGCCGACAGCTCCGGGTTCCCGTTGCTCCAGTAGTAACTTCCGTCGTCGAGGTCGAACGAGACCGGGAGTTCAGCTTCTGCCCCTGTATCGACGTACCCGTCACCGTCTGCGGAGACGTAGAGTTCGCTCTCCGTTGCCGACGGTGGTGAAATTGGGTTCGCAACGGTATCGTCGAGTGACGAGATTTCACCGTCGACTGGATCGACCGAGACCTCCGTAATCTCGATGCGCTCCCCGACTTCGTTGGTGACTGTAAAGTCAACGCCGCCGGTAGTGGTCGGGTCCTGTGTCGCGTCGTCGTTGTAGATCAGGCCGCTCTCCTCCGGACCGGAGGGATTCGTCGAACCGCCGGCCGTCACCTCGACGCTCAGCGACACGTCGCTCGCCCGCCCGTCGGCGAACGCCGGACCCAGGGGCTGGAGGCTGAAGTTGAGCTGGTTCGTCCCCGTCGTGCCGGGCGCGGTGTACTCGAACTGGACGCGCCCGTCGTCGTCAGACTGGTCCTGCCCGTCGACGCTCCCATCCTCGCCGGGCGCGACCCCACCCTCGACAGTCACACCCTCGACCGGGTTGTTGTACTGATCGCGGACTTCGAGGACGACCTCGCTCGTCGACCCCGTCGTCGAACTTGGGTCGGTGGTGACCGCAGTCAGGTACGCGTCGGACTCGTCCGTGGCCCCCGTCCCGACGCCGACTTTCGTCATCGTGAGATCGTACTCGGCGGGTTCGAGCGTCAGCGTGATCTCGTAGGTTTCCTCCGAGAGTTGCGTCTCGGCGATGCCGCTGACGTACTTCTCGGGATCCGAGCCGTCCGGATCGTACTCGGACTCGAGGAGTCGTTCCCACTGGGCCGCCGGCAGGCCCGACTGGAAGGTCAACTCGATCGGGTTGCTCCCGTCCTCCACGTCGATGGCGTCGCCGCTTGAACTGATCGGGTTCACGTCCACCGCAGTGGCGTCAGCTCCTGTCCGGCTGAGCGAGCCGTTGACGGTCACGACGGACAGGTCGGTCCCGTCGATCAGGAGCTGACCCGTCCGCGCTGCCGCGCCGTCGGCGAACCGGTTGTACAGGACGGTCTGTCCGTACACAGTTCTCGGGGAACTGTCGTAGACGTTGTAATTGGGGTCATAGACGATGCGCCCTGTGTTGTACGACCGTCGGGTACCGTCCCAGAAGTCGTCGGTGTCGCCGTCGACGGCGACGACGTTCGTGAGGTTGAACCCCACACTCTGGTTCGTCGTTCCCACTGCCCGCAGGGTTCCTGCTGGTGGCCCCGGATTGAGCGTGACCAGTCTGCTCGGGTACTGCGTGCCGAGCGTCACCGAGACAGAACGCCCGTTTCGATCACCCGTCATCGACACGATCGCGTTTCTGAGGTCCTGCACATCCTGCTGGACCTCCTGGTTGTGGTTGAACTCCACCTCGCGGTTCTGGTCCGGGACGACGAA
>NZ_JAQCNH010000107.1 GCF_028275115.1 Halorientalis sp. | reverse complement strand
TGTTGAGGACAGGGCTTCCTGTTTCTGTGTCAGAATTTATCCCCGACGTGGGCACAGGGATTCCAGACTCCACAGGCGAGTTCCCTTCACAGGTGGTTCGGAGTGTCCCGCTCCTACCGAATGGACACTCGGCCACAACCGACGGTGCGCGCTTCTTCTCGCGCTTGAACACTGTCGGAAGCGTGGCGAGCATCGTACTACCACCGTCGACCGGAGAGGTAGTAAGGCCATGCCGTGTAGCGAAAGTAAAACCATGACGGCGTGGACGAATCGCTCCGCGATTCGTTCGCACACCAGAAATCGGAGATTTCTGGGGACGCTGTATCCCCTCCCTACTCGCTCTCTCCGGTCGCTCCTTGAGCAAGGGGGATTAGCGCCTATAATCAGCTAAATGTCACCGAGACAACTATTGTGATGGCGAGGAGAGGGGGCCGCCGCAATGCGGGCGTGATGGAGCGCGTGTTCTGGAGGTTACACGGGTTGGTCGTCGATCAGGATGACGGCTTCGCCGTCGATGACGACTTCCTCGTCCTGCTTGACCTGCGTGGTCAGCCGGAACTGTTCGTTGCCGAGGTCCTCAACGATCTCTATCTCGGCGGTGAGACGATCGCCGATACGGACCGGGTTGTGGAACTCCAGATCCTGTGAGAGATAGACGACCAGACCTGGGACGCGGGCCAAGGCGGCGCTGATGAGTCCGCCGACGAGCGTCCCGTGGGCGATACGCCCTCGAAACCGTGTCTCGGAGGCGTACTCGTCGTCCATGTGCAGCGGGTTGGTGTCACCGCTTGCGGCCGCGAAGTTCGTTACGTCGTCGTCAGAGATAGTCTTGGTGAACTCGATACGGTCCCCAACACCGAGCTCGGTTCGGTCGTCCTCGGTCCGCTCGATGGTCCACTCGGGGAGGTCTTCGTCGGATTCGATCCGCTCTCGCGGCGGCAGCGTCGGGTCCTCGTTGGTGTCGTCGTCGGAGTTGACACCGAAGGCCGCAAACGCCGCTCTGTTCGCCTCCAGAACGCTGTTGAAAACATGCGACGAGGTCTCTGTCCACGTATCCAGCAACGCGCTCCGATTCGGGTTGGAGCTCATTGGCACCAGTAATTGGATATGACTATATTAAAACGTGGTGGTTCGCATGGTTCGCAGGCGCCAGAGCGACGTCTGCGGGCCGCTTCGTGCGAATCGCACGGGCTCACCGTGGTCGGTGGGGAGCCGTAGTTGGCCCCCGTGGGTTCAGCTTTTACCATTTGCTACCAATAGACGGTAATGAGCGGTGACAATCATAACTCTTATGGTGTCAAGTGGTGAAGAGAGGGGTGAAGCGATGACCGAACAAAACGACGGTACGGACGGATTCATTTGGCCCCCTTCGATGATGGAGGGATTCCAGCAGGCCAGCGAGCAGGCAATGGAGCAGCAACAGGAGTTTATCCAGCAGCTGCTCGGTGCCAGCACGTCGGGCGTTGGCGTCCCACAGTTGGGCGCGATGAGTCAGATGGCGACGTTCAAAACCCGCGTCCAGAGCGGCGGACGCATCAGCATTCCCGACGCCGAGCGTGAGGCACTCGACATTGAGGAGGGGGATATCGTCCAGACTGTCGTCGTTCCGGTCAAGCGCAAGCGTTCCAAAGAGTGAATCCACTATGACAGAATACACTACCCCTATCACCACGACATTCGAGATGCAGCGACAGGCGATCAAACAGGGACAGAACGCCGTCGAACAGAGCGTCGAGTTCCAGCAGACCATGACCGAGGCCTTCGTCGACAGTCTGGAGAGCCAGGAATCGGCTCAGCGCCGCACCGTCGAACTCTCGAAAACCGCCTTCCACAGCTACCTCGACGCGATGGAGAGCGCCATGCCGGGCGCGGGCGGCTCCGTCGAGGAGGTTCGCGAGTCGGTCGACGAGCAGTTCGAGTTCCTGCTGGAAAACCACGCCGAACTGTTCGAGAGCATCGAAGAGGAGACCCGTGGCGGGCTCGACGCGTACGACGAGCTGACCGCGGACTACCTCGACGCGATGGGCGAGCAGATCGAGATGGTACTCGATGCTCACGAGGACCTCGAGGGCCAGTCCATCGAGGCCGCCGAGCAGGTCGGGGACCAGATCGAACAGATGCAGGACCAGGTCGAGCAGGTTCAGGACCAAGTCCAAGAAGTGCAGGAGCAGGCTCAGGAGTCCATCGAGGCCTGATCCGGTCGCGAACAAACAACCCGATTTTTATCGCCGACTACGAATTACACATCATGAGCGATACAACCAACGACCCGATGGAAGGCTGGAGCGAGATGGTAGAGGAGATGAACGACGCGGTCGCCGACTCAGTCGAGCAGAATATGAAGGCGCAGGCGGCCTTCATGGAGTCCTGGGCCGAGGCCGTCGATGGATCGATGCCCGAGGACGACGAACTCACCGAGGGCTTCGAGGGGTACAACCGGGCCTACGAGGTCTGGATGGACGCCTCCGAGAAGATGTTCGAGCGCACGACCGATGCGGCACAGGGCGAGGATGTCGAGCCCACCGAGGTTCGTGACATCTGGCTCCAGTCGGCCAACGAGGCCTTCAAGGAGGTCATGGGCACGTCGGCTTTCGCCGCGGCCAACGGCCAGCTCGTCGAGGCGATGATGGACATGCAGGAGGAGGCCGACGAAGTCACACAGGACACCATCCAGCAGCTCGGCCTCCCGACTCGCGACGACGTGATGGAGGTCGGCGAGCGACTCGTCGAACTGGAACGCCGCCAGCACGCGGTCGAGCAGAAGCTCGACGAGATTCTCGAGGAACTATGATCAACCCATTCGCGAACGCACTGGACGCCCAGCGCAAAGGGTTCGAGGCAGTGTCCGAGGCCGTCGAGAAGGCAGGCGTCGCGCCCGAACGCGCCGGTCCGCTGGCGAGTATCGAGGTCGGTGAGACGCCCAGCGAGGTCGTCTACACCGAGAACAAGATGGAGCTGATCCACTACAAACCCGAGGACGCCGGCATCGAGGTGCCCGAGGACGAGCAGTGTGACATGCCGATTCTCGTCGTGTACGCGCTGATCAACAAGCCGTACATCCTCGACCTCCAGGCCGAGCGGTCGGTCGTGCGCCGCCTCCTGGAGGCGGGCCACGACGTGTACCTCATCGACTGGAACGAGCCGTCCCGGATGGACCAGTATCTCACGCTCGACGACTACGTCAACCGGTACATCCACAACTGCGTCGAGGAGGTCGCAGAGCGAACGGACAACGAGCAGATCAACATTCTGGGCTACTGCATGGGCGGGACCATGACGGCGATGTACGCCTCGCTCCACCCCGAGAAGGTCAACGCGATGGCCCTGATGGCAGCCGGCCTCTACTTCGACGAGACCGGCGGGGTCCTCGAAGAGTGGGGCAGCGACGAGTACTACGACCCCGAGAACGTGACCGACGTGTTCGGCAACGTGCCCGCGGGGATGCTCGACGTGGGCTTCGCCCTGATGGACCCCGTCGACAACTACGTCTCGAAGTACGTCCGGCTCTACGACAACCTCGAAGACGAGGGTTTCGTCGAGAACTTCGCCCGGATGGAGCGGTGGCTGGGCGAGGGAATCGACCTCGCGGGCGCGGCCTACGAGCAGTTCCTGGGCGACATCTACCAGGACAACAAGCTCTACGAGAACGAACTGTATCTGGATGGGAAACACGTCGACGTGGAGAACATCGACATGCCGCTGCTCCAGCTCATGGGCGAGTACGACCACCTCATTCCGGCGGCGGCGAGCAAGCCGTTCAACGACGTGGTCGGCGCCGAGGACATCGAGACCATCGAGTACCCGACCGGCCACATCGGCCTGTCGGTGTCCGGGTCCTCCCACGAGGACGTCTGGCCCCGCGCAGCCGAGTGGTTCCACGAGCAAAGCGAGGACGTGGAACTGGAGGCGGAGGCCACCGAAATCGAAATCGGCGACGAGACCGATGGAGCCGGGGCAGAACCCGACACAGAGGAACCGTCGGCCGAGGACGACGAGATCGAGGTCGAGACGCCGGACGACGAGGACGCCGACGGTGTGGACACGGTCGACGGTATCGGCCCGACCTACGCCGAACGGCTTCAGGACGCCGGCATCGAGACGACCGCCGACCTGGCCGCGGCCGATACCGATAGGATCGCCGAGGCCGCCGAGGTCTCGGCGTCCCGCGCACAGGACTGGATCGACCAGGTGGCCTGATTCCCACGACGGCAATCTGCGTGACGACGCGCGAACATCCTTTTTGTCCCCGGGGCCCGAACGTGGCGTATGCTCGACGGACAGACCTGCCTGGTCACTGGGAGTTCACGTGGCATCGGTCGCGGTATCGCTGAGGAACTGGGTCGCCACGGCGCAGACGTCGTCGTCAACTACCGCTCCTCGGAGGCGGCGGCTCACGAGGCAGTCGATGCCATCGAGAACGACGGCGGCACGGCCATCGCCATACAGGGCGACGTGTCGGAGTACGACGACGTGGAATCGATGTGTAACCGAATCCACGACACCCTCGGACGGGTTGACGTCCTAGTGAACAACGCGGGAATCACTATCGACAAGAAGTTCGAGAACATGTCGAAAGAAGACTGGGAGACGGTCGTCGACGTGAACCTCGGCGGCGTGTTCAACTGTACGCACTGCCTGTTCGAGGACATCAAGGCGTCCGATCAGGGTCGACTCATCAACATCTCCTCCGTCGTCGGCCAGCAGGGCAACTACGGACAGGCCAACTACGCGACCACGAAGTCCGGCCTGTTCGGCTTCACCCGGACGCTCGCACTCGAACTGGCTTCGACAGGGTCGACCGCGAACTGCGTCGCCCCCGGGTTCGTCGAGACGGACATGCTCGACGACGTGCCCGAGCGTGTCCAGCAGAAGATCATCGACCGAATCCCGCTGAACCGGTTCGCCGAGGTCGAGGATATCGCCGGCATCGTCCGTTTTCTCTCGAGTGCCGAGTCGAGTTATATGACTGGCCAGGTGATGGCGGTCAACGGCGGTATGGAGTGGTGACACAGTCGGAGGCACCGTCAACGCGTCGTCCGGTGGCCGGTCAGTTCTCGTCGTGGCCGGACTCGCCCACCAAGCCGAGCAGATGCGCGAGGAGTTCGAGAACGTGTATCAGACCGAACGTGACGGCGGAGCCCAATCGAGGGGGCCGATATCACCGAAATCAAACCGGAGGACGAGCGAGAGCGTGACGGGCGCACCGAGTACGATGCCACACAGGAGGGTCAGGGTTCGGCGGCCGCGGGCCGGGACGAAGGTCGGAACGTCGGTTCCGTAGAACGCCGGCTTCAGGGCGGTACTGATTGAGGGAGCCACGTATCGTCACTCGGTCGGAAATGTCGAAAGATCGTCTGTAGCCGTTGCTGTTTACTGGTCGGAACACGGACGAGTTCACGTGCGAGTTAGTGTGATCGGCGGTGGCGTGATCGACCACGAGACGGCCGAGACAGCCAGAGCGGTCGGTCGTGAACTTGGCAATCGGGGCCACACGGTCGTCTGTGGTGGTCACGGGGGCGTGATGGAAGCCGTCTGTGAGGGGGCGCGGGCGGTGGGCGGCCACACCATCGGCGTCGTCTCGACTCCGGATTACGAGGCTGCCAACGAGTTCGTCGACACCGCCATCGCGACGGACATGGGCAACGCCCGGAACGTCCTCGTCGTCCTGAACGGTGACGCCACGATCGCCATCGACGGCTCGACGGGGACGCTCTCGGAGATCGGTCACGCACTGGATTTCGGCCGGTCCGTCGCTGGCATCGACACCCACGACATCGAGGGCGTCGAGGCGGTCGACTCGGCGACGGCGGCGGTCGACTACGTCGAGTCGGCGGTCGAGAGCCAGTAACAGATGGCCGCGAAGGCGACGGAGACGACGCCGAGCAATCGAACGCGGTCGGTCGTTCGGTCGCTGGGCTGGAAGTCGACGGCGAGAACCCTGTCGTAGGCGACTTGGACGGTACTGGTGAGTGTGTCCGGTGCGACGAGGTGTGCGACACCCGAGAGCAGGTGGAGCGCGGCTGCGGCTCTGAGCAGTCGGCTAGTATCCGGCATCGTCGGCTGTACGGCAGGCCGCCGCATGTGTGTTTGCTTCTCGGGCGGCAGTTAGCTGTTCAGCCAGTCGGCGAAGGTACCCTCGACCAGCGTCTCGGTCTGGTTCTCGACGTAGCGGGCCTGCATCCCCCAGATGGCCTCCGTGAGCGGGACACCCCGTTCGACCTGGCGTTCGACGAGGCCGTGTTTCCAGCGCGCGGGGGTCGTGCGGCGGTCGACGCGTTCGCGGAGCGGGCGGATGTACCGGCGAGCCGCCTCGGTCGAGAGCCCTCGCAGTTCGAGGCCGTCACGGGCGTACTCGAAGACCTCGCTGTAAATATCGTCGACGGTGCTCGTCTCGGTGGCGTCGGCGGTGAGCCAGGTGAACTCCGCCTGGAGGCCGTCACAGACTGCGGCGTAGAAGTTGGCCTTCGCCGTCTGCCAGTCGAGGTTCCGAACGGGGTGTTCCCGTCGCGGCAGGCTCTCCATGAGGCCGGCGAACAGCGCCTGAAAGCCGACGGCGTCCCGAATGGTGGGCTGGCCAGAGAGCGGGCGGAACTCGATGCGGGCGTTGGCGGCGGTGCGGGACCCACCGTCGAACACCGGACGGACCCACCGCCAGTAGGAGCCGTGTTTGTGTCGCAGGTGACGAAAGCGGTCGTCGAAGCGCTGTCCTTCGGGAATATTCATCGGGACGATGGTGCGGTCTTCGGCGATGTCGCGGATAGCGTCCTCGACGGTGTCGAAGTCCGGTGGGAAACAGACTTTGGGGTCGCCCTCGCCGGTGGGTGGGTTCAGCACGTCCTCGAAGACGGTGATGCGGTGTTCCATCCAGGCGTCGGCCAGAATTCGGCTGGCGGACACGTCGTCGTACATCCCTGGTGGGAAGAAGGGTGAGTTGGCACCGAGGGCGGCGAGCGGGCCGGCCACCCGCAGGGCGTAGGTGAAATGTTCGGGCAGGTCGATGGCGTGGGGGACCTGGTAGTGGGGCTGAATCGAGGTGATGAGGCTCTCTGGCATCACCGTGTCGGCCTCAAGATGGACGTGGGGGGCGTCGACCTGCAGACCGGATGGGTAGTCGGTGTTGGCCATCGTGTGATACCGCACTGCGTCGGACATGTTGGTCGCGATTCGCGCACCGAACGGCTCCCGCTGGTCGTCCGCCGAGTCACCGCCCGCGGGGGTGCCGTCGGCCTCGATGCTGTCACAGAGGTAACTCGTGGCCGTCTCGCCGTTGGGCGGGACGGTCCACATACCGTCGGAGACGAGCTGGATGTTCTCGCGGCCGACCGCTTTCTGGGCGGCGTCGACGTGGGCCTGGAGTTCTGCTTCCTGTTCTTCCAGCCCGTACCGGGAGAGCGGGACGGGCGACGTCTGGATTTCGGCATTGTGGAGGCCGAGTTCCTTCTCGAACCCGATGCGGTCGAGCAACTGCCGGGGAACCCGCATCAGGGCGTCGGTCCGGTCGTCGACCGCGTACAGCTCCTGTTCTAGCCCGACGATGGCCTGAGAGTTGTCGAACGTACCGTCGTACACCTCGTCGATCAGTTCCTCGGCCTCAGCCTCGGCGCGGGTCTGGAACGCCTCGGCGTCGACAGCAAGTGCCTCCCTGACCCGTGCAGCCAGCTCGGAGCCGGACATAGGGCTTCCTGTGCCGTCCTCGGTGAAAAGAACGAGGGTCTCGGCATCAGTTTAGCTCCGGCAGCGGCACGACGACGACGGGTACGTCGAGGCTCACCAGGAGGTCGGCGGCGGTCCCGCCCAGTCCGGGCGTGGCGCCGGGGTTGCCCCGCCGGGAGCCGATTAGAACCTCGTCTGCGCCGTGCTCGTCGGCCAGGGACTGAATCACGTCGCTCGGCCGGCCGTTCTCGGTGACCGTCTCCACCGTCGGGTCGACGAGTCGCGTGCGGGCGACGTTGGTCGCATCCCCCGCATCGCGGGGGTCGCCGTCGGGTTCGGTGACGCTCACGGCGATGACGGTGTCGTCGGCGGTGGCGCGGTCGACGAGGTAGTCACAGGCAGCCGCGGTCGTGTGGACCGACGCGGTGGCGACGAGGAACGTCGTCATGTGTTCGTGTTCGTTCGGGAGCGGTATAAATCGTCCCGGGACTCGGCAGGCGACAGGGTTTTGTCTGCCCGGCACCGGCCTGTCGGTGTGCGAATCGAGAACAGTTTCATCCCGGTCCGGGGCGTGGGCGAGAAGACCGAACGCAAGCTCTGGGAAGCCGGCGTCACCCACTGGGACGAGTTCGGCGGTTCGGTGGTCGGCTCGACGACTGCCGACCGCATCCAGTCGTTCATCGACACCGCGCGCGACCGGCTAGCCGACGGTGACGCCCGCTACTTCGGCGAGCAGTTCCCCAGCGGGGAGCAGTGGCGTCTCTACGGGAACTTCCGGTCCGAGGCGTGTTTTTTCGATATCGAGACGACTGGCCTCTCACAGCACCGCGACGAGGTGACGACCGTGAGTTTCCATCAGGGGGGCGAGACGACCACGCTGGTCCAGGGTGACGACCTCACCGTCGATACACTGCGAGCCCAGTTTGCCGACGCCGCCATGCTCGTGACGTTCAACGGGAAACGCTTCGACGTTCCCTTCCTGGAAACCTCCTTCGACCTCTCGCTCGACCAGCCCCATCTCGACCTGATGTACCCGTGCAGACAGCTCGGGCTCACGGGCGGACTCAAGCGAATCGAGCGGGAAATCGGGGTGGAACGCGACCGCCCGGACATCTCCGGCGAGGACGCCGTACGCCTCTGGCGAGAACACCAGCGGGGCCGCGACGGAGCACTCGAGACACTGATCTCGTACAACCGGGAGGACGCCATCAACCTCCAGACGCTCACCGACACGGTCGCCGACCGCCTCCACGACGACGTGTTCGCACCGGCCGCCGAGCGGTGACGGCACCTGTCCACTGTCGGACCCATTCTCGGCCGGACAGCACCCCCTCGTTTCGACTGCACGAACAGTTACCGCGAGTGGTATCGGGTCGATATCGGTTCCAGTTGAAGCAACGGGTCAGCCGTCCGAATCCTCGGGAGAGTCGAACAGTTCGTCCACGTCGTCGGCGTCGCCGGCGTCGAGCCACTCCTCTAGCCGGAACCAGTCGGGTGCCTCCCGGTCAGGAAACTCGGGGACGGACGGACCCTCGGCGGGGGTATCGCTCGTACCCTCCTCAGTCTCGGTGTGGTCGGGCGCCTCGTCGGCGTCGAACGACTCCGCGTCGTCGGCGAGGCGCTTCCGCATCCGGACGAACACCACGTCGACGTCTTCGATAGTGGTTACCTCGTCGTCGAGTTGCCAGTAGCCGACCGACTCGTAGAACGGGACGGCGTTGCGGGCCGCGACGACGTCGAGTTGCTCGATGTCCTGGAACTGTGCGGAGAGTTCGAGTTGACTGACTATCGCGGTCGCGACCCCGTGTCCGTGGTGGGCAGGGTGAACGTAGACGGCGTCGATACGCTCGTCGGGGACGTTCAGCGCACCGTACCCGACGATCCGGCCATCGCGTACCCCCACGTGGACGACGAACCGGTCGTCGTCGATGGCCTCCTCGAACGTGTCGAGATAGCTGTCCTCCGGTTTCCAGGCGTCGACCTGTTCTGGACTGTACTGCCAGTGTTCGAGATCCTCGATCGCGGCCCGCTTGATCGAGAGAATCTCCGCTGCGTCCTCCGGCCCGGCCCGACGGAAGCGGACGTCCGACATCGCACAACCTGTCCGGGGTAGCGGAGCCGCGAATAAAAATAGTCGCATCGTAGCGGTCCGTGAGACGAACCGGGCGGCGCGCTCCCGCCTTCCCGCTCTGTCGGCTGAGATTCTGGTCCGGTGTGGGCGACGGGTCGACACCATCGCGACCGCCGCGTCGCCGGGCCCCGGTGTCTGTGCGTCGTCCGTAACAGCTAGCGGACGCCCCGGGCCAGCGCGCCGAGGAGGCTCCCGGCGAGTGGGAGTACGGTGCTAACCGCCAGAACCTGGCCCATCCCGACGTAGAGCGCGAGGTCGCCCATCAGCGCGAGCCAGAGGGTAAAGGCCAGCCAGGCGAGGACGCCGAAGGCGAGGCCGGCGGCCAGCCCGCGACGCAGGGACGGCTGAGCGAGCGCGACCAGTGCCCCGCCGAGGACGAACCCGAGCCAGTGAAACAGGACGACCGTCAGGCCGGCCACGATGGCCCCGGCGGTCGCGAGTCGGCGGCGGCGTGGGGCAGTCCGGAGCGCGTCGAGGTACGCGCCGACGGCGGCCGGTGACGACGCACCGGTCATCCGTCATCCGCCTCGAACCGTACGGCGACGTCGCCGGCTGGCGACAGCGGGATGGGCTTGTACTCCCCGTCGGCCCAGGTTCGTAGCTGGTCGGCGTAGTGGTCGGAAAACACCGACCCGTCGTTGCCGCCGGGAAAGGCCCCGCGAGAGGTGTGGGCCGACTTGTCCATCGGGCAGACCATCCGCCAACTGCTGCCCGCCCCGGACTGTCGCCGGAAGTTGTTCAGCGTCGCCCCGGAGCCGTCGGTGGCGTACCGTGGATAGTTCAGCCACGGCCGGTCGAACGGGTGGTCGATGGCGGTGACGTTGTAGTCGCCGTAGGTCTCCCAGCCCTCCTCGTCGAGTTCCGTGGCCGTTCGGGAGAGCGCCTCGGCGATGGCCGCGTCCCGACCGTCCGGGAACCAGTCGGAGTCTGGGTCGAGTCGGACGAGCGTCCAGTCGTCGCCGTAGTACTCCGAAACGTCCCGTCGGTCGCCGAGGCCCGTCTGCAGCCGCGGCTCGAACACCACGTCGGCGTAGTGGTCCAGAAATCGCTCGAAGACGAGCGCCGCACGCGAATCGCGAACCATCCGGTAGTCCCAGCCAGACAGGTCGTCGAGGAGCGACCGGGTATCGCCGTCCGTAACCGCACTGCGGGCGTCGAGCATCGCCGGGACGAACTGTGCGGCCCGTCCGTCGTGTGCGTCGAGTTGCACGTCGCGCAGGAACGCCGGGTCGACCGGGTCGTCGCCGGCCACGCGGCTGTCGAGGCGGTCCCACAGGCGTAGTCCCCGGAACGGCGCAGCGTATGGACGCTCGAAGTAGTACGGGTACGGCTCCGAGCGGTCGAGAACGCGCTGGTTGGCAGTACCGAGGTAGCCCGGTTGGTCGGCGTGGGGCATCTCCTCGAAGGGAATGAACCCCTCGCCCTCCCAGTCGGTGTCGTCGTAAGGCGTGTAGCCGGCCCACTCGCCCTCGCCGGCGGAGCCGTCGAACACGCGGTCACCGCTGACGGGCTGGCCGTCAGTGCGTCGGATTGGAATCTTCCCGACGACGCGGTAGTGTGTGTTGCCCTCGCGGTCGGCGTAAACGAAGTTCTGTGTCGGCAGGTCGAACTTCCGGACCGCGGCCAGCGCCTCGTCCAGCCCGCCGCTTCGGTTGAGTTCGGCGATACCCTCCGTGGTTCGGGTACTACCGAAGCCGGTCCACGCAACGGCGACTTCGGACCGAAACGCGTCGCCGTCGCTCTCGACGCCGAGCATCGGGCCGTGGACCGTCTTCCGAACCGTCACCGTCTCGTCGTCGCCGTCGGCGACAGCGACGGTCCGGTGTTCGGTGTCGAACGCACGCCAGGCCCCGTCGTAACGGTACTCGCCGTCCCTGGTCTCGTACTCGTAGAAGTCGATCACGTCGGTGCCGGTGTTGGTGAAGCCCCAGGCACCCGCGTCGTTCTCACCGATGACGACGAACGGCACGCCCGGGAACGTGACGCCCCGGGCAGTCGTCTCCGGCCCGGAGAGCGCCATCTCGTACCACGTCGGCGGAGCCATCAGCGACAGGTGCGGGTCGTTGGCGACGACGGGCGACCCCGAGGCAGTGTGGTCGCCGGACACCACCCACGAGTTCGACCCAATCCCGCGTGGCGACTCGAAAGTGGCAAGCCAGTTCGTGAGCGCCGGGTGGGTCGGTTTCGACTGTGTGGCGGCTCCCGAAGGATGTCCGGCGGTGCTGGCATCGTCGCCGGCCGACACACCGGGGCCGTCGGCGGGGCCGGACGCCCCGTCACCGACCCGGTCGTGGCCCAAAACACCGGCGTCGTGGTCGAGTCGCTCTGGGTAGAGCGTGGCCGCCACGTCGTCACCGAGGGCGGCCCGGACCGTGTTCCGGCGCAGGGTCCGAAAGCGGCCAGTGAGCGTCCAGCCGATCTGTTTCTCGGCGAGCATGGCGTCGGCCGGTCGCCAGGGTTCGGGTTCGAGGCCGAGCAGGTCGTACTCCGCTGGGAGCGGGCGGTCGCTCTCGACGTGGCGGTTGACGCCGGCGGTGTAGGCCTCGACGAGGTCGCCGGTCTCGCTGCCGTCGAGTCGCGCCCACGTCGCCTCGGCGGCACCGGCGAAGTCCATGGCGACGTGGAACCGGTCGGAATCGAGGGTGGCTGTACCGACGGCCGCCGAGAGTTCGCCGCGCATCTGCCGGCGCTGGAGGTCCATCTGAAAGAGACGGTCGGCCCCCTGTACGTAGCCGACCGCGAAGTAAAGCGCCCGCTCGTCGTCGGCCGACACGTGGGGCACACCCCGGTCGTCGTAGCGCAGGGTCGCCGCGCCGTAGGGACTCGCGACCGTCTCCGGGAGGTCGTCGGCCGCGGTGTCCCAGAGGTCGCCACTGAACGGCGCGAACCGGTCGAGGAACTCTCGGACCGGCGTCCCGACGGCCCCGGCGACGCCGCCAGCGAGTAGCGTTCCCAGCACGGCGCGACGGGTTCGTTCGCGATTCATGACCCGTCACAGAGCGCGAGAGTACTAAAACCTTAGAATCCGCCCCAGCGCAGCCAGACCATCACGGCGACGATGACGAGCTGGAAGCCGCCCTGAGTCGCGCTCAATTCGCCGTTGCCCGTCCCGGTCTCACTGATGAGTTCCGTGTGCGGGGCGGGCGGGCGCATTTCGAGCGACATCGTGACCTCGCCGGGCAGCAACACGCCGAAGCCGAGCACGCTGAGGACGGCGACGATTCCCAGCGTGGCGGCGAAGACCAGACCGGACTCGTCGTCCCGAACTCCGGCAGGGTTACGGTGAGAGACACGCTACTGCCAACGAGCGCGACTGCGAAGGTGGTTAGTCACCGCCGGTCGGTGAGAGCGTCGAACGGCCAGCCGACAAGCGCGAGCGCGGGCAGCAGGGTCACGGCCGTCAACAGCGCCAACTGGGCGTGTGCGTGCGGGAACGCCCAGCCGACGCGGAGCGCCAGCGTGATGTCGCCGGCGATGGTCACCAGGGCCAGCAACGGCATCAGGAACGTCATCTTCGGCGTGAACCGCTGGAAGACGTTCGCCCGTTCCTCGACCGACAGCCCGCCGGACACCGGGCCCAGTACGGCGGTCATGAACGGGTCGATGCCCGTCCACAGTACCACCGTCATCACGTGGACGTCGGTGTGTTGCTAGATCGTCCCGAGTGTCACCGCGTACACCAGAAGCGCGACCGGGACGAGAACCGCACCGGCCGCGAAGACCGGATTCGCCCGCGTCCCCGTGCCTCGGACCGTTCCGGGAACCGAGACTGCCACCCGACCCGGTCGATCGAAAAGTGCTGGCGAATACGTATCGGTGGTGGCCGACTGCTGGTCGCGACCCACGGCGGAGCCGGTGGGTCGGCTCAGTGAATGTGGATCGCCGGCCGGTTGGGTTCGGCCTTGGCCGCGAGGTCGTCCTCGTCTTCGGCCTGACGGACCGTGGCCACAGCCCCGAACTCGTCTTCGAAGAGCCAGGCCGCCTGCGTCAGAACTTCGCGCTCGCGGTCCGGAGCCATCGTCGGTTCGAGCTCCGCGCGCCGGTCGCCCAGCGACGCGGCGAAGTCGACGGCGGCCTCACCGTGGTTACGAACCCGTTCGTCGTCCATGACCTGCCCGACGACGGCCGTGTCGTCGGCGGCGGTCCGAGCGATGTCGTACGCCCGATACTTCCAGTCCTGGGCGACGACGATCTCGATCTTCTCGGGGTCGTCGATGTCGACCACCTCCGTGATGTCACGCACGTCGTCGAGCGTGGTCCGGACGAGTTCCCGCTCGATGCGGAACGCGTCCACGTCGTGGAGCGCGGTCGGCCAGTCGGCGGTGGCGACCAGCCCCGCCTCGCCGAGCAGGTGCCACAGTTCCTCGCCCAGGTACGGCGCGATAGGTGCGACCAGGGCCGTGAGCGTCCGGAGCGCGCGGCTGTAGGCGTACTTGTACGGTGACTCGTAGTCACGGTACCGCCGGAGCAGGCTGGCGAACCGCCGGAGTTCGCCGACCACCTGGTGGAACCGGAAGCGGTCGTACTCGGTCGTCACCGCCGCGATCGTCCGGTCGATCTCGCGTTCGAGGTAGGCGTCGTGTGGCTGGCTCTCGGTTCGGGTGTCGATCTCTCCGTCTCGCGGTTCGGTTCCCTCACCGCTCGACCGTTCCGTGGCGCTTCGCGCCACGCTCTCAGTGAACTCGGCGACCATCCCGTACAGCTCCTGCTGGAACTCGTAGGCGGTCTTGACGTTCTTGACTGTCCACTCGAAGTCCTGCCGGGGGTGGGCCGCAGACAGGACGAATAGCCTGGTCGTCTCCGCGCCGTACTCGTGGGGCGCGATGGCGTTGCCCTTCGATTTGGACATCTTCCTGCCGTTTTTTAGGACGGTCCCCTGATTGACCAGTTGCTCGACGGGCTCACGGGTGTCGAGCAGGCCGAGGTCGGCCAGTGCCCGGGTAAAAAACCGGATGTACAGCAGGTGGAGGATGGCGTGTTCCTCGCCGCCGACGTACGCGTCCACCGGGAGCCACTCGTCGGCCACCTCGGTGTCGAACGGCGCGCCTTCCACGTCGGGCGAGAGATAGCGCAGGAAGTACCACGAGGAGTCGACGAAGGTGTCCATCGTGTCGGTTTCGCGCTCGGCCGGGCCGCCACACTCCGGACAGGTCGTCTCGACGAACTCGTCGTTCTCGGCGAGGGGGTTGCCCGTCGTCTGGACGTACTCGGGTAGTTCCACGGGCAACTCGTCCTCGGGGACTGGGACCGGACCGCAGTCCCCACAGTGGACGGTGGGGATGGGTGTCCCCCAGTAGCGCTGGCGGGAGATGAGCCAGTCCCGGAGCCGGTAGGTCACGTCGCTCTCGACGGCGTCGTGGCCCCGTAGCTGCTCGCGGGCGGCGGCGCTGGACAGCCCGTCGTACTCGCCGCTCGCGGTGAGGATCCCGTCTTCGGTGTGGGGCTCGTCGGGCAGGTCCGCCGTCGCGTCCCCGACGGGCTCGATTACCTGCCGGACCGGAAGGTCCTGTGCGGCGGCGAAGGTGTGGTCGCGTTCGTTGTGGGCGGGAACGCCCATGACCGCGCCGGTGCCGACATCGTCGAGGACGTAGGCGGCGACGTAGATGGGGACCGTCTCGCCGGTCAGCGGATGGGTCGCGGTCAGCCCGGTGTCGACCCCAGTCATGCCGGATTCGCCGGGGTCGGCCGCCCGGACCCCGTCGACGTACTCGGCGACTTCGGGGTTCTCCGTGGCGATTTCGGCTGCGAGGTCGTGGCCCGGCGAGAGCGCCAGGTACGTCGCGCCGAAGAGCGTGTCGAGGCGGGTCGTGAACACGTCCACCGGGTCGCTATCGGGGGCGGCGGCGTCCGCCGTCTCGGCCTCAACCTCGAAGGTGACTCGCGCGCCCTCCTGCCGACCGATCCAGTTGCGTTGGATGTCCCGGACGCCCTCTGGCCATCCCTCCAGGTCGTCGAGGCCGGCATGGAGTTCGGCGGCGTAGTCGGTGATGGAGAGGAACCACTGGTCAAGCTCCCGGCGACCGACCGGCGTCTCACAGCGCCAGCAGACCTCCGCAGTCTCGGTTGTTCCGTCCTCGCCCTCGAACTCGTGGTCGTACACCTGTGCATCGGCCAGCACCGTCTCGCAGTCGGGACACCAGTTGGCCGCTGCGCCCCGGTAGTCGACCAGTCCCTCGTCGTAGAACTGGGTGAACAGCCACTGGTTCCAGCGGTAGTACTCGGGGTCACAGGTCGTAATCTCCCGCGACCAGTCGTAACCGAAGCCCATCCGTTCGAGTTCGTCGCGCATCCGCTCGATACAGGTGCGGGTCCAGGATTCGGGGTCGGTGTCGCGCTCGAAGGCGGCGTTCTCGGCGGGGAGACCGAACGCGTCCCAGCCCATCGGGTGGAGCACGTCGTCGCCACACATCCGTCGGTAGCGGGCGTAAGCGTCGGTGATCGCGTAGTTGCGGACGTGACCCATGTGGAGGGCCCCGGAGGTGTACGGGAACATCCCGAGGACGTATGTAGGGTTTTCCGGGGACTCGGGACAGTCGTAGACCCCGTTCTCCGCCCAGACGTGTTGCCAGTACTCCGTGACCTGTGAGGGGTTGTAGCGCCGGGCCATCGAAATTCGTCGTTCTGTCATTTGGAACCGCGACCCACAAGACTGTTCGGTTGCGCGGCCTGCGCGGACGGCGGGGCGGCCGGCAACTGCTTACCGCTGGAGGGGCGGCTCCCCGGCCGGCTTGCCCATCGCGGCCGACCGGCTCTCCTGGAGAATCTCGAAAACGGTCATCAGGTCGGTCCGGGAGACCAGTCCGGCGAGGTCGCCGTTCTCGTCGACGACGAGCAGGCGCCCGACGTCTTTGCCGACGATGGACGATACGGCGTTCTCGGCCGCTGTTCCGGGCGTCACCGTCCGCAGGTCGCTGGTCATCACGTCCGCGACGCGCATCGCGTCGCGCTCGACGGGGTCGACCTGCTGGACGTCCGAGAGCGTCACGACCCCCCGGAGGTCACCGGATTCGGTGAGGACGGGGTAGCCGGTGTGGCGCTCGTTGACCATCCGGTCCACGAGGTCGGCGACGCTTGCCTCCGGCGTGACCGTCGAGAGGTCCGCTGCGGGCGTCATCACGTCGGCGACTGTCAGGCCCTCGAAGGCCGCTTCGAGGATCAGCTGGCGGGTTTCGCCGGTCGCCCCGATGTAGATGAAGAAGGCGATGGCGATCCAGAACAGTTGGCCGAGCAGGATGCCGCCCAGGCCGAGCAGGACGGCGAAACCCTTCCCGACACTGGCGGCGATACGCGTGGCGTCCAGCCGCGAGCGATTACGCGACAGCACCGCCCGGAGGATGCGCCCGCCGTCCATGGGAAAACCGGGCAACAGATTGAACCCGGCCAGAAAGACGTTCAGGATGGCCAAATAGCCGAAGACGAACCGCGGAGCCGGCTGGGCGACCGGGAGGGCGACGAACGCACCGAAACAGGCCACGCCGACGCCGACGCTGACGACGGGACCGGCGACGGCGATGGTGAACTCCTGTTTCCAGTCCTCGGGGAACTCCTCTAGCTGTGCCAACCCACCGAGAAACCAGAGGGTGATCGAGTCGACGTCGACGCCGAACCGCTGTGCGACGAGTGCGTGGCCGAACTCGTGGATCAACACGCCGCCGAACAGCCCGAGCGCAGCCGCCAGTCCCAGGACCCAGGGCAGGGACCCCCCGGTCAGCGCCGCCGCGTCGATGGTCGTCCCGAGCGACTCACCCAGCACCGCCGCGGTCGTACCGACCTGCGATCCGATCAGGAAGACCAGCACCGGGAGAACGAGGAGAAACGATCCGCCCAGGCGAATCGGGATACCGAACGCCGAACCGATCCGAACACTTGCCATGGGTACGGGTAGGGCCATCGGCCGCATAAGTCGTCCCCCTCCATCGGCGGCCAGCCGCCGGAACCACGGCGGGTCCGACCCGGGGCGGCGCGCGACCGAACCCGCTCGCTTCGGGTCGAGAACCGCCAGACAGCACCGCTTCTGGACCGCCTCCAGCGGCAGGCGAAACGGACCTCTATATACTCCAGAGCGATACTGTGAGATCGGTTCCCGGTCGTCACCGCTCACCACTCGTCGCCCAGCACCTCGCGAGCGCGCTCATACCCGTCGGCCGTCCGCCAGGTGCGGCCCGAAGCCCGGTGCCGGACGACGTACTCGCGCTCGCACTCGTCACAGTGGTCGCCCGCGAGCCCTTCGCGGACGTGCCCGAGGAGGAACTCGACGCGTTGACCCGGTTCGACAGCTGAGCGGCGCGGTATCATCCCGGGAATTTTACCGACCGGTCCCACATGCACGGCTATGGTAGACGCGACCGTGACGGTCGTCGACCGGGGGAGCCTCCGGACGGACGTGAACCACATCATCGAGAACTTCTCGGTCGGCACCGCAACCGAGCCCAATCCGGATGTCGTGCTGGGGGAGGGGCCCGTGTACAACCTGGTGATCGACCACCCCGAGGCCACGGTCCTGTGGGACACCGGCTCCCACCCCGAGGCCGGCGACGGGCACTGGCCGTCGGCGCTGTACGACGCCTTCGAACACTACGACGCCGCCGACCACGCCCTGCCCGACGCGCTGGACGACGCAGGGTACGCCATCGACGACATCGACGCGGTGGTCCAGACGCACCTCCACCTCGACCACGCCGGCGGCCTCCACAACTTCGCCGGCACCGACGTGCCGATCTACGTCCACGAAGAAGAACTGAAGTACGCCTACTACAGCACCGAGACCGACGAGGGCTCGGGGGCCTACGTCCGCGGTGACTTCGACCACGACCTGCACTGGTCGGTCGTCCACCGCGACCGCACGGAACTGTTCACTGACCTCGAACTCCTCCACCTCCCGGGTCACACGCCCGGCCTGCTGGGAACGAAGCTCGACCTCGACGGGTTCGGGACGGCCCTATTCACCGGCGACGAGGCCTACACCCGCGCGAACTTCCACGACGAACAGCCCATGGGCGGTTCGCTCATGTGGAGCAAGCGCGACTGGTTCGACAGTCTCCGGTTCCTCAAGGACCTGCGGCGCCGGACCGACGCCGACGTCTTCTGTGGCCACGACAGCGACGACGTGGCCCGGATGCACGAGACGTTGCCCTGACCGGCCGAGGGGTGAACGCCCGTCGGTCACCACCCGACCGTTTTTGTTCTGCCCGTGTCTGTGACGGGTCGTGTCGGACCACTACCGGAAGCTGGAGGCCATGTATCACAGCTCGAACGTCAACGACCACGTCCCCGGCGAGTTGACCGTCCAGGCAGGCGAGGCGACCCTCGAAATTCCGGTCGACGAGGAGTATTACCACGCTCTCGGGGCAGTCCACGGCTCGCTCTACTTCAAGGCGCTCGACGACGCGGCCTTCTTCGCGGCCAACTCGCTGGTCGAAGACGTATTCGTGCTGACGACGAACTTCAACCTCTATCTCGAACGGCCGGTTTCGGAGGGGACGATCACCGCCGACGGACGAGTGGTGAACGACAACCGGAGCCAGTTGATTGCGGGCGCGGTCGCCACCGACGACGCCGGGAACGAACTGGCCCGCGGGACGGGTACCTTCCGCAGGAGTGACGCGGAACTCACCGAGGACATCGGCTACGCGCTGGACTAGCGGGACGACCGGCGTTTCAGAGCGTCGGGCACGTAGTCGATCAGTTTGGCGACGAGCACCCACCGCCGTGCGATGGAGGCGTGGCGGCGCTGGTTCTCGATGGCACGGTAGATCTGTGCGGCGGCGGTCTCCCGGTCGGCCTTCCAGAAGTCGCCGCCGGCCAGGTCCGTGTCGACTTAGCCAGGTTCGACGGTCGTCACGTTCACGTCGGTGTCGAGGCGACCCGCCCGGTAGCGCGGCCCTCGAGATAGTTCGAGACGAAAGCCTTCGAGCCATCGTAGGCGGGCGCTTCGCCGTTGCCGAACCGGGCCGCGACCGAAGAGGTGCCGACGAGGTGGCCGTGGCTCTGTGCCTCGAAGCGGTCCATCGCGGCGGTCGCCAGCGCGGCGAACCCGCGGACGTTCGTGTCGACGGTGTCCCGGTCCGGCCCCCACTCCAAGTCGGGGTTCTCGAACGCGACGCCGGCGTTCAGGACGACCACGTCGACTCCGCCCATCGCGTCGGCGACCTCATGGAGGCTCTCGCGGGCCGCCTCGGTCTCGGTCACGTCCATGCGCGCCACGTACGCCTTCGTCGGGAGGGCTCGCCCGAAACCCTCCAGCAGTTCCCGTCGACGGGCGGTCAGCCCCACATCGTACCCCGCGTCCGCGAGTTCGCGTGCCAGCGTCCCGCCGATGCCCGAGGAAGCACCAACCACGACCGCTCGCTGTCTCGCCTCGGCCATACCCGAGCTACCGGCGGGTTGCCACATTACTCGTCGGGCTCAGCCGTGACCCGTCCGGCATCGCCGGCGTAGTGGCCGATCACCGGCTATCGACTATCGGATCGGCAATCGTTACCATCCATCTTTAATAGTTAATCACGCATGTATGGGGTCATGGGAACCACCCACACTCACGATTACGTCGTGGTCGGCGGCGGCTCGGCCGGTTGCGCGATGGCACACCGCCTCTCGGCGGACGGCGACGCCGACGTCCTGTTGCTAGAAGCGGGGACACCGGACGAGAAAGACGAGATCCACGTCCCCGCACTGTTCGGGGAGCTGTTCAAAAGCGACGTGGACTGGGAGTACTACACCGAGCCACAGGCCGGGATGGACGGCCGGGAGCTGTACTGGCCCCGCGGGAAGGTGCTGGGCGGGTCGAGTTCGATCAACGCGATGATCTACATCCGGGGCAACGAACTCGACTACGACACCTGGGCCGAGCAGGGCAACGAGGGCTGGGGGTACGAAGACATGCTGTCGTACTTCAAGCGCGGGGAACAGTTCGAGCCGGGTGCCGACGAGTACCACGGCGAGGGTGGCCCGCTGAACGTCGCCGGCCCGCTCGACCCGCACCCAGCGTCGGCAGCGATGATTGAGGCCGCCGAGTCCGTCGGCATCCCCCGCAACGACGACTTCAACGGCGCCGAGCAGGAGGGTGTCGGCTACTACCACGTCACGCAGAAAGGCGGAGCGCGGTGTAGCGCGGCCGCGGCCTACCTCAAGCCGGCGATGGAACGCGACAACCTGAGCGTCGAGACGGGCGCACAGGTCACCGAAGTTACCGTCGAGGACGGGCGTGCGACCGGTGTCGTCTACGAACAGGACGGCGACCGCCACGAGGTCGCCGCCGACGCGGAAGTGGTTGTGAGCGGCGGTGCGGTCAACTCCCCGCAGTTGCTCATGTGCTCGGGCATTGGCCCCGCGGACCACCTCACAGACCACGGCATCGACGTGCAGGTCGACCTGCCCGGCGTGGGTCGAAATCTCCAGGACCACCTCTTCGCGTTCACCGTCTACGAGCGGACCAGCGGCCCGCCCGAACCCGCGGCGACGACCAACATCGCAGAGAGCGGCGGGTTCGTCCGGACGGAGCCGGACCTAGACGCGCCGAATCTTCAGTTCCACTTCGCGCCGGTCTACTACATGGAACACGGGTTCGCCAACCCCGACGAGGGGACGGGCTTTTCCATCGGCGCGACACAGGTGCGCCCGGAGAGCCGTGGGCGGGTCACGCTTTCCTCGGCGGACCCGTTCGAGGACCCGGCGATCGATCCACAGTACCTCAGCGAGGACCGCGACCTCGAGGTGTTGGTCGAGGGGGTCAAACGTTCGCGGGAGATCGCACAGGCAGAGCCGCTCGACGAGTTCCGCGGCGAGGAAGTCTGGCCGGGCGAGGACGTCCAGTCTGACGCCGAGATCGAGGCCCACATCCGCGAGACTGCCCACACCGTCTACCACCCCGTCGGCACCTGCAGGATGGGCGACGACGAGATGGCCGTCGTCGACGACCGATTACGCGTCCGCGGCGTCGACGGCCTCCGGGTCGTCGACGCGTCGGTGATGCCGACGATCGCGAGCGGGAACACGAACGCACCGACGATCGCCATCGCGGAGAAGGCGGCAGACATGATGACGACCGACCGGGCCGTCCCCGCCGGCGACGACTGAGCGGGAGCCTCGTCACAACCCGACGACCTCGGAGCCGCTTTTTTACTACGGGCCGGTTCTTCGGTAAAAACCCGTCGACGGTCCGCTCGAGCTACCGTTTGCCGAGCGCCTGCTCGAACACACGCTGGGCGCGCTCGTACCCCTCGTTGCGGCCGACGATGGGGTCGGGGTACTCCGGCGCCAGTTCGTCGCGTTCGTTCGACGAGAGGGTCGGCCAGTCGACGATTTTCCCGGCGGGAACGTCGCGTAGTTCCGGCACGTAGGACTTCACGAAGGTGGCACCGTCGTCGTACTTGCTCATCTGGCTCACCGGGTCGAAGATACGGACGTCGACGGAGTCGGTTCCGGTGGAGGCGATCCACTGCCAGTTGCCGTGGTTCGAGGCCGGGTCGTGGTCGATGAGCTGTTTCGTGAAGTAGCGAGCGCCCTTCCGCCAGTCGAGCAACAGGTGCTTGCTCAGGAACGAGGCGACGACCTGCCGGGGGCGGTTGTGGAGATACCCCTCCTCGTTCAGTTGCCGCATACCGGCGTCGACCAGGGGATAGCCCGTCGCACCGGCCTGCCAGGCCGCGAAGTCGTCGGGGTCGTCGCGCCACGCGATCTCGTTTGGCATCGACTTGTAGTTCTCGACGGGCAGATCCGGGTTGTGGTACAGGAGGTGGTAGTTCTGTTCCCGCCAGGAGAGCTCGTAGCGGTACTTCGAGACGTTGCGCCGGTCGGTTCCGGTGACGGCATCGTAAATTTCGGTGGCGTCGCGCCACACCTCCCGGATGCCGATCATCCCCGCCGCGAGGTACGGCGACATTCGCGAGACGGCCTGTGTCGGCCGTTCGGCGGCCGCAGGGAGGTCGTCCCGTGTGTCGTTGTAGCTGTAGATGCCTTCCTGGAGGAAGGCGTCGAATCGCTCGCTGGCGGCGTCGTAGCCAGCCGCAGGCAGTTCGATGTCCGGTTGTATCGTGGGGATCGACTCGTCGTCGGTCACGTCGGCCAGGTCGGCCGGGTCGGGTTCCGGCGCGGGGCCGTGCTTGGGCGCCACCTGCCAGTCGTCGTGGAACTGGCTGTGGTTAGGATAGGACGGGTCCAGGCGACCGGGGTCGACCAGCACGTGGTCCGTGTACTCGTCGGTGTCGGTGTCGAGGCTGTCGCGCACCCGCCGGGTCCGGTTCCGGCGGGCCGCCCGGTAGTGTTCGTTCCACGTCACGCCGTCGGCGTCGAACTCGGCGGCGAGTGCGGGGAGGACCGTCTCGGGGTCACCGGTCCGGACGATGAGGTCGCTCCCCAGTTCGCGGTAGCGCTCACGCAGTCGCTGTGCGCCACGCAGAAAGAAGGCCTGCTGTCGATTGCCGATGGCGTCGAACAGGTCCCCATCGGCGACGAAGACGGGCACGACAGTGTCGTTCGCGGCGGCGGCAGCCAAGCCGACGTTGTCACGGGTGCGCAGGTCGCGGCGGTGCCAGAACAAACGCATACTCATACAAGGGGCTGCAACGGCTTGGGGGCTTCGCCCCGCGAACGGGAACGCCGAAGTGGCCGCGAGTCGGAGGACCGGGCATGGACGTTCTGGTCACCACACCGTCGCTCTCGGTCCCGCTTCGACTCGTGGTCGGCGTCGTCGCTGGCGCGGTCGCCACGCTCGCGATGGACGGCGTGATGGCGCGTCTCCCGGAGGGGATGACGCCACCGCTGGTCGCTGCGGGCGTCCTCACTGACCGCCGCCCCGGGAACGCTCACCCCAGATTAGCCGCGGTCGTCCACTACCTGTCCGGCGGGGCCAGCGGGCCGCTGTTCGTCATCCTTCTGCTGTTCGGGGAGGGACTGCTTGGCGTCTCCGCGAGCACGTACCTGCTCACGACGGCGGTCATGTACCTCTCGATGGTCGGCTTTTTCCTCGTCGTCGTCCTCCCGCAAACCCGCGGGCTGACGCGTGACCGTGTCGAGCGGACCCGTCTCGACTGGGCGCTCTCGGCGGGGGCGTATCTCGCCGTGTTGGTGCCGCTGGTCGCCGTCGGGTCCGGGTTCGTTCGGTGAAACGTCTCAGAGCCCGGTGACGGTGATGGGAATCGGGGTGAACGTCAGGGCGGCCAGCACGAGCGTGGCGGCCGCGACCGCCCGACGACGGGAATCGACCGGCGTCGGGTCGAGCGGTTCGGCCCCACCGACCCGGGTGAAGAACAACGCCAGCAGCGCCCAGAATCCCCAGAGACCGGCGACCAGCGAGGCGTTCTCGACGACGTAAACGTACGCCGCCAGGGCCAGCAGGCCGACGGGCACCAGCAACTGGGCGGTGTCGAGACGGTCGCCGACCAGCGCCCGGAGGACGTGCGCGCCGTCGAGTTGACCCACCGGAAGCAGGTTCAGGAACGTGACGAACGCGCCGACCCAGCCACCGATGACGACGGGGTTGGCGATCAGCGACGGGTCGCTGTAGTAGAGCTGTTCGCCCAGCAGCAGGGCGATACCCTGGATGAGCGGCGGGTAGCCGAGCCGATACTGTTCGGCGAACGAGGTCCCGGCAGCGGCTCCCACGTCGACGGGCGGCAGGGAGACACCGACAACGGTGACGAGGACGGTCGCAGCCAGGCCGGCCAGCGGCCCGGCGACACCGATGTCGAAGAGTGCGCGACGACTGGGGATGTGGTCGCGCATCCGGATTACCGCCCCCAGCGTCCCTAGCACGTTCGGGAGCGGGATGAAGTAAGGCAGTGAGACCTCGACACCGTGATACCGGGAGAGCGCGTAGTGGCCGAACTCGTGGACCGCGAGCACTGACAGTACCGACAGGGCGAACGGCCAGGCGCCGAGCAATGCAAAAGGACTTCCTTCGAGGGAAATTCCGTACCACCGCGCGCCGGCGAACAGGGTCGTCGCGACCGTGAGGCCCAGCAGTATGACGTTGGTCCAGGGGACGCTCTGGACTTCCGTGGACCGTTCGGTCGCAACCAGGACGTGTTCACCGGTTTCGCGGGCCAGTCGGACACGGTAGCCCCGTTCGCGAAAGAGCGGGGCGAGCTTCCGCACGACGGCGTCCTGTGCGTCCAGCGGTTCGCCGTAGTATCGGGCGTCCCCGTCGACAGTCTCGACATCGTAGACGTGGAAGGCGTCGGACAGCGACTCCGGATCGGGGAGTTCCGATGGCACGGACGCAGGCGTCGACGACGAAGGAGTCGACATTACCAGCACTACGAGCGCGAGCAGTAAATACCTGTTCGCCCGCCAGCGGGCGCCTTTATTGCGTGCGCGGCCTCTGCCCGCGGTCGTCCCCGTGCGTTCATGTCGGTCCAGCCGTTAGGTGAAAGTGATGGTATACACACCGCGACCCGACCCCGGACCGGTCCTGGCGGACCTCCGTGACCGCGGGTTCGAAGTGACGCCACTGTCCGGCGACGGTCCCGCTGCAGTCGCCGTCGACGGGTCGGCCCCAGACGCGGTCACGGACCGGCCGCTGGCCGTCGAACCGCTCGCCGGCCGAGACAGCGTCGGTGGTCGACCGTCGCCCGGCGGCGACACGCTCGCGCTGACGGTCGTCGCACGCCTCGCGGCCGCGGCCAAGAACGGCCAGGCGACGCTGTTCGTCGCGGCTCCCGAGACCGCCGCGACGGTTCGTAGCCTCCTGACCGGGCCCTTCTGTTGCCGTGCCAGCACTGACGGTCGCCGGACGTTCCACTCGATTCCCGACCGCATCATGCTGACCGACGACAGCTACGCCTGTGTCCGGGCCGACGGCGGCGTGACGTGGCGCGAGGAACCAGTCGGTTCGGGACCCGGGGCAGACGAAGCCGGCGACACGCGTCTCGTCTGCGAGGCCGACGGCACGGTCCGGGCGGCGCTGGACTCGGTCGAGTCGCTCCGCTGTCCCGGCCCCGACCCCGGCGCGTTCCCATACCGGTACAGACGTGGCGATGACAAGCGAATGCACGTCCACGGCCGCGACCGCGAACTCGGGGCGTTCACCGGAGTCGCGGCGATGAAGACGCGCGGCTATCGGCCGGTCCCGTTGCCGCTCGTCCCGGAGCATCACGTCCGTGAGAACGCGCATCTAGCCCGGGCCTGGACGGTGGCGACGGTCACCGACGGATCGGTCCGGTACGACACCGCCTGAGGTCCGGTTACTCGACTTTCACGAGTTGCTTGCCGATGTTGACGCCGTCGAACAGCCCGAGGAACGCCTCGGGCATGTTCTCGAAGCCCGTCTCGACTGTCTCGCGGTACTGCACGTCGCCGGCCCCGACCCACTCGGCCAGTTGCTCGGTTGCCTCGCCGAATCGCCCCGCCCAGTCGCGGACGAGCAGCCCCTCGACACGGGCGCGAGTCTCGATGAGTCCTGCCAGCTTCCGGGGCCCCATCGGCCGCTCGGTGGCGTTGTACAGCGAAATCTGGCCACAGACGGCGACGCGGCCCCGAACGTTCAGGTGAGAGAACGCGGCGTCGGTGATCTCCCCGCCGACGTTGTCGAAGTAAGCGTCGACGCCGTCGGGACAGGCCTCCCCGACCGCGGCGTAGAGATTGTCGGTCGTCTCGTAGTTGATCGCCGCGTCGAAGCCCAACTCTTCGGTGAGCCAGTTGGTTTTCTCGTCCGCACCGGCAATACCGACGACGCGAGCGCCTGCGAGCCTGCTGATCTGGCCCACGACAGACCCGACCGCACCCGCCGCGCCCGAGACCAGTACGGTGTCACCGGGTTCGGGTTCGGCGACCTCCAGCGTCCCGAAGTACGCGGTCCGGCCGGGCATACCCAGGACTCCAAGCGACGTCGAGACGGGAGCGAGGTCCGGGTCGACGGGCTGGAGGGCGTCGCCGTCGGCGACGGCGTACTCGGCCCAGCGGAGGTTCCCGGTGGCCACGTCGCCGGCCTCGAACTCCGGGTGGTTTGACTCGACCACGTCACCGACGACGCCGGCCTGCATCACGTCGCCCACCGCCCACGGTTCGGCGTAGGACTCGGCATCGCGCATCCGACCGCGCATGTACGGGTCGACCGAGAGGTACCGGGACTCGATCAGGACCTCGCCGTGGTCCGGTGCGGGAATCTCGGACTCCCGGAGTTCGAAGTCGTCCATCGTCGGTTCACCTGTCGGGCGACTCGCCAGAATCCACTGCCGGTTGGTGCCAACCATGACGCGTGGCGACGAGCGTCTCCCAATTGAGTGTTCGGGTACCGCGACCGTCCGTTCGCGTGTCCAGCACCCCGGAGGAGCTATCAGGTTTGATAGCTGCGTGCGAGCGTTTTAGACGGTGTAGCTCGATGCGGAACCAACAACTGTGGAGGTGAGTTCAGAGATGGCGACTACACGTTCGACGGGCGTCTCGGAACGGCTTATGACCTGGGTCGGAGCGATTGCGATGGTGGTCGAAATGTACCTTCCGTCGGTCGTCCGGCGCAACCTCGGTGCCCGGTTGCTCGGGATGGCGGTCCTGGCGCTGGGAATCAGTCCGTTCGCGTTCGGGCTCACGGTCGGGGACCCGTTGCTCGCCGCGCTCGGGGTTTCGGCGGTGACAGTCCTCACGGGCTTTCTCGCCTACGCGGAGATGTACCGCTCGCTGGTCGTTCTCGACCGGAAAGTCGGAGAGATCGACGACGGGAACTACGATCTCACCTTCGACGTGGACCGACGCGACGAGATCGGTCGCGTGTTCGAGACGGTCGAACGGACCGCCCAGTCGCTGGGCGAGACCATCGACGAATCCAAGCGAGCGCGCGAGGAAGCCGAAGATGCCAGCAGGAGAGCGCAGGAAGCACAGTCGGACGCCGAGCAGGCCCACGAGGCCGCCGAGGCGCTGGCGGCCGACCTCGAATCCCGGGCCCGCGAGTTCGGCGAGGTCATGGCGGCGGCCGCCGACGGCGACCTGACCCGGCGACTCGACACCGACCAGGACAACGACGCGATGGCCGAAATCGCCACCGCGTTCAACGAGATGGTCGGCGAACTGGAAGTGACGGTTCACCGGATCCGGGAGTTCGCCGTCACCGTCGACGAGGAGAGTGGCACCATCGCCGAGGAGAGTGACCGCGTGACCGACACCAGCCAGTCGGTGAACAAGACGGTCGAGCAGATCGCGGCGGACGCCGAACGTCAGCGCGAGAGCGTCAGACAGGCGGCCAGCGAGTTGACGAACCTCTCGGCGACCATCGAAGAGGTCGCGTCTTCGACCGACGAGATCGCCGACCGGTCCGAAGCGGCCGCGGCCCTCGGCGAGGAGGGACGCGAGCGTGCGGCCGAGGCCGTCGAGAAAATCTCCGCAGTCGGGGAGGCAGCCCGGACGGCCGTCGGGGAGATCGAGCGCCTCCAGAGCGAGATGAACGAGATCGAATCGATCGTGGACCTGATCGACGACATCGCCGAACAGACGAACATCCTCGCGCTGAACGCCTCTATCGAGGCCGCGCGGGCGGGTGAAGCGGGCGAGGGCTTCGCCGTCGTCGCCGACGAGGTCAAACAACTGGCGACGGAGACAGCCGAGGCGACGGAGGAAATCGAGGAACTCATTACTGACGTCCAGACCGCGACGGAGACGGCGGTGACGGACATTCGCCGGGCCGACGACCGCATCGACGAGGGCGCCGCAGCCGTCGAAGAGACCGCCGAGACACTGGGCGACATCGTCACCCACGTCGAGGAGACCAACGACGGCGTCCAGTCTATCGCGGCGACGACCGACGATCAGGCGGCCTCCGCCGAAGAGGTCGTCGCGATGGTCGACGATGTCGGGAACGTGAGCGAGGAAACGGCAGCACGGGCCGACGAGGCCGCCGACGTAACCCGCGAGCAGACCACCGCCGTCAGCGGCGTTCACGGCGACGTCACCGACCTGTCCGAGCGCGCCCAGGAGCTGCGCGACCTGCTCGACTCGTTCACCGTCACCGACGACACACGGCCGGACGGTCGAATCCAGGGTGTCCTCTCCGACTGACCCGACCGGCAGGAACCGGGTCGCCGACAGGCCCAAGCGAATCCCGCCCTTACTGTGGGCCATGACCGACGATACCCCCGACGTGACGGCGGACCTCCCGGACAGCCCCATCCACACCACCGGGACCGATCACATCACACTGATCGGCAGCAACGAGGAGGACACTATCACGTTCTACCGCGACCTGCTCGGCATGCCGCTGGTGTTACGCCAGCCCAACCTCGACGACCCGTCCTCCACACACCTGTTTTTCGACACCGGCGACGGCCGCATCATTACTTTCTTCGTCGGCGACCGTCCCTCGAACCAGCAACCCCCACGGGCCGGCGTCGGCGGCGTCCATCACCTCTCGCTCTCGATCGACCCCGAACGGTTCGTCGAAATCCGTGAGGCCCTCGACGACGCCGACCGCCAGTACAACGAGTTCGACCGCGGCATCTTCCACTCGCTGTACACCCGCGACCACAACGGCTTCCTGCTCGAACTCTCGACGGACAAGTTCTCCATCCCCGACGAGCGCAAAGGCGAGGTGCTGGCGACCGCACAGCGCATCCGCGAGGAGGCGGGGGCGGACTTCGCCCGCGAGGCGGATATGGAGGCGGCGCTGAACGAACTCGACATCGCGTACGATACGGTCGAACTGCCCGACGCGCCGAGCGGGTCGAAGCTCTAAAACGCCCGGTAGTACTGCGGGGGGACGTCGACCTCGTCCGCCTGGCCCAGTTGTTTCAGGGCGTGCAGCGTGAAGTACGGGTCCCACGGATGCTCGCGGCCGATGGTGGCCCGGGACGCTGCCCTGCCCGCGGACGGACTCGGTGATGACCGCGAGCGCGTCGGCGTGGTCGTCGCTCCAGATGCCCAGGTCCTCGGGGGAGATTCGACCCCGCGGTTCGAGGGCAGTGGCTTCGGCCATCACCGCGCCCGCACCACAGACCGCACGGCTAGCGAGATGGTGAAAGTGCGAGTCCGTCGCGAGGCCGTCACGGTCGTCACGGGAGTACCGACACATCGGCGATACCATCACGCGATTCGGACCGGTCGTTTCCGAGAGAGTCAGCGGCGTGAAGAGGTCGTCCGTCAGCACAGATCGGACGCGTCGCTTAGTAAAACCCCCGGGGCTCACGGCGAGACCGGCCGGTTTCGGAGGCCCCGACCTTGATTTTCGAGGGGGCCTTCGATTCGAGTATGTCTACCTGGGACGACCGATTCCGCGCAGGCGAGTACCCGCAGGACCCCGACCCCGACCCACTGCTCGAACGCGCTATCGAGACCGTTCCAGCGGGCCGTGCGCTCGACGTGGCGACCGGAACCGGCCGCAACGCCGTCTTCCTGGCGACGGAGGGCTATCGAGTGGACGCGCTCGACCAGTCCCGGGTGGGACTGGAGACCACCCGCGAGAACGCTCGTCAACGCGGCGTCGCCGACCGTCTCGAACTCGTCCAGACGGACGTGCCGAGTCACGCGTTCCCTGACTCACGCTACGCCGTCGTCACGGTCAGTTTCTACCGGGCGCTCGACCGGCTGAGCGACATCACGGCCGCGCTGGAACCCGGGGGCTACCTGTTCGTCCAGCACCACCTCCGGACGACCGACGACGTGGACCGCGGCCCCAGCACCGACCGCTACCGCTTCGCCGCCAACGAACTCCTGCGAGCCTGTCTGGACCTCACCGTCGTCCACTACGACGAGCGGACCGAGCGCCGCGACGGTCGCCGGGGCGCGACCGTCCGCATTCTCGCTCGCAACTCGACCGGTCAACGGCAGTCGTACCCGGAAATTCCGTCGGCATAAAAGAGGGTTTATTTACACACGGCTTTGTCGACGAGTGGATTCTTAACACCGTAATCCGTTCCCGGAATATATTTTACAGTTCAGTCGTTACAGTGTCGTATGTCGTTCCAACTGTCCGACGAACACCGGGCGATCAGAAAAGCCGTTCGGGAGTTCGGCGAGGAGGAAATCAAGCCAGTTGCCAAGCAACACGACCAGAACAAGGAGTATCCCGAGGAGATCAGGCGGAAGGCTGCCGAGGCCGACTTCGTCGCGTCGAACATCCCGATGGAGTACGGCGGCGCAGGGATGGACTCGCTGTCGTCGAGCATCGTCACCGAAGAGCTCTGGCGGGCCGACCCCGGAATCGGCAGTGCCGTCGGCTCGGCCGGCTTCGGGACGAACATGATCGTCAAATACGGCGACGAGTGGATGAAAGAGGAGTATCTCCCGCCCATCGCGGCCGGTGAGTCGGCCTCCTGTTCCATGATCTCCGAGCCGGCCCACGGCTCGAACGTGGCGGGTATCGAGACACAGGCCGAGAAAGACGGCGACGAGTGGATTCTCAGCGGCAACAAGATGTGGATCACCAACGGGAACGTCGCCGACGTGGGCGTCGCAATGACCAAGACCACGCCGGGCGAGGGCCACCAGGGTATCACGGCGTTTCTCGTCCCGATGGACAGCAAGGGCGTCCAGACTGAGAAGATCGACAACAAGCTCGGTATCCGGGCCTCGGACCTCGCGGAGGTCATTCTCGACGACGTGCGCGTGTCCGAGGACAACGTCATCGGCGAGGTCGACGGGGGCTTCTACCAGCTGATGGACTTCTTCGCCTCCGGACGAACAAGCGTCGCCGCCCAGGCCGTCGGTGCGGCACAGGGCGCACTCGACGCCGCGCTGGACTACGCCGACGAGCGCGAACAGTTCGGCCAGAAGATCAACGAGTTCCAGGCCATCCAGCACAAGCTCGCCGAGATGGCGACCAACATCGAGGCCGCTCGCTCGCTGACCTACCGGGCCGCCTCGACGGTCGAGCAGGGCAACGAGCAACTCGCCGCGAAGTTCGCCAGCATGGCGAAGCTGTTTGCCTCCGAACACGCCGTCGACGTGGCCGACGAGGCCATTCAGGTCCACGGCGGCGCGGGCTACGTCACCGACCACCCCGTCGAGCGCTACTACCGCGACGCCCGAATCACCAAAATCTACGAGGGTACCAGCGAGATCCAGAAGAACATCATCGCCGACCGGCTCTAAACCGCCGCCATCTATCCCGTTTTTCGACCGACCCAGCGAGCTACGCGACCGTCGACCGGGTCAGTCGTCGGCGACCTCGACGGGAATCGTCTCCGACGGCGCACGTGGGAGTTGCCAGTCGATCGCCAGACCCAGTTCACGATGTGAGGGCGTCGAAACGACCTCCAGTGTTCGGTGGGCGGCCGCACCAGTAAACGGTGCCGCGACCATCAGCCGCGCCACGTCGGCCCGGGAGACAGTCCCCCACAGGCCCGTATCCGCCGGTGCGACGGTCACGTCGTCGGTTCGTCGCCCGTTCGTCAGCACGCCAGGCCGGAGAATCGTGTGGCGCACGTCCGCCTCTCGGATCGCAGCCTCGGCGCGGGCCTTCGCGTCCTGGAGCGGCCCGATGAACGCGTCGAACACCCGCGCGAGGGCGCTCCCACCCTCGCCACCGACTCCTAGCGCCGACTCCATGACGAACGCTTCGGCTCCCGCGTCGGCGGCTGCCTCGAGCAGGGCCATCGTGCCCGCGCCGTCGACGAACTCCGTGGCCGCCAGCGCGTCTGTGACCGTCGACCCGACCGCCGAAAGAACGACGTCGACCCCCTCAACGGCCGCGTCCAGTCCGGTCTCGGCGAGCAGGTCGCCGACGGCCACTTCGTCGGCTCCAAGCGCCCGGAGTCGGTCGGCCTTGGACTCGGCGCGTGTCAGCGCCCGCACCTGCGGGTCGCGACCGTCGAGAATTCGGAGTATTTCGCGTCCGGTTTCGCCACTGGCCCCTGCCACCAGGATGGTCGCGCCGTTGGTCATAACTACTGTAGGGACCCAACCCTCAAGATTCACTCGGCGGTCTGTGCCTGTTCTTCCGCGGCGACGGCGAGGGACCCGCTGCCGAGCGCGAAGGCGGCGAAAAGAAGCGGCAATCCCCGGTCCTCGTCACCGCCTGCCTCGAACGCGAGTACAGTGAACGCCCCAGCGAGGGCACCGTAGAGATAGGCACGACGTCGTGTCCGACTCAATGACATACGCTACGCTACGGTGGCGAGAGCAAGAAAAGTACCGATAGCGGCACGCGTTACAGACGTTCGCAGGCGTTCTGGAAGCCGCGTTCACAGAGGAGTTTTCGTGCGATGCGGCGGTCGGCGTCGCGGTAATCCGTCCGGCAGACGAGACAGTGCTGTTCGGACATGGTGTACATAGAGAAAGGGGCGTGAGACATAAAAGTAGACGCTAACCGGTCACACACCGGGTTACACGGCGGTAACGTGGCCGCAACGTAGGGCCGCGGTCGGCCGGGAGTCGTGTCATCCAAAAGGGTCCGGGGCGCACGGATTGACGTGACGGACGAGTCGCTCTTGACCGGCTACGGCGGTCGGATGCTCGGCAGTCTCGCGCTGGCGTGGGCAGTCCTCCAGCTCGGCCGCTTCCTGCTCTCGCCGCTTTTGCCCGCCATCATCGGCGACCTGGGCATTACGACGGTGACCGCCGGGTTCGTCCTCGGGGGGTTTCAGGCGGTCTACGCGATTATCCAGTACCCCAGCGGCCGCCTCTCGGACCGGTTCTCGCGGGCCGCGCTGATCGTCCCCGGTCTGGCCGCGCTGACGCTCGGCTTCCTGTTGTTCGCCAGCGCCGTCTCGCCCCTGCTGTTCGTCGGCGGCGCGCTCCTGCTTGGAGTCGGAAAGGGCCTGTACGCCGTCCCATCACGAGCGCTACTGTCGGACCTGTTCGTCGAGCGCCGCGGGCAGGCGCTCGGGCTGTACGCCGCCGGGACCGACGCGGGCGGCGTCCTCGCCTCGGTGGCGGCGCTGGTCGTCACCGGGACCGCAGCCGCCGACCTGGGGCCCGCCAGGGGGGTCGTTCCGACGCTTCCCGGACTCTCCTGGCGGGCACCGTTCCTTCCGGTGGCTGCAGCCCTCTTTCTGCTCGGCGCGGTCTACGTCCGCTGGAACCGCGACGGGTACGAGCTGGGTCGGGTGGAGTTCGGAGTCGGAGAGACCGTCAGGCGGCTCTCGACGACCAGCGCCCAGCGGGAGGCCCTCGTCGCGTTCGCCCTGTTCTTTTTTGTGGTCGGTGCGTGGGTCAACTTCCTACCGACGTACCTCGCACAAGGGAAGGGCATGAGCGAGTCGCTGGCGGCGGCGTTGTTCGCGGTCGTGTTCGTCGTCGGCGTGTGGGCGAAACCACTGGCGGGGCTGGTCTCCGACCGGGTGCCCCGACGGGCGGTCGGAGTCGCCGGCCTCTCGCTTGCCGTCGTGGCGCTTTCCGGCGTCGTCCTCGCGTCGACGCTGTGGGTCGTCGTCGGCGCCATCGCCCTGTTCGCGCTGGGGTATAAGACGCTGTTCCCGGTCGCCGACGCCGTCCTGCTCGACGCCGCGCCCGACGACAACACCGGCGGCGACCTCGGGGCCGCCCGAGCGCTCTTTCTCGGCGTCGGGGCACTGGGCCCAGTTTATATGGGGTCGGTCGCAGCCGCAGCCGACTACGCCGTTGCCTTCGCCGGCCTCGCGGTCTGCCTGCTCGCCAGTGCGGGCCTGCTGGCCCGCGGCCTGCTCCGGGCACGTCGAACAACGCCGCCTGCGTGACATCTATACCCGCGGCCCGCATAGTCGTGGTATGCTCGGTGAATCGTGGCCGGACGAACCCGACCCACCGTTCCCGGAGTACGTCGACCCGTTCCCCGCGTACACGGAGCCGGCACCCGAAGAGACCGGCCGACGGGCGCGCACCGATGCCGGTTTCGAGCGCGCCTACGGTCGGGACGCAGAGGTCGTCGCCGCCGTCGAAAGCGGCTATCTCGGGCTGGTGGCGGTGTTCAGGATCGGCCTGTTCGCGCTGGCGCTGGGCGCGTACCTGCTCGCCTTCCGCGGCGGCTACTACGCGCAGATGATCGCCGCGATAGGGCTCGTCACCTGTGCGTACGGGGCCCACCGATATCTCGTGTACCGGCGGGTGCTGACGGAGGGTGGTCCGCCGCGGGAGTGAGGTCCCGCTCGCGGGACGTCCGACGAACCAGCGGGCCGTCCACGCAACTTTAGACGCTACCGGTCGTAGGAAACGAGAATGAGTGCGTTGTCTCGGCGATTCTCGGAACAGGTATCTAGTCCCGAACTCGCGGTGTTCGTCTCCGGCGTCGTCAGCATGGGCCTCGAAATTCTGGCGGGCCGGATGGTGGCCCCCCAGTTCGGGAGTAGCATCTACACGTGGGGGTCGATCATCGGGGTGTTCCTGGCTGCGCTGAGCCTGGGCTACTACCAGGGCGGCAAACGAGCCAGTCAGCGAGCTACCGAGGAACGGCTGGTCCGGGTGTTGCTCGCGACGGGTGGGTTCGTCGCCGTCCTCATCTTGGCTGGCGACATGTTGCTGGCTGGCCTCTCCGGGTTTCCGCTGCCGCCCCGGTTTGCATCCCTGCCTGCGGTGACGATCCTGTTCGGGCCGCCGACCTACCTGCTCGGCTTCATCAGCCCGTACGGCGCGGAACTCTCGAGAAAGGAGAGTACGGGGGCGGCCTCGGGCTACGTCTACGCGGTCGGAACCATCGGCAGCATCGTCGGTGCCTTCGGCGCGACGTTCCTGCTAATCCCCTCGCTGTCGGTGCCGCTGATCGGGCTGGTGTTCGGGCTCTTACTCGTGGGCACGTCGCTCGCGATTCTCGCGCCGACGTTCCCGCGGCGGACGGTGCTGGCGACGGTCGTCGTCGGCGCGTTGCTCGTCGGCGCGGTCGCCGTCCCCTCGGCGGGCTACTCCGTTCGCGGTGAAGTCGTCCACCAGACCCAGACGCCGTATCAGGAACTCGTCGTCGCGGACCTGGGCGACACGCGGACGCTCTACCTCGACGGCCAGCCCCACAGCGCCATGGACCTGGACGACCGGAACCGCCACGTCTTCGAGTACACACGCTACTTTCACCTCCCGTTCCTGCTGGCAGACTGGACAAACGAGAGTACGACCGCACCGCACCGCTCGGGCGACGTCGACCGAGTTCTGTTCATCGGCGGGGGCGGGTTCACCGGCCCGAAGCGGTTCGTGAACGACTACAACGCCACCGTCGACGTGGTCGAGATCGACCCGGAGGTGATCCGCGTCGCGGAGAGACATTTCGGCGTCGAAGCGGGACCGAACCTCAACGTCTACAACGCCGAGGGCCGGGAGTTCCTCCGGACCACCGACGAGACTTACGACCTGATCGTGCTGGACGCCTACAAGAAAGACAAGGTGCCCTTTCAGCTGACGACCAGAGAGTTCATGCAGTTGACCGCGGATCGACTCGACGAGGACGGCATCCTCCTGGCGAACCTGATCTCCGCGCCGACGGGGCCGGCCTCGCAGTTCTACCGGGCGGAGTACAAGACGTTGAGCCGGGTGTACCCGCAGGTGTACAGTTTCCCGACGAGCGGCGGGTCGGTCGTCCAGAACATCGAAGTGGTCGCGACCAAATCCGACCAGCGGGTCAGCCAGACCCGACTCGAAGCGCGTGACGAGCGGCGGGACATCGGAATCGGGCTCTCGAGGGAGTTGACCAACTATCAGGCCGACGTCGAGACCGGCGGCGTCCCGGTTCTCACCGACGACAGAGCGCCGGTCGACGCGCTACTGGAGCCGATGGCCGGACGGCGATACGTGGTCTCACAGACCGGACCGAGCGGGAACGCGACGGCGGGTGCGGGCTGACTCAGTGCCGGAGTGGGACGCGCCTGGCGGCGACACGGTAGAGACGGACGAGGACGCAGCCGAACACGAGCGCGCCGACGACCCCGAGTAAGAGGCCGATCGCGGGGCTGAAGAACTCGTAGACTGCGGCCGCCACGGCGACGTCGAGCGCGGACAGCGGGAGGGCACGGAACGTGGGATGGAGGGGCGGCGGCATCGTGTGGACTCTCACACGGCGGTCGCATAAACGTCCTCGAGGGACAAACAGCGATTGTAGTTACCGCTCGCTTACACGGCGAGGCCGGGTCGCGAGCGGATAGTGTGTGACCGGTCGCGCCTGTCCAGCCGCTCAGTCGGCGTACGCTGGCCGTTCGGCGTAGTCTATCGGGTCGCGGACCGCGCAGTTCTGGAAGGCCTCCAATCGGAACGCACAGGCGTCGCAGGTGCCACAGGCCGGTGTTTCGTCGCGGTAACAGCTCCAAGTCAACTCGTAAGGCACGTCCAGTTCGAGGCCGCGCTCGGCGATGTCCGTTTTCGACCACTCGACGAACGGCGCGACGAGTTCGATGTCGGTGCCGGGTTTCGTGCCGGCGTCGATGACGGATTGAAAGGCATCGAAGAAGGCGGGCCGGCAGTCGGGATAGCCGGAGAAATCCTCGCTGTGGGCGCCGATGAACACGGCCGCACAGTCGTTGGCTTCGGCGTAGGAGACGGCCATCGAGAGCAGGTTCGAGTTACGGAATGGGACGTACGAGGCCGGAATTTCGTCGCTGTCGGGGTCGGCGTCCTCAACGTCGATTCCGTCGTCGGTGAGGCTGGAGGCGCCGATGGCTGCGAGGTGGCCCGTCTCGACGTGGAGGAAGTTCGGGGTCCCGATTTCCTCGGCGAGGGCCTCGGCACACGCACGTTCCTTGGCCTCGGTCTCCTGGCCATAAGAGGTGTGCAGCAGGTATGGGTCGTAACCGCGGTCGATGGCCTCGTAGACTGCGGTGGCGCTGTCCATCCCACCGGAGACGAGGATTACGGCGCGGCGGTCGGTCGATGCGTCCTCGGAGTCTGTCTGTCGGGTCATGGCTCGGGACTCGTGTCTCGGGTCGTGGTCAGGTGCCGGGCGCGTCGTTCCACAGGTCGACGTGGAGCCGCGGCGTGTATCGGTAGCCTCGGTCGAGCGCCAGTTCGGCGACGGTCTCGCGGGTCGCGTCCAGTGCTTCTCGAGTCGTGCCCTCGGGCATCAGCAGGACGTCGGCGTCGGCGACGGTGGCGCTCGCGGCGTCGCGGACGCGTTCGACCAGCCGGTCGATCTCGGGCAGGTCGTCGGGGCCGGTGACGACGAACTTGAGCTGTGTGTCGTAGTCCTCGACCAGTCGGGCCAGCGCGTTCAGGTCGAGCCGCTCGGCCTCGTGGCGCTCGGCGGCCGCGGAGTCGACCGATTTGCCGTCGGAGCGGGGGGTTCCGTCTGCGACCAGGTCGGCCGATGGGGTACTGCTCGACAGTTTCGGGCTGACGCTGGCGAGGTCGATTGGGGCGTCACGGTGGATTGTACCGTTGGTCTCGACGGTGGTGTGATAGCCCGCCGCGTCGAGCCGTTCGAGCAGCGGCACCGATTCGTCGTGCACGAGCGGTTCACCGCCAGTGAGGACGACGTGGTCGGCGTCGTGACGCTCGATCTCGGCGACGACCTCGGTGAGGTCGAGCCAGGCGTGGGCCGGTTCCCAGGAGGTACGGTACGAGTCACAGAACCAGCACCGAAGGTTGCAGCCGCTGGTTCGGACGAACACGGACGGGACGCCCGCGAGGCGGCCCTCGCCCTGCAGCGAGTGAAACAGTTCGTTGATCGGGAGGGCATCCTCGGTGTCGGCGACGCCCGCACCACCCAGGTCGTCGGGGTCGGCATCGACCGGCATCAGTAACTGGCACAGAGTTCGGCGGTCTCGGCCACCTCGACGGCCACGTCCGAGACCGTATCGGGGAGCCGCGACTCGAGTCGCCGTTCGAGGACCAGACTCATCACCTCGGCCGTCGGCGGGTGGTCGAGGACGACGAGTGCGTCGCCGTCGCCGCTCTCCTCGAAAGCCGCGACCAGGGGGTCGCCCCGCTCGACGAGGAAGCGATGGTCCCACTCGTCGATTATCGTGGTAATATCGCCCTTGTCGACGACCCAGCCCTCCTCGGTCAACTCGCCGGTGACGGCGACGTTGATCTCGTAGTTGTGGCCGTGTGGCCGCGAACACCTTCCGTCGTGGTGGCGGATTCGATGGCCCGTGCTGATGCGTATCGGGCGGTCTCGGCCCACGTGTAGTGTCCGTTCACCCGCGTCGACGAGGGCGTCGACGGCACGTTGCTCCCTGATTGCGCTGTCAGTCATATCCAGAGATTATTCAGGGAATACAAAAAGTTACCCCCACAGCCGGTCGGGGCCACGCAGCGGCGTCCAGCCACACCGCCCCTGCCACGTCGGTCACTGGTCCGTTCGTCGTCCGTGCCGGCGGCGGCTATCGATATCAATTGTGGTAACATTAGAGAACGCTCATGTGTACTGAGCTCTACTTTTCGATAATGACAATCCCGGAGTCAGTTGCACTCGAGAAACTCCCGGAAGCTGTCGCGTACTACGACGAGGGGTACCCAGTGGCATCCGAGGAGTTACAGCGTGGACTCCGGTCGTTGTCGTCGCTGTCGGTCGGCACGGTCGGACCGCTCGACGGGGGGGCTCCCCAGTCGGACGGCGAGCGGTTGACACTGGTGTTCACCGATACGGTTCCGGAACGCGGCGGGCTGACAGAGCAGCCCGCAATCTGGGTTACGACGGCGACGGAGGTAGTGACGACCGGAATCGAGCGCGGCGCGACGGCCGTGTTCAACTGGGAGCCTGCGGACGGCTGGGAGATGCTGGAGGCAAAACTCCACCACCAGCTGGACGAGCGCGCGGGGACGACGGACGGCGAACGGGCCGTTCCCGAACAGGCGCTACAGCGCATCAGCGACGGTGTGCTGGCGCTCGACGACGAGTTCCGTATTACCTACCTCAACAACGCGATGGCGTCGGTTCTGCAGGACGTGAACGGCGACGTTCGTGGCAACCGATACTGGGACCACGTTTCGCCGGCGGTAGCCGAGGAGTTGCGGCCGGCGCTCGAACGGGCGATGGACGAGGGGGCGACGGTCACGACCGAGTTCCGGACTGCGACGTCCGAACAGTGGTTCGAGGTGACCGCGTACCCCTCGGCTGAGGGGCTGTCGCTGTACGGCCGGGAGATTACGGAGCGCAAACAGCGCGAAACCCAGCAGGCACGCTACGAACACCTCGTCAAGACCGTCGGCGACGCCGTCTACATCCTCGATCCGGCGGGGCGGTTCGTCTTCGTTAACGACGCGCTCTGTGAGATGACGGGTTACGACCGCGAGGCGTTGATCGGCTCGTCGGTGCACATCATCAAAGACGAGGGGACGGTCACGGAGGCCGAGGACGCGCTCCGAGCCCTGCTCCGGGAGCAGGCCGACGATGACGGGATGCCAATCGCCAAACTCGACGTGGAGTTGGTCACCGCGGACGGCAGCCGCATCCCGGCGACCGACCGGATGACCCTACGCCCGCTCTCCGACGACGGGGAACTCACCGGCACCGTCGGGACCCTCCGGGACATCAGTCGCCAGCGCCGCCGGCAGAACATCCTCAGCGGCATCCTCGAAAGCACGCAGGACATGATGGCCGCGACCACGACCGACGAGGTGGCACAGCTGGTCGTCGAGACCATCGAGGACGTCTTCGAGTTCGACCTCACGGCCGTCCGGAAACTCGACGCCGAAACCGACCGGCTGGTCCCCGTGGCCACCACGGACGGGTTGGCTGACGTAATGGGCGAGCGGCCCACCTACGACCCCGAGGAGGGGCCACTCGGCACCGCCTACACCGAAGACCGGCTCGTCGTCCGCGAGGACCTGCGTGCGTTCGACGACCGGGACCGCGGCGGTGTCGATATCGCCGGTTACTGCCCCATCGGCGACCGGCGCACGGTCAGTTTCGGTACCTGCAACGACGAGGGGTTCACCGACGACGAGCTCCAGTTGGTGGAACTGCTGGCCGAGACCGCCGCCGCGGCCTTCGAGATGGTCACCCGTGAGGAGGAGCTCATGCGGTACGAGGCCGCCGTCGAGGCCGCCGAGGACAAACTGTTTACGCTCGACTCCGACGGGACAATTACGCTCGCAACCGACCAGTTCGCGGCCGCGGTCGGATACGACCGCGAGACCCTGCCCGGCCACGACATCGCGGAGTTCGTTCCGGAGATGGTCGCCGCGGAGGTTGCTGGCATGGCTCGACCGGCGGACGTGGAGACGGAGCTCCGGAGCCGCAGCGGCGACCGACTCCCCAGTCGGATTCGGACGGCCTGTTTCTCCAGCCCGTACGGAGACGGCATCGTCGGCACAGTCAAGGACATCTCCGCGCTACGGTCGGCACAGCAGGCCGCCTCGCGCAACCGGCAGCGGTTCACCGAGCTGTTCAAGACGCTGTCCGACCCGGTCGCCGACGTGGAGTACAGCGACGGTGCGGTCGTCAGTCGAGCCAACGCGGCTTTCGCCGCCCTCTGCGACGAGACGGAGCGCTACCTCACCGACCGCTCGCTGACCCAGGTACGGACGGCCCTGCCCGACGGCATCGCAGCGGCCATCGAACCCGTCACGGAACCGGGAGCGAGCATCGAGACCGAAGTGACCACGCAGACCGGCACGGAGCGCAAGCAGTACATCCTGAAGACGGTGCCGTACGAGAGTTCGGACGGACAGCGGGCGTTCGTCGTCCTGACGGACGTGACCGACCTGGCTCGGCGCGAAACCCACCTCCAAGTCCTCCACCGTCTGCTCCGGCACAACCTCCGCAACGAAACCACCGTCATCCAGGGGTACGCCGAGACGCTACTGCAGACGGACACACCCGACCAGATCGACGAGTTCGCTCGGCGGATCTTCGATGCGAGTTCGTCGCTGGTCGACGCCTCCGACACCGCCCGTACGATCCAGCGCGTCCTCCGGATGGACGGCGCGGAAGTCGAATCCGTCCCCGTCTCGGCGGTGAGGCGGGATATCCGGGAGGACGTCCTCGACGACTACCCCGGAGCCGACGTGTCCATCGGGACCGACGGCACCGTGACGTTCAGCCACCACCTGCTGGTCGGCCTTGAGGAACTCGTGGAGAACGCGGTGGAACACGGGACCGACGACACCAGCGTCACGGTCGAGTTGACCGACGGACCGGAGCCGGACACCACCACCATTCGGGTCAGCGACGACGGCCCCGGGCTCCCCGAGTCGGAGTGGGACGTGGTGGCTGGCGAGCAGGAGATTACGCAACTCCAGCACACGCAGGGCCTCGGGCTATGGCTCGTGCGCTGGGTCGTCGACAAACACAGCGGTGACCTGACCCTCGAAGAAAGCGGCCCGGACGGGACGACGGTCGCGATCACGCTGCCGCGGTGACCTCACTCTGCCGTCTCGACACCCGTGAACTCGAACCGCGCGCCGTCACCGTCGTCGCGGTCGGTCGCGGTGGCCGACCAGCCGTGTGCCCGCGCAATCTCGTCGACGATCGCCAGCCCGATGCCGGAGCCGTTCGGCTCACCCGACTCGCCCGGTTCGAAGAGCCGGTCGCGGTCACCCGCCGGAAGCCCGGGCCCGTCGTCCTCGACGACGAACCCGTCCGAAGCGGTATCCACACGGACCGAAACCGCGCCCACGCTGTGTTCGACGCTGTTGCGAAAGAGATTCTCGAAGAGCTGTCGGAGCCGGCTCGGGTCGGCGACCACTGCGGTGTCGGTCTCGACGGTGAGGTCGCCATCGTCGGTCTCGACGGTCGACCAGGCGTCGCGAGCCACGGCGTCGAGTGAGGCCGGTTCCGGGTCGTCGACCATGTCGCCTTCCTGTGCCAGCGTCAGGAGGTCCTCGATGAGCATTTCCATCCGCGAGAGAGCACTGTCGATCATCCCCAGCTCGTCGCTGTCGCCCTCGGCGCGCAGCAGTTCGAGATACGAGTGAGCGACGTTCAACGGATTGCGAAGGTCGTGGGCGACGATGCCGGCGAACCTGTCCAACCGCTCGTTCCGTTCTTCGAGTTCGCGCTCGCGGGCCCGCAGTTCCGAGCGGTCGCGGATCGTCCCGAAGTTGTACGACGTCCCGTCGATACGGCGACGGGTCGTCACCGTCGAGACCGGGACCGTCCGGCCCCCCGTCGAGTGTTCGGTCTCGGCGGTCCGGGTCTCGCCGTCGGCGAACGAGTCCCAGTAGTCCGCAAACCGATCGGCTTCGAGGTCGGTCGCGACCGACCAGACGGGCCGTCCGACGAGGTCCGCACGGCTCGTCGCAAGGAGATCCGCGTACGCGGCGTTGACGTACCGGAACGCCCCCTCCGCGTCGTAGATGGCGACGCCGACGCCGACAGACGCCACCAGCTCCTCGAAGACAGCTGGGTCGAGATCACCCGAGTGGGCACTACACATACCAACGGGTCGGTGCGAGGCCACATTAGCCCGTTGGAACTGCTGGCTACCGGAACCGCGCCAGTGGCTCCCGGAGTGCCCACTCGTCGGTCAGGGGGTCGAGGTTCGAGGGCTCCACACCGGTCGTCGTGACGATTCCGGCGTGGTACAGTATCGTCTTCAATCGGAACACCGTCGGCGAGTGATACACCGCACCCTCAGTGAGGGGGTCGGTCCGCAGGCGACCGTCGGTCGAGAGGAGCCGCCGGCGCACGTCGTCGGTCCCCCGGAGCAACAGCTCGACGGTGACCGTCGGGTGGGTCCCGTGGCAGTACTCGACGAGGTCGACCAACGACGGGTCGGGCTCGCCGGGACGCCGACCAGGTCCGGATAGCCCGGCCCCACCTGGACGTGGTTGAACGGGGCGAGCAGGTCCTGAACGTCGGGGTCGATAGGGCGGTCGTCGACCCAGCGGTCCTGTGCGAACTGTGTGTCGACGACGGCGTAGCCGTCGGCCCCGTCCCCGGAGAACAGGCGCGCTTTGACGCCCGCAAGGACGGTCGGTTCTGTCAGTGCCGCAGTTGCCATGACCGGCCTTCGGCGAGTCCGGAGTTGAACACTGGGACCGCCGTCGTCGCACGCAACGTTTGTGTCCGGTCGGCCCCTGAACCTAGTATGTCGACCGCCGACGACCATCACTCACGGGCTATCGCCGCACTCGCGAATCGGGACTACGAACTGGCTGGCGACGCGTACACACGCTCCGCGTGGGCGCGCCTCTCGGAACCGCGGGACGGGCGGAGTCCGTTCGAAGCCGACGAGAACGGCTGGGTCGGGAAGGGAATCGCGTCGCTCGTCATCGCGGCCGTCGCCTACCGCGTCGCGGACCTGCCATCGCGTGCTACCCACCGCGGCGTGGAGGGTGTCGCGGTCACCCGCGACCTCGGTCGGGCGCTCGACCACCCCGTTCAGCAGGCCTGTCTCGACGAGTTCGTCGCGGACTGTCGGGTCGCGGGCGGACTGGACGACCCCGCCACGGCCTACGGCGAGGCTGCCGAGGCCTACGAGGCGGCGGCGGACACGGTCGAGAGCCCACAGCGGTGGGGGACGACACCGCTGTTCGAGGCTGCCGCGGGGCCACTCCAGCAGGCGGCCCGAAGCGTGGCCAACGGGGAAATCGCGATTGCCTGGGAGGACCTCCACGGCTCGGACCCGTCGAATCCGGGTTCGTTCCTCGCTCACCGGGCCCAGTACAAACGCCGGCGGTTCCCGGAACTCGTCGACCGGGTCCTCGCCGACGGCCACCTGGCCGCACCGCGGGGAACGACCGAGTACAACAACGCGAACCACCGCTGTCCGGCCTGTGACGCGACGGACGTAAACTGGGTTACCGGTCACACCCTCTGTATGCGGTGTTCGACGCCGATGTCGAAGTAGTGACCGACACGTCCACGACGCTCCGGCGCGACGGACTGCTGGCCGCCGGGACACTGGCGGTCTGTCTCGCCGTCGGAACGCTAACCGATAGCGACCCGTTTCTCGACTGGCGAGCGGCCCTCCTCGGGGTCGGCGGCGCTCTCGCCGTCGAGGCGGTCTTCCTCCGCTACCCCGAGCGACTGCTCGCGCTCTGGGCGCGGCCCGCGGTTGCACTCGCCGGGGCCGGTGCGGTGGCCGGTCTCGGTCTGATCGCGCTGTCGGTCACGCCGTGGGTACTCGGCGCGCTAACGTGGGGACTGGGGACCTACGCCATTCTGCTGGTCTGTGTCGTCCTCGGGGCCGGGAACCCGCTGACGGCACTGCCAGGACTGAGCCGTCGAGACTGAAAACCCGCCGCGAAAAGCCTCAGGAGAGGTCCGGCACAATCGGTGCGTCGAGTTCCGCGAGTACCACTTTTCCGCTCGAAATCGTCGTCTCGCGCCCGCCGTCGGGCTGGACGCGCTGTGTGGGCGTCTCCGGAACCATCGGGGCTGGTCGACCGTCGGCGTCTGTCCGCTGTCGATCTGTCATTGTGGTACGCACGGACTCACGTCCGTATATCACTCTGTAAGACACAGGGTATTAAACGTCATGGTCTTTCATTATGATAGTGAGTCACTAGCATACGACGCGGCCCTTTTCTTGATGCCGCACTTACCGGGGTACAGTGACAAGCCCACAGGGAGCGGCCGAGTTGGGGTCCCGGTCGGACGTGCCCAGCAGCGGAGACGAGCGCCGGAACGGCGAGGTGCCCGCGGCCATCGCTGTCGAAGGACTCACGAAACGGTTTGGGAGCGGCGACGACGCCGTGACGGCGGTCGACGACGTGTCGCTACGGATCGAGCCGGGTTCGGTCGTCGGCCTGCTCGGACCCAACGGAGCCGGGAAGACGACGACGATAAAGTCGATTCTGGGGATGGTAGTGCCCGACACGGGAACCGTTCGGGTTCAGGGAATCGACGTGGCCGAACGACCCAGAGCGGCCTACGCCCACGTCGACGCGATGCTCGAGGGCGCGCGTAACGACTACTGGCGGCTCACCGTCCGGGAGAACCTCCGCTACTTCGCGACGATCGGTGGAGTCGCCCCCGACTCCGTGGCCGACCGCCATGACCGCCTGCTCGAGCAGTTCGGCCTCGCGGAGAAAGCCGACGAGGCCGTCCGAAACCTCTCGCGAGGAATGAAGCAGAAGGTGTCGCTGGCTAGCGTCCTCGCCAGCGACGCCGACGTCGTCTTTCTCGACGAACCCACGCTGGGCCTCGACGTCGAGAGTTCGCTGACGCTCCGGCGCGAACTTCGGCGAATCGTCGAGGAACGCGGCCTGACAGCCGTCATCAGCAGCCACGATATGGACGTAATCGAGGCCGTCTGCGACCGCGTGATCATTATGAACGAGGGCCACATCGCGGCCGACGACACCGTCGCGAACCTCCGCCGAGGCTTCGAGACCAGCGCCTTCCGGCTCACCAGTCCCGACCTCGACGCCGAGACGCTCACGACCGTCCGCGACCGGTTCGAGGTGACCGTCGCGACGACCCCGGACGGAACCACGACGGTCGAGGTCGCGACCGACAGCGACGGCTTCTACGAACTGACCGCCCTCCTCGGAGCCCGCGACGTGTCCCTCACCAGCGTCGAGACGGTTGAACCCGATCTTGAGGACGTGTTCGTCGAGTTGACCGGCGACGGGGGCACCGAGAGATGAGCGAGCGCCCGGCCACCCGAAGTGAGGGGGGTGGCGACGGTCCGACCCCCGCCGAGAGCCGCCCCGCCAGCTATCGCGACCTCACGAAAGCGGTCCTCTACCGGGAGTACCTGATCTTCGTCCGCTATCCCGCCAACGCCGTCGGTGGCCTCGTCTTCTCGATTATCTTTTTCGCCCTCCTGTTCTACGGCGGGCGGATGCTCGCCGGGCAGGCACTCAGTGACTCCATCGAGGGAATCATCGTCGGCTATTTCCTGTGGACCCTTTCGGTCGGCGCGTACTCCTCAATCTCCAACGACATCGGCAGCGAGGTCCAGTGGGGCACCCTGGAACGGCACATTATGACACCCTTCGGGTTCGCCCCCGTGGCCCTGCTCAAGGGCGTCGCCAAGGTCGTCCGCACGTTCCTGATCTCGACGGTGATCCTCGGGATTATGCTGGTCATCACCGGCACGACGCTACAGATCGACGTGCTGACGACCGTCGTCGTCGCCGTCCTGAGCATCACCTCCGTGCTGGGTCTGGGCTTTGCCGCCGGCGGCATCTCCGTTCTGTACAAACGCATCGGCAACTGGCTCAACCTGCTCCAGTTCGGTTTTATCGTCCTGATCTCGGCCCCCGCCTTCGACCTCGGCTGGACCCGCTTCCTGCCGCTGGCCCAGGGGAGCGCGCTCCTCCAGCGTGCGATGCGAGAGGGGACGCATCTCTGGCAGTTCCCGCTTTTCGACCTCGTCGTTCTGGTGGGCACCGCCGTCGTCTATCTCGGCTTCGGCTATCTCGTCTTCCAGCGTGCGACCCGCCGGGCACGCCGACTCGGCGTCCTGGGTGACTACTGAGACTGAGAGGGTCTTTGGGCCAGCAGCCCGAATGAACCGTGTGACCCACGACCGAATCCACGCCCGTGAGCCCACCCACGACCACGACAGGTGGGCGACCGGCACCGTCACCACCCTCGACGAGCGGAACGGCCACTGCGTGGTCACCGTCGACGACGACGGGACAGCCGTCGACCTGCGCGTCACGTTCGCCGTCCGGGACCTGTTCGTCTCCCGTCTCGACCTGTCCGACGGCGGGTCCCCCGTCGGCGAACGGGTCTGGTACCGGAAGAAAAGCGACCTGTGACCCACGTCCGCGACCGCCCGGAACACAGCCGTTATGCCCGCCGGTCCCGTTCCTAAGACGATGACTGGCTGGCCCGATATCGACATAACGGACGCCGAGGCAGTGGCCGACCGCCGCGACGACGTACTGGCCGCGGTCCGCGACCACGCCGGACGCATCGCTTACGCCCTCGCGCGCATCCAGGGTGGCGACTACGGCCAGCGGACCTTCGACACCGACGGCGGCGCGTGGACGGTCAAGTACGAGGCCGGCGATCTGGAGTATCTCCGGTACGACCCCAGGTCGGGGGCGGAGATTTACGTCGTCTCGACGAAACAACCGGCCGAGCCTGGACCGCTGGCGACCGCGCTCACCGACTACGACGCCTTCGTCGCCGCGTTCGACGACTACGTCGCGAGCCTGGCCGGCGTCCTCGACGACGCACCCACCGAGTTCCCCGACCCCGACCCCGTGGACGGCGTCGTCGGCGAACGTGACCGCGTCGTCGGCACCATCCGTGACACGTGTAACGCTATCGCTCGCGCCCTGCAGCGGTACGAGGGCGGCGACTACGGCACGTTCAGCGTCCGCGTCGACGGCACCCGCTGGGAACTGAAGTGGGACGAAGACGGGACGTCGTACCTCCGCGTCGGCGGCGAGGGCGGTGTCTATCTGCTCTCGCAGTACGGCCCGCCAGCCGCCCCCGACCTCCGAGAGTACGCGCCACAGTTCTCCGGCTTCGTCGACGCATACAACGAACACGTCGACGACCTCGAATCCGACCTCGGGACGATATCGCTGTGACCGTCACGACGGGTAGTTCGCGGTTACCACTGGAACCTTCGTTTCGGGGCCAGTTCCGGGAAACTGGGAACGAACGTGCCGTTCATTGCCGTCCAGCCCGTGTACTGAAGCGTGTTCCCCGCACAGACCGACCCGGCAGCGACGCTGACGGTCGCACGCCATCTCGGCTACCTGACCGTCGTGGCCGCCGCCGGTTGTTTGCTCTGGTATCTCAGACAGTACGCACGCCGGATTCTGGCCAGCCCCTACCGCGAGCGGTGGCGCTACCTCGCCGTCGGTGTCGGCGCGGCCGTCGTCTACGGCCTCGCGGGCATCGCCGAAACCGCCGGCGTGGCCCCCGCCGGTTCCTTCCGCCGCGGGGCGACCCTGTTCGTGTTCCTCTTTGCCGCCATCGGCGTGCGGGCCATCCACCGCTCTGTCGGCGGCCCGTCGCTGGTCGGTGACGACACGCTCCAGTGGGTCGGCCCCACGGTCGTCGCCGGCTTCGTCGCCGCCTGGTGGCTGGTCTACCTGTTCGCCAGCGCCACCGCCGTCGCCGCCCTCGAAGTCGTCGGCCTCCTGCTCGCCACCGCATACACCCTCTACCACGCCGTCGGCACCGTCCGCACAGAGGAAGGGACGAGCATCGCCGCGTTCACCCGCCAGTTCACGCCGGCGTTGCTCGCGTTCGCCGCCGTCGCCGTCGCCGACCACATCGTCGCGCTCTCGCTCCCCGGCGAATCCCTCGCCGACGGCTTTGCCCTCGTCGGCACCGCGTTGGCCGGTGCTTTCCTGTTCACCACCGCCGTCGCCGTCCGACAGCAGGGCGGAGAAATCCAGCGCCTGTACGACCCGACGACCTGGCGACGGGCCCACGACGACGGGACGACGCCGCGAGAGCGACCCACCGAGGAACGACCAGCGGACGACTGATCTCAACACAACGGCGTCTCACACCGCCGACAGAAGGCGTACGGCTGGCCGTTGGCCGCCCCACACCTCGAACAGCGCACCGCGCCGTCCGTCCCCTCGAACGTGCGGTCGAGGTGTGACCCCTCCCGGGACTCCGCGCGAGCAGTTCCGTAGGCACTGGCTTCCGAGAACAGCGAGTCCCCGTGGTTCCACCCTCGGTGAAGGTAGTACAGGACGACACCGACGGTGGCCGCGACGACACAGAGGAGCGCCTTCATACCCCTGTAGTATCGATTCCAGCGTCAAAACTCGTCGGTTGGCGCCGACATCGCGAGGGGATGGCGGGGCACAGCGCCGGCACAGCGGGTCCGTGTCGTTCCAAAACAACCGGACGTTCTACGCTGCTCGGCGTTTGGTCGCGGAGAAGTAGTCCCCACAGGATTCGAACCTGTGTCGAAGCCCCCAGAAGGCTTCAGGATTGGCCACTACCCCAGGGGACTGGTACGTTCCCGTTAGACACCCATACCGGGTCTCTCACTAGGTAACTCACTGTTGGCCGCTACGATTTATATGTGTTGCGGAGTCGGGCGACCGGTCGCACGCCAATCACCTACCTCGGCCTAAAGGCTGCGGTCGGGGTGTCGGGTCGGATTATGAATTGTGGTTTGGTTGGCGGGGTGTCGGCTTCCTCCCCGCCCTACTCGCTTGTGCTTCCGACCGGGTGTCGGAAGCCCGGCGCTCCTTGAGGACGGGGCCTCCGCCTCGAAATGGGTGATAGGTTGCCCCTCCGGAACCAGACCTGCGCCGGTTCTGGATGAACTTGTGTGCAACATTTCGCGCCGCGTTGTAGTCGCTGTGTAGCTCTTTGCCGCATTTCTGGCACACGAACACGTCGCCGTCACGGTTGTCTTCGTGCGTGAAACCACACCCTGTTTCGGAACACCGTTGACTGGCGTAAGCTGGATGGACAGTTTCAACAGAAATCCCTTGTTGTTTGGCCTTGTAGGTCATGACTGCTTGTTCTGTGTGCCGTTGACGAGAATCGTTGGAACAACTCGCGCCCCTCGCACAGGTATTGCTCGCCGGTCGTGGTGGTACAGGCGACGAGATTGTTCGCACCGATGTCCAGAGCGGTCATCAGACTACGTCTGATGGGCAACCAGAAATCCCCGATTTCTGGTGACGGCCGTCTCTGAGGCCAGTGGAGTCTCCCGTGCATCAGTAATACTCACGGGTTGCGAAGCTTGGACGGTGCAATCAGTCTCGTCGTACCACAGGTCCAACCGGCCCTGTTTCTCGTAGTCCGGCCAGGCGTTTGGCGTCGTTCCAGCCGCCACACTGCCGGAGAGCCGTCGACGCCGCCGGCGTCAGGCCGAGATTCCCGTACTGGACTCCCGTCGGCGAGTCGCCGAGCAACTGGGCGGCCTCCCTGAGTGCGTGGACGCAGTCGTCTTCGGTGCCCATCCGTGCGCCGCTGGTCCCGGCCTCGTATTTCAGCGCGTGGTCGCCACCGAACCCAATCCACATGTCCCCGGCTCACCGAGGACACAGTCATGCACCTCGATACGTACCTCGTCACAGCCGAGGCGATCTCGGCGGGGCGCTCGACGGTCGAAATCGTCGAAGCGGCCATCGACGGGGGAATCGACGTGGTACAGTTGCGCGAGAAGCAAATGAGTGCCCGAAAGCGCTACGGCCTCGGGCAGGAACTGCGCGAACTGACCCGAGAGGCGGGCGTGCCGCTGCTCGTCAACGACCGGATCGACCTCGCGGCGGCCGTCGACGCCGATGGCGTCCACCTCGGCGACGCGGACCTGCCGATCTCGGTGGCCCGTGACCAGTTGGGTGAGGACGCCGTCGTCGGCCGGTCGGTCTCGACGCCCGCGGCCGCTCGCGAGGCCGAACGGACGGGCGCGGACTATCTCGGGGTCGGTGCGGTCTACCCGACGGACTCGAAGGACACCGACCCCGAGGGGACCGAGATCGGTCTCGACAGAATTCGGGCGGTAGCCGAGGCTGTCGAGATTCCCTTCGTCGGCATCGGCGGCGTGAAACCCGACAACGCGGCGGCGGTGATCGAGGCCGGGGCCGACGGCGTGGCGGTCATCTCGGCGATCACGGCCGCCGACGACCCCGCGGCGGCGACCCGTGACCTCGGCGCGGCGGTCGAGCGCGACCCCGAATGACTCTGCGCGGTCCCGTCGCGGGCGGCGGAGAGAGCGCGATCAGTCCTCGGCGGGTTCCATCTCGAAGTCGTCCAGCGTGTGGCCGTGGCGGACGAGTCGCTCGGCGACGAACAGTTTCTTCGTGCGGTCGAGTCGGTTCCAGTCCAGTTCCGCCGGTGGATCGGCCTCGAACTGCTCGAACTGGGCCAGGACTGTCCCGTTGACGAAGCGTGCGAACTCGTCACAGGTATCGCAGGTCCGCGAGAGGTGGGACACGTTGAAGGGACGAGTCACCTCGCGGTCGAAGCAGTTCACACAATGGTAGGCCTGCGGATCGGTCACGAGAGGGCTAGGGGCTTGGGCCAATTGTACCTGTGGGTCCGGGGCAGTCGCAGGTAGAGTTATTTCGGTGCCGGACAAGAGCCCCACCGTGACAGAGTACACTACAATCGAGTACGAACGCGACGGCGCGGCGGCTCACGTTCGGCTCGATCGGCCCGACGCGATGAACGCGCTGAACGAGACGCTACTCGGAGAGTTCGAGGACGCGCTCGACCGGGCCGCCGCCGACGAGGACGTACGGGTGGTCGTCGTCGCTGGCTACGGCGAGGCCTTCTCGGCGGGCTACGACATCGGCGCGGACGAACCGGAGCGGTCGGTCGACGACCGCATCCGCGACCAGCGGACCCACCTGGAGGCGATCTTCTCCGCGCGACTGCCCGTGGTCGCCGCCGTCGACGGCCCCGCGCTGGCCGGCGGGTGCAACCTCGCGCTGGCCTGCGATCTGACGTTCGCGACCGAACGCTCCGAGTTCGGCTATCCGGACATGCACTTCGGCGAACCGCCGCCGAAGTTCGTCCTCCCGTTCGTGACCGACTCGCTGAAACACGCCCGCGAGTTGCTCTACACCGGCAAGACCGTCGACGCAGACGAGGCCCACCGGATGGGACTGGTCAACCGCGTCGTCCCCGACGGCGAGTTGGGTGCGGCCGTCGACGAGGAGGTCGACCACATCCGCAAGACGCCCGGCGCCGCGGTGGCGCTGGTCAAGGACATGGTCAACGACGTGCAGGAGACCCAGGGCTATCGGCGGTACGGCCGCCTCGACGAGTCACTCGGGACGCTCACCATGGAGAGCGAGACGGCGACCCGCTTTCGCGAGTTGCGCGACGAGGAGGGCCTGCAGGCCGCTCTTGACTGGGTCCACGGGACCGACAAGCCGTGATCGGCGTCGCTGAAGCGGGGACGGGGGCAAAAAGCGGCGCAGTCCGGTGAGCCGAACCGACCGCCAATCTAATTATGACGACGAGTGTCAGGATACAACCATGCACAATCTCACTGGCTTCCAGCGGGACTGTCTCGTCGCCGTTGCCGGTGTCGACGACTCAACAGAGGTGGAAGTCGAACGCAAACTCGACAGCGACCAGGAGGGGGAGACCGACCACGGTCGCCGCTGTCCGAATCTCGACACGCTAGTCGAGAGGGGGCGGCGCGACGAGCGAGCCGACGAGCACATGCTGACACGGCGCGGACAGCGGCAACTCGAAGCTCGGGACGAGCGGGAGCGTCAACGTATCGGAGTCAACAGGTAGTTCACATGGAATACGTCCAGTCGTCGAGCGGAAAGTGGCACAGAGCCGACTGTCAGTACTCACCGGACGGCGGCGACGGGGAAAACGAGTGCGAACAGCTCCCCATCGACGCAGACCGATGTCAGCACTGCATCGACTCCTTCGAGTTCTCGTAGTCGGCGTTTCGGAGCAGTCACCCGTCGCACACGGCTGTCGGACCGATGCCCACAGCACCACCGGTAGCGGCGTGGCCACCATCCGACGGTCCGTGGGGTCCCCGGCGACCCGGGACTGCTCGGTGCCCTCGGTCTCGCCGTGTCACTGTTCGGTGAAAGGAACTGTCGCCCGCGCGCAGTCGTCGGGACAGGGGCTCGGCGAGTTCGACGACGACCGTCAGTCGAGGCGGGGCCACCCGACGCCGTCGGCGAACCCCGGAACGCCGAACGCGACGGTGGCCGGGTCCCGCACGCGAAGATGATCGAACCCGCGTCCGGCGGTCGCGGTCCGGTCGGCCCACTGGACGAGCCGGACATCGTCGATCTCGGCCGTTCGTCGCCCCGTCGTCGGCGATTCGAGGGCGAACAGCACGTTCGCGTGGGTCGCGCTGTCGGGCGGGACGGCGTCGCGAACGAGTCGCTGCCAGGTCCCGTCGGTCGCCGGGAGCGGCCAGCGTCGGCGGCCGATGGCGGAGCCGCTGGTGTCGCCGAACCAGGTGAGTTCGAGCGTCAGCCCCGCGCGCCCGGTGCGGTACCCCGTGGTGAGGGTCAGCGGTCCGTCGACGGGAATCCGCCGCGTGTTCGAGAGGACCCCCCGGGTTCGGTTGCCGTCGACGCGCCGGAGGTGAACGCCGCCGGACCCGTCGATCCCGTACTCGCCGGCTACCGTCGGGTAGGAGCGCCCGTACCGCCACAGCGTCCCGTCGTAGCCCTGTTCGTCCACGTCGTGGCTCTCGAACTCGCCCGTCGGGAGCAGATCGCGTCCGAGGGTGACCCGGCCGTCCGGGACGCCGGTGACCCAGCCGGTCTCGCGGCCGTAGATCGCTCCCTGCTCACGGAACCGTTCGGTTGCGGTCCGCGTCGGTCGGGCCCCCGCGCCGAGCGCGACGCCGGAGCGTGTGGCGGTCGCCGCGTCCGTCGAGGCGCCGAGCGTGCGCCAGGTGACCGTCCGGTTGGGCTCGCCGACGACACCGTGTGGGACGAATCCGTCGAGCAGGACCGGCTCTGCGGTCACTCGCTCGACGCCGTCTGCCGTGACGGCGACGGTCAGCAGGTACGTCGGGAACGTCTGCCAGATCCGCTGGTCGAACACGAGGTTGCCCAGCGACCACGCGACGACCGCGCCGTGGACCCGATCGATCCCGCCGGTGACGTGGGGATGGTGGTCGACCACGAGGTCGGCGCCGCTCCGGGCGGCGGTCTCGGTGAGCCGTCGGACCTCGTCGGTCGGTGTCGGCTGATAGGCCTCGCCGCCGTGGATCTGGACGACGACGACGTCGGCGTTCTCACGGGCGCGGCGCACTGCCCGGCGGAGCCGGGCGGGCGTGCCGCGGGCCGCACCGATACCGGCGGGCACGGTCCGGGACTGCCCGTCGACGGTCGCGGTCACCGGTCTGTCGGTCGGCCCGTTCGCGGCCCAATCGATTGCGTACCGGTCGCCGGTGATCGTCGTACACGACAGCAGCGCCACGTCGAGGGCACCGGCTCGCTGGACGTGTGGTGTCCAGGCGGCGTCGGCGGACGTGCCGGCACCGGAGTGGCCGAGGCCCGCGTCGTCGAGCGCCGCAGTCGTGTCCCGGAGGCCCGGCCCGAGCGCGTCGAAGGCGTGGTTGTTGCCGAGCGCCGTGTAGTCCACGCCGGCGGCCGCGAGCGCCTCGGCGGCGACCGGATGCGAGGCAAAGGCGTACAGTTTCTCGGGGTGTCGGAGGGACCGAGTCGTCAGTGGTGTCTCCAGGTTCACCGAGGTGAGATCCGGGGCGGCCAGCGCCGGTTCGAGCGGGGCGAGGACGGCGTCGTGGCCGGCACGCCGATCGGCCGGGTCGATGCCCAGTCGCGGGTTCAGTCGATCCGTCGAGTCGGTGTAGAACCGACGGGCGAACATGGTGTCGCCGCCGAACGCGATCGTCGCCGACCCGGCGGCCTCGATCACGACGAGTCGGTTGGCGGGCCCCGGCGCACAGGCCCGGACTCGCTGGCGGTAGTCGTCGGCGCGGACCTGCACCCAGACGGGGCGTCGGACCGGAAGCTCGAACCGACCCGTGTCGTCGGTCCGGGCCGTGGCGAGGTCGGTGCCGCCGGTCCCGAGGGCCGTGACGCGGGCGTCCACGACCGGCGTCCCCGTCGTGTCGACGACGTGACCCTCGACCGCAGTCGCGGCCGACTGCGGGCCGGTCTCGGGCGGGTCCGAAGCCGGGAACAGGTCCGCGATGGCGCCACACCCAGCGAGGCCGGCGGCAGCGCCGGTACCGACGGCCCCGAGAAACGCCCGGCGTGAGGGGGTCCCGTCGGTCACTGCCGGTGCACCACCTGTTCCCGCCGGGTGATCGCCGGCGGTTCCCGGTCGACCGTTCGAGTCTCGATTTCGGCCTGCAGGTCGCGCATGAACTCGGTGACGGTGTTGCCCATGACCAGGACCGGATTGCCGGCGGCGAGCGTCTCGTCGAGGACCGTCGCCGGTGTGGTGTCCGGGCCGTATGTCGCGACCGGGAACTCGGCCGTGTTGGCGAAGACCTGCCGGCCGTCGCCGACCGCATGGATCCGTTCGGCGCGGCCGTCGTCGAGCAGCGTCCCGAGGTACCGCCGGAAGGAGGCCGTTCGACCGCGGCGGTCGGCACGGAGGTTGACCAGCGGTTCGACGACCGTCCCGGTCTCGCCGACCAGTGCCTGGCGAACGACTTCCGTACTCTGGACGTCGTTGGCCGACGCGGCGTCGTAGACGCGACCGCCGGACAGGACCCGCCACTCGGGTAACATGGCAGCGAGTTTCCGGTCGACGTCGGCCGGGGGAAGTGGCGGTTCCCCTACCGCGTCCAGCACCTCGTTCAGGCCGTAGACCACCTCCGCGCCCGGGAAGGCCGCTGCCCACGCCGGCGGGTCGACGTGTCTGACCGTCGCGTCCCGGCGCTCGAGTTCGGCGGTCAGGTACGAGCGGAGCGTCGGATCGAGTTCACCGTTGACGACCGTCGTCCCGGCAGGAACGCTCCGGGCCAGTGATCGCGCGATGGCCGTCCGGTCCCGCCCCATCGTGTCCATGTGGTCTTCCCGGACGTTGATCAGGAACAGCACGTCGGGTTTCACGAACGACTCGTTGACGAGTCGCGTCGTGTACTGCCGGATGCCCTGATTTTCGACGATGGCGACGTCGGCGCCGGCGGCACGCCGGAGTTCGCGCTCGTTCTCGTAGAGGCGGACCTGCCCGTCGCGCTCGACTGCCCGTTCGGTGCCGTTGTGGAGCGTTACCGGCTCGTCTCCGGTTATCTTCGCGAACGTGTCGGCACCCCGTCTGTGGAACACGTCGTGGAGCCACCGGGTGGCCGAGGACTTGCCGCGGACGCCCGAGACGGCGATCCGGGTGTCGATCGACGCCAACCGCCGCCGGTGGGCCGGACCGGCGCCGAGCGCGTTCGCGACGCTCGTCGTCGCCCACTCGACGAGGGCGGCGACGGTCTCGACGTCGACGTCGGGTACCCAGCGCACGGTCACTCACCCCCTCGTGACTCCGGGTCGCCCGCCGACGGGACCGCCGGGGGAGCCTCCGTCGGCCGGATCCGTTCGAGCCGGTACAGCTCGTAAATCGCCGGGAGACAGCACAGGGCCCCGATGGCGACGTCGACGCCGGAGACGTACTGGAGAAATCCGGTGTCGGGCGGGACGACGAACAGGCGGGCGACGGCCGCGACGACGACGAGGACGGCGCCGGTCGCGACGGCGGTCGCCCGTCGCTCGGCCGGCGGGACGACGTGGAGATTGTACGCGGTGACGCCGCCCAGGATACCGACGAAGAAGGGCAGGAGGCCGTGGGTGACCGGGACGACCGTGACGGCGGAGATGCTCCCGAGCAACCCGACGATGACGCCCAGTGCGAGCAGGACGCGGCCGTACAGGAGCGTCCACCAGTGGACGGCCCGGACGGCGACGTACGCGATGGTGGCCGTCGCGATCCAGAGGGGCAGCATCCAGCCGTTCCGGAACGCGGTGAGGACGACCAGCGGGACGACGATCACGCCACCGAGGCGGAGGCCGTACCGCGAGCGAAGCCCTTCCGAGAGGAGCAGTCCGAACGCGAGCAGGCCGACGGCGAGCGCGTCGGACACCAGGATCGGGATCGACGCGCGGTCGACGGCCAGACCGAACGCGATGGCGATGTCGGAGTTCGGCCCGAGCAACATGGGCGGGAGCGCCCCGGCCAGCGGCGAGAGCCCGACGAGGATCACCAGGCCGATCCCGACGACCGTCAAAAAGAGGACGACAGCGAGGCTCCAGACCATGTCGAGGATTCGCCTCTCCGCGTCGATCCGGTGGTAGTTGTACGCCGCGATGCCCGGCAGGACGCTCCCGATGAA
>NZ_JAQCNH010000097.1 GCF_028275115.1 Halorientalis sp. | reverse complement strand
CCTCGGAGCGGAAGAAGGCCATGGCGTCGTCCTGGGAGCGCCACTGGCTGGCGATGAACATGTCGTTCTCGTTCTCGCGGTTGATCAGCAGGGCCGTCTCGCGGTGGCCGTCCATGTCGGCCAGCAGTCCGCCCACGTCGTCGAACCGGTCGGTGAACTCCGTCCGGTGGTCGGACTTGACGGTGTAGAACATGCCCATCGTCCCGAAGCCGTCGCCCTCGCCGGCGCGGCCGACGACAGCGGGCAGGTCCGAGAGGAAGCCGGCGGCCTTCTCGGCGGCCGTCTCTGTCTCCCAGAGCGAGACAACGGCGCTCCGGTCGCTCGCGTCGGTTCTGGTGTCGTAGACGGCGGTCTTGACGTGGCTGTCGTAGTGGTCGAAACTCTCACGAAGGTCGTCGACCTCCTCGAACAGCGTCTCGGCGTCGGCTTCGGAGTAGAGGACGAGCGCGAACACGTCCTCGCCGCGGGGCTGGCCGGCGTAGATGTCTTCATCGGCCAACTGGCCGCGGATCTCGTCGTCCGTGCCGGCGGCCTCGGGTTCCTCGTCGCCCTGTTCGCCGAGGGGGCCGCGGTACCCCTCGACGATGCCGTCCAGGTCGTTCAGAAAGCCGGCGGCGGTGTCGGCCGCGCTCTCCGTCTGCCAGACGCTAGCGATTGCCGCCCGCCCTTCGTTGGCGCGGACGGTCGTAAGGACGTGCGTGTCGTAGTGCTCGAAGTTACCCCGGAGGCCGTCGACGTCGTCGGCCAGGTCGGCAGCGTCGGCCTCGGAGTAGAAGACCAGTCCGTAGGTGCCTTCGTCGTAGTCCTGCCCGGGGAACAGACCGAGGTTTGCGAGTTTGCCTTCGAGTTCCGCGTCCTCGTCGAGGTTGGCCTCGCCAGGGGTTGGTCGACCGCCCGAATCCGTGCCGCTGTCCTCGCTCTCGCTTCCGTCCTCTGGCTGGTCGTCGGCGTCGGTCTGGCCCTGTTCGCGGTCGTCGTCGCTTCCGTCGTGGGCCTGTTCGGCACCGTGACTCCCGGCACTCTCGGCGGCCTCGTCGTCGGTCGGGACGGGGTCGCCGGCGAGGAGGGCATCGAGGTCCTCGGGCGGGAATCGCCTGCCGAAATAGAAGGGGCCGAAGTCGGCGAACTTCGACGTGGAGGGGTCGAAGCGCATCTCGTTGAGCAGGTCCTTGATATCGGTCGGGTCGTCGGCCCACAGCGTAACGCCCCACTCGTGGTCGTCGAAGCCGACGCTGGAGGCGATCATCTGATTCACTTTGCCGCCGTAGCCGCGACCGATGTCGCCGTGGCGGGCCATGTGTTCGGCTCGTTCCTCGAAGGGCAGGTCGTACCAGTTCTGTTCGGGCTGGCGGCGCTTGCTCATCGGGTAGAAACAGACGTGGCTAGCGTCGGGAATCTCGGGGTGGAGCCGTTGTTGAATGTACTGGGCCAGTCCGGAGTCGTCGTCAACCTCGCCCTCGAAGTACTCGCGGGCGCGCTCGGTGTAGCCCGAGGCCTCGGTCACGGAGAGGTAGGAGGTCGGTTGTTCGGTGAACGCCGCGAGTTCCGTCTGCTCGAACCGGCGCTCTGCGGCTTCGACGTGGCCGACCGTCTGGCGAAGGTGGACAATCATGAGGTCGGCTTTGTGACCGACCACGGAGAACACGGCCGTGTGGCCGCCGCCGAACTCGCCGGGGTCGTCCACGTCGTCCAGTGCGGCGTGGGACTGGAAATAATCAAGGCCCTCACTGAGTGCCCGCTGACGACGGCGTTTGGGAGCCTCGCGCCAGGCGTCCCAGTCGATGGTCCGGAAGTCGTGCAGTGCGTACCATCCTTCCTCCGTCGGCGGTGGGTCACGCTGAGTCATACACGGTTGTTCGGACTGCTCCGTAAGGAGGTTTCCGTTCTCCGGCCGGTCGGTGAAGGACCCGTGGCCGACGGTCGGCCCCTTAGCCCGCGAACAACTGCGGTCCGAAGATCATCAACACCAGGCCCGCGATCATCAGGAGACTGATAGAGATGGTGACCGTCGTGGTCAGTCGACGACCGCCCTCGACCGGGAGTCGAGAAACGATTGCCTCCGAACTGGTCCGGAGAATATGTCCGCCGTCCAATGGGAAGGTTGGGACGAGGTTGAACATCCCGAGCTGGAGGTTGACCCAAGCGGTCCAGAACAGCATGTTGGCCGCGATCAGGACGCCACCGCCCAGCCCACCGAGCAACCCGGACGCCGTGTAGAAGTTCGCCACCTCGGGGACGAATCCGGCGAAATTGTAGCCGATCTGGGGCTGGAGGACGCCGATGAACGGCATGATGAGGACCATGAACACACGGCCGAGCGCGGAGCCGTCGGTCAGGCCGCCGAACGCGCCGTCGTCACCCTGCAACAGGCCGAGGAAGTCCTGGGCAGGGTATGTCTTGATGCCAAAGTCGTTGACGACCAGGCCGCTGACGCCACGGGCTGGCGCGACGCCGACGAATCCACCCTGCTCGTCCGGGTGCGGATCGAGCGTAACGTTGTACACTTCCCGCTCGACGTCGCCGTCCCGAAGGACGTACGTCTCGATAGGCACCGTCTCGTCGGGTTGCTCGTCACGTAACACCTCACTTAGCGTCTCGGGGCCGAGCACCCGCTCGCCGGCGATGGCGGTGATAATCATGTACTGGTCGGTCGGTGCAGTCGTGTTCCCGAGCGGCCCGTCCTCGAAGACGCGAAGCACGAACGCGCCGGTCGGGAACGTCGCAGTGCCGTTTTCCGTCTCGACTTCGGCGACGGTGTGGTTGCGGACGGCGTTCTCGAACTCGCGTTCGGTACTGACGGTCGTCCCGTTGACCGCGACCACGTCGGTCGGGTTGGTCGCGCTCCAGTTGATCCCGGTCTCGTTGGCGCGCCCGCCGATCACCTGTGGGACCGAGGCCGTAATCGTCGGCGAACGGGTCACTTGGATTGTCCGTTCGCCGTTGAGTTCGACCGCTGCCTGCCGGCCCGGGGTGTTCCGGAGAACGGTTTCGAGTCGGCCGGGCTCGGTAACGTCGGTCCCGTTAATGGCTGTAATGAGGTCGCCCCGTTCGATACCGGCGTCCTCGGCGGTCGAACCGGGCAGAGACTGGCCGACCGGTGCGCCGTCGGCGACGGCGATAGAGCCGGCAACGGGGCCAAAAAGAAGCGCGAAGGCGATCACCGTGATCGCGAAGTTGTTCATGACACCGGCGGAGAACATCCGGGTTTGGGAGCCCCGGTCGGCCTCGCTCCGGCTCTCCTCGTCGGGTTCGACGAACGCGCCAACGGGAATAAACGCCAAGAAGGCCAGCCCCATCGAGTCGATGTCGATGTCCTCGACCCGACAGAGCAGGCCGTGACCGCCCTCGTGGACGACGAGGCCGACGAGCAGGCCGAAGACGATGCCGGGGGCGGCCGACAGCGGGAGGAACTCGTTGACGCCCGGAATGACGAGTACGTTCTGCGGGTTTCGCACTTCCGACGGCGTCTGGCCGGGCGAGAGGAGGCTCCCGAGCGCGGCCGTCAGTACGACGACCAGCATCGCGCCCATCGTCACCAGCGCGATTCCGACGCCGATGTTGCCGTAGGCGCGCCAGAACCGCCTGGGCGCGGCGAGCCAGTTCAGGAACGCCCGTCCACGCTTCGTGTGGACGGTCGTGATTGGCCCGGACACACGAATATAGCTCGGGAGCCATCCTTGGGTCCGAAACGCCATCATCGCCAGGGTGTACAGGAGGATGCCGGAGAGTACCCATACCCACAGGTCTACCATCGACCTAAATAAGGAGCCTGTCGGTCAAGAGGGTTTGGTTCGGCACACGTCACACGGGGCCCGCGGTGTGGAACGAGCGCTCAGTCGTCCCGACGCAACCGGTCGAGGACGAACGCCTCGTCCAGCGCCGCGAGGAAGGGACCGAGCCGCGGCCCCTGGTCCGTGTCGAGGAACAAGCGGTAGCCCGCCGAGAAGAAGTCGCTCACCTCGACCTCGTGGCGTCTGGCTGCCTCGTAGATTTCGCTCTGGATCTCCTCGCCGTCGTCGTGCTCGGCCACGAACTCGGCCAGTTCGTCCAGTGCGGCGGTGGTCGCCTCGTCGAACTCGACGTCCGGGAGGTCTTCGGCCAGTCGGTAGTTGTACTCGTTGTCGGTCCGCTTGGTCCAGGCACGGGCCTGCTCGACGCGGGACAGCGCCGCGTGTACCTGCTCGGGCGTCGCGTCATCGGGAATGTGGCCTTCCCGTCGGGCCATCGTCTCCCGCAGTTCCACGTCGTCGGTCATCCCCAGTACTGCGGCGAACGTGTACGGAATCCGGACCGGTTGTTGTTGCGCCACCGAATCGACGACCTTGGGGTAGGCCCGCTCGACGAGTTCCGCCTCGGTCTCGTCTCTGGGTTCGGTCTCGCCGAAGTAGATCCGCTCGGAGCGGTCGAACTCGTCGACCAACTGGTCGAGCGTGTCGACGCTGAAATCCCGTTGTTTCCGTGGGTTTTTGACGAAAAAGTACCGGAACACTTCGGGTTCGAGCAGTTCCAACACCTCCGCGACGGTGACGACGTTCCCCGACGAGGAAGAGAGCGCGTCACCGTTCAGCGTAAACCACTCGTAGACCATCGGCACCGGTGGGTCGATATCAAACAGGGTTCGGGCCACGTCCACACCGCTGGGCCAAGACCCCTCCGCGTGGTCCTTCCCGAAGGGCTCGAAATCCACGCCCAGAATGTCCCACTGTGCTGGCCACTCGAACCGCCACGGGAGCTTGCCCTCCCGGAGCGTGGCGGTCCCCTCGTGACCACACCCCTGAATCGTTCGGTCGCCGGCCTCCAAGTCCGTACAGGTGTACGCGACATCGCCGGCGTCGAGGTCAAGACTCGTGACCTCGCCGGTTAGCTTCCCGCACTCGCTGCACTGGGGCGTGAAGGGCGTGTAGTCTTCGTCGACGCTGTCCTGGTACTCGCTCAGGAGGTCGCGGGCCTCGTCGGCGCGTTCGAGAAGGTCGCGAGTCACAGGCTCGAACGCACCCTCCTCGTAGCGGTCCGTGTTCGAGACGAACTCGATTGGCACGTCCACGAGGTCAGCCCCCTGGAGCAGCAGGTTGGTGAAGTGTGCGCCGTAGGAATCGCAGCAGCCGAAGGGGTCGGGAATGTCCGTGTAGGGCTTGCCGAGGTTCTGACCCACGGCCGCCGAGTCGACGGCGTCGTCGCCGAGGTCGACGATACGCCACTCCAGGTCGGCGAGCGTTCGGGGAATCTTCCGCAGTGGGTCCCTGTCGTCGGTCGTGAACACCTGCCGAACCTCTCGGCCGCGGTCACGCAGGGTTTCGGCCACGACGTAGCTGCGCAGAATCTCGTTGAAGTGGCCGATGTGGGGCACACCGGAGGGGGAGACGCCGCCCTTGACAACGATGGGGTCCTCGGGGTCGGTTTCGAGAATGGCGTCGGCGACGGCGTCGGCCCAGAACGCCCGCTGGTCGCCCGTCCCGACCGCGTAGGGGTCGTAGATGGCGTCCTGGTCCAGGTCCACGTCGATCTCCGGAACATCGTTGGTCACGTCGAATCACCCGGGACGACCTCGGTCCCGTCGTGGTCGTCGTCGAGAATCGCGCGCTCGACGGCTTCGGGCTTGGTGCCGTCTAGCACCACGGTCCGGAGAGTCGCTCGCTGGATGACCTTCGCGGCCAGCAGATCGACGGGGGCGTTGCTCCCGGCGGTCATCTCGATGTCGGCGATCACGTCCACGAGTTCGTCCGCCGACAGTTCGGCGTACTTCATCGCGTCGTCGTGTTCGTTCGGGTCGGCGCTGAAGACGCCGGGAACGCTCGTAGCGTACACCAGCAACTCGGCGTTGAGGTACTCGGCGAGGGCGGCGCTGACCGCATCGGTCGTCTGTGCAGCCGCGACGCCGCCCATCACCGGGACGTCACCACGGTGGAAGGCCGCGCCGGCGTCCTCATACGTTTCGGGGGACGTCGGAGCGGCTGCCTCACCGAGGGCGGCGATGAGTAGGCGGGCGTTCAGGCGTGTGACGCCGATACCCAACTGGTCGAGTTGTATCTCGTTGGCCCCGAGTTCCCGGGCGGACGCGATGTAGTCGCGAGCGACCGTGCCACCGCCGACGACGACACCGACGCGGTGACCCGCCGTGAGCAGTGATTCTACGACACTCGCGTACGCGCGAACCCTCTCCGGGTCGAGATCCGGTGCGAGGACGCTCCCGCCGATAGAGACGACGACTTTCATTACCTATCGGTTGCTTTGTTGCGGGTTTAAGAGTTGTCAAGCGCCACAGTAGCTGAGGCGCTTGTTTCACCGTTTCGAGTCGGCTCACACGTCGCCAGGTCGGCTCGTCGGCCCTGTTCCGAACTGAGGGCCGCGAACGCGGTCCCGCGGCGCTATGCAGGCAGAACCATCACGACCGACGTCGTGTTGTGGTACTCGGTGAGGTCGTCACTCTTCGTGCAGACCTCGCCGTACGTCTCGAAGCCAGCAAACGGGGCCTGCACCTCGCTCTCGACGGCGGCCAGTGCGTCGTCGAATTCGTCTTCGAGGATCGCGGCCCGACAGAAACAATCGTAAACGAACCCACCCGCGACGTCGCCGTCGTCGGTCTGGTCGACGGCATTCCTGGCGGCGGTCCGAACGGACGAAATCTGGTCGTCGGGGTCGCTGTGCATGACCCGGAGTTCGGTTTCCTCGGGCATCGCGACGGCGAACGAGAGAGGGCCCGCGGTGGTCGTCTCCATACCGGGCCACCGGATGTTGTAGCCGCTCGTCGAGACGAACGTCCGCTCGACGAACGACTTGAGCCGCCCGAGCAGTCCGCCCGGTTCGTCGCTTCGAGGCTCGGATTCGATTCCGAACTCGTACCGGGCCAGCATCATCGAGAGCTGGTCGGAGCCGTCCTGGATGTCGTCCACGTCGATCTCGTAGTTCTCCATCGCTGACTCGCGAATTGCCTCTTTCCAGACCTCGTACGCCGGCTCGCCGTCGAGTTCGTGGACGGTCCCGCCTTCGGACTCGGTTACGGTCATCGGCTCGGAAATAGGTGTGTGCCCGTGGTTGACCGTCACCGGAATGGGTTTTTTCGAGGCGAGCAACGCCAGTCCGACCGCGTCCGTCGCGAACTGCTCGCCACAGAAGACGTGCGTCTCCTCAAGTAGGAGGTCGTCCCCCGCCGCGCCACCGACCAGTGTCACGTCGTCGCCAAGCTGATCGTCCGCGATTCTGGCGACCTGGTCGCTCAGGCCCGAGAGCCCGTCGTGGAGGTTGATCGCGACTCTGTGTGGATATCCCTCGAGCTGGGGGTTGCCGTCTCGAGGGAGCGCGTTGACGGCCTCGAAGACACATCGGTGGGGGTCGTCCTCGAGGTCCGTCGAGAGGCTGGTGAAAAATCGGATGTCGTCGCTGACGACGACACTGGCGACGACGCTGCCGGCCTGGACGCCCTCCTCTGTGAACTCTCCCGAGGACGAACAGCCGAACACCGCTGTTTCGTCGTCGACGACCGAGTGAACGCCTTCGAGCACGTCGTCGTAGTCGTACCGCGTCGAGCAAAACACCTGGCAGAAGTCGACCGTGTCGCCCTCGATCCGGTCGACCGCCGCTTCGACAGCCCGCACCGCGACCGTGTATCCGTTCTCTCCGTCGTGCTGTCCCGTCCCGAGTTGCGTGCCCATGCGCTCACTCAACTCCCCGATGCTATTGTATCTATGTTCTTTTTCAGATCGTGTTCTCCACTAAACCGGGCCACGCGTCGCTCGCTCGGTCCAGAGTGACTCGTCACGGTACCTGCCGGAACCAGTCGTAACGTCACCGCGGGACGACCGTGGCCAGGCTGCCACCTCGACGGGGACCGAACGCTAATGCGCTCGGAGGACAGAGTGTGACCTATGCACGTACTCGGGGTCGTCGGTCCGTCCGACTCGGGGAAGACGACGCTCGTCGAACGGCTCACAGACCGGCTGGCCGAGCGCGGCCGTGTGGCCAGTGTCAAACATCTCACACACGCACCCGACATCGACACCGAGGGGAAAGACACCGCTCGACACCGGGCGGCCGGTGCGGCCACGGCGTATGGCCTCACCGACGACGAGGGCTGGTTCGCCACGGGCGAGGACCGCACGCTCGACGACACACTGGACGCCCTCGCTCCCGACTACGACTACGCCATCGTCGAGGGGTTCAGCGACGCCGCAATCCCGCAGGTCGTTCTCGGGGACCGCGACCACACCGGGCCCGAGTTGGCCGCCGCGCCGACGGCCGACGACGTGGACCTCGACGCCGTCCTCGACGCCCTCGCCGGGACCGAACCCCGCGCGACGCTCGAATCACTCGTGGCTCGAATCAAAGCCTCTCCACGGGCTGAGCGGGCCGGTGCGGTCGCCACGTTCACCGGACGGGTCCGGGCGAGGGACGCTCCGGACGACGAACCCACGGAGTATCTGTCCTTCGAGAAGTACGAGGGCGTCGCCGACGACCGGATGGAAACCATCGAGGCCGAACTCGAAGCACGCGAGGGAGTCCTCGACGTGCTTCTCCACCACCGCACCGGCGTCATCGAGTACGGCGAGGACATCGTGTTCGTCGTCGTGCTAGCGGGGCACCGCGGCGAGGCGTTTCGTGCTGTCGAAGCCGGCATCGACCGCCTCAAAGACGAGGTGCCACTGTTCAAAAAAGAGGTCACAGTCGACGACGAGTTCTGGGTCCACGAGCGGCGATAGGCTCCACACACGGCCCGCGTGCCAACCGACCCCACCTGGTCGTGTCGGGAAGTACAAGCAATTTTATCCGCATGTATCCGGCGTGAGACGCCCGTCAGACAGCTATTCCGAGTTCGTTCGAGACTGTTCTAGCGGATTCTAACGCCTCGATAAAAGGTATCGCCGCTGCTCGAAACGTTCTGAAAAGAGCGTTTTACACCGATTTACGAGCGAACGAGCGCAAAGCGTCGCTAAAACCGCCGAAGTGATGCGAAGCGTCCTGGCTTTATATTTGGTCGTGGCTGGAAGGCTGGAGTGAGGTGTCAAAGATGAGCGCAACCACACAGCCCTCCGCGACGGACGACGAAGACGCCGCGAGCAAAGAAGAGCGGCTCAAGACTTTCCTCTCACAGAAGGCAGCGGACGGCGAACTGTACTTCAAGAGCAAGTTCATCGCGGACGAGGTCGGACTGTCGCCAAAGGAGATTGGCGCGCTGATGGTGAAGCTGAAAGACTCCGCCGGCGAACTGGAGATCGAGAAGTGGTCGTACACGAGCGCGACCACGTGGCGCATCGAATCGGCCTGACTGAACACTACGCCCGCCCGACGCCCCGCAGCAAGACCGACCGCCGGCCGTTCAACACCCCGCGAGCGACTGGCAGTGCGTCGACACGAGGTTTTTACAGTACTGACCCGTAACCACGTTACAATGGAGGCTGCCCGGACGCCGGGGGATGGCCCACCCATCGAGGAGTTCACGTCGGTGTTTCGCGTCCACGAAGTCCGAACCGACGGCGACAGACTCCTGTACGTCGGCCATCCGACCGTGCCCGCCGACGCCTTGGAAGGTGAAGTTCACCCCCTGTTTCGCGAATACGGGTACGAGATTTCGCTCCGGCGACACCAGTCGGCCGGCCCGACGGGGCCAGGGACCTATGCGCTGGTCGCCGAACCCCAGACAATCGGCGTCGACGGGATTCCCTGGACGAACGTCGCACTCGCACTCGCGACAGTGGTGACCACGCTGTTCATCGGTTCGCTGTGGTACCAGGGCAACGCCTTCGCCGACCCCGCGTCGGTACTCCGCGCGTGGCCGTTCACCGCCGCAGTCCTCGGCGTAATCGGGACTCACGAACTCGGCCACTACCTGTTGAGCCGCTACCACCGTGTGGACGCCAGCCTGCCCTACTTCATCCCGGTGCCCATCCCACCCTTCGGCACGATGGGCGCGGTCATCCGCATGAAAGGCCGCATTCCGGACCGGAAAGCCCTGTTCGACATCGGCGTCGCCGGCCCGCTCGCGGGGCTGGTCGCGACCGTCGTCGTCACCGTGATTGGGCTCCAGCTCCCACCAGTCACCAACCCCTTCGGCGTCCAGTTCAACCACCCCCTCCTGATCGAAGCCATCGCGACCGCGACCGGGCAGCAACTCGTCTACGAGAACCCGCGGCTGATATTCAATCCAGTCGTCTTCGGCGGCTGGCTCGGGGCCTTTCTGACTTTCCTGAACCTGCTTCCGGTGGGACAGCTCGACGGGGGCCACGTCGTCCGGGCGATGTTCGGCGAGCGAACCGAGACTCTCGGTGCCGCCGTCCCGGCCGCGTTGTTCGGACTCGGCGCGTTCCAGTTGCTCGCCCGGAGCGGCGAGGTGACGCTCGTCTGGTTCCTCTGGGGGACGCTCGCGCTGGGGTTGGCCTACGCCGGGCCGACGACACCGGTCAGCGACGAGAGCCTCGACCGCCGGCGGTTCGTGCTCGGCGTCGCCACCTTCCTGGTCGGCCTGGCCTGTTTTACCCCGGTGCCAGTGACAGCCTGAGCTGCCGGGTCACTCCGCGCCGTGGGTGTATCCGCGATTCGGGAGTGCCACGTCGTCGAGGGTGACCCCTCCGCCGTCGGTGGCGGCCCCGATTCGAGTGATCGGCACGCCACACACGTCCCGGAGCCCCGGCAGACTGTCGGGTTGGGCGGTGAACACCAGCTCGAAGTCCTCGCCGAAAAACACGCCGAGTTCGCGACGGTCGGTGGGGTCGTCGGTCACGTCGTCGACGTCGTCGTCGATTGGGAGCGGCGTCTCGACGGCAAAACCGCAGCCGCTGGCCTCGCCGAGCTGGTGGAGTGACCGGGCCAGGCCGTCGCTTGAGTCCATCATCGCCGTCGCCGAGGAGGAGATTGCCAGTCCGGGGACGACCCGGGGCGTAAACCGGAACAGGTCGTTGGCCCGTTCGTAGTCGCCCCGCTCGAACAGGCGGAGTGCGGCCCCGCTTCGGCCGAGCGTCCCCGTCACACAGAGGGCATCACCGGGGTCGGCACCGGAGCGCCGGACCGGGTCGGTCGTCCGCCCCAGAGCGGTGCTGGCGACGGTGAACTCCTCGTGACCGTCGAGGTCGCCGCCGACGTACTCGGCTTCGACGTGCGTGCAGACGTCCTGCGCACCGCGCACGAACGCCCGGAGTTCGTCGGGGTCGAAGGCAGGGGCAGCGTACGCTGCGACAGCGGCGGTCGCTTCGGCACCCATCGCGGCTACGTCGGACAACGACGCGGCGACAGCCCGCCAACCGGCGGTGTACCTGTTCGTGCCCGCGGGGAAGTCCGTCGTGTCGTGGAGCATGTCCGTCGTGAGGATCTGCTCGCCGACGACGGCCGCGTCGTCACCCGCGGCGGGGAGATTGTCGGTCAGCATCGCCAGAGCCGCCCGCTCGTCCATACCGAGCAATTGGACCCGTCGGTTAAGAAAACACCCCTCTCGGCCGGAGTCGGTGGGTTCAAGCGATAACCGTTCCACGGACGAGATATGGACGGGGAGCGTGGCGCGACGGCCCTCGGATTCGCCGCCGCTATCGTCGTCCTCGGCATCGTTTTTTGGGTCGCCGGCGTCGAGCAGATTCTCGACGCACTCGGGTCGGCTAGTGTGCCGGTCGCACTCCTCCTGATCCCGGTTGCTGTCTGTTGGCTCACCGCGTGGGGACTGGCTCTCCACACGGTTTTGCGGGCGCTGGACGCGTCAGTCGGCGTCCCGACTGCCGTGCTGGTGTTCGTCTCCGCGATGTTCGCGAACAACGTCACCCCGTTCGGACAGGCCGGCGGCGAACCGCTGTCGGCGCTTTTGATTTCGGAGTCGGCCGACACCGAGTACGAGACGGGACTGGCGGCTATCGCATCGGTCGACGCGGTCCACTTCCTCCCCTCCATCGGGCTGGCGACGCTTGGCCTGGTGTACATTGCCGTTCGGAACGTGACGCTGGGGCGAAACCTGCTGCTCGCCGCTGGGGCCGTGGCCGTCCTCGCGACGGCCGTGCCCCTCGTGGCCTTCTTCGGCTGGCGTTACCGGTACGAACTCGAAGCAGCCATCGTGCGGGTTCTCACGCCGGTCGTCCGCGGCCTCGGGAGTCTCATTCCAGGGAGGGACCCGATCGAGCCTGCGCTGATCGAACACCGGATCGAGGGCTTCTTCCAGGCTATCGACCGTGTCGCGGCCAGTCGCCGCACGGTGGTCGTGGCACTCGGGTTCTCTCTGGTGGGCTGGGTTTCGCTCTCCGTGGCGCTGTGGCTCGCCACGTACGCAGTCGGCGCCACCGTTCCTTTCGCCGCCGCGATGGTCGTCGTTCCGATCGGTTCGATCGCCGGCGTGACGCCGCTTCCAGGCGGACTCGGTGGGATCGAGGCGGCGTTCGCCACGCTCTTAGTCGCGACCGCCAGCATCGCGTGGCCGACCGCGGTCGCGGCCGTCGTGATCCATCGCGCCGCGACCTACTGGCTGTCGACTATCTCCGGCGGCGGTATCGCGGCCGCTATCTGGACACGGCGGAGCCGGAAACGGCGGGCGAACTCGGAGTGACGCCGCCGATGACGGGGCGCTAACGATGCGCTTTTATGACGCCACGCGGAACTGGACTACAATGACGACGCTCTACGACGTGCCCGCCGAAGACCTTATCGAGGCGGTCGCCGAGGAACTCGCCGACGAGGAGACGATCACAGAGCCCGACTGGGCCCGCTACACGAAGACCGGCACCGGTCGCGAACTCCCGCCGGAGCAGGAGGACTTCTGGCAACGTCGCGCAGCCAGTCTCCTGCGGAAGGTCGCCATCGACGGTCCCGTCGGCGTCGAACGCCTGCGCACCGAGTACGGCAGCTCGAAGCAGGGGTCGACTCGCTACCGGGTCCGGCCGCCGAACAGCACGGACGGCTCCGGCAAGGTCATTCGGACCGCGCTCCAGCAGCTCGAGGAGGCCGGCTACATCAGTATCGCAAAAGGAGAGGGCCGAAAAGTCGCTCCCGACGGTATGAGTCTGCTCGACGACACGGCCGGTGAGGTGCTGCGGGACCTCGACCGTCCAGAGCTCGAACGCTACGCCTGAGCCGATTTTCTCGGCTCGTCCTCGACGGCTAGCGGCGGTGCCGTGGCGGTTGCGGTAGCGGTGGCGGTGGCGGGGGGAACGAGCATCCGCCGCCTCCGGCGGCGGTTCACACCGCGCGACCGGAGGGAGCGCGGTGGGGTTTTTCGCCCACGTTTTTCCAAGGGGTGCGCGAACGAAGTAAGCGCACCCCCTGCAGTAAAAAGGTGGTCCGTTAGGGTTTTGCCGGTGAGAGGGCAAGTATCCTGTAGCTATGAGTGGCGAACCCGACGACGAGGAACTCGAACGGTTGCGACAGGAGAAAATGGAGAAACTGCGAGAACAACAACAGGGACAGGGCGGCGGCGAGCCCCAGGAAGCCCAGCGTCAGCAGGCCGAAGCCCAGAAGAAGGCGCTGTTGCGCCAGCACCTGACCGACGGGGCGCGCAAGCGGCTGAACACGGTCAAGATGTCCAAGCCCGAGTTCGGTGAGCAGGTCGAAAAGCAGGTCATCGCACTGGCCCGGAGCGGGCGCATCCAGGGGAAGATCGACGAGGAGAAGATGAAAGACCTCCTCTCGGAGTTGAAGCCCGACTCGAAGAGTTTCGATATCGAACGTCGGTAGATGGACGTCGGCGTCCTCTACAGCGGCGGCAAAGACTCCACGCTCGCCGCGCTCGTGTTGGACCCGTTCTACGAGGTCACGCTCGTGTCGGCGACGTTCGGAATCACCGACGCGGCCGACCACGCTCACGAGGCCGCCGACGCGGTAGGCTTTCCACTGAAAACTGTCGAACTCGACGATGCGGTGGCCCGCGAGGCCGCGGCGCGGATGGTCGAGGACGGCTTCCCGCGCAACGGCATCCAGCAGGTCCACGACCACGTCCTCGAAGTCGTTGCGGCGGAGTCGTTCAGTACGGTCGCGGACGGCACCCGCCGGGACGACCGCGTGCCGACCGTCTCGCGGGCCAAAGCCCAGAGCCTCGAAGACCGCCACGACGTGGACTACGTCGCGCCGCTGTCGGGCTTCGGGCGCGGGGCGGTCGACGACCTCGTGGACGCACAACTGGTCGTTGAGGAAGGGCCCAGCGAGGAGATTCCGAAAGCTGATTACGAGGTCGAACTCAGGGAACTGATCCGCCGGGAGTTCGAGGACGGAGCGGTCGAGGACGTGTTTCCGGCCCACGAACAGACGCGTGTGGTCGGGGCGCGGGATAGCGACTGAGCGGACGGGTTCCCGAGGTTCGATTAGCTCCCCGGTGTCCGCCGATTCGATAGTGCAAACCGATAGATATAGTATAATAGGCACATAATTGTGTGGTTACACGAGAGCCACAGACCGCGGGGCGACTACCGAAACATGTGGGCAGACAGTACAGGCCGGTGTTGTCGATATGATTGAAGAGAACTCTGGCAGGGATGCGACGTTTCTCTATGCGTTAGCCCGTGACGGGGAAACACACGAGATTGTTGCGTACCTCAAACAGAGCGATAAAGCTGTCATACGCCGCCGCTGTGCGGAGCTTTTGGGTGACCTCTCTGATGGGTCCGCACACGACGATGAGGTCGCAGTCCGTGGACTCATCGATGCTGTCCTCAAAGATGAGAACGATAGCGTCCGCGCACGTGCTATTGACGCTCTGTATCGGCACGGGGACGACGCGCTACGTCGGCTCATCAACCGAATCGGGGACGTCGATGTAGAGGACGTAGAGCAGTGGTCGCCGAGGAAGGTACTCACAGCGTGGCTCGATGCAGAGTATCCGGAGTTCCGCCTGGTAGCTGCACGGGCACTCGGCGATATTGGGGACGAACGCGCAGTGACACGATTGGTGGACACACTGACTGACCCTGCACCACGGGTTCGCGCGCAGGTCGCACGGTCGTGTAGCCAGATCGGCGACTCGCGGTGTGTGGACCCGCTCGCTGACCGTCTGGACGACCCGAACGTGACTGTCCAGCGAGCGGCAGCCAGCGCCTTAGGAGCAATCGGGACCACCGAAGCGCTAGAGCCACTTGTTCCGGTGACACAGGCTGATGACACCGAACTCCGCCGGATCGCTATCGAAGAGTTAGGTCAGTACGGGACACTTGATCCGATCGTCGTCCTCATACGGTGTCTTGACGACGACCCGGAGTCAGTCCGGCGGACGGCCATGCTATCCCTGTTCCAGTTGTTCGTCAACAGTTCGTCCGATCGAGAGCAGGCGATTCGCGCTACCGTTGTTGACCAGTTGGAACAGATCGATACCGAAGCCGTAGTCCCGCTGGTACGTGACATTATGGACGAAAGTCAACGATGGCGGATTCGTCGTAACGCGGCCTGGCTGCTGGGCGCTATAACTGACCCGGACAGCGACTATCGCGACACGGTCTACGACCGTCTGATAGCGGCACTCAATGACGAAGACCAGCGGACTGCACAGCTCGCCGCAGCAAGTCTGGCGGATCTACCGAGTAGCGAACTACAGAAACGACTCCAGATGTACGTTCATGATAATAAAAACGGGGGTGCCGCGGTCGAACGTGCGGAATACGTGCTGGAAGAGATCGGTGGTGCGACGGACAGAGAGCTCGTGACTAATTCTATCGATTACACGTATGTCCGAGACCCAGCCGACTATACGGAACACAGGCGCAGTGACGACGATGATTGACGAGCGGATTCAGCCCGCATCCGCGTCCACTACGAACCGTTGACCGTGGACGGTCATCGAAATGTCGAACAGACCATCGAACATATTGATCGTCGAGGCCGACTGTGTCTGAGGGTTGATAAAAAAGTGACATAACGCGCCAACGTTCTCGAGTCGGTTCATGAGAACGTGCAGGAATCGGAACACAGTCTTCATCTCGAACTTGTCGATGATCTCGGACATAATGTCGAACTCGAACGCGAGCCTGCTATTGGTGGTGTTCTGTTCGCTTACGACACGGGATATCGTTTCACCGAGGTCACGCAGTCCAAGCCGTTTGTCGAGTTGAATAATCTCCAGAGGAACGGTATCCAGATCGAGGTCGTCGACGCCTGCGAGTGGGTCCGGTTTCGTCGTGAGAACAATCGTCCAGGCTGGCCATTCGGACAGCCGCTCGTTCAGCAGCCGAAGTCGGGCAACAGGGGTAGTCGTCACGATCAGCAGGATATCACCTGGGGAAAGCAGATGAACTCGTGCATTATCTGCACCGGAACTATCCAACGGAGACTTGACCAGAACAGTACCGGTTCCGTTTATAGCCTCCGCAACATGAGATCCGGCCTCCATGAGCGGCTCGACGTGAGAAAAAAGGTGACTTTTGAACCGAGTGACGCCGTCCTCGGCATCGTGACTCTGCCCAGCTTGGTCACAGTACGGACACTCCCACCTCACCCGGAAGTCCTCTTTCGCGAGCTGCCCAGAGTAGTGTTCCATGAGGTGTGATTTGACCGTCTCAGCGGTAGCTGGTTCGTTCGGTGAAAAGACCGTGTATGAACACTGACGACACTGCCAGCGGTATACCATGTACTCCGTACTGTCTATTTGTTTTGCGTTTACATAGGTCTACCCCATTCGGCTTCTACTGATATTATAAACATATTGATTATAACGTTGTTCTCTGTAATAAAGAACGAGACCAGCGACGAGGGATAGCGAGCGCCGATAACGGACAGATTCAAGCGCGCGGTGGGCAAAGCGGGCCACATGTACGACGGCCTGAAGGGCTTTCGCGACTTCTACCACGCGGAGATGGGACCTCGACGAGAGGTCATCGACACGCTGGAGGCCACGGCGAAGCGGTACGGCTTCCGAGAGGTCGGTACTCCTGCGATGGAGCGCACCGAGATGTACGTCGACAAGAGCGGCGAGGAGATCGTCGAGGAGTTGTACGCCTTCGAGGACAAGGGCGGCCGCGAGGTCTCACTCACGCCCGAGTTGACGCCGACGGTCGCGCGGATGGTCGTGGCGAAACAACAGGAACTCTCGAAGCCGATCAAGTGGGTCTCGACGCGGCCGTTCTGGCGGTACGAGCAGGTCCAGCAGGGTCGATTTCGCGAGTTCTACCAGACCAACGTCGACGTCTTCGGCTCCGCAGAACCGGAGGCCGACGCCGAGGTACTCGCCTTCGCCGCCGACGCTCTGACGAATCTCGGCCTCACGGGCGAGGCGTTCGAGTTCCGCGTCTCTCACCGGGATATTCTGGGGGGACTTCTGGCGGCGTTCGACGCCGACGTGGACTCCCGCGAGGCCATCCGCGCCGTGGACAAGTCCGCGAAGATCGACGACGAGGAGTACCACGACCTCCTGATCGAAGCCGGCCTCTCCGCCGACCAGGCTACCGAGTTCGACGGCCTGCTCGATACGGACGCGGCGAATCTGGACGAACTGATCGAGTTCGCGGGCACCGACCGCGTCGAAGCTGCGGTGACGAACCTCCAGCGCGTACTGGACGTGGCCGCGGACTTCGGCGTGCGGGAGTACTGTACACTGTCGCTGGAGACTGCCCGTGGACTGGACTACTACACTGGCGTCGTCTTCGAGTGTTTCGACGCCACCGGTGAGGTTTCGCGGTCGGTATTCGGCGGCGGCCGCTATGACGACCTCATTGAGGGGTTCGGTGGTCAGCCAACGCCAGCGGTCGGGGTCGCCCCGGGCCTCGCACCGCTGTCCCTGCTGCTCCAGCGAGCGGACGTCTGGCCCGACGAAGGGTTCACGACGGACTACTACGTCCTGCAGGTCGGCGACACACGTGACGTGGCGGCTGGGATCACCCGCGAGTTGCGCGAGCGCGGCCACATCGTCGAGACCGATCTCTCGGGCCGAAGTTTCGGCGGGCAACTCGACTACGCGGACTCAATAAACGCCGAGACGGTCGTCATCGTCGGTGAGCAGGACCTCGAGGACGACGCGGTGACGGTCAAGGACATGGCCTCGGGCGACCAGCAACAGGTGCCGCTCGCGGAGTTCCCCGGGGACCGCGACCGGCCGACGTTCGAGGACTTCTAACCACCGAACAGCCCATCGTCGGACGAATCGTCGGTCGGCGTGTCGGTGTCGTCGTCCGGTATTCCGTCGTCCGTGCCGTCGATCAGGCTGTCCTCGTCGGTGACGTTCCCATCGAGGATGCCGCCGAGCGGGTCGTCGCTACCGTTTTCCTCGCCCTCGTCGGTGTCGTCACCTTCGCTGTCGCTCCCACCGAGCAGGTCGTCGGAGTCGGTCGGGTCGTCCTCGATCACCTCGTCGAGGTCCAGCGACCCGTTTCCATCACTCAGTTCCTCGAAGATGCCACCGAGCGTCGAGTCGTTCCCGCCGAACGGCCAGTCCGTCCGGTTAGCCGGGCCGACAGTTTCGTCGAGGTCCCCGAGCAGGTCCTCGTCGTCACCGTCGTCCACGCTCGCACTCGCGTTCGCGCTGGCCTCGCTCTCCGCACCGAACGGCAGGTCGATCACGATGTCGAAAGGCAGCAAGACCGTCCCGTCGGCACTCGCGTCGGCGGAGCCTTCGGCGGCGGTTTCACCGCGGTCCGACCGGGCGTCACCGTCGGCCGACGCACTGACAGCGGCGTCGATGGCCACTTCGGCCGGGCCGTTTCCGCCGCCGTCCGCATCGGCGCTAGCCGAAGCCGTTACGCCGACCTGGGCACCTGCTTCGGCCTCGCCGTCCGTCTCGTTCTCGGCGACCTGTGCGTCCGTGCTCGCGGCACCCGCGGGCACCGTCGCGGTGAGGACCACCGCGAGTGCCAGCAACAACGAACCAGTTCGGATATCCATCTACATTGCATCCGTAGTTCGTGGCCAGTGGTTCGTATAAAGGGGTGGCTCTGGCGGTGCGTTCCGCCGGATTGGTGCCGATTGCACCGAGTTTCGTGCCGTTGCGGTCGTGTGATTTCGCGGAGAGCCCCGGCCGAGCCGGTTTGAACGGTCGGAGCGGCTATATACGGAATGCGCCGACGGCCTCGCAAGCCTCATTCACCTGCCGACACGACAGTGGATGTATGCGCGCCTACCGGGTCGCGTACGACGGGCGGCGGTTCCACGGGTTCCAGCGCCAGCCGGACGTGTCGACCGTCTCCGACACGCTGGTGGCGGCGCTCCGGGACTTGGGCGTGCTGGAGGGCGGGGCCGACGTGCCGTCGGGATACGCGGCCGCGGGGCGAACCGACGCCGGTGTGTCAGCAGTGGCACAGACTGTAGCCTTCGCAGCTCCCGACTGGCTCGCGCCGCGCGTCTTCAACAGCGAACTCCCGCCGGACGTGCGTGTGTGGGCTGCCGCCGACGCGCCTGCCGGGTTCCACGCCACCCACGACGCGGCGAGCCGCGAGTACGTCTACCATCTCCACGCCCCGTCCGAGCGTTTCGACGACGAGCGCGCGGGCACCGCACTCGACGCGCTCTGTGGCGAACACGACTTCCACAACCTGACACCCGATGCGGACGACACGGTGAGGGACATCGAGGGGTCGCTCGGCCGGGACAGCGATTTTCTCGTGGTTCGCGTCCGGGCGGGCGGCTTCGCCCGTCAACTCGTCCGCCGGCTGGTCGCCCTCGTCGAGGCGGTCGCCAGTGCGGAGCGAGACGTCGGGGCCGTCGAACGGGTTCTCGCGCCCGAACCGCTACCGGGACCGGCAGGGGTGCCCGCCGCGCCGGCCGAACCGCTGGTGCTGGCCGACGTGACGTACCCCGGTCTGGAGTTCGAGCGAGACCCGGCGGCCGCGGCGAGCGTTCGCGAACTCTTCAGTGCGCGTCGGGCCAGGCACCGGACCAGGGCGAGGGTGGCCGACGCGCTGGTCACTGGTGTCGGTGACGTGGGCCAGAGGGACGAAACCGACGGATCGTGACCGGTCACCAGCCGTCGGGCCAGATTCCGGCGGCGACCATACCGGGTTCGGCGCCAGCCTCGACGAGTCGCTCGCGGACGGTCGCGGGTTCGACCCGGGGCGGCAGTTGGTCCTCGCGTGTGAGTGTCCTGACGAGCAGGGCGGTGACCATCGAGTGTTCACGGATCGTCCGCACGTCGGCTTTCTCGCGAGTATCGGCGCGGGTGTGGGTCCAGCCCCGCTCCCAGTGGCCTTCGTCGTCGGCCCGTTCGCTGTGGAGCTGTATCGCAGGCACCCCGCGACGGAGGAACGGCCAGTGGTCGCTGTAAGGGTGGGGTCGCTCGCTGACTTCGAGCGGGTGGCGCAGGTCGGCCGCGACCCTCCTCGCGAGTGCCGAGAGGTCGCCGCTGGTGTGGGTCAGCGCGCGGAGCCGGCGACTGCGGCCGACGCCGTCGCAGTTGACGACGGCGCGGAACCGCTCCGGGTCGAACTCGGCGGCCAGCGCCTCGCTCCCGAGCAAACCGAGCTCCTCGCTCCCGACGGCCGCGACTACGATCCGGGTTCCGAGACTGCTCTCGACGTGGCCGAGGATGCGGAGCGCGCCGAGTAGGACGGCGACGCCACAGCCGTTGTCCAGGGCCGCCTCGCCAACGTCGTGGCCGTCGAAGTGTGCGACCAGCAGAATCGACTCGTCCGTCTCGGGTCCCAGGTGGCCAACGACGTTGCGACTCGTCCCCGGGCAGGTGTCAGCGTCGACGGCGAGCGACACCGACGCACCGGCGGCCGCGTACTCCCGGAGCCAGTCGCCCGTCTCGGCGCTGACGCCGACGCCCGGAATGGCCGCGGCCTCGCCGAACCGGAGGGTACCGGTCGGCGGGAGCTGACCGGGTGTGTGGTTGGCGAAGACGAACGCCGCCGCGCCCGCGGCCGCGGCATGTCCCACCTTCTCCATACGGTGGATTCGTCGGTCGGCACCCGCCGGTGTGCCCGTACTCGCCAGCGCGACACGGCCCTCGCAGTCGGTATCGTCGATCTCCGCGGGCGTCCCGTGGCCCACGTCGACGAGCGACGCATCTATGTCGCCGGCCGGCGAGTACGGAAGCGCGACAGCCTCGAACGCGCGTTCGAGACCGCGGTCGGGAACCGTGACGACGAGGTCGGTCTGTCCGCGCATCCATCGAGTCATCTCGAAGTCGTGGGTCTCGACGTCGCGGACGCCCGCATCGCCGAGAGCGTCGGTGACCAGCTCAGCTGCCCGTCGCTCGCCTGGGTGGCCGCCTAACCGGTCGTCGAGTTCACAGAGCCTGGTGAGCAGGTCCCAGGGGGCGTCGTCGCGCCAGGCGTGGCCGAGGGCCCGGTCGATGTCCATGGTTCGGGTTCGGTTGGCACCCTCAAATGCCTACCGCGGTGTGGCCGGGACCGGCAGGCCCAGCCGCCGCGTAAAGGCTTACCTGACGTCCCCACCTAACGTGTCCAATGAGTTCGGTTCCCGAACGAAGCGACATCGACGAGGAACACAAGTGGAATCTGGCGGCACTCTACGCCGACGACGAGGCGTGGGAGGACGCCTTCGAGGCGGTCCAGGAGCGACTGGCCGATCTGGCAGCCTACGAAGGCCAGGTGACGGCGGACGCCGCGACCCTGCTGGACGTGCTGACGCTCCGCGAGGAGGTCATGCGGACCGTCTCGGATATTACCTCGTACGCACGGATGCGTCGCGACGAGGATACGACCGACAGCCACTATCAGGCGCTGTTGGCCCGCGCACAGTCGCTGTCCTCCGAGGCACAGAGCGCCGCCTCGTTCATCGAACCCGAGTTGCAGGCCCTCGACCGCGGCCAGATCGAGGCGATGGTCGACGAGGAGTCCGATCTAGCGGTCTACGGCCACTACTTCGACGACGTACTGCGGATGAAAGAACACACCCGCTCGGCCGAGATCGAGAACCTGCTGGCCGAACTCGGCGAGGTGACCGGCGCGCCCGGCGAGGTCTACAATACGCTGGCCAACGCAGACATGACGTTCCCAGCGGTCGAGACGCCCGAGGGCGAGCAAAAACGGATCACGCTCAACAACTTTACTACGCTCCAGAAGAACCCCGACCGGGCCTTCCGCCAGGACGTCTACGAACAGTTCTACGACGAGTGGGAGACGGTTCGTAATGCCGTCGGAACGGCGTACAAAAACAGCGTCAAGACCGACAGCAAACTGGCGACCGCGCGCAACTACGACACCGCCCGCGAGGCCGCACTCGACGGTCCCAACATCCCCGTCGAAGTGTACGACAACCTCGTCGACACGGTCCGGGAAAACCTGGATAGTCTGCACCGGCACGCCGAACTGAAGCGGGAGGCGATAGGGGCCGACGAGTTGCAGATGTGGGACCTCTACGTCCCGATGGTCGACGGAGAGAGCCCGGAGGTCACCTACGAGGCGGCCTGTGAGTACGTTACGGAGGCCGTCGCGCCGCTGGGCGAGGAGTACCAGTCCCGGCTCGCGGAGGGGCTGGAGTCGCGCTGGGTCGACGTGTACGAGACCGACGGCAAACAGTCCGGGGCCTACAGCGGCGGGACCTACGACTCCCAGCCGTACATCCTGATGAACTACCAGGACGACGTGTCCTCGATGTACACGCTGGCCCACGAGCTCGGGCACTCCCTCCATACGCAACTCACGAGCGAGGAACAGCCCTACGTCTACAGCGGCTACGAGATATTCGTCGCAGAGGTGGCCTCGACGGTCAACGAGACTCTGCTGACCCACCATCTGCTCGACACCGTCGACGACGAGCGGCTCCGCCGGCACGTTCTCAACGAGTACCTCGAACGGTTCCGGTCTACTCTCTACCGCCAGACCATGTTCGCCGAGTTCGAACACCGTGCCCACGAGCTCTCGGAGGCCGGCGAGGCGCTAACCCCCGACAGGCTGGACGAACTCTACCACGGACTGAAAGGCGACTACTACGAACCGGCCGAAATCGACGACCGAATCGCCCGCGAGTGGATGCGCATCCCCCACTTCTACCGGGCGTTCTACGTCTTCCAGTACGCGACGGGTATCAGTGCGGCCGTCGCACTGGTCGACACCATCCTCTCGGAGGGCGAGCCCGCAGCCACGCAGTACGTCGACTTCCTCCGGAAGGGGTCCCGGGAGTACCCCCTCGAACTACTCCAGGACGCCGGCGTCGACATGGCCTCGCCCGACCCCGTGGAGTCGGCCCTCGACGTCTACGATGACTACCTCGACGAGTTCGCGAACCTGACCTGATCACCGGGGAATCGACGGATCGGGTCACGGCGGGGGAGGTTAGCCGGGACCCAAAGGCCCTTTTACGAGCGCCCGTTAACACAGATAGTCAGATGTCCCGGAGTCCGTCGCTCCCGGACCGGCCGCGCCTGGATCTCGATCCGGAGATGTCTCCAGGAGAACGGCTGGATGCGTTGCGGGAGCACTTTACCAAGCTAGAACAAGTCAACAACGAACTATCGTCGCAACTGGACTCGGCCCAGGAGCGTCGTGAGGACCTCAGCGGCGAGGTCGATAGGCTGGAACGAGAGAACGAGACGCTAAAAACGTCGTCGCTGTACATCGCCACGGCCGAGGAGGTCACCGAGGACGGTGTCATCGTCAAACAGCACGGCAACAACCAGGAAGTGCTTACGGAGGTGTCGCCGAACCTTCGCGAAGGGCTGGAAGCTGGCGACAGGGTCGCTATCAACGATTCCTTTTCGGTGCAGGCACTTCTGGACGCCGAAACCGACGCCCGCGCCCAGGCGATGCAGGTCGACCACAGTCCCGACGTGCTGTACGACGACATCGGCGGCCTGGACGAACAGACTCGCGAGGTCCGCGAGGCCGTCGAGGAGCCGCTAGTCAACGCCGAGCAGTTCCGCGAAATCGGAATCGACCCGCCGAGCGGCGTGCTTCTGCACGGTCCGCCCGGCACCGGGAAGACGATGCTCGCCAAAGCGGTCGCCAACGAGACCGACGCCACCTTCATCAAGATGGCGGGCTCGGAACTCGTCCGGAAGTTCATCGGTGAGGGCGCACGGCTGGTCCGAGACCTGTTCGAGCTCGCCTCTGAGCGCGAGCCGGCCATCATCTTCATCGACGAAATCGACGCCATCGCGGCCAAGCGGACGGAGTCGAAAACGTCGGGCGACGCCGAGGTCCAGCGGACGATGATGCAGTTGCTCTCGGAGATGGACGGGTTCGAGGACCGCGGCGAAATCCGTATCATCGCAGCGACCAACCGCTTCGACATGCTCGACCGTGCGATTCTTCGCCCCGGCCGCTTCGACCGCCTCATCGAAGTGCCGGAACCCGATGCAGAGGGCCGCGAGCGAATCCTGGAGATTCACACGTCGGAACTCAACCTCGCCGAGGACCTCGACCTAGCTTCGATCGCCGCCGAGACGGAGGGCTTCAGCGGGGCTGAACTCGCTAGTCTCACCACCGAGGCCGGTATGTTCGCCATCCGAGACAGCCGGACGGAGGTCCGTATGACGGACTTCGAGGACGCCCGCGAGAAAGTCACCGACGAGGACAACGCCGAGACGGGTCCGATCGCGTTCTACTGACCGCAGTTCTCCTGCGGACCCGAGCGAGCCGATTCCCGCCACCACTTTTTTTTTCTTCGGCAGTCAGTATAGGATGATGGAGTGGCCCGCTTCGGCGGAGGTGCTACTCAACCACGCCCGGAACAAGATTGTCGTTCTCGACGAGGCAGGGACGTTCCGGTATCTGAACCGGGCGACGACAGACATTATCGGATACGACCCCGCGGTCCTCCTGGGTGAGAGCGTCTTCGAGTACGTCCACCCCGACGACCGCGAGCGCGTCCGTTCACGGTTCGAGCGAGTCGTCGCCAGAGGAGCGGACGAGAGGGCCATCGAGTACAGACACCGGACCAGCGACGGCTCCTACACGTGGCTGGAAAGCCGAATCAGCGAGCTCACTGGCCCAGAAACGGACGGGTATATCGTGAGCTCGCGGGACATCGCCGAACGGGTCCGGGCCGAGCGCGAGCGCGACGAGACCGCCGAGCGCCTCGGGGAGATCGCTGCCAAGGCCGACGACGTGCTGTGGATGTTCTCGGCGGACTGGTCCGAGTTGCTCTTTATCAACGCGGCCTACGAGCCGATCTACGGGCAGTCGGCCGATACGATCCGTGCGGACGCCCGGAAATTCCTCGACGCGATCCATCCCGACGACCGCCCGGCAGTCCGCGACGCCATGGCGCAACTCTCGGCCGGCGAGTCGGTCGACATCGGGTACCGCGTCAACCCACGACAGGACTACAGCCGCTGGGCCTGGGTGCAGGCAGAACCGATCTACGAGCGGGGCGAGGTCGTTCGAATCGTCGGGTTCACGCGCGACGTGACCGACCGCAGACGCCGGGAGCGACAGTTGCGCGTCATCGACACGATGCTTCGACACAACCTCCGCAACGACCTCAACACTGTCATCGGGCACGCCGAGTACATCGCCGAACACCCGGAGGACGAGCCTCCGGCGCACGCAGCCGCGGTCTACCGCACCGCCAGAGAGTTACTCCACAAGGCCGAGAAGCAGCGCCGGACCATCGAATTGCTCACTGGTCCCGTCACGCCGTGTCGCATGGACGTGACGGCGGCCGTCGAGGACGCCGTGTCGACGGTCAAAGACCGCTACCCTAATGCCGACGTGGAGACCGACCTCCCGTCGTCGCTGAACGTCTGCGCCATCGGCGAGGTCAAGACTGCGATCAGAGAACTGCTCGGCAACGCCGCGAAGCACGCCGACGGGTCGTCGGCGTGGATGCACGTCGACGCGACACGGGCCGACGGTCGCTGCATCGTCGAAATCGAGGACACCTGTCCCCCGATCCCGGAGTACGAGTATCGCGTTCTGACCGGCGAAGAGGAGATGGATAGCGTCACCCACACGAGTGGGCTCGGCCTCTGGCTCGTCTACTGGATCGTCGACCTCTCCGACGGCAGCATCAGTTTCCAGACGAACGAGGACGGCAACGTCGTCACGGTCTCACTGCCACTCGCACAGTAAAAAACCGGATGCTCGCTACGCTCGCATCCGGTAGGGCCGACTATCGCTCCGCACAGATTGCCACGAAGTTCCGCAGAATCCGCAACCCTGTCTCCCCGGATTTCTCCGGGTGGAACTGCGTCCCGAAGACCGTCCCGCTCTCGTCGGCGATGATGCTCGGGAAGTCAAGGCCGTAGTCGGTCGTGGTGACGACCGCTTCGTCGGTCTCCGGTTCGGCGTAGTAAGAGTGGACGAAGTAAGCGTGGTCGCCGTCGATTCCGTCGACCAGCGGGTGGGCCCGCTGCACGTCCAGTTCGTTCCAGCCCATGTGCGGAACCTTCTGGTCGCCGTGGAACCGCCTGTTGGTGCCCGGAATCAGGTCTAACCCTTCGGCCTCGCCTTGACCGGCGTGGTCGGCCTCTTCGCTGGTCGTGAGGAGCATCTGCATCCCGAGACAGATGCCAAAGAGAGGGATTCCATCGTCGGCAGCGTCGGCCAAAGCGTCGCGGAACGGGCCGGCGTTCTCCATCCCCTCGCTGAACGCGCCGACGCCCGGGAGGACGATGCCATCGGCGCGGTCGACGGCGCCTGGTTCCTCGATCAGGTCGACTGTCGCGCCCGCGCGCTCCAGCCCACGGGTTACACTTCGGAGGTTCCCAAGCCCGTAGTCGACGACGACCACCTCGGCGGCCGTCTGGGTCGTACTCATGTCCGATGATTGGCGAGTCCGGGTCAAATCAGTTCCGTTCCAACCAACCACCGCGAGACCGGAGCTCGGCAGAGCTTCGGTCTCCCGGCGTTCCCGTGAGAGAAACCGAGCGGGGACGCGGGACGAGGCCCCACGAGTATCAGAACGAGCCGAGCGTCGACTGGCCGCCCGACCCCATCAGGTCCGCGGCCCGCTGGATTGTCGACTCGAAGGTCTCTTTCTGACTCCGGTCGTACAGCGTCGCCGCCGGGTGGACCGAGACCATGACGGGTCGAGTCTCACCGGCGATGTCACAGTCGAACGTGTCGCCGGCCTCGCCGGTCACCCCGACGTCACGTCCCAGCAGGTGTTCGCTCGGCACTTTCCCGAGGGTGACGATTACCGTCGGCTCGACGGCGTCGATCTCCCGTTCGAGATACTCGCGGCAGTTGTCGAGTTCCCCGGTTCGGGGGTCGCGGTTCTCCGGCGGCCGACAGCGCACGCAGTTGGTGATCCGCACGTCGGCCCGCGCGAGTCCGGCAGCCTGGAGCGCGTCGTCCAGCACTGTGCCGCTCCGGCCGACGAACGGCTCGCCTCGTTCGTCCTCGTTTTTGCCTGGCCCCTCACCCACGAACAGCAGGTCCGCGTCCGCCGGACCGACGCCGTTGACGATCCGGCTGCGACAGTCCGCGAGGTCGGGACAGCGCGTACATTCGGTAACGTCGAGACGCTCCATCTCGCCCATGCAGTCGCTCCGGCGGGCGGGCACAAAAGTGAGTCGCCTGCACCAGCCCGGTCAGCGGCTGCGGCGGAACTCGTCGGCCCCGCGAGCGGCCAGACGCGCGACCCGGAGCGGCTCCGGGCGGCCGCCGACCGGGGTGAAACCGTCAACGACCGCCGCCGCCTCGTCGTCGTTCAGGCCGACGGCACGGACGAAGAGGGTCTCGTCGCCGATTCCGACACGCTGGCGGTCGGGCTGGGCAAGATAGGTCTCAAGTCGCTCGTCGAGTTCGTCGCCGTCGAACTGCTCGTGCAGTGCCGGTTCGAGCCCCTCGCTATTCTCGTATGTTACGGAGAGGACGGGTCGGTCGGTCCGGTCGGCGACGTGGTGCAGGTCGACGACGTTGAACCATGCAGGGGCGATTCCGGAGACGAGAACATACCGGACGTCTTCACGCCCGAGGTCGCCGAACAGCGAACAGATGGCGTCCGTGGCGTCGGTCCCGCCGACGGTGCAGGTGGTGAAGGCGAAGCCGTCGGCGACGCAGCTCGCGCGGGTCACGACACCGGCGAGCGTACTCCGGTCCCCGCGGAAGGACTCGGCGATACCGAGGGCACGGGCCCCTTTTTTCACGTGTTTTCGTCTTCGTCCTCTTTGATATGTTTGAGTTTGTCGAGCAGTTCGTCGTTGGACGCACTGAACTCGTATTCGACGTCGCCGTCGTGGGTGTTCTCGGATGTTGATACGCCGTCGTCGTCTTCAAAATCAGTGTCGTAGTCCTGATTGTCCTGTTCGGACTCGTCGTAGCTCCCGAACCCCATGCAAGTTCATTAGAGTTGCAGAGTAAAAAGCATCTCGCCGCCCGGTACCCTGAAACGTTCTCCGGCCGACGGGGCAAACATGGACGTACACAACGTCACGGCGGAGGCGGAAACGTTCACCTGCAACGCCTATCTGGCGCTGGGCGAGCGCCCCGTGCTGGTCGACGCCGGTGCGATGAACGGCGTCGTCGAGGAAGTCCGCGATCACACCCGGACCCTCGACGCTGTCGTCCTCACACACCAGCACGGCGACCACGTCGCCCAGTTGGACGACGTTCTCGAGGAGTTCGACGCCGAGTGCTACACCTACGCGCCCCACCGTCACCAGTCCGTCGAACTGGAGGACGGCGATCAAGTCGTAATCGGTGACGAGGCTTTCGACGTAGTGTACACGCCCGGCCACGCCGACGATCACGTCTCGCTGGTCAGCGAGACCACCGTATTCAGCGGCGACGTGGTCGTCCACGACGACGGGGCGTTCGACTACGGTTCCTTCGGCCGGACGGATATGGCCGGCCAGTCCCGCGACCGACTGGTCGAGAGCGTTCGAGACCTCCTCGACTGCATGCCCGATAGCGTGGAACACATGTACGCCGGCCACGGCAGCACGTTCGAGGGCGACGTGCGTGACGTGGTCGAAACCGCGCTGGAACGCGCCGAAAAACACGAGCCGAAGTATCCCGACGGGTAGAGCCACGGACGGTTTTATGACCACACTTGCGGAGTCGAGTGTCCATTCGGTAGGAGTGGGACACTCCGAACCACCTGTGACGGAACGTCACCTGCGAAGTCTGGAGTCCCTGTGCCCACGTCGGCGATAAATTCCGACACAGAACCGGGAGGCCCTGTCCTCACAAGCGAGCGGCGGGCAGCCCCGAGCGCGGTAGGGCAGGGGAGTTCACGCCGCGCTGCGTTCGCGGTTTTTCGGTCGGAGGTTCCCGTAGCCACATTTCCGACAGCGGTCCGACTCATCCGGGTTGCGAGCGTTACACCGCATGCAGATCATCTTCGACAGAATGCGATCTTCAGCTTTCTCGAACGTAGCCATAAATATCTGTACCCTGTCGTCGTGTTTAAGCGTTCCGAGACCGCCCCGGACGGGCTTTTTGAATCAGCCCGTTCTATCCGGTGTATGCTCTTCGACAGGGTCGCGGACCTGCCGGTCGCCGTCGACAGTATCGACCACACGCTCCGAGAGCGAGAGACCACGAGCGGGTTCGCTCGCGCCACCACGACCGTCGAGCTCTCGGGCGAGGGCGAAACGGGCCGGGGCGAAGACGTGACCTACGAGACCGAGGACCACCACGAACTCGCCGCGGCTGGCCTCCCCGACCTCACCGGCGAGTCCACCTTCGCCGAGTTCTCCGCTCGCGTGGGGGAGTTGGACCTGTTTCCCACGCCGCCCGAGCGCGAGGTGTTCCGGCACTATCGGCGGTGGGGCGTCGAGAGCGCTGCGCTGGACCTAACGCTCCGCCAGAACGGCCTCGACCTGTCGTCGGCGCTCGACCGGACGTACGACCCCGTCGAGTTCGTCGTCAGTACGCGACTGGGCGAGCCCCCGACCATAGACCGGCTAGAGCAGGTACGCGACATCCGTCCCAACACCGAGTTCAAACTCGACCCGACGACCGACTGGAGTGCCGACCTCGCCGCCGAGGTGGCCGATCTCGCACCCGTCCGGATCTGTGACTTGAAAGGGCAGTACGAGGGGACCGACGTGGACGCGCCGGCCGACCCCGACCTGTACGAACTGGTGCTTTCGACGTTCCCCAACGCGGTAATCGAGGACCCGAGGCTCACAGAGGAGACGCGGCCGCTGTTCGAGGGTCGGGAGGGGCGAGTGTCCTGGGACGCACCGATTACCGGCGTCGAGAGCATCGAGATTCTGCCGTTCGAGCCGGACTGGCTGAACATCAAGCCCTCCCGGTTCGGGAGTGTCGCGTCGCTGTCCGAGAGCATCGAGTACTGCATGGACCACGACATCCGGATGTACGGCGGCGGCCAGTTCGAACTGGGCGTCGGCCGCGGTCACATCCAGGCGCTGGCCGCCCTGTTCTACCCGGACGGTCCCAACGACGTGGCACCCGGCGGGTACAACGACCCCGATTTCAAGGGGGACCTGTCACCGCGTCCGCTCGACCCGCCCGCCGAACCCGTGGGCTTTCGCTGGGCGTGAGGAGAGAAGGGCGCTGGATTGAAGTTCTCGGCTCGACTGCCCGGCGTATGGTCCTCCAGGTCTTCTGGTTCGTCTTCGGCCTCGTCATCACCGTGAGCATCATCGCCATCGGTGCGTACATCGGCACGCTCCGTGCGCTCGACACGTTCTACGGCGACGGTTTTCTGCTCCGAGCGGTTCCACGAGCCACAGGACCGCTGATCACTCCCGGTCGAGGTAGTCGTCCTGCACGGCAAGAATCCCGTCGGCGTCGGTACACTCGGCGTAGCGACGGAGCGGTTCCTCGTTGAGTTCGAGGAAGGTGTGGCCCCAGGTGAACTTCGAGAGGATCTCCTCTGCCTGGGCACGCTGGCCGAGGAGGCAGAGCGCGCCCGCGAAGGCCTCGACGGTATTCAGTTCGAAGGGTGTCCCGTAGTTGACGGGGTTCGCGGCGACGAGGAAGGGGAGGGCGCGGTGGATGCCCTCCAAGTCGAAGGCCTCGCGATCGGCGGTCTCCCACGAGCAGTCGAGCGCGACCACTCGGTCGTGGCGTGCGCCGGCCCCGACGCCGTCCTCGGGCGAAAGCACCCGGTTGGCGAACGGATTGAGAACGATACCAGGTGGTGTCGACCGGGTCGCCCGGTGTAACTCCGCGCGGTCGAACCGCGAGAGCTTCCGGGCGCTGCACTTGTCGGGGTCGTCGTCGCCCTCGTAGCGGACGTGCAGGCCGTATGCGCCCATCGAATGTACGAACGCAGTCAGGGTTTAAGTTCCTTGCAGTAGAGGTTTGGCTGTGCTATCGGAAGGGACGGTGGCCCCGACAGTTGCGTTGCCGGGCGTGGTCGACGGTGCACCGAGAGACGTCTCTCTCGACGACTACGTCGGCAGCGGAATCATCGTGCTGGCGTTCTACCCGGCTGACTTCAACCCCGCCTGCGAAGACGACTCCTGTGACCTGACAGGGCTCGACCTCTTCACCATGCAGCGGGACGTGGACATCTTCGCCGTCAGCACCGACAGCGTGTTCAGCCACCGCGCGTTCGCCGAGGAGTACTCTCTGTCGATCCCCCTCCTGAGCGACACGCACGGCGAGGCCGTCGCGGCATACGACGTGGCACTGGAGAGTGACCAGTTGCTGTCCAAACGCGCGGTGTTCGTCATCGACCAGGAGGGAGTCATCCAATACGCGTGGTCGACCAGCGACCTGGAGCGCCGCCCCGACATCGACGCGGTCCGGGAGGCAGTCTCGTCCATCGGCGGCGACTCGACTGCAGTCGGGCGCTACCGTGTCGGCCACGCCCACTACATCGAGGCTCGGCGGGCGTTTACCAGCGCGATGAAGAGCTTCGAGGACCGTGACTGGCTGATCTCACAGGGCGACTTCCAGCGGGCGATGGAGGAGTTCCGCGAGTCGGCCGACCAGTTTCAAAGTGCCGTCCGCTTCGCCGAGTCCGAGCCACTCGAGGCTGGCTTCGAGCGCGCCCAAGAGAAAGCCACCGCGCTCTGGCAGGCCGCCGAGTGGCTGGCCGAATCCGCGAGCGAGTACGCGAGCGGCGACGGCAAGGAGGCCGACGAACTCCGCCAGGACGCCGAGACCCCTCTAGAGACCGCCCGCGACATCGGAGAACCGCCGGACCCCGACGACATCACCCTCGACGCAGCGGGGACCGCTACCACGGCCGAGGCGAACGGCTCCGGGAGCCTCGACGCTCCGACCGACCCCGCCGAGGACGAGGACACGTCCGAACCCGGCGGCGAGGCCGACGGCGACCCCGGCGAACAGGACGACGTGGACGCCGCCGTCGAAGACGTGTCCGTCGACGACGAGGACACGACCGAGCGCGACGACGCGGAACGGGCCGGACCCGACGCCCGGGGCGAGAGCGGCGTTTCGAGCGCCGTCGAATTCGACGTGGCGGACGACAGTGACGGTGAGGACACGGCGGACGAACGGGCCGAAGCCGACGGCAACGAACGCAGTGACGTCACCGACGACGGTGGCGAGGAGGGTGACGAGGACATCGAACTCGACCTGAAAGACCCGACGGAGTGACTCGGGCCGCGCCGTCCGGTGTTCGGTCCCCCACTTTCTCGGTTCCCCGCTCCGTATGCCCCGTATGGACAACGAGACGACCGCCCGCGAGTACTACCGGGCGCTCGACGACGACGACTACGAGACACTCACAGACCTGCTGACTCCCGGGTTCGCCCACCATCGTCCCGACCGGACCATCGAGGGTCGAGACCGGTTCGTGACGTTCATGCGCGAGGAGCGGCCGATGAAGGCGACGAGCCACCCACTGGACGCCGTGTACTGCGAAACGCGGAGCGACTCGCAGTCGGACGCGGACGAGGTCGCCGTCCGGGGCCGGTTACTCGACCCCGAGGGCGAACCGGTCGTCTCGTTCGTGGACGTGTTTGTCTTCGAGGGCGAGCGCGTGGCGACGGTTCACACCTTCACCAACCCTTAGCCCTTCTCGCCTGCACCGAGAGCGCTCTCACCGACGGGTTCGTGGCCCTCGATGGTCTCCTGGCCGCCCATGTACTCCCGGAGCGGTTCGGGAACGGTGACCGTGCCGTTGTCGTTCTGATAGTACTCCATGATAGCGACCATCACGCGGGGGACGGCCAGTCCGGAGCCGTTCAGCGTGTGCAGGTACTCGGCGGACTCGTGGCGCTCGGGTCGGTACCGGATGCCCGCCCGCCGGGCCTGGAACGCCTCGAAGTTCGAGACCGAGGAGACCTCCAGCCAGCGGCCGCCCGCCTCGGGGCCGTCGTCCATGTCGTCGCCCGGTGCCCACACTTCGATGTCGTACTTTTTGGCCTGGGTAAAGCCCATGTCGCCGGTACACATCTCCAGCACGCGGTATGGCAGGCCCAGTTCGTCGAGCACTGCCGCGGCTTCCTCGCGGAGGTCTTCGAGACGGTCGTAGCTGTTCTCCGGGCGAACGAAGTTGACGAGTTCGACCTTGTTGAACTGGTGGACGCGGACGATGCCGCGCGTCTCCGTGCCGTGTTCGCCGGCTTCGCGCCGAAAGTTGGGGGTGTATGCCTGGTGTTTCAGCGGGAGGTCGTCGTCCAGCAGAATCTCGTCGCGGTACATGTTGGTGACCGGAACTTCGGCGGTCGGGAGGAGCCAGAGGTCGTCCTCGTCGTAGGGTTGGTCGTTGTCCTCGCCGACGCGGTAGGCGTCCTCGACGAACTTCGGGAACTGGCCGGTCCCCTCCATCGACGTGCTGTTGACCGGGATCGGCGGGAACACGTCGGTGTAGCCCTGCTCGCGGTGCAGGTCGAGCATGAACTGAATGAGGGCGTGTTCCAGACGCGCACCGTCGCCCTGCAGGAAGTAGAAGCCGCCACCGGAGACTTTCGCCCCGCGCTCGAAGCTCAGGATACCGAGGTCCTCTCCGAGGTCGTAGTGGGGGACCACCGGGTCCGGGAGGTCGCGCAGGTCGGAGAACCCCTCTCGGGCGACCGCAACGTTGTCACTCTCGTCGTCGCCGATTGGGGCGTCCTCGTGAGGGATTTGCGGGAGCTCGAGCAGGGCCTCTTCCAGTTCGGCCTCGAGTTCCGTGGCACGGTCCTCGACGTCCTCCAGTTTCTCTTTCAGTTCGCCCGACCGCTCGATGGCTTCCTGTGCTTTCTCGTCTTTGCCCTCCTGTTTGAGCTGGCCGATCTTCGAGGAGACCTCGTTTCGCTCGTGTCGGAGGTCGTCACCGCGAGCCTTCAGCTCGCGCCACTCCTCGTCGACCGCCAGAATCCGGTCGACGTCCACGTCGTCGACGCCCTTGTCGTCGAGGGCGTCTCTGACCGTCTCCGGGTTCTCTCGGAGGAACTGCCTGCTAATCATTCGCTCTGAACTTCTCCGTGCCGTGGCAAAACCGTGTCGCTCTCCGCGAACACCGGGTCGAGACCGTCGGGCCCGCCTGCGGTTCAGCGTGCGAAACCGACCGCGAGTTTATTCCTGCGGTCGCCTAGCAAACGTTCAGACGGTGGTCGAACTGGGTGTCGTCTGCACTGTCACCCGGAGGAAGCAACCGCCACAGTAACACGATGTTGTTCGAAGAACAAACACTTTATTCGGCAGTTGCGGTCGTGGCGTTGGGACTGACAGTCGTCTTTGCCGCCCGAGTCCGCCGGTTCGAGGGCGCGATGCGTCGGCATATGCTGCTCGCGCCGACGGTTACCGCGTTGCTCACGGTGAGTTATACTGGGATGGCGACCGGAACTCTACTGTTAGACGGGCCGGAGGGCGCACCGGTGTACGTCACGCGGTTTCTGGACTACGGCATCGCATACGCGTTCGCGGCCGCCTACACCGGACTGCTCGCCGACGCCAACCGGCGGCTGCTCGTCTCGGGGATACTCGGGCTGTGGGCGTTCTCCTTCGGAGCGATGGCCCGCCACCTCGCGTCGCCGCCGCTTGACAGCTTCGTGAGCGTGCTGGTGCTCGGCGGGTTCGTCTACTCACTGTGGCTGTTGCTGCGCCCGTACACGCGGTCGGCGACGTCCGTGTCCGGCGACCAGCGACTCCTCTTCGGTAAGCTCCGGAACGTCCAGGTAATCATGCTGTTCACGTACCTGCTCGTCGCGCTGACGACACGACAGGCGCTGGGTCTGCTCGGCGCGTTCACCGGAATCTACGTCTCCGCCTATCTCGACCTGTTCAGCCACGTTGCGCTCGCTGGACTGATTCTGCGCTCGGCGCCGGCAATCAGGTCGGTAGCCGAGACCTACCCCTCTCCACTCTCGTTCCTGACGCGCTCGAACCCGGACCGACCGACCGCCGAGACACCGGCCGACGACTGACGATGAGCTGCCACACGTCCCAGCTGCCGACCGAAATCGGCCGCTCCGCCACCGACGACAGCGCCACGGCTGGAGGGAACTCCCGATGAACGCACGAGACCTCGTTCCCGACCGGATCAGGTCGCGTTACAGCCTGAAGATTGCGACGACGCTCGCGCTCGTGTTCGTCGTCACACTCGTGTCGGCCGTCGTATTTTACGGGAACGTCGCGGGGGAACTCGGTGGGTCCGCCGACGCCGCCCTCAGTGCCGACGCGAACGAGAGCGCCGATACGGCGGCGCTGTGGGTCGACGCGAACGCCAATCTGGCGGAGAGCGTCGCGGCCACGGATGCCGTCCGAAGCGGTGACACGGCGCGACTCGGCGACTACCTCGCCAGGACTGCCGCCGGGTCGGGTCGGGTCGGAGCCATACATTACGTCGAGGATGGCCGGATCGTGGCGAGTTCACAGTCGAACGCGGTCGGCCGGTCGCTGCCTGTGCCCACGTCTGACGGGACCGACTCGGTCGCGGTCGGCGGTTCCAGAGACGCCGTCGTCGGGGACGGCTCCGTCGTCCCAGTCGTCGCCTCGGCCGGGGAGAACGGCTCCGTCGTCGTGGCGGGCGCAGCCGCGACGCTCCAGGACCGACTCGCAGACGAGCGATACGACACCGCGCTCGCGGCGGACGGCGACGTGCTTCTCGCGGCCGGCGAGCCGGAGCGCGCCGGGGGAGCCACGGAGCTGGCGGCGAACGGAACCGGGACCGGAACCGTTGGCGAGACGGAGCTGGCCGCGACGGCCGCGCCCGTCTCTGGAACGGGATGGCACGTCGTGAGTCACGCACCGACCGAGACGGTCTACGCCGACCGCGACGTCGCGACCGCGGCCATCGTCGCCCTGGTCTACGTCGTCGCGTTGAATCTGGGCATCTTCGGCGTCACTATTGGCGGCAACCTCGCCCTGGCGCTCCAGCGACTGGCCGACCGGGCGGGCGAGATCGGCAGCGGAAATCTCGACGCGGAGCTGTCGACCGACCGGGTAGACGAGGTTGGCGCGCTGTACGACGAGTTCGACTCGATGCGACGTTCACTGGAGGCGTCACTCGGTGAGGCCGAAACGGCGCGTGCGGAGGCCGAGCGCGCCCGTGAAGAGGCCGAGCAGTCCGAGATTCAGACCCAGCGACTCAACGCGGAGCTCGAGGCCGAGGCGGAGCGGTACAGTGAGATCATGGCCGCCTGCGCCGAGGGCGACCTCACGGCACGACTCGACCCCGAGACCGACAGCAAAGCGATGTCCGCCATCGCCGCCTCGTTCAACGACATGATCGCCTCGCTGGAGTCGACCATCGCCGACGTCGAGGAGTTCACCGACGACGTGGCCGGGTCGAGCACTGACGTGGAGGCGAGCGCCGACGAGGTCAGAGAAGCCAGTGCAGCGGTGCGGGAGTCGGTCGGGCAGATTTCGACCGGCGCGCGCGAGCAGAGCCGGGACCTCCAGCGAACGGCCGACGAGGTTAACGACCTGTCGGCGGCAATCGAAGAAGTCGCAGCCACGACCGACGAGATCGCCACGGAGTCGGACCGTGTCGCGCGACTCGGTGCAGACGGGCGCGACCAGGCCGAGCGAACCATCACGGAAATGCGCGATGTCGAGGGCCGGATTGCCGACGCTGTGACTGCCATCGAGGAACTGTCCGCCGAGATCGAGCAGGTCAGTGAGGCAACCGAACTGATCGACGACATCGCCGAGCAGACGTCGATTCTGGCGCTGAACGCCAACATCGAGGCCGCGCGGGCCGACGCCGACGGAAGCGGGTTCGCCGTCGTCGCCGACCAGGTGAAAGACCTCGCGAGCGAGACGAAGACTGTCGTCACGGAGATACAGTCACAGGTCGAGCAGGTTCAGGCACAGGCCCGGGACAGCGCCAGCGACATCCGGGCCACCGAATCACAGATTACGGACGGCGTCGAATCGGTCGGTGACCTGACAGAGGCTCTGGAGGAAATCGTCGATGGCGTCGACGAGGTCGACACCGGACTCAAAAGCATCGCCCGGACGACCGACGAGCAGGCCGGTTCGGCGGAGGGAATCGTCGCCATGGTGGACGAGGTTGCCAGCGTCTCCGAACAGACGACCCGGCAGGCCGAAACCGTCACCGACGCCGCCGGAGAAGCGACCGACTCCGTCGAGGAGGTGTCCGACGCCGCAGGGCAACTGGCCGAGCGGACCAAAGAACTCCGCCGGATGCTCTCGACGTTCCAAGTCGATGCCACCGAACGGACGGTCGATTCGACCGTCGCCGACGGTGGGACGGAACGGTGAGCAACCGGGTATCGGGGCCGAACGGTTCCGTTGCTCGCCGGGAACTGTGTGTGGAAAAGTTGCGGTCCGAAACGCCGTTCAGTTACGAACGAGGTTCGTCGCGCGGGGGCCCTTGTCGGCCTGTTCAATGTCGAATTCGACTTCCTGTCCCTCTTCGAGATCCGGGCCGCCGACGTCTTCCATGTGGAAGAACACGTCCTCGTCCGCGTCGTCAGTCTCGATGAAACCGTAACCGCCAGTGTCGTTGAAGAAATCGACCGTACCGTTTGCCATTGCCTATGAGCACAAACCGGGTAGAGGCATAAAGATGGCGAGAGACGGGTTACCACGGCACTCGACTGCCGGAACGGCTTTGAACCGCGGGCGTCAGACTGTCGCTATGGCAATCGGCGACTCCTTCGAGGTGGCCGTCGGCGGCGTCGACGGCGTCTCCTACGTCGATACGGGAATGTACGACACTGCGGAGTACGGCGCGGTGTACGTAGTCGAGGGCGACGAACCGGCCATCGTCGACTCGGGCATCGGTACCAACCACGAGGCGGTCCTCAACGGGTTGGCCGAGCGAGGAATCGCACCCGAGGACCTGAGGACGATCGCGTTGACACACGTCCACCTCGACCACGCCGGCGGCGCGGGCTATCTCGCTGACGCCTGTCCGAACGCCGACGTGGTGGTTCACGAACAGGGCGCACGTCACCTGGTCGACCCCTCGCGGCTGGTCGCGGGCACCAAACAGGCCGTCGGTGACCAGTGGGAGTTCTACGCGGACCCGAAGCCGGTCCCCGAGGGACGAATCCGTGAGATTTCCGGCGGTGACACCGTCGGTCTCGGCGACCGAGAACTCCGAGCCCACCACACGCCCGGGCACGCGCCACACCAGGTCGTCTTCGAACTCGCGGACGAATCGGTCGTGTTCACCGCCGATGCGGCGGGTATCTACGTCCCCGGGCGCGACAGCGTTCGACAGACGACGCCGCCGCCGAACTTCGACCTGGAGGGGTGTCTCGCGGACCTCCGCACCGTTCTGGACTGCGACCCCGCGGTTCTCTGTTACGCCCACTTCGGTCCGGCGACGGCCGACGACAGAGTGCGCGAGTACGCCGACACGCTGAGCGAGTGGGTCGGAGCGGTCGCGGAGAAACGCGACGAACTCGGTGACGACGACGCCGTAGTCGAGTACTTCGGTGACCACACGTCGATGACCGACGTGTGGGGAGACCGGAAAGCGGCCGCAGAGGAGCGGATGAACACGCGCGGGGTCCTGACGTACCTCGACCGACGCGAGGAGTGACAGGGCGGACCGGCGTTGATCGAGCAGTTTCTCTGCTTCCTCGACGGAGTCGGCTTTCGCGACGGCGTCCTCCACTTCGCCCTCACCAGTACGGTCGAACTGCATCTGCCCCATCGTGGACGCCGCGACGACCCGGACCGCCGCCGTGCCGCCTTCCAGCGCGCGTTTGCTACGCTCGGTTTCCTCCATGGCGTCCCCGCCACCGGGTCTAAACGTCCGCGTGTCGTTGACCAGACCGACCCTCACAGCGATCCGCTTGGCGGCCCGTTCACAGGCGTCGGCGGCCGGAGCACGTTGCTCCGTGGCGAGAACAGCGGCCAGTGTGGGGTTGCGTACTGTCTCTCCCCGTTGTTCCACGTTTCGGGCGATTATGGAAGTTGCAAGGCTAAAACCCCGCGCCCTTCAGGGCGGGGATACAGCCGACAACTCCTACACAATCCACCGCCGATGGCAAGGCCGGATATTCCACGCCAACCGACACTACTGACAGAGTGACGTTCATAACCAGTTATGAAGCCAGAAAATGAGTCGAACCGTCCGAACCTTCGAGGCCACGATAACGAGCCAGCGGCAGGTTCGTGACGACCTCGACCAACTCGGATGGGCCGCCTCAAAACTCTGGAACGTCGGTCGCTACTACGCACAAGAACAGTGGGACGAAACGGGCGAGATTCCCGATGACGGGGAACTCGAAGCCGAACTCAAAGACCACGAACGTTATACGGAGTTACATTCTCAATCCAGTCAGCGCGTTCTCGAAGAACTCGCTGAAGCGTTCAACGGCTGGTTCGGCAAGCGTCGGAACGGCGACGACCGTGCCCGACCGCCCGGCTACCGCAAACACGGAGACTCCCACCCACGTTCAACCGTATCGTTCAAAGCGGCTGGCTTCAAGCACGACGCACAGTTCACCCGCGTTCGCCTCTCAAAAGGTCGCAACCTCAAGGAACACCGTTCAGACTTCATCCTGTGCGAGTACCAGACTCGCCCGGATATTGACCTGATAGAGTGGGACATTCAACAGGTTCGCGCCGTCTACAAGCGCGACGAGTGGCGATTGCAATTCGTCTGTCGCACCACCATCGACCCGGAACCACCGGGCGAAGAAGTGGCCGGTGTTGACCTCGGGATATGCAACTTCGCCGCCGTCTCGTTCGGCGGGGAATCGGTGTTGTATCCCGGTGGCGGACTCAAAGAAGACGACTACTACTTCAGGAAGAAGAAAGCCAAGTGCGACGAGTCCTCGTCCCGTGAGGCCACTCGTCTTGACCGCAAGCGAACGGGTCGCCGGACGCACTTCTTGCACTCCCTCTCGAAAGCAATCGTGGAGGAGTGTGTCGAAGGAGGTGTCGGGACGCTTGTCGTTGGCGACCTCGGCGGCATCCGAGAAGACGACGAGAGTGGCGAATCCCGTAACTGGGGCGACCACGGTAATCTCGACTTGCACGGGTGGGCGTTCAACCGTTTCACAACGATTCTCGACTACAAGGCGGAAGCCGAGGGTATAGCCGTGGAGTTGGTGTCGGAATGCGATACGTCGAAGTCGTATTCGACGTGCGGCCATACGGACGACAAACAGCGTGTTGAACGCGGGTTGTACGTGTGTGAGGAGTGCGATACGGTTGCGAACGCGGACGTGAATGGTGCGGAGAATATTCGGCAAAAGGTACTCCCGAGTCTCGCCACGGACGGCGGTGATAGGGATAACGGCTGGTTGGCACAGCCGGCGGTTCACTTGTTCGACCGTAGTGAGGGCTGTTTCGCCCCACGAGAACAGGTTGCTAACCGCGAATCTTAGTATCCCAACGCGGTCGGGAATCCTCGCCCTTTAGACCGGGGAGGATGTCAGACCTGGAGTCGTGCCCGCTGTTGCTTCAGAATCGCCACGGTGTTTTCGACGCTGACCGCGGAGCGGGCCCGACCGGTGGCCGGTTACCGGTTACTGCGGGGCCTGCTCGCGGCGCTTGTCCAGCAGTTTCTCGGCCTCCTCGACGGACTCGGCCTTCGCGAGTTCGTAGTCTTCGACGTCCTCGCCGGCCCGGTCGAACTGCATCTGGGTGACCGTCGACTCGGCGACGACGCGAACTGCGGCCCCCATACCGTTCTCCGCGAGGCCGCGTTTCCCCCGTTCGACTTCCTCCAGTGCCTCCTCGCTCGTCGGCTCGAACGTCCGCATATCGTTGACCAGGTCGAACCCGTCGTCGAGTTGCTTCGCCGCCTCGATGCAGGCGTCGGAGGCCGCCGACTGCTGTTCGACGGTGAGTCCGCTGCCAAGTTTCAGGTAGACACGCTGTTTCGCCTCGTCGACTGTCACGTCCCAGTTCGCCATGTACGCGTGTCGTTCTCTATCGATAATAAGAATTGCCGCGTGGTTTTCAGGTTTGATACCTGTGAGTCGGCGTCGCAGCGAACCGACTCACTGCGAGGCCGCGCGCTTCTCGAGGAGTTTCTCGGCCTGTTCGACGGTGTCGGCCACGGCGACAGCGTACTCCTCTTCGTCCTCGCCGACGCGCTCGAAGTGCATCTGCCCGGTCGCCGACCCCTCGCCCAGAACACGGACGGCGGCGGCGGCACCGTTCTCTCGGACAGCCTTTTTTCCCTCCTCGATGTACTGGACCGCCTCCTGATCGCCCGGAACGAACTCCGAGATGTCGGAGATGACCTCGAATCCAGGGTCGAGTCGTTCGGCGCCCGCCTTGACCGCCTCCGACGATTCTTTGGCCATCTCCGGGTCGTGGCTCCCGGCGAGTTCGATATACAGCCTGTTTTGTGCTTCGTCAACGTCGACACTCCAATCTGCCATGTGGAATGTTGTCTGCACACAGTAATATCAAAGTTACCGGCAGATTATCAGAACTCAAAACTGCGCGGTTCACCGACCGTCGTGGACCTTCGCGTCGTCCCACGACAGGTCGTCGCCATCGTCGTCGTCGCCCTCACCGTTCGCATCAGCGCCAGCGCCGTCGTGGACCTTCGCGTCGTCCCACGACAGGTCGTCGTCGCCGCGGTCGCTCTGCTCGTCGGTACCGTCGTGGACCTGCGCGTCGTCCCACGACAGGTCGTCGTCGCCGTCACTCTCGTCTTCGTAGCCTGCCAGCAGGTCCCGGAGCGTGTTGGCCTGGTCTGCCAGTCGGTCCATCTGGACGGCCACCTCCGAGAGCATCGTGGTCTGGGTCCCGGTCGCCTTGGAAACGTCGCCGACTTCCGCGGCGGTTTCCTCGCTCAACTCCGCCACGTCCTCGACCATCGCGACGACCTCCTCGGTGCTCGCGGCCTGTTCGTCGGTGGCGGCGTTGATCGACTGGACGCCGTCGTTGGCCTCCTCGACGCGGTCGGCGATTTCGTCGAGGGCCGAGAGCGCGTCTTCGACCGTCTCCGTCCCCGTCGAGACACGGTTGCCCATCTCTCGAACTCCGTCGACGGCTTCACCTGTCTCGTCCTGTACGTCCTCGATCATCGTGCTGATCTCCTCGGTGGCCTGGCCCGCCTCCTCGGCCAGTTGTTTGACCTCGTCGGCGACGACGGCGAACCCCTCGCCTGCCTCGCCGGCGCGTGCAGCCTCGATGGAGGCGTTCAGCGCGAGGATACTCGTCTGATCGGCGATGTCGTCGATTACCTCGACGACGCCACCGATCTCCTCGATCTGGGATTCGAGCGAGGTGACCTGCTCGATGGTGGTGTCGGCGTGTGACTCGATGTCGTCCATCTCGTCGAGGGCCTCGTTCGCGGCGGTCCGGCCTTTCTGGCCGTGTTCGGCTGCCTCCTGGGAGATCGACGCTACCTCGTCGGCCGAGGACGCAATCTCCTCGACCGTGGCCGAGAGGTCGGTCATCTCGTCCGCGACGCGCTCGAGGAGTTCCTCCTGTTCCGCGGCGTTGTCCGTAATCTCGTCCATGGAGGAGTCGACGTCCTCGCTGGCGTCCCGGACCTCCCGCGTCGCCGCGCTCATCTCCTCGGTTTTGTCGTCGACCTCGTCGGCGAACTCGTCGAGTTCGCCAATCGTCTCCGAGAGGTCGTCGAGCATCTCGTTGAACGCGGCCGCGGCGTCGGCCATGGCCTCGTTCTCGCGGTCGGTGTCGAGACGCTGGTCGAGGTCCCCGTCCGCGGCCGCCTGCATCGCGTCCCGGAACTCCCGTGCCGTCGCTTCGATGGGTGCCTGTGCGGCCTGCGTGCCACCGTCGGAACGTGGGACCGGCGAGGAGTCGCTCTCCTCGTTCGTGGCGTCACCGCCCGAGTCGGACGACTCCGCGTCGGCGGCATCGCCGAACACGAACTGCTTGGCGTCGTCCGCGCTATCGGTACCCAACTCGTCTCCAACACCGCTGTCGGTCTCGTCTACACTCGGCGCGTCCGCCGGTCCGTTCCCTGACGCTACGTCTGTCTCGTCGGCCCGTTCATTCACGCCGGCCGCCGGGTCCCCATCCGTCGGTTCCGCACGCCCCGCCGTCTCGCCGGCCCCCGCTTCGTCGTCCGTATCGTCGGAATCGGACCGGAAGAGCGCCGAGACACGGCTCACAAAGCTCATTATCGTGTTTTGATACGGGGCGTTATAAATAAATCCGGGTAAAATTATCGTCACCGATACTGTCGTGCCTGTCGGGACGTGGCGGGGCTCGCCGGGTGACACGAGACACCGCACAGGTCGTTTAGTTGTCCGCTCGTCGGGCGGCGGTTCCGACAGCGGCGAGTGGGTGCGTTTAAGAACCGTGCGCTCATCGGCCTGGGTGCATGGAGGTTTGGGCGTGGCTACAGGCGAAGTAATTCCACTGGTGGCCGCTATCATCGGGCTCGGCGTCGGTGCGCAGCTACTCGCAGCCCGGTTTCAGGTCCCCAGTATCATTTTTCTCATCTCCGCAGGGCTGGTGCTCGGGCCGCTGTCGGGGCTCCTGTTTGGGGGCCGGGTTCTCTCTGCGGCGACGTTCGGCGACGCGCTGCCGGCCATCGTCGGCCTCTCGGTCGCCATCATCGTCTTCGAGGGTGCTTTCAATCTCCGTATCGAGCGCATCAGAGAGGCTCCGGCGGCGACGGTTCGACTCGTGACGGTCGGGGCTGCCACCGCGTTGCTGGGAACGGCCGCGACGATCAGGTTCGCTCTGAATCAGCCGTGGGACCTCTCGTTTCTGATCGGCGCGCTACTGGTCGCGACCGGGCCGACGGTCATCACTCCGATTCTGCAGGTCGTCCCCGTGCGGGACAGGGTGGCCACCGCACTCGAAACAGAGGGAATTATCAACGACGTGTCGGCGGCGATTATCGCTGTCGTCATCTTCGAGGTCGTCATCCTCCGGGACGAGTCCGGCCAGGCCTTCCTCCGGGAGTTCGTCTCCCGGCTCGGAATCGGCATCGTCGTCGGTCTGACGGTCGCGGTAATCGTCTACTACCTGCTTCGATACGTCGATCTCTCACCGGGGAACGCACCGCGGAACGCGCGACTGCTAACCTTCGCTGGCGCGCTCGTCGCTTTCGCGGCCGCCGACACTATCGCCAGCGAGGCCGGCGTCGCCGCGGTCGCCACCGCCGGGCTGATGCTCGGAAATCTCGACGTACCGTACGAGGACGAAATTGAGGCGTTCAAAGGCGACGTGACGCTTCTCGTACTCTCGTTCGTTTTCATCGCGCTGGCCGCACTGCTAGAGATTGCGGACCTGGTCCAGCTCGGACTGCCGGGGATCGCGGTCGTCGCGGTGGTCATTTTCGTGATCCGTCCGCTGCTGGTGTTCGTCTCGGCCCGGGGCGACCGCTTCACGCGACCGGAGAAACTGTTCATCAGTTTCGTCGGCCCACGCGGCATCATTCCGGCGTCGGTCGCGACGCTGTTTGCCGTCGAGTTGCAGAGCCACGCGAGCGAACTCCGGACCGAGGCGGCCGAAATCGCCGGCACCGACGCGGCGACCGCCTGTGCCAACGCGGCGGGGGGCTCGGAAGTCGCGACTCTCTGTACCGAGGCAGCGACCTTCGACAATCAGGCGCAACTGCTCGTCGGGACGGTCTTTCTAGTCATCTTCGCGACGGTCGCCCTCGAGGGCGGCTTCGCACGCTACATCGCGGAATACCTGGATGTGATACCAATGCGAGTCATCATCGTCGGCGGCGGTCAGGTCGGCCGTGCACTGGCCGAACGTCTCGAGGATCGCGGCGAAAACGTCGTGATCGTCGAGGAAGAGGAACAGGTGATCGAACGCGCCCGCAACGAGGGGTACTCCGTGATCCGGGGCGACGGCACCGATACCGACACACTCCGGGAAGCCGGCGGCGCGAACGCCAAGACCATCGTCGCCGCCACCGGGGACGACGACGCGAACCTGCTGATCGCCCAGCTGTCGAGTTCGAAGTTCGACACCGACCGGGTGATCGCGCGCGCGAACAACCCCGATAACGTCGAGGCCTTCGAGGAGTTGGGCGTCCGGACCATCTCCTCTGCCATGGCAACCGCGTGGGCGATGGACAATCAGATCGAACGCCCCGCGCTAGCTCACTGGATGACCGACATCGGCCGCGAAGGCGACGTGCAGGAGGTCGAGGTCACCTCCGGAGAGCTCGTAGACCGGACGGTCAAAGAGGTCGGTCCCGAACTGCCCGACACCTGTCTCATCGCGCTGATCGACCGGGGCGGCGAGGTCCAGGTCCCCGACCCGGACTTCGTCATCGAGTCCGGCGACCGGGTGACCCTGCTGGGTAAACGCGAGGCCGTCCGGGAGGCGATGCAGATGTGCAACCACGACTGACGGCTGGGTCGCTGTCCGGCGGTTGTACCGATTCACCGGGAGCACTGACGACGTTTCACGGCGTTTTACGACGTTTCGGACGGTTCAGCGGTGAGTTCAGCACCGAACGCGTGTTAAATGAGCTGTAATCAACAGTACGGTATCGGGTTTATACGTAGCTGGGACGCCGAGTACGAGTCGAGGATGACACACCCTGAAACGGACTCCGCAGACGACTGCGACGAACCGCAGACCAGATACAGACAGTTCACCGCGGGTGACGCCCTCGTCGTCTACGACCGTGAGGACACCGCCCGGTGGCTCCAGTCCGAACGCCTCGTCTCGCTGGCCGAGATGCGGTGAGCGGACGACCGCTTCTGGATGGCCGGTGAACCCGAATAGCCGAGCCGTTCTGCGATTTCGTTCCGTCCGATCTGCCAGTGGCGTCCGAAAGAGTCAGTCCAGTCGCTCGGTTCCGGGCTACGACTGCTCGGGCGCGTCTGTCTCCTGACGTTGGTCGAAGCGTTGCTGCTCGTCGGGGCGACCAGCGAGTTGCATCCGGGTCGCACTCCCGGGGTGAGCGAACGCTGGCGCATCCAGGCTCTCCTGCGTGGCTGTTCGCTGGTCGCGAGCGGGCCAGCCGCGACTGGGACCTCGCCATGTACTGAAAATTAAGTGCCGACCGGGAGAGTAGCCGGTATGAGCGCACCGACCTGCGACCTCGTGTTGATGAGCCGCGACCACGACAGCGTCGATTCACTGGCCGAACAGGCCCAGCGCGCCGAGGCGTACGGGTTCAGCCACGTCACGATGGGCGAGACGACCGGCTACAACATCGTTCCCGTCCTCACCGTCATCGCCGAACGCACCGACGACATCGGCATCACCGACGACGTTATTTCCCCGTACTCGCGTGCGCCCACACTGTTGGGCCAGACCGCGCTCACGATGCACGACGTGAGCGACGGCCGCTTCCGGATGAGTCTGGGCACGAGTTCGCCCGCCATCGCCGAACGCTGGCACGGTCAGGCGTTCGACCGCCCGCTTCGCCGCCTCCGGGAGACCATCGACGTGATCCGGCAGGTCTGTGCCGGCGACGACGTGGACTACGACGGCGAGTGCTACGACCTCGGCGGGATGAGCTACGAGGGGACGGTGCCGAGTGATCCACCCGAAATCGACGTGGCGGCGCTCGGTCCCAAGGCCGTCGAACTCGCTGGCCGCTTCGCCGATGGCTGGGTCCCTCAGCTGTTCACCGTCGAGGGGCTGGACGAGCGCATGGACGACCTCCGGCACGGGGCCGACCTGGGCAACCGCGACCCCGAGAGCCTGCGGGTGAGTCCCATCGTCCGCTGCTGTGCGACCGAGGACGGCGAAACCGCCCGCACGATGGCCCGGCAGATGGTCGCGTTCCTGATCGGCGCGTACGGCCCTTTCTACGGCGACTCCATCGCCGAACAGGGGTATCCGGACGTAGTCGAGGACATCCGCACCGCGTGGGAGAACCGGGACACGGCGGCGATGGCCGCAGCTCTGCCGGACGAGTTGCTCGACGGTGTGGCCGCGGTCGGGACACCCGATCAGGTCCGCGAGAAAGTCGACGCCTTCGCCGCGGTCGACGGCGTCGACGCCGTCCGGGTCGGCTTCGTCTCCGGCATGAGCCAGGAGCACAAGGAGACGACGATGGACGCGGTGACCGACGACTGAAAATCTGGACCGACCAGTGTAAGCCCGAACAGGAGACTCGGTTTCCGCTCGGAAAGCCCGGTAAGAACCATCCGTGTCCAGTGGCTATTGATTTATTAGGCTGCCAGCCATTGCCACATCCAATGATACACGGGAAAGGTCCACTACTGACCGTAGACGTAGGCGAACAGGAGACCGAAACGGAAGCTATCGACGACGTGCTGGAGTCGTTCATCGGTGGGCGCGGTGTGGGGACGAAACTGGCACACGAGCGGATTCCGTTCGATGCGGACCCGTTCGGGCCGGAGAACAGCCTCTTTTTCGCGACGGGGCCACTCCAGTCGTCGACGATGAGCTTCACCGGGCGGATGGACTGCACCGGGCTCTCGCCGCTGACCGACGGGTTGCTGTCCTCGAACGCGGGTGGGTTCATGTCCCGACCGTTCGCGGACACGGGCTACGGCGCCGTCGAGATCACCGGCGCGAGCGACGAACTGGTTGGCGTCCACGTCACCGACGAGGGTGTCACCTTCGAACCGGTCGCGGACCTGGAGGGCGCAACGATTCCCGAGACCATCGACTACCTCGATTCGGAGCACGACCTCGCGAACGAACACGCGGCCATCGCCGGTCCGGCCGGCGAGAATTTGGTCCGCTTTGCCTCTATCATCACCTCCGAATCGCGGGCGTTCGGTCGCGGCGGACTCGGCGCGGTGCTCGGCTCGAAGAACGTGAAGTTCCTCACCTTCGACGGCGACTCCCGGCCGGAGATTGAACTCGACGACGAGGTGACACAGGCGATCCACCAGGAGGCAGCGACCTCCGACAGCCCCATGAAAGACGCCGGCACGGTGTCGGTTTCCTCCTTCGCCAACGCCGTCGAGGCCGTCCCGACGAAGTACTTCGAGGAACTGTCCTACGACAAACTCGAAGACATCGGGTCCTCGGCGGTCATCGACCACAAGTACAAGAAGGGAACCTGCTCGTCCTGTGCCTTCGCCTGCAAGCTCCCGACCAAAGACGAGTCGGACGGGTTCACAACGGAAGGGCCGGAGTGGGAGACGGTGATGGCGTTCGGGTCGAACGCGCTGGTCGACGACTTCCGGACCATCATGGAGGCCAACGAACTGTGTGACCACTATGGGTTGGACACTATCTCCTGTGGGGACACCGTCGCGGCGTACCTCGCCGCCAACGACGAGTTCGGCAACGAAGAGCTGATGCTGGAGCTCGTGGAGAAAATTGCCCGCCGCGAGGGCGAGGGCGATATGCTCGCGGAGGGAATCGACCGTATCCACGACGAACTCGGAGTGGACAACTGGACGATGAAGGGCATGGAGTTCGCCGCCCACGACGGTCGCACGCTCAATGGCCAGGGGCTCTCCTACGCCACCGCCAACCGCGGGGCCGACCACATGTACTCGGTCGCCTACGACTACGAGTATCCGCTCGTCGCACCCAACGAGGCCATGGATAAAGAGGGTGTCGAGGGGAAGTCCGAGAAGATCATCGAACTGGAGAACCTCAAGGCCGTGCGGGACAGCGGCGTTCTCTGCCAGTTCTCCTCCTCATACACGGAGGACGAACGCTACGAGAAGGTGTTCCAGGCCGACTACGAGCAGTTGATGGACGTGGGAAGTCGAATCGTCGAGATGGAGCGACACTTCCACAACGAGCGCGGCAGGGACCGCAGCGACGACGAGGCGCTGCCTTACGACTTGGATGGGCTCTCGGAGGAACTGTCGAGTTACTACGACCAGCGCGGCTGGAACGACGACGGAACCGTCCCGGACGAGGTCGTCGGTGGAGCGTCTGCAGCGGGGGATTAAAAGTCGCGACCGCGGAGCATGGGACCGGCGGGCGACGAGCGCTCGTCCGGCGGACAGGAAGCTTATGCCGTGTGTCGGCGTAGCATCGCCGGCATGACCGACACCGGCGTTTCCCGACGCACGTTTCTCCGTATCGGTGCTGCCACGGGTAGTCTCACACTCGCTGGCTGTTCCGGCAGTGACTCGACGACACCCACGGGACAGCCGACGGTCCCGGGCGGAGCCATCGACTCGGGTGTGCCGACCCGCGATGGCCGGACGACCGAGGACGGTGACGCGGCGGAACTCGACAGCGAACGCCCGTCGGCCGTCGTCGGCCAGCGGATCCTCGACGAGTCCGTCGGGTTCCTCGTTGAGCGGGCCGGCCGCCAGCGACAACTCGCCCGCAGCGGTGAGGCGCCGAGCGGGCAGGAGTTCCTGGTCGTTCTCCTGTCGATGAAAAACCGGGGCGACACCGAGATACAGATGACGGACCTGACCGACTTTCGAGTGGCCAGCGACGGGACGACACGCGAACGGATTAGGCTGGTCTCACAGACGGGGAGTCAGTTCACCGACGGACTGCTCGTGCCGGGTGAGACCGTCCGCGGGCTCGTCGCCTTCGAGGTGGCGGCTGGCAGCCAGGGCTGGTCGTTCGTCTTCGACGTCGACGCCGTCGAGACCGACCTCGAGCAGGTGACGGTCGACCTCGCCGCGCAACCTCGACAGCCGGCGTCGCGGTTCCGGCAATCGTTTCGCGTCCCGGTCAACGAGGTGGGCGCGAGCGTCACCGAGGCGGGGCTGACGGTGACGGTGTCGGAGGTGCGAACCGCCGACAGTATCGGCGGGACCACAGCCGGCGAGGGTCGGGTGTTCCACCTCCCGACGGTCCGGGTCGACAACGGCAAAGACCGGACGGCGTTTCTCGGTCTCACTGGGCAGTTGCTGTTGACTGGCGAGCGGGGGACGCCACGGCCGCTCAGTCTGAGCGTCCAGCAACAGATCGACGACGCGTTCCCGCTGAATCCGAACGTTCCCTCGGGTGAGCACGTCGAGGGCGAAGTTCCGTACGTCGTCGCCGCGGGCGAAGGCCCGCTGTACCTCGCCTTCGACTTCACGTCGAGTGGGGCCACGGAGAAAGGAATCTGGCGGCTCCGCTGATTAGTCGCCGGGTCCGTCCGGCGCTTCCTCGGATGCGTCGTCGCCGCTCCGGACCCAGGGCGTTCCCTCGCTGTCGCCGCCGGTCTTGTAGACGCCACGTGCCGAGGCGACGTGGTGGTCGTCGGCGTCCCAGACATCGATGTCGGTGACGGCGACGCTCCCACCCATCCGCAGGACCTCCGCTTCGGCGAAGAGGTCGTCCGTCGCCGGTGCGAGATAATCCATTCGCATGTCGACGGTCGGCGCCACGTCGTGAACAAGCGAGATGACGGCCGCGCCGCCAGCGGTGTCTGCCAGCGAGTACGTGACGCCACCGTGGGCTACGTCGCCACCGGGGACTGAGGCGAGTTCCTCGCGCATCTCGACGTGTCCTTCGGCGTAGCCGTCCTCGGCCTCGGTCAGTTCGATACCGACCAGGTTGGTAAACGGCATGTACGAGAAAATTTCTGTTACGTCCATACGCCAGTATACAACCACCGCAAAATAAGGGTTCAGAAGATAAATTGTTGTGACGTAGACGGGGTCGGTCCCGCACAGTTACGTCCCATTAACGGGGGGGCAGCGCCGAGAGATGATTACGAAACACCTGCTACACGACGTTCGATCGCTCGCCGACCAGTCCATCAGACCGGCGGTCACGTTCACGCCGCCGAACGGAGCGGAAAGGAGGAGGAAGAGGGGGATTCTGGAGCGATGATGCGGTATTTTACCTTCACACTCGTCCCGCTCGCAGACCGGTACTTCCATCCGTCACTGGTCGCTGCGCGGCAACACCCGGACATCACACTCGAGCAGATGAAGTACGTCAATCTGTTCGAGGACGACACCGGCGTCGTCCTGCTCGGAGGCCGGGGCGACCCGGAGGCCGCCGCGGAAGTGCTGAGTTCCGTCGATGACGTCGTCGACTGGGAGTTGATCCCCGGCAACGACGAGGACGGCTACTACGCCTACATCCACTTCGTCGGCCGCGAACCGGCGGTCGGACTGTTGAAACTGCTCGACAAGTTCCGCCTCGTCCTGGAGTTGCCCCTGCGGTTCACCAGCGAAGGGTATCTCCGCGTGACGGTCATCGGGAGTGACGACAACATTCAGCAGGCACTCCGGAGCGTCCCCGACACCATCGACGCACAGGCCACACAGATGGGCGAGTACAACCCCGACGACGGGCGCGCCATCGCTGGCCTGACCAACCGTCAGCGAGAAGTGCTAGAGGCAGCCGTCGAGATGGGCTACTACGAGGTCCCACGGCAGGCAACGTACGAGGACATCGCCGAGGTGTGTGACTGTACCGTCGGGACCGTCGGGGAACATCTCAACCGTATCGAGTCACAGATCATCCACTCTGCGATGGACTGAGTCGTGACCGACCGAATCAGTCGACGAGACCGGCCCAGTCGCAGTCGGTGCAGGCGAGCAGCCCCTGGCCGTCGACGACGCTTGCATCGCAGGTCGGACAGGACGTGACGTGTGTCGACACTGTTTCACGGTCGCTCCCGAGTCGCTCGGTGTTCGGCGTCAGTTCGTGCTGTAGCATAGTTCACTCCCGGTCGGCGGTTCGTGCTCGCGGGTGCCCCGGTCATCGTCAGTGATACGCACCCGGTCGGACTTCACTCCCCTCACACGAACCGCCCAGCCGTACACCTATTTACGTCCACTCCACATATAGAGATATTCCCTTTTACCTGTGAAACCGCCGGACGCGAGAGGGGTGCCGGTATCACCTTATACACATACCAATGGCAGCGCGGTCAACGAGTTCACTCGACGGGTTAGAACGGGCGGCTCGGAGAAACGGGTTCGTCACACGGGGCTCGGAGGGGGTAACCCTTCGTCACTGCCGCCCGGATGACGCTACCCGACCGGCCGGCTAAGCCTTTGCGTTCCAGCCGGCCAGTTCGCGATGGTCGTCGGCGACGGCCGCCGCCTCGTCGGGGTCGAGCGGACCGTCCTCGGTGACGAGACCAGCAACGAGGTCAGGCGGCGTCACGTCGAACAGCGGGGCCGCCACCGAGAGGGCTGCGCCACCGTCGTACACCGTCTCCGGGTCGGCCGTTTCGAGGTCGGCGTCGGGCTCGGGGCTCACTTTGTCCTGGGCCGCGACGACGTAGACAGGAACGTCTTCGCGTGTAGCCGCGAGCGCGAGCGCACGCGTCCCGACCTTGTTGACCACACTCCCGTCCGCGAGGACGGTGTCGGCGCCGACCAGGACGGCGTCGTAACTCCCGTCGGCCAGCAGCCACGGGAGCGCCGCGTCCGGGGCCAGTGTCACGTCGTCGGCCGCCGCGGCCCGCCGCTCGGCGACGCCGACCCCCTCTCCCCCCGGCCGGGACTCCGCGACCAGCAACTGCTCGGGGTCGGCCAAAGAGAGGGCGCGCTCGACGGTTCCCGACCGCGAGAGCGTCACCAACCTGTCTCCCGCCACCCGTTCGGCGGCGCGGTCCGCGGCGGCCCCGTCCGCGGCCAGTGCCGTGTCGATTCCTTCGTGGGTAGCTTCTTCGACCGCGGTCGGCGTTCGGGCGGCGGCGTGCATGACGCGATTGACGCGGTTGCGGACGACGGTCATCGCTGGACGGACAGCCACCAGGTCCTTGGCACGGTCGGCAAGGGTAGCCCAGTCGCCGGCGTCACGCTCGGCCGCGAGAGCGGCGGCGTCGCGAAGGACTTCGAGCGCGCGCACGGAAAGATATGCCGCGCCGTGGTCGCGGTCCTGGGCGACGGTGTCGACGGTCGGACGCACCCGGTCGTACGCGGTCCACAGTTTCGGGGCCGTCCGGCGACGCAGGATGGCCGTCGGCGGGACCCACTCGTACTCCGTCGTCTCGTCGTCGGGCGTCACCTTCCGCGACGGGCAGTCGAACAGGTACGGGTGGGCTAGCCAGCGCCGGTCCATGTCCGCGTCCGCGACCGGAACAGGGTCGCCGCGACGGACGAGCGCGGCCGTGTCGGCTACGCCGGTCTCCTCGTCGATTTTACGCCGAGCGGCCTCGGCCGGTGTCGAGTCGGGGCCGGTCGCCGGTTCGGACCCGCGAGCGACGTGGCCGGTAATGCCACCCCAGTGGCCGGTTTCGGAGCCGACTGCCTCGCTCCGGCACAGCAGGACCTCGCCGCGGGTACGGAGGAAACAGATGACGATTGGCGTCTCGTCCATACTCGGGGTGGCGTCGGAACGTCCAAAAACCCGCGGTCGACTGGACGGTTTTTGTTCGTTGCCCCACGAGTCGACCTATGGATGTCGCCATCGTCAGCGACACGCACGTTCCCTCCCGCATCGACCGCATCCCCGACTGGGTGCGCGACCGGTTGCGGGACGCGGACCACGTGGTCCACGCAGGGGATTTCGACTCCGCAGCAGCACTCGCAACCGTTGAGGACGTCGCCAGCGGGCTAACCGCTGTCTCGGGGAACACGGACGTGGGACTCGGACTGCCCGCGGTCGAGGCCGTGACGCTCGGTGGTGTCGAGTTCGTCGTCACCCACGGGACGGGCAGTCCGGTCGGGTACGAGGACCGGGTCGCCGAGACGGTAACGCAGCGCGCCGGTCCCGGCCCGACAGTCGGCGTCGCGGGCCACACTCACAGAGTCCTCGACACGGTAACGGGGGGTGTCAGACTGCTCAACCCTGGGAGCGCGACTGGCGCACCACCAGCGACACAGGTGACGATGCTGATTGCTGCCGTCGACGACGGAGCTCTCACGGTCACGGTTCACCGGCGGGACCGATGACAGAAACGATGCCTTCGAAGGAACTACGTCCGGGAACAGCGTATGCATACCTCTGTCAGGGTATTTAATTCGACCCACATTTATGCCATCAACTAAATACCGGAAAGAAACGAACTGGCTCGTGTATAGTGAATGTTGGACGCGGTCGGTGGAGTCGAGTGGTGTCCACCTCGCACGGGGCGACCGTCGGCGTCAACGACGTGGAACGGCCGACGTCGGGTGAGCTGGTGACCGGTCGTCGCCTTAGGTCTCTGTGGGGGTAAGAGGGTGGACGTCCGCTGTGGCGACGTTGTCGGTGAGACCAGTCCGACATTCCAGTGGCACCCAGCGGCAGACTGGAGGCAGAACAATGAGCGAAGAAGACAACTCACCAATCGGTACGATATTCGAGGTGCAGCGTCGGACAATCGAGACGGGCCAGGACGTCATCGAGCAGACGCTCAAGGTCCCGAAAGCGGCCAACGAGTCACTCCACGGCACCATCGGCGACCAGAAGAGGGCCCAGCAGGACACGGTCAAGTTCGTGCAGGACACCATCGACCAGCTGCTCGATACCGTCGAGTCGGCCACGCCCGAGCAGGGCGAACAGACAATCGAAGACATCCGCGAGGCCGTCGACGAGGGCTTCGAGGAGTTGCTGGAACAGCACGAGCAGGCACTCGACAACATCGACGAGAGCTACGAGGACACGCTCGACCTCTACGAGGAACAGCTCGACCAGACCCTCGAGATAATCGACAAGCAGTTCGAGGTCCTGATCGACGCCAACGAGACAGTCGAAGAGCAGACCGTCGACGCCCTCGACGACCTCATCGACCAGTTCGAGGAGCTACAGGACGAAGTTAGCGAGCAGGCCGAGGAGCTCGGTGGCCGCTTCGAGGAGCAGGCCGAGGAGTTCGAGGAAGCCTTGGGCGACCAGATCGACCGCTACCGTGAGCAGGTCGAGGACCTCCAGGAGCAGTTCGAGGAGCTGCCCGACGAGGTCGGCACCGAGGACGACGACACCGCCGAGGCCTGACCGGCGGCCCTGCGGCACCGCGCCGCATCGTTTCCGAACTCAAGGGGGAGTGCGGATGCAGGGGTTTCAGATACGTCCACAGAGATGACGGGGGCACGAGACGGGTGTAGGGGAGTAACGCGGCTCGGGAGAGGTGAGTGAGTCGCGATGATATCGTCTATCGACGGGCTGGCGGCGGCGCTCCCGGCGCTGCGGTGGAATCTGATACTGATCCCGCCGATCACTGGTATCATCGGCTACGTCACCAACTGGGTCGGGATTCGGTTGCTCTTTCACCCACTGGAGTTCCGCGGGTTCAGGATGCCCGGTCTGAAGCAACTGGCCCCGATGCTCCCGATGAGGGTGCAGCAGATTCCGGGCGTGATGGAGGGGAAGCTCGGCTGGCAGGGGATTATCCCGTCACGGTCGGCAAAGATGGGCAGCGTCGCCTACGACGCCTCGATCGCGAAGCTTGCGACTCAACAGGAGTTCTACGAACGGCTCGACCCCGACCGGATCTCACAGCATATGGTCGCCCAGTCACGGGAGAACGTCCACGCGTACGTCGACGACCTGCTGGGACGGGAACAGCCGGTCGTCTGGAACTCCGTTCCGAGCGGGGCCCGGCAGTTCGTCCACACGCAGATCGAGGAGCAACTGCCGACGGTGGCCGACCGGATTATGAAGACGACAGCGGAGAACATCGACGAGGTGTTGAGCCTCAAGCTGATGACCATCGACTATCTCGACAACCACCCCGAACTGCTCAACCGAATGTTCCTGGAAGTCGGCGACGAGGAACTGACGTTTCTCGTCAACTCCGGCTTCTACTTCGGAACGCTGCTGGGCGTGTTCTCCATCCCGATGTTTCTGTTTTTCAACCAGGCGTGGTGGGTCCTGCCGGTGTCGGGTGTCCTCGTGGGCTACTTCACGAACTACATCGCGATCAAGGCGATATTCAATCCACAGGAGCCAGTCGAAATCGGCCCATTCACACTGCAGGGACTGTTCATCCAGCGCCAGGACGAGGTGGCCGAGCGGTACGGTGAGATCGTCGCCGAAGAGATCATTACCGTCGAGAACGTCGCCCAGAACCTCCTCTACGGGAACCGCTCCGACCGGACACGCCGGATGATTGAGGAGGCGATCCGGCCCGCGCTGGACGAGGCGCTCGGACTGGCCGCACCGGTCGTGCGCGTCGCGACGGGTGACAGGCGGTACGAGAAGATCCGCGACGCCCTGGCGACCGAGGGCGTCGAGTACGCACTGGAGCCGCTGCAGGACGCCGACTTCAACCGCGAGCGTTCGATTCCGGTCAAGAAGTTGATTGCGAACCGGATGCAGGAACTCCCCCCGCAGGATTTTACGATGACGCTACGCTCTGCGTTCAAAGAAGACGAGTGGTTGCTCATCGGTATCGGGGCAGCCCTCGGGTTCGTTGCGGGGTGGATTCAGCTACTGGTGGTGACTACAGTATGAGCGAATTCGACGATAGTGAACGGACACCGGGTGATTCCGAACCGGGAGGGGGAGACAGCGCCGACTGGGTGTCGGAGATCGCTCGCGAAACCGAGGGGACTGGCGACGCGACCGGCGGACTCGACCCGTCGTCGGTCGTGCGGCTGTTCGACATCCTCGACGTAGCGACCGGCGAACGCGACCTCGGCCAGGAGCAGGTCGACGAGTTACTCGACGTACTGGAGGCGTCTATCGTCACACCGACGCCAGTGGACACAGACGAGACGGAACGACTGCTCTCGGTGCTGGAATCGACGATTACCGACCCTGTCGACCCCGACGCCACCGAAGGAGTCCTCTCGGTGCTGAACACGGCTATCGTCAACCCGGCCGGCTCCTCGACGACCCAGACCGACGGGGTCCTCTCCGTAATCGAGTCCGCGGTAACGGACCCGACCGCCGCGGAGGAGGGCGTCGAGGAGGCGTTCACCATCATCGACGCCGCCCTCGCGGCGCTAACCGACCCGTCGGGTGACTCGGAGGAGGTGTTCTCGACGCTCGATTCGACCGTCACGGGGCTGCTGGACCCCGCTGTCGACACCGACGAGTTAGTGTCGTCACTCGACAACGCGGTCGCTGACATGGCGGACCCGGCGACGGATTCGGAGGATACGCTCTCGTCGGTCGACAGCGTGATGTCACACCTGCTGAACCCGGGCGAAACCGAGGAAGACAAATTCTCGCCGCCGGACCTCGACGAGGTCGACCACCCGTCGCTCTCGGCGACGCCGGATGACATCGACGACTCGTTCCGGGTGGCCCGGATCGGGGCGGCTGCCCTCCAGCGGTCGACGGGCTACTCCGTCCGGTCGGGCGTGCGGACCGGCCCGCGGTTAGTCCGGGCCGCGGCGACCTCGGAGTCGATGGTCGACATGGTCGAGGAAGTGCGGTCGATCACGCTCGACGAACTGGACCGACTCGGCGTCGATACGCCCGTCGAGAACGACGAACGCGAGGTGGACCGTGAGGCGTCGACGCTTCCGGCCGACAGAGACCGATTGCGACGACGCGGTGCACGCGTGATGGAGGCTTCGGCCGACGTCGATTACGTCGAGGATCTCCACCCGGCCTACGCGTCGATCCTCGACCAGGTGGCCCCCGACGAGGTACGCATCCTCCGGTTGCTCGCCACCGAGGGGCGCCAGCCGTCGCTCGACGTGCGCGACGTGGGCTGGGTACCGATCAGCTCCGAACTCGTCGCGGCCGGGCTGTCGATGATCGGCAACGAGGCGGGCTGTCAGCACCTCGACCGGGTTCACGCCTACATGAACAATCTCAAGCGACTGGGGCTGGTCTGGTTCTCGGACGAACCGGTCGAGGACCTGAACGAGTACCAGATTCTGCAGGCTCAGCCAGACGTAGAGGAAGCCATCGAGGCGGCCAAACGTGCCAAACTGGTCCGTCGGAGCATCCACCTGACGCCTTTCGGCGTCGACTTCTGTCGGGAGGTACTGCCGATCGAGGTCGTCGTCGAGACGGCCGCCGGCGTCTACGAGACACCGGAGACGCCTGCGTCACGGGATGCGCCCGACAGGCCGGAGATGCCCGAGGACGTGGCGAGCCGGTCACCCGAGAACTCGGGCCCGCCAGAGCGTGACTGAACGACCGTCGGCGGCCGGTGCCTCGGGGTCGGTTCTCGGCAGTTACGCGGCGCTACGGAACGTTCGGTCGGAGAGTGAGAAACGGGAACGCGCGTCGGACGGCGCGTTCCGTCGGGGAGAGCGTCGGTCGTCGGTTCGGGAGTCGGTTCCGTGGGGGAACGGTCCCGTGGTGTTGGGGGAACTACGGGAGTGTCGAGAGAGGGGAGTCAGGTGTCCGGCGACGACCCGAGAACCCGATTCCCGGCGGCGCTGATCATGTAGCCGACGATTATCACGTCGACCGGCGCCATGAACAGCGCGTAGAACAACAGGAAGTTGTTCATAGGGGCGAACAACAGAAAGGGCAGGTAGACGAACCGCGCGAAGAACAACACCATTCCCACCATCGAGAGCGCGAGCGACCCCTCGACGGCGTAGGACAACAGGAGCAGGTTCATCGGCGTCATCCAGATGAGGGGGATGAGTAGCGCTCGCGTCTGTGTCGCCAGGAACCACACCTCGGCAGCGATGAGTATCACCGTCGGCACGAACACCGTCAGGTTCACCCTCGGCAGCCGTCGCCTTGTTCGGGTCGTGGTCGTCATATCGGTCACCCCACTAACTTCTTCTGCGCCGTGGTACTTCAAATGTTTGTATATATCTGATATATCCTCCCGCGTAGATAGCCGGCAGTTTAAGTGTGAATAATAAAAGCAGCCAAACACGACTTATTATACGTATCCTGTTATATCGTCCGGAAAGCTCCGGCAGTTTACATACGACGTTCGGGTGACCGGCGCGTCAGCGATGGTGGCCGGCCTTGCCAGTGGCGCGTCCCTTTTTATCGGCCGTCCCACAGTGGTGGTATGGAGGTGTTCGCGGTCCCAGGGCTGCCGGAGGTCCGGCCTGGCGACGACCTGGCCGAGTTGATCGAGCGCCGGGTCCGACTCCGGCCGGAAGACCTGGTAGTCGTCGCCAGCACGGTCGTCTCGAAGGCCGAGGGGCGAACGGCGGCGCTGTCGGACTTCGAACCGGGGGCGCGCGCTCGGGAGATTGCCGAGCGTCTGTCGGACCTGACCGGTGAAACCAAAGACCCCCGGTTCGCACAGGCAGTGCTGGACGAGAGCGAGGCATTGTTGTTGTCGGCTCCCTTCCTGCTCACGGAGACCCGGTTCGGTCACGTGACGGTCAACGCGGGCATCGACCGGTCGAACGTACCCGGCGCGGATCTCCTCTTGTTGCCCGAAGACCCGGGTGCGAGCGCGCAGGCGCTGGCCGAGAGGCTGGACCGCCCGGTGGTCGTCTCCGATACCTCCGGCCGACCGTTCCGCCACGGCCAGCGCGGCGTCGCGGTCGGTTGGGCCGGAATGCCAGCCAGCCGCGACTGGCGGGGCGAACGCGACCGCGACGGCCGCGAACTCGACGTTACGGTCCAATCAGTGGTCGACGAACTCGCGGCCGCGAGCAACCTCGTGGCCGGTGAGGGCGGCGGCGGCACGCCGGTGACCGTCGTTCGCGACTGGCAGTTCGGCGACCACGCCGGCAGCGACGAACTGTTTCGAGACCGCGCGGACGACCTCGTCCGCCAAGCACTGGAAGCGTGGGAATACGACTCATGAAGGCTATCGAACTCACCACCGAACATCCGATCGAAGAGGTTACCGAACTGGCAGTCAGCGCCGAGACGGCGGGTTTCGACACCGTTCTGGCGTCGTGTCACTACTTCAACCGCGATCCCTACGTCGTTCTGGACCGGATCGCAGACGCCACCGACGAGGTGGCACTGGGTCCGGCGGCGGCCAACCCGTACGACACACACCCCGTGGCGCTGGCCTCCCGCGTCGCAACGATTCAGGAGGTCAGTGACGGCCGGGCCGTCTTCGGCGTCGGTCCGGGCGACCGCTCGACGCTCTCGGCGCTGGGCGTCGAACGCGACAGCCCGCTCCGCAGAGTGTTAGAGACGTTCAAAACCGCACAAGACCTGTGGGCCGGCGAGTCAGTCGATGCCGATGGAACCTTCCAAGCGGCCGAGGCCAACCTCGAATACGAGGTCGAGGGCGAGATTCCCGTCTACGTCGGCGCACAGGGCCCTCACATGATCCGAATGAGCGCGAAACACGCCGACGGTGTCCTCTACAACGGCTCGCACCCTCGGGATATGGCGTGGGCGGCTGAACAGGTCAAAAAAGGGCTCGACGACCGGCCCGACGAGCGGGGGAGTTTCGACTTTGCGGCCTACGCGAGCGTCAGCGTCGCCGACGAGGAGGAGGCTGCTCGCGAGGCGGCCCGGCCACCGGTCGCGTTCATCGCCGGTGGTGCGGCCCCGCCCGTGCTGGACCGTCACGACCTGGACCGGGAGCGGGCCGAGAACGTCGGCGGGGCTATCGAGGCGGGGTCGTTCAACGAGGCGTTCGGGCTGGTCACCGAGGAGATGATCGACGCCTTCTGTATCGCCGGGACGCAGGAGCAGGTCGAAAGCGACGTCGAGGCCGTGATGGAGCACGCGGACAGTTTCGTCGCCGGTGCACCGCTGGGCCCGGATCTAGAACGAGCTATCGACCTTGCGGGGGCTGTCCTCCGCTGAAGTCCGGCATCACCGCGGAGACGAAGACGCCGGCCGCGAGATAGCCCGTCAGACCCACCGTCCCGGCGATCAGGAGTCCGCCGACGGCTATCAGGACGGCACTCAACGGGTCGGACATGGCGATTTCGGCGATGCTCTGTACGAGTTTCGGGAGACTGGTCACGATGTCGACGAGCCCTGCCATAGCTGAACGTTGTGTGGCTGGTACTTGTGTGTCGTGGTTTGGCGAAGTCATAAGACGGCCGGGAATCAAAAAGGTGTATGGACGACACCTCGCTCGACGAATTCGTGACCACGGACGACGACGGGGGCGAACACGGCGAGTCACCGGCACCGGCGAGCAGCGTGGAGCGAAGTCGGCCGGAGGACGGCGGGGGCGACGGCGACGAGCCGTCGGGTGGCGTGGCGCTGGCCACGTCGACGTACGCCTGGACCGGTGACGGGGCAGTGTGTGGAGCCTGTGGCGAAGCGGTTGCGCGCCGCTGGCGAGGCGGCGACGAACTCGTCTGTGCCGACTGTAAAGAGTGGTAACGAGTCAGTTGACTGATACAGCACTGTTAGGTGGGCCCGGGCCTAACGGCGCATGTGAACGGCACCGACGGTCGTGGTCTCGCCCGACACGGCGAGCGAGTCCACGGTCCGACGAGTCGATCGACGGTCCGCAGTGCAGGAGCAGGTATCCGCCCACCCCCGCAACCCATGACTGACGCAGACACATCGACGATAGAACAGGAGTCGGACGACGCCGTAGAAGCGGCCGGTGCTCTAGCTCGCCGCGTCGCCGAGAACGTCGGCGAGGTGATCGTCGGCCATCAGGCCGAAATCGAACACATCCTTACCGCGGTACTGGGCCGCGGCCACGTTCTGCTGGAGGACGTGCCCGGAGTCGGCAAGACGATGCTTGCCCGCTCCATCGCCGCTTCTTTCGACGGGTCGTTCAATCGCGTCCAGTTCACGCCGGATCTGCTGCCATCCGACATCACCGGCGTCAACGTCTACAACCAGAAGACGAGCGAATTCGACTTCCGGCCAGGCCCGGTGTTCGCGAACGTCGTGCTGGGCGACGAAATCAACCGCGCACCGCCGAAGACTCAGAGCGCCCTTCTGGAGGCCATGGAGGAACAGCAGGTCACGGTGGACGGGGATACTTACGAGATGCCCGATCCATTCACCGTGATTGCGACCCAGAACACGGTCGAGCGCGACCGGACCTACGAACTCCCGATGGCCGAACTCGACCGGTTCATGAAGAAGCTCCACCTCGGGTATCCCGATTCCGGCGACGAAGCAGAACTGCTCGGCCGCGTGGTGGGCAACCACCCCATTGAACAGCTCTCGCCGGTCGCCACGCTCGAAGACCTCCGGGCCGCGCGGACGGCAGTCGGCGAGATTACCGTCGAGGAACCGATCCGGGCGTACGTCACCCGGCTCTCGGAGTACACCCGCGAGCAGGCCCAGCTCGGGGTGAGCCCTCGCGGTTCGATCGCGCTCTTACGAGCCGCACAGGCACGGGCAGCGCTGGCAGGCCGTGACTACGTCGTCCCCGACGACGTGCAGGCGGAGGTGAGTGCGATTATGCCCCACCGAATCCGGACGACAACGGCAGACCGGACCGGCGAGGAAATCGTCACCGAGGCGCGCCGCACCGTCACCGTCGAATGAGACCGACCTGGCGCACTGTCGGCGTCGTCGGCGTCGCAGTCGGTTCGATTCTGATGGCGGCCGCGTCGGGCGCTCGTGCGCTGAACGCGCTCGCCGCGCCCGCACTGATCGCACTGGTGGTGAGCGGCGTCCAGGTGTATCTCGCCGGTCGGCCGACGGTCGACCGTGAGAGTCCCGTCCCCGGCCATCCCGGCGAGTCCCGCACCGTCGCACTGTCCGTCGACGGCGGGGCGCTCGCGCGGGTGACCGACGCCGTGCCACCGGGCGTGGCGGCCACGGGGTACGACCGGCGGGTGACGCTCCCGGCGACGGTCGAGTATGAGGTCGAACTCGGAGCGCGGGGGGTGTGGGACATCGGCCCGCCTCGTGTCGTCGTGACCGACGTCCTCGGCCTGTTCGTGCGGTCGTTCGAGCCCGACGGGACCACGACGGCGCTGGTTTACCCGCCGCTGGTCGACCTACGTGAAGACGGCGCAGTCGCGCGCCTGCTCGGGTACGACACGACGACCGACCGGCGGGCCTTCGACACGATTCGCGAGTACGCCCCGGGCGACCCGTTACGGGACGTCCACTGGAAGTCCAGTGCCAAGCGTGCCGACGACGACCTCGTGGTCAAGCAGTTCGTCAGCGAGCAGCGCGAGCCAACGCTGACGATTGCGGCGGAGGCTGGCACTGGCCACGCCGACACGATGGCGTCGGGCGCGGCCAGTCTCGCGGTGCTGGCGATGGACGCCGGGCTGTCGGTCGGCGTCGCCTGCCCAGCCGGTGAGGTGCCGGCCGGTCGCGGGCAGGCCCACCGGCGACACCTCCTCGAACTGCTCGCGCGCACCGGGTCGGGACAGCCGGTCCAGCCGGCTCGCGAGGGTGCGGACGCCCGGCTCACCGCCGACGAGGATGGCGTGACCGTGACCGTCGACGGACAGGACCATCGCCTCTCGATCGGTCCCACACCACCGGAGTCCCCGACGAGCGACGGCGAGCGACAGCAGGGGACTACCCGCGCAGCCGGCGAATCCCCTGCCGAGCGGGAGGTGTCACGATGAGTACCGACGCCGGCACGGCAGCCCCTGAGGCTACCCCCAACACGACGGGGCGGCCGTGGAGCGCAGTGTTCGAGCCGCGTGGGCTGGCCCTGCTGTCGACGGGCCTGCTGCTGTTCTCGTTCACCTTCCCACTGTACGAAATCATCGACGTGGTCGGTGACCCGGGCACGTTCCTGCTGGTCGTGGCGGTGACGTTAGCGGTGGCGACGGGGCTGTCGCGGGTCGTCGGAGCGTGGACGGCGCTGCCCGTCGGGTTGGCGCTGCTGTTGCTGGGGCTCTGGACGTACGCGTCGGCACTGCCGGCGGACGTGTTCGCCCAGCAGGACCGTATTTTTGGGGACGTGCTGTCGCTGTTCATGGGGCTGTCGGTGTTGCGCCTACAGATGATCGAGCTGTTCGCGCTGGCGTACACGCCGGGCCCCGTCTTCCTGGCGTGGTATCTGGCACTTCGGCGGCGGTACGTGGGAACGGCTCTCGTCGGTGGGGCGGCACTGACGTTCTTCGTCCTCACGGGCGACGTGGGGACGCTTGTCGCGTTACTCGGCGCGCTGGGCGCGGTCGGGACGGTCGGGTTCGGTCGACTCGAACGGTTCGGCGGGGCTGACCGCGCCGTCGAGACGATGGCCGTCGTCCTGGCCGTGATTGTGGTCGTGACGATGCTGGTCAGCGTGGTCCCTGGAGGGACTGGGACCCCGTTCGGGCTCTTCGGGGACGGCGGCACGGAGACCATCGAGGGGAGCCTGATCAGTTCGGACGAGCGTGTCGCGATACAGGGGTCGATCAGCCTCTCGTCGGAAGTCCGGTTCACCGTCGAGAGTTCGCGTGAAACGTACTGGCGGACGGGGGCCTACGACCGCTACACCGGCGACGGTTGGGTGCGGACCGGGTCGGCATTAGGGTACCGGGGCGAGATGGCCTCGCCACCGGGCGAGGCCCGCATCGTCGAACAGACGGTCACCGTCGAGTCCGAACTGGACGCCATGCCCGCAGCCTGGAAGCCGGTCAGGGTCGGCGAGGGCGTCGCCGACAGTACGTCGGTGACCTCACTCGGGGGCCTCCAGCCGGCACAGCCGTTTTCACCCGGCGACAGTTATACTGTTTCCAGCAGCCAGCCCGTGGCGTCACCGAGTCGGCTCCAGCGGGCCGGAAACGACTATCCCAGACAGATCGAGTCGCGGTACACGAACCTTCCCTCGAGCACGCCCGACCGGGTGGCGACGCGAGCCCGCCAGATACAGGACGGGGCCAACGCCGAGACGGTCTACGAGACGGCGAGGGCGGTCGAGTCCTATCTGGAGCGGGAGAAGGAGTACTCGCTCGACGTAGAGCGGCCCGAGGGCGACATCGCCGACGGCTTTCTGTTCGAGATGGACCGGGGGTACTGTACTTACTACGCCACGACGATGGTGACGATGCTGCGGACCCAGAACATCCCGGCACGGTTCGTCGTCGGCTACACGTCCGGCGAACGGGTCGGCGACGACGAGTACCGGGTGCGCGGACTGGACTCTCACGCCTGGGTCGAGGTCTACTTCCCCAGCGTCGGTTGGGTGAGATTCGACCCGACGCCGGCCGGACCCCGACAGGACGCCGAGCGAGAACGGGTCGGTGGCGACGAGAACGGCGGGAACGTGAACGACGACCCCGAGCCGACGACCGAACCGCCGTCGACTCCGTCGCCGGCGACGAACGAGCCGACTGCGAACACGCCTGATTCGACGCCCGAGACGGTCCAGACACTCGGCGAGGAGGATGCGGTGCGGACGACGAGAGACGACGGGGGCGGCCTGCCTCTGCCCGACCCACCGTCGCGGGAGGAGGCGGCACTCATCCTCGTGGTGGTCGGCGGCGTCGTCGCGGGCGCACGCAGACTCGGTCTGACCGAGCGGGTCTACCGGGTCATCTGGGTGCGCTGGCAGCCGCGGGACGGTCCCGCAGCCGACGTACAACGGGCGTTCGAGCGCGTCGAGTACGTCCTCGCGCGTGAGGAACGGCCACGAAGGGATGGAGAAACGCCACGGGAGTACCTGGCGGCGGTCGACGCCGACGAGAGTGTCGAGCAGGTCTATCGACTCCACGAGCGGGCCCGATACGCGGGCGACGTGACGGTGAGTGTCGCCGACGACACGGTGGCGGCGGCGAACGAGGTCGTCCGGGAACGGACGGGTCCGTTCGGCTGACCGCCCAGAACGGCTTCAGAGGGATGCTTTCGTGGGTCCCGAAGATGTTTAATACGTCGGTTTCGTAAGCCTGATTTGTAATGTCGGAAGTCTGCTCGACGTGCGGGCTGCCCGAGGAGCTCTGCGTCTGCGAGGACGTCGCCAAAGAGTCCCAGGAAATCAGCATCCGCATCGACGAGCGCCGATACGGAAAAGAGGTAACGGTCATCGAAGGGTTCGATCCCAGCGACGTGGACATGGACAGTCTGTCTTCGGACTTGAAATCGAAGTTCGCCTGTGGCGGCACCGTCGAAGACGGCTCCATCGAGCTCCAGGGCAACCACACAGGACGCGTCGAGGATTTCCTCCGCGACAAGGGATTCAACGTGGCGTAACGCCGGACCCATTCTGACCGAGGTTCAGGCGGACCGAGAGCTGTTATCGGGTCTTTCTCCGACTGGCGTACCCGACAGCAACGGCGTTCCAGCCCGAGCACCTGGAAGATACGCCGAATTTCGAGACAATATTAACAACGCTTTTGTCCGGAAAGAATCAACGTCCGAATACGCGCATACGGGGGGATGCAGACGGAATGGTAAACGGGGGACACACACTGGCGGTGCTGGTATTCACAGGCCTGCTCGTAGTGGCAGGCACATCGGTCGTCGCGGGCGGCGCGCCGGCCGCGACACAACCGGACAGCGACGTGCCGGACGCCCGTCTCGTCGTCGAGGACGTGTCGGTCACACCGGAGACGCCGCTGGTCGGGTCGCCGGTCACGGTCAGCGTCTCGGTCAGCAACTCTCGGGGGAGCACGTCGGCAGCCAGAATCGACCGGGTCGAACTCCAGTACCGGAACGGAGAGTCACTGGTCGAGGCCTCGGACGTGGGCTCACTCTCGGCCGGCGACGACCTCGACCTGCCGCTGACGGCGACGTTCGACGAACCGGGGCTGAAGAACGTCGAGGTGGTCGTCGCGGGGACCGACAGTGACGGCGACGAGGTCCGCATCGCCCGGCCAGTGAGTCTGGTCGTCGAGCAGACCGAGCCCATCGTAGAGCTCGACGTGGCGAAGCCGACCGCCGGCGTCCGGACCAACGCGACGGTGACGGTGTCGAACCCGACGCAGGGGTCGATCAGAGACGTCGTCGCAACGGTCGCGTCCGGCGGCTTCGAGCGACTCACCGAGAAGTCGGCGGTCGCCGAACTCGCCGCCGGCGAGTCGACGAGACTCGACGTGGGCGTCAGGCCCCAGCGGGCCGGCGACCAGCGGTTCTCCGTCGACGTATCCTACACGACGGGTGCCGGTGTCCAGCGGTCGAAACGCGTCGGGCGCGACGTCTCGGTCTCACCGCTGGTGACCGACGTGGGCGTCCAGGTCACACAGCTCGTCGGCCCGCCGCCCGGCCAACAGGCACAGGACACGCTCGCGTCGCTCGTGGGCGGGTCCGGGTCCGAATCAGAGGACGAGCAGGGGCCCAGGCCGCCACGAGCACAGGTCCGCGTGACGAACTTCGGGAACGCACCGGTCAAAGACGTCGTGGTCGTTCCGAACGCCTCGGACGCGATGCTGGCCCGCGAGCCCGTCGCGACGACGCTCTCGGTCGGCGAGAGTCGGGCCGTGACCGTAGACCTCTCCACCCTGTCGGGACCCGCAGACCTGAACGTCGCCGTCGACTACCGGGTCGGCACCGAGTCCGGAACCCAGCGGACGACGCTTCCTTACCGGCCCGACCGGGGCCGGATCCGGCTCACTGGGATCAACGTCACTCAGACCGACGAGCGCACCGTCACAGTGTCGGGCAACGCCGGTAACATCGGGACGGGCGCCATCTCGGGGCTCGTCGTGGAGGCCGGCGACGGGTCCGGCGTCGCTCCTGCCGACCAGAAGGGGCGGTACTTCGTCGGCCCCATCGAGTCGGGCCAGTTCACGCCGTTCGAGGTGCAACTGACCGTCACCGACGAGAACCAGACGACAGTCCCCCTGAACCTGACCTACAGGGTCGACGACCAGCAACGGACCAGGACCGTCCGGCTCGGGTTCAACGAGCGTCTCCTCAATGCGAGCGAGGAGTCGACGGGTGGTGGCTCTGGCTTCCTGCTGGTCGGCCTGCTCGTCGTCACGTTCGCGCTGGTCGGCATCTACGTCATCAGGTAACCATGGCGGCAACGATACCTCTGGAGTTGGAAGCCGCGACCAAACGCTACGAGGGGGCGAACAGGGCAGTGACGGCACTCGACGGTGTCGACTTTCGGGTCGGCTCCGGGGAGTTCGTCTGTCTGTTCGGCCCCAGCGGGAGCGGTAAGAGCACACTGCTCAATGTTCTCGGGCTGCTCGACTCGCTGACCGACGGCACCCTGTGGCTCGAAGGGAAAGACGTGACGGCGCTGTCGGTCGAGGAACGCACCGAAGTCCGCCGGGAGTATCTGGGATTTATTTTTCAGGACTACCACCTCGTCCCGACGCTGACAGCCGTCGAGAACGTCGAACTCCCGACGGTGTTCGACGGCCGTGGCGAGCGCGAGCGGGCCGAGGAGCTGCTCGACCGGGTGGGACTCGGTGACCGACGCGGTCACAAGCCGCCCGAACTCTCCGGCGGGCAGTGCCAGCGGGTCGCTATCGCCCGCTCGCTGATCAACCGACCGTCGGTCCTGCTGGCCGACGAACCGACCGGCAATCTCGACCGCGACACTGGAACGGTCATCCTCGACGAGTTCCAGCGGATTACCGAGGAGGGGGTCAGCGTCGTCGTCGTCACGCACGACCAGTTGGTCAGTGACTACGCCGACCGACGGTTCGACCTCGTCGACGGGGACCTGGGGTGAGCACGCGTGGGTGTCCTCCCTGCTCACCGACTGCCGGTCGTCCGAATCGCCGTCCGGAACCTCGGCCGCAACCGGTTGCGGACCGGGCTGGCAGCGCTGGGTATCGTCATCGGTGTGATGGCCATCGCGACGCTGGGTATCCTGGGTACCGTCTTACAGCTGTCTGCCACGAGCGCGTTCGGCGGCGTCGGGACGCAGGTCGTCGTCACGCCGGGCGGGAGCGGGGGTGCTGGCGACGGGAGTTCACTCGACTCGCTCAGTGCGGTCACCGGCGGCGGTGACACGGAAGGGTTCTCGCCCCGGGACGTGCAACGGATCAGGCGCATCGGCGAGAAACACGGAACGGTGGTTCCGATGGTCACCGCCGCCGGCACGGTCAGCCGCGGCCAGAGCGAGCAGATCGGCGTCCTCGCAGGGACGGACAACCCGCAGGCGCTGTTCTCGGCGTCGGACGGTCGCATCCCACGGAACCACCGGCAGGGCGCACTCGTCGGACACGACCTGGCCGAGAACCTCGGACTCCGGGTCGGCAGTACCGTCGAAATCGACGGGAACAGCTACCGCGTCCTCGCGCTTCTCGAAGAGGGGAGCCAGTTCCTGCCTATCGCGACGGGGAACGCACTCGTGTTGCCCGAAGGGGAGTTCACCGAGCCATACAGCCAGATTATCGTCCGGACGGAGTCTCAGGAGCAGGCCGCGGCGGTCGCGGGCGAACTGCGCTCCGCGTTCGACGGCCGCGGGAACCGTATTACGGTCGTCGAACTGTCCTCGCTGCTGGACCAGATTCGGGAGTACTTCGGGCTGCTCAACGCCGTCTTGCTCGCCATCGGGTCGATCTCGCTGGTCGTCGCGGGCGTCAGCATCGTCAACGTCATGCTGATGAGCACGAGCGAGCGCAGCGAGGAACTCGGTATGCTTCGGGCGGTCGGCGTCGGACGGACCACCGTTATGCGGATGGTCGTCGCCGAAGCGTTGCTGTTGGGTGTCCTCGGCGGACTCGCGGGTGCGATGTTGAGCCTGCTGGCGGGTGTCGGCCTCTCGGTCGTGACACCCGTCAGTCTGGAACTGGTCTTGCACCCGCGCAACGTGGCCTTCCTGTTGCTCGCGTTCTGTTTCGGCGTCGGGACGAGCCTCCTCAGCGGTCTCTACCCCGCCTGGAAGACGGCCAACCGGCGGCCGGTCGAGGCACTGAACGGATAGGTTCTAGAAACTCACAGTTAATTCAAGATAAGCGCTATAGTAAAGTTAATAACGCGGATAGACCTTCCACCTAGCGATGAAAGGGGGATGCTCTTTCAGGTGGGGAATCGGCAGTGCAATCACGGCGTGTCTGTTGTTGTGGGTAGCCACCAGTCCGGCGGTGGCGGCACCGGTCGGCACGCTCCAGTTTGGCGGCCTGCTGGGTGGTGACTTCGCCAACCAGCTCGAGGGCCTCGTCAGTACGCTCGACCAGTTCGCGCAGTTGCTCGACCTGCTGGTGACCTTGCTGCAGAACGGCATCGGCGGGCTGTAACTGCTTCCGGGCCGGTCGCTTCAGGCTCGCGACCGAGCACGGCCCAGACTGACAACCGATGGCATCGTTCCGAATCTACGGCGAGGGACCGACGCTCGCGTATCCGTCCAGTGCCGACGCGGCCTTCGTCGACGCGACGGTGAAGTCGCTGCTCGACGGTGACCGGACGACCGCCGTCGTCGTCGACCGAGCGCGGGTCCTGTATCTATTCCTCGGCCGCGACCCGACCGGCGAGCGCGGCGGTTGGCGGCGATACGTCGCCGAGTACGTGGCCGACGGCGACGACACACCGGCCGCCTCGCTGGCTGCGCTAGAGCGCGAACTCACGAAACTCCGGCTCGAGGGGTGGGGGTGGGAGTGTCATCCTCGGGACGAGGCGTGGCTCGACACGCTCGGTCGCGCGACCGCCGCGTCCCGGTCCGGCACGCAGGTGTCCCTGCTCGCACGACTCGCGGACGGCGGCGAGCCACCCCTGTCGTTCGGGATGGAGACGGCCGACCGGGCGGTCGGTGTCGCGACGGCAGTGGCTCGAACGGGTGCAAGCGTCGCCATCGTCGACGGCGACGGCAGGCCACTGACCAGCGCCGACGTCGTCCTCCGGCCCGGGCACGACGACGACTTCGCCCCGCTGTGTGAGCGGAGCAAAAAGCTGTGGGAGTGGAAGCGCGACGACGCGCCGTCGGGCGGGTCGGAGCCCGACACCCTCGGGCGGTCCGGAGGGGTGGGTGAGCGAACGCCCGCACCCGCAGTCGACGCTGGCGAGGCCGGGAGTGACGACACCGAGGCGGCGGTCGCGACCGACGGCGGGCTCGCGGCCGTCCTCGGCCGCGCGACTGACGGGCGGCCCCGCCCGTCAATCACGGTCCCGAATGGGCTGACTGCGACGGTACTGGCGCTGGCGGTGGTCGTGGTCGCCGGGCTGGCCGTGGCGACCACGGCGGTGGTCGGAGCCGGCCCGTTCGCCACCGACACAGGGGGGTCCTTCGACGGTGGAGGGGGCCCCGGCCCGGCCGCCGCGACGGGGACACCTACAACCACGGGCTCCGTCGTCACGCTCTCGGCGTCGGTCACGGGAACGACCGTCGCGGTCCGAGGCTGGGGCGCGAGCGGCGGCCTGACGGTACGGCTCGTGGACGACACCGGTGAGACAGTCGCCAATCGACGTGTCGAGGCCGGCGCCGACGGGTTCCGGGTGGAGTTCGCGGCGCCCGAATCGGGGTCGTACCGCGTGGTGGCGCGGAGCGACGGGACGGCGGTCGAGGAGGACGTGCGAGTCAAAGCCGGGGCCGACGACGCGGCGTTCGGGCTGGAGACGCCCGGACGTGACACGACGATCCAGTCGGGGACACTCCGGGTCGACGGCCGGAGTCCGACCGAGTCCGTCACGGTCCGGGTCACCGACGCGACGGGGACGCGAGTCCTACGGACGAACACCTCGGTGTCCGGCGGCGAGTTTCAGACGTGGATCACCGGTCTTCAGGACGGGCAGTACACCCTGACAGTGACGGCCGCAGGCGAGCGGCGCGTGACCCGGTCGGTCGTGTTCGATTAGAGCACGTCCTCGGCCTGTGCCAGCAGGACTCCCTCGATAGTGGCGTCGTTCGCTGGCTCTCGCCGGGCCACAGCGAGCGCCTCGTCGACCGGCACGGTCGTGACGCTGAGGAACTCGTTGTCGTCGAGGTCGGCCTCGACCGGTTCCAGTCCCTCTGCGAAGACGATACCCCGGCGGTGCCGGAGGATACCGGTCGAGCACCAGAACTCCTCCAGCAGGGAGACGCCGGCGGCGTCGAAACCGGTCTCCTCGCGGAGTTCCCGTCGACCGGCGTCGGTGTAGCTCTCGCCGTCCTCGACGATACCGGCGGGGAGTTCGAGACACTGCTCACGGATCGTCGGTCGGTACTGGTCGACCATGACGAGGTGGTCGACGCCGTCCTCGGCGTCGGCACCGGTCCCACCTCCCGGGCCACGCCGCGCTCCGTCCGATGCGTCCGCGGCCACGCTGGGCACGTCCGCGCCGTCGACGACCGCCACGACGACAGCGGCGGCAGGCAGGTCGGCCCAGTAGTAGCGTTTCTCGGAGCCGTCCGGCTGTCCCACGAGGTCGTAGCCGCCAGTGTACCAGCCGGTCTCGTACTCGGCGTCGGACTCCTGGACGGGCCAGTCGAACTCTTCGGGGCCTCGGACGGGGCGACTATCGGGGTCGAACCGTCGGATGGTCGGATCGTTGGTCATGGGTCTTGTGTCACCTCCAGGGTGTAAACGGTGCCGTTCTGGCGGACGAAGACGGCCGTCTCGGTCGTCGCGGACCGGTTGCGCTGTCTGATCGCGTTAAATTCGTCGAACGGTGAGTGGCTGAACGCGCCTTTCACGCCGACGGGGCCCTTCCAGTAGGGGTCTGAGCGAGCCGTGGCGTTTGCGACCCCGCTCCCGGCCGCGTCGGTCGCGTTCGCCAGCGCGGCCGCCGCGTAGGGGTAGCGGTTGGACGCGAGCGTGTCGGCCGGGATGGCAGTCCGGTTGTCCGTGTCCGTGGCCGTCGCCGTCATGTAGTACGGATCGCCACTTTTCAGATAACCCGGGAGAGCACCGAGCGCCAGCAACAGGACGATTGCGACGAGGACGGCGACGGTGACTCGGCGCGTGATCTGTCGCATACCCACCACTCGGTGTGCTGCGGAAAAACGATAGCGGAACTGACTCGGTTACCTGTCGGTCACAACCTCGCGGTAGACGCTGCCGAAGGCTTGGCGGCGAAGCGTTCCCACGGCTGCCTCAGTCCGTTCCTGGAAGGTGGCGGCGACGACGGTCTCGGCGAAGGGGACCGGGTGCCAGACAACGCGGTCGACGTTCTCGCTCCCGATTGTCTCCTGCGCGTAGTCGGGATGGTCGTCACACCACGTCTCGAACTCCTCGGCAGAGCCGACCGTGACTTCGAGCATCGAGGCGAAGATTGCCTCGTGAGCGGTCGCGACGACCGAGTTCGTCACCCGCTCGTCGTACTCTTCGCTGTCGAAATTCATGGCCTTTGCGGCCCCGCGAACGCTGTTCTGAGCGGCCGGGCCGACGGCCGTGTACAACTCGCCTGCGGCCGTCGCCGTCTCGGGCGCGAACACTCCTTCTGTGTGCATATCAGGAGCCTCGGGTCGCTCCGGTTACTCGGTTTCGGAGTCGGCCGGGTCCTCGGCTTCGGCGTCGGCCGAGTCGCGACCCCGCATTTGCCGGGTCATCTCGCGGGCCTCCTCCAGAACCGACTCGTCGGCGGTGTCGAGGTCGCTCAGGTCCCGTGCACGCTCGCGGCCACGCTCGATGGCGCGTGCCTTGTCGTCGAACAGGGCGCCGGAGCGCTCGTGGTCGTGGTCGTGGTCGTCGACAGTGTCCTCGAAGACCTGCGGATAGTCGGTTTCCTCGGCGAGTTCGGTGACGGTCGCAGCAAGCGCGTCGGCGTCGACCTGGTCCCAGTCGGGCGCGTGTTCATCGAGCCAGGCCTCGTGGTCGTCGTCGCCCAGCAAGGCGGTGAACGCGAGGTGATTCGCCAGGTGTTCGGCGTCGGCCTGTGGGTCCTCACACACCGGGCAGGCGTATCCCATGCCTCATCGTACGCGTCTGGACGGATAGGTTTTACAGGTCGACGACCATGACCAGAGCGTTCTCGCCGTCGTCGTAGTAGCGGGGAACCGTTCGCTGGTGGCGGAACCCGAAGGACTCGTAGAGACGCCGGGCCCGCTCGTTGCCCTCGCGCACTTCGAGTTTCACTTCGGCGACGCCCGCTGTGCGCATGACACCCAGTGCCCGTTGGAGCAGGGTTGAGCCGACGCCCTGGCCCCGCTGGTCGGGATGTACCGCCAGGTCCTTGACGTGGCCCAGCGGCCGCCCGTGGTTGGGAACCGAGTCGGCGACGATGTATCCCACGACGCCGGCCCCGAACTCCGCGACGAGAAAGGTCGGTTTCTCGACGTACCGCTGGAACGCGGCGAACGGCCACGGCTGCGGAAACGACGCCTTCTCGATACGATACACCGCGAGCAGATCCGCCTTGACCGCCTCCCGGACGGTCGGCGCAGGCGCATCGGATTCGGATGCCGGCGTGGTCACGTGCGTACCTTTGGAGCGGGCCCACTAAGCCCTTTCACCGCTTTTATCTCCCACGGCGTCCCGCTCCAGCGACAGTGCCAGCCAGCTATTTGTAGAGTCGTCAGTCGCAAGATTCATTAGTATGAGGCGTGTAAATTGGATTGCACCCAATTTTCGGGTGCCACCCCCCAACATCCCCCCCTCTACCCCCGTTTTCTACTGTACCACCGGAGCGGCGCTCTCGGCCGCACAGCGACGACCAGTACCGTTTCCCGACCACCACACCACAGTTGTTACATCTCGTAACCAACCGGGAGTCAGAAGAAGGTGAACAGGTCGTCGCGTCGCTGCTCGTGGAGGTGGTGGCGGACGGCTTCGGTCATGGGGTCGATGGACCCACGTTTGGCGGTGACCGGGGCGATAGTCTCCTGCCACTGCTTCCAAGGCGGGAGCAGGCCGAGTCGGTCACACAGGTCGTCCAGGCGCTCGTCACGGTCGTCGACCTTGTCCATCTTGTTGACCGCGACGACGACCGGGATACCCATCTCGCGCAGGAAGTGGAACATCTCAACGTCGTGTGGAATCTCGTCGGGCCCGGAGTGGCGGTCGATGATGTCGATCACCGCTTTGCCGTCGACTACCAGCACCGCCACGAGAATCTGCTCGGCGTAGCTCTCGAGGTACGCGACAATGTCGTCTTTGATCTCCTCGCGCACTTCGTCGGGGACGCCGTTCATAAATCCGAACCCGGGGAGGTCAGTGAGGACGAAGTCCGCTGCGTTCCAGTCGTAGTGGTTGGGCTGGCGGGTAACACCCGGCCGCTGGCCCGTGTCGAACGTATGGCCGGTTAGCTCGCGCATCAGCGTCGACTTGCCGACATTCGAGCGTCCCGCAAGGACGACCTCTGCGCTGCGGTCCGGCCGCGAATCGAACATGTGAGCGGGTAGACGACTGGGCCGGATAAGCGCCGGCATTTCGGCCCACGCGAGCGACGCGTGGCGGCCCGTCACGTATTTGTCGCCGCCGTGTGAGTGTGGGGTGTGCGACTTCTCCAGGTGACTGTCCCGACCGGAAAACGCGAGACGGTCCTCGATTCCTTAGACGAGGAGGGCGTCGACTACGTCGTCACCGACGAGACCAGCGGCCGCGAGTTCACCGCCATCGTCTACGCACCGCTGCCGAACCCCGCGGTCGAGCCCGTTCTCGAGCAACTCCGGGACGCGGGTATCGACGACCAGGCCTACACCGTCGTCGTCGAGGCCAGTGCCGTCGTCTCCCAGCGGTTCGACGAACTGGAGGAACGGTACGCCGAACGGGAGGCAGTCGACGAAGACCGCATCGCCCGCGAGGAGCTATTGGGTCATGCAGAGGACCTCGCACCGACGTTGCGGACCTACACCACGATGACGGTCATCAGCGCTATCATCGCCACCGCCGGCCTGTTGCTCGACTCGCCGGCAGTCGTCGTCGGCTCGATGGTCATCGCGCCCCTGATCGGCCCGGCGATGGCCGCCAGCGTCGGGACGGTACTGGGCGAAGACGAACTGTTCGTCCGTGGCGTCAAACTGCAGGTACTCGGCATGTCGCTGGCGGTCGTCAGCGCCGCCGCATTCGCCGTCTTCGTCCGGTACTCGAATCTCGTCCCGCCGGGCATCGACGTGACGCAGGTGCCCGAGATTCGCGAACGACTGACCCCGGACTTCCTCTCGCTGGCGGTCGCGCTCGGTGCCGGTGTCGCCGGCGCGCTCTCGCTATCGTCGGGTGTCTCGGCGGCCATCGTCGGCGTCATGATCGCGGTTGCCCTGATTCCGCCGGCAGCCACGGTCGGCATCGGCCTCGCCTGGGGGCTCCCGATGGTCGGTATCGGCTCGGGTGTGCTGGCCCTGGTCAACTGGCTCTCGATCAACGTCGCCGCCATCGCCGTCCTCTGGTCCAGCGGTTACCGGCCACAGCAGTGGTTTCAGTTCGACGACGCCCGGAGTGCGGTCCTGAAACGCGTGGCCACCCTCGCCGTCGCCGTCGCGGTCCTCTCAGTGTTCCTGGGCGGGGTCACTTACAATTCGTTCCAGAATGGCGTTAGCGACCGGGACATCCGCGAGGGTGTCGACGGTGCCGTCGCAGAGAGCGAGCGCGCAACAGTACTCGACACCGAGGTACAGTACACCGATGGCATCCTGTTGAGCCAGTCAGAGCGCGTTGTCGTGACCGTCGGCGTCCCGCCCGGGGACGACAGATCGGTAACCGGCCTCAGCGTAGAAATCGACGCCGCTGTCGACCGCGCGTCCGGCCACGACGTAGAGACGCAGGTCCGCTACGTCACCATCGAGGACGTCTGAGCTACTCGTCGTAGAGCAGTTCCGGTTCGTACCCGACGGCCTCGACGGCCGCCCCGAGCGTCGCGTCGACGTTCTCGCCCTCGGTGATGCTCATGTAGCGGTCCGCGTCGACGTCGGTCGAGCGGTCGCTCTTGTTACACACCGTGAGAACGGGTACGTCAGTGAACCGCCCGGCCAGCGCGTCCCTGAGTTCCAGCTGGACGCCGATGGGATAGCCACACTCGCCGCTGGCGTCGACCATTACCAACACGGCGTCGGCGAGGTGTTCCAGCGCGCTAACGGCCTGCGATTCGATCTGGTTGCGGTCTTCCGGGGGCCGGTCGAGCAGCCCGGGGGTATCGACCAGCTGATATCTGATGTGGTCGCGCTCGATGTGGCCCAGTCTGATCTCTGTCGTCGTGAACGGGTACGTCGCCGTCTCGTTGCTGGCGTTCGTGACCCGGTTGACGAACGAGGACTTCCCGACGTTAGGGTAGCCGGCGACGACGATGGTCGGCTCGTCAGGCCTGATGTCCGGTAGGTCCCGCAGCGTGTTGCGGGCCTCGTTGACGGCCAGCAGGTCGTCCTCCACCTCCTCGACCACGTCGGCTATCCGGGCGAAGGCCTGTTTACGGAGCTTCTTGGCCCCGTCGGCGTCGACGTTGCGGAAGCGGCCCTGGTACTCGTCGCGGATGTCACTGGCCTTCCGGCTGGCCCAGGTAATTTCCGAGAGGTGCTGTCGCAGGTCGTCGACGCCGACGAGAGCGTCGATCAACTCCCGGTAGAACGGGTCGAGGTCGTCGATGTCGGGCCACGCGGTAACGACGTTCTCGAGGTTGTCCGAGACGACGTTCGCGGCGGTCTGGAGCATCGACTGCTGGGCCTCGAACCCGGATTTGGCCCGGCCTGCGCGGGCCGCCCGGGAGAACGCCTGGTCGATGAGCTCCTCCGACGTGGGCGTCGTCGGGAGGTCCTCGAGAATCATCTTGAGGTTCGTAGACGAGTCGTGCATAAAAACGCGTCCTTTGACACGCACCCGACCAGCCGGCCGTGCCGTTCCGATCAGATAAAAAACGACACCCTGACTACAAAATCTCTATATACTCGCGGGCTCGGTTGGCTTCTGAGCGTGGTCTAAATAATTGTAAATCTATACATGTGGGGAATGCGTGCAATAACCAATGGTTGAGGGGAGTGGCCCACCGACGGTGCTGGTCGCACCCGAACCGGATCCGAACGCGCTGCGTGACGAACTGGTCGAGACGACCGAGGTGTCGTCGGTGGAGGCAGTCGAACACGGCGCGGCGGCCTTGGAGGTGCTGGAGGACAGGCCCGTCGGTGCCGTGCTGAGTGCTGCCGACCTCGCGGATATGGGTGGTGTCGACCTTCTCCAGCAGGCGCGCCACAAGCGGCCGACAGTCCCGTTCGTGCTGTTCTCCCGTGACGGCGACGAACGCCTCGTCAGCGAGGCCCTCTCGGTCGGCGTGACCGAGTACGTTCCCGTCGAATCGAGCCCGGACGCGGACGTTCTGGCCGACCGGTTGACCGACGCACTCGCCCGCGTCCGCCCGGACCTGACCGGCAAAGAAGGGCCGGCCGGCCGATTCGAGCAACTCGTCGCGTTCTCGACGGATATACTCACCATCCACCGGCGGGACGGGGTGGTCCGCTACGTCAACCCGATCATCGAGGACATCATGGGCTACCCCCCGTCGGAGTTCGTCGGTCACAATCCGATCGACCGCGTCCACCCCGACGACCGGGACGACGTGCTGGATTTTTTCACCCACCCAGGGGCCTGGCTTGGCGAGCAACGAGAGGTCACCTACCGGATGCAGACCGTGGCCGGTGCGTGGCGGACCCTGGAATCGGTTGGCCACAACCGCCTCGAAGACCCCGCGCTGGCCGGCGTAGTCGTCAACTCCCGAGACGTGACCGAACGTCAACAGTACCAGCGGGAACTCGAGCGACAGAACGAGCGGCTGGAGAAGTTCGCGAGCGTCGTCTCACACGACCTCCGGAACCCGCTCCAGGTGGTGCGCGCCCGCGTCGCGGCCGCGCGGGCCGAGACCGAGAGTGCCCATCACGACCACATCGAGGAGGCCGTCGGCCGGATGGAGAACCTGATCGACGACGTACTCACGTTGGCCCGGGACGGGCAGGTCATCGGTGACCTTGACGAGACGGACCTCGACGACTGTGCCCGCGCCGCGTGGGGCCGTATCGAGGCCCAGGAGGCCACACTGGTGTGTCAGACCGACTGTGCAATCGAAGCCGACGGCGACCGGTTGGTCGAGCTGCTCCAGAATCTCTGCGCCAACGCGGTCACCCACGCCGGTCCGGACGTGACCGTCCGACTCGGCCTGCTCGGTGACGACGACCCCCGTGGCTTCTACGTCGGAGACGACGGTCCCGGCATTCCCCCCGAAGAAAGAGACCTCGTGTTCGAGTACGGCTTCGGCACCGGCGAAGGGACGGGCATGGGGCTGGCAATCGTCGAGGAAATTGCCCAGGCTCACGGGTGGAACGTATCGCTGGCAGACGGGGCCGACGGCGCCCGGTTCGAGTTCACCGGTGTTACGGTCTACCCGAAGGGTTCCCCGGGGTGACGCCCTCACGACCCGACGACTACCGCCGGTCGCGTAATTCCGCCCGCAGGGTCGTCACGTCGATCTCGTTCATCGAGAGCAGGACGAGCAGGTGATAGACCACGTCGGCGGCCTCGTGTGTGATTTCTTCCCGGTCGTCGTCTTTCGCTGCCAAGACGAGTTCGGTCGTCTCCTCGCCGAGCTTTTCGAGAACGGCGTTCTCCCCTTTCTCGTGGGTGAACAGCGAGGCGGTGTAGGAGTCCGCTGGGAGTGTCTCTTTGCGGTCCTCGATAGTCCCGAACAGTTCGTCGATTACGGCGTCGGTGTCGTCCATGGCCGTTGTTCTCGCCCGGCGACTAAACCTCCATCACTTCACGGATGTCGTCGAGGTCGTCGAACTCGTCGGGGTCGCGCCGGCCGTCCTCGAAGACGGCCTCGGCGACCGAGAGGCCGGCATCTGTTCGGGCGGCGAGTGCCAGCGAATCGCTCGGGCGGGCATCGACTACCGCGGCGTCCCGCGGCGTCGCCAGGTGCAAATCCGCGATATAGGTCCCGTCGTCCACGTCGCTGACGACCACGCGCTCGACCCGCCCCCCAAGTTCTTCGATCAGGTCCAGCGTGAGGTCGTGGGTCAGCGGCCGTCCAATGTCCTCGGCGTCGAGTCCGCGGGCGATGCTCGCGGCCTCGTCGAAGCCGATGAATATCGGCAGCAGGTCCGATTCACCGTCGACCCCGAGCAGGACGACCGGTACCGGTCCCGTCGGCGTGCCAGCGACGCGTACGCCCTCGATGGATGCGTCCATACTCGGGCCGAAGGGGTGCGTGGGCAAAAACCCCGGTTCCCGGCTCAGAGCCGACTGTCGCGGTCAGTCCGCCCCAAAGAAAGCGAGGTCGTGGAGTCGTGCGTCGTCGGTCAGTTCCGGGTGGAACGACGTCCCGACGACCGGGCCGTCCCGCACGGCGACCGGCCGCCCGTCCCACTCGGCCAGCACCGCTGCCTCGCCGACCGACTCGATCAGCGGCGCGCGGATGAACACCGCGTGGAACGGGTCGTCGAGTCCGGCGACCGAAAGCGGTGCCTCGAAGCTGTCTTTCTGCCGGCCGAAGGCGTTGCGTTCGACGGTCGCGTCCACCAGGTCCAGCGTCTCGACGCGGTCGTCGTTGGCATCCACCGAGAGGACTATCAGCCCCGCGCACGTCGCGAGCACCGGTTTGCCCGCTTCGACGTGCGCTTGAATCTCCGGGGCGATTCCCTCGCGGCGGAGCAACCGCGAAATCGTCGTCGACTCGCCACCGGGCAACAGCAGGAGGTCACACTCCGGAACGATGCCGGACTGTCTGATCTCCCGGACCTCGGCTTCCTCACCGTGGGACGCAGCGGCCCGCTCGATTGCCACAGCGTGTTCGCTCACGTCGCCCTGCACAGCAACGACGCCTGCAGTCACAGTCATTACCCGCTGTTAGGGTCTGAGTGAAAAAACATCTCCGCTCGCTCCCGTCGCGTCGCCGGCGGGTCGTGGCTGCTGCTCGCG
>NZ_JAQCNH010000082.1 GCF_028275115.1 Halorientalis sp. | reverse complement strand
TCCAGTTGATGACGTGGATGGACATCCTGATGCTCGGCTACCTCTCGACGTCGCGGTCGGTGGGGCTGTACGACGGCGTCCGGCCGCTGGTGCGTATCATTTTCATCGTCTGGCAAGGGATGATATTTATGTACATCCCGCTGGTCTCGGACTTGTACGCCACGGACGACTTCGAGTCCATCAGGCGGGTATACGTCATCCTCACGAAGTGGTTCGCGTCGGCGAGCGTCCCGCTGGTCCTCCTGTTTTTATTTTTCCCCGGCAGCACGCTACGAGCGGTGTTCGGGCCGTCGTTCACCGTCGCCGCGCCGGCCCTGCAGGCCCTCGCCGTGGCCTACTGTCTAGGCAACCTCATCGGCCCGACGGGGGCGACGCTCATCGCGATGGGGCACACCCGGATACTGATGGTCATCAACCTCGTCTCCGGGGTCGTCAACTTCGTGCTGAACGTCGCCCTGATCCCGGAACTGGGGCTGCTCGGCGCGGCGCTCGCGACGACTGTCGCAATCGTCCTCCGGAACGTCCTGCGGCTGGCCCAGCTCTACCGGGTCGGACGCATTCACGCTCTCAGTGGCATTATTTATAAACCACTCGGGATGACCACCGGGCTGGCCGCCCTGATGTCTGTCGCTGTTGGTCCAGTAGGCTGGCTCGGGCTGGTCGCCCTGTTCGCCGCGCTCTCGGCAGCCTTCGTCACCAGTTTTCGCCTCACAGGAAGTGTATCGAGCGAAGACAGCGTTCTCGTGGCCTATGCCGCCTCGGTGGTACGGAGCGTCGTGCCGGTTGGCCAGAGCTGAGGCGGTCGACTGACCGCCACCGGAGCATCCGGACCCCGGTCCGCGGATGAATCCGATCATCCCAGTTTTTAAGAGTTGGCTCGCCGATTATGGGGGTATGCCACCGACAGTAGAGTGCTGTATCAGCAGCAGTGACGCGGCCCTGCGCTCGCTGGCCGACTGCGACCGCGTCGAGCTCCGGGAGGAACGGTGCTTGGAACACTGCGGGATCTGTCGAGCCGAGCGGTTCGCCGTAGTGAACGGCACACTCCTCACCCACCCGGAACTGTCCGCAGCTGTCGACGCGCTCGCCGAGGGTGCGGCGGGTGAAGGGATATGAACGTCCTCTTCGTCTCGATCGATAGCCTACGGCGGGACTTCCTCGGGGCCTACAGCGACCGGCCCGAGGTCGTCGACTACCACGTGGAGACGGACAACCTGGACCGGTTCGCCGAGCGGGCGACAGTGTTCGACACCCACTACGCAGGGAGCCTGCCGTGTATGCCCGCCCGCCGTGAGTGGCTGGCAGGCACCCACGATTTCCTCTGGCGTCCCTGGGGGCCGATGGAACCGTTCGACGACCCCATTCCGGAACTCGCCCGCGACGAGGGAATCGTCTCGCAGCTGGTTACGGACCACTTCCACTACTTCCAGCACGGGAGCAATGGCTACTACGAGGATTTCAACGGCTTCGAGTTCGTCCGTGGCAACGAGTACGATGCCTGGCGGACGAGCCCCCGCGAGCCCCCCGCTGCGTTCACCGATCAACTTCTCGACCGCGAGACTGACCCGCCGGACTCGACGCAGTATCTCAACCGGAGCGCGTACGCCCGCAACGCCGCGGAATTCGAGACGGAGGCGGACTTCTTCGCGCCGAAAGTGTTCTCGCGGGCGTCGGAGTGGCTTCGAGAAAACCAGGCGTGGGACCAGTGGTTCTGCTTCGTCGACAGTTTCGACGTGCACGAGCCGTTCCACGTCCCCGAGCCGTATGCCTCGATGTACACCGACGAGGACCCTGCCGACCCCGATATGCCGGTCTGGCCGTACTACGGGCCGATAGATGAGGGCCAGAGCGAACTGACCGATCAGCAACTCGAGTTCGTCCGCTCACAGTTCGCCGGGTCGGTCACGATGATCGACCGATGGTTCGGACGGGTGCTCGATACGCTCGACGAGGAGGGGCTGTGGGACGACACGATGGTCGTCGTCGGCTCCGACCACGGGTTCGCACTCGGGGACCACGGCTGGGTCGGCAAGAACGACTTCACGGTGTACGACGTGATCGCTAACACGCCACTTATGATCTGGCACCCCGAGACGTCCGTCGAGCGCGTGTCGGCGCTGACATCCGCAGTCGACCTCTACGAAACGATTCTCGACGGGCTCGGGATCGACCCACCGTCCGGAACACACAGTCGATCCCTCATGCCGCTCGTTCGTGGGCAGACGAGCGAGCACCGGGACCACGCGCTGTACGGCCTCTGGGGGTCGTCAGTCAACGTCACCGACGGCCGTTACACGTACCACAGGCCACCCGAACTCCACTCGGAGACCCTGTGTCACTCGACGTCTATGCAGAACACCCACTCGTGGTTTACGCCGCCGACGGCGCGCACCGAAGTCGATTCGGGCTCGTATCTCCCGTACACCGACGCGTCGGTGTGGCGATATCCGGCGGACTCGTGGCTGCAACACCGCGACGAACGCCTGTACGACCGCCAGTCGGGTCCGGGACAGAGTACGAACTTGGCCGGGGGCGACGAGGACGCGACACAGTATATGGTTGATGTCCTTAGGCGAGCGCTTGACGAACTGGACGCACCGGACTCGCAGTACGACCGGCTCGGTCTCTGACCGCCGCGCCGATTCCACGTTGCGACGACCTACCGACGGGGGGCGTAACGTTTACCACCGCGAGTCTCGGTGCGTGGAGTATGGTCGACGACGACCCAGCATGCTGTGCTGCAGCCCGAACCGACGGAACGGCGTCGGCCGATCCGGCCACCGGGCACCACGAGGCCGACCACCGTACGGTACCCGCATCGCCGGACGACGACCGGACGGCACGTATGATCAGGATCGAAAAGGCCACGTTCACGATGGGAACGGAGTCCGACGAGGGGTTCCCTGAAGACGGCGAGGGGCCGGCCCGCGAGGTGACTGTCGACCCCTTCTATATTGACAGGTATGCCGTCACGAACGCGGAGTTCCTCCAGTTTGTCCGCGAGACGGGGTATACCACCGACGCCGAGCAGTACGGGTGGTCGTTCGTCTTCCAAGACTTTCTGACGGAGCAAGCCCGCGACAACGTCATCGACAACGTGGACGCAGCCCCGTGGTGGCTCGCCGTTGAGGGGGCGACCTGGCTCCGGCCGTTCGGCCCTGGGTCGAACGTTGTCGAGGACGACCTCCTGAAACACCCGGTCACGCACGTCTCCTGGCATGATGCCACGGCGTACGCTGACTGGGCCGGGAAGCGGCTCCCGACCGAGGCCGAGTGGGAGCGGGCGGCCCGTGGCGGCCGTGAGGGGCGCCGTTTCCCGTGGGGTGACGACCTGAAACCCAACGGCAACCACCGCTGTAACATCTGGCAAGGGGAGTTCCCCGAGCACAACACCGGCGACGACGGCTACCTCTCGACGGCGCCGGTAGACAGCTTCGAGGCGAACGATTTTGGCCTTCACAACGTTTCGGGCAACGTCTGGGAATGGTGTGCTGACTGGTTCAGTCCAGAACACCACACCACCGACGCGTACGACATAGACAACCCGACGGGGCCGTCCGACGGCGACCAGCGGGTCATGCGCGGCGGGTCGTACCTCTGTCACCGGTCGTGGTGTAACCGCTATCGCGTCGCCGCCCGCTCGAAGAACACGCCGAATAGCTCCACCGGAAACATTGGCTTCCGGTGTGTCGTCGACACGGCATCAACGAATCGAAACGACTGTTGACCGTTCGGCGAAAAAACGTCCCCTTCAAGCACCTGTATAGCTTCGGCGCAAGAACGCTTGAGCGAAAACACGCAGTCGAAATCGATTTGACTGAATACGAGCTGTATATGTACCCGAGTGAGGCGAAAATCGTCTACGCGGAGAAGCACGAAGATCTCTGGGTAACCTTCGTTGAGGAGGCTGTCGAACGTGCCGGCTATCCAGACTTAAAAGAGACGCCAGGACTCTCGAAAGCAGAATTCGCGGAAAAGATCCGAGATCTCGACTAAGTGATCCGTTCAGTCTTGGAGCGTAGCGACTGTCCGGCCCGCTTCCTCGGCCTCTTCGCTGCGCGGCATATTGTACGTCGCGAGCGCTTCGTCAACCGCTTGTGCGAGACTCATTTACACCCAAAACTTGGTTCTACTCCCGTATAAACGCTTGCGTCAATCGATCTGTTCTAGTGCTTCGGTAGCTACGTCGCCGAGTTCGCCGGCATCAATGTGTGAATAGCGCTCCCGTACCATTTCCTCTGAATTGTCGAGATATCGAGCTGCGACCGTATACCCAAAGGCTCGAACGAGCACCTCACCCATTCCACGTCGTCCACCGTGGGGGGCGAGATAGTCGTGTTTCGGATGGTCGATGTCGATTTCGGCACCCTCTGAGAGTCGCTGGAGAATCGACCGTGCGCCGTCCGTCGTGATCGACGGCGGCCGAATGTCCTGATTGAGCGCCAGCAGCAGGTCGCGGACGTATTCTTCACGGCACTCAGTAATCGCTTCTGAGCGTTCCCCACAGTCGGCTAGCTCTTCCTGGACGAGTCCTGCGAGCGTCCGATGGTCGAACGTCGGAAACACCGGCCAGCGTTCCGTCGGCGGATCCATCAGCTGGCGGTAGCTCCGCAGCGGCGAGATCACCGGATCGGGAAGGCTGGCGGCGTCCCACTGCTGTTTCTTCCGGTAAACGTCCATACTCCCGTCGTCAAGGGAGAGGTCCTCCCAGCGGACGCCGCGCCGGCGTGGGTCGTTCGGGTCCCGGAGTAGCTCCCCGACTCGAACGGCGGTGTACGCGAGGACAAACACCAGAGCTCGGTCACGAGCCGCCTTCAGCGCCGCGTAGCGCGCTCGCTGCTTGTCGAGGGTATCAGTATCCGCTGGGAGTGTCGTATATGTCTCGACAGCGTCGCGGGCCTGTTCGTCGACGTACCGGGTGAGGGCGTGGCGCTGTTCGGACGTCCAGGCCTGTTGGTCGCCGGGCTTTCGGCCGTCGTCTTCCGGCAGCGGTGCCATCGCACTCGCCCGCTGGGCGTAGTGCGCCTCGAGATAGCCCTCGTTGACACACCAGCCACACCACGCAGAGATATAGCGATAATAGGTTTGGACGGTGTTCTGCTTCAGCCCGCGGTCGC
>NZ_JAQCNH010000074.1 GCF_028275115.1 Halorientalis sp. | reverse complement strand
GTTTGGCGTCGGTGACGTACTCGAAGACCGGTACGACTTCGACCACAACGAGCGCGTCACGCTCGAGGTCCGTGGCAACCCGCAGTGGAACGGTGACGACAGTCGCTTGGAACTCATCTACGACGAACACGCTGCCCAGCTTCGTGTCCAGCATCCTGTCTGCATTCAACCAGACAACCTCAGAGAACAGCGGCAGGATGCGTTCACTCACACACTCAATAAGGAGAACGCGACGCAGGCAGCTGCCATCGACGTAGGTGCGAACAACACGTTGGCTGCCGTCACCGAAGGTGGTGAGACAACTGTGTACCACGCCCGCCCGGAGTTTGACCGGTTCCAGAGCTATTCCGACCGGATCGCCACACTCCAGTCGAAACTCCGAGAAGACGAATACACGAGCCGCCGTATCCAACGCCTGTACGATGAACGGTCACGAAAGCGCGACCACAGCCGTAATGCTGCGGTGAAACACGCCGCCGAGTGGCTCCTCGAATACAACGTCGATACCGTGTACGTTGGTGACCTAACCGATGTGCTGGACACTCATTGGAGTGCTGAGGTGAACGAGAGGAATCACGCCTTCTGGTCACACCGACAATTGCTGGAGCGGATAGAACTGACACTCGGCGATGGTGGGATTTGTGTTGCAGAAGTGAGCGAAGCCGATTCGAGTAACGAGTGTCCCGACTGTGGAAGTAGTGATGTGACTCGGAATGGTGATTCGTTCCGGTGTCACGACTGCAGCTTAGACGCACACAGTGACGTGGCAGGAGCGTGGAACATCCTGCAGTCCGAAGCAGGGCCGATGGCCCGGCCCGCTGCCCTGTCTGCTGAACGCGGCAGGGACGCACCCCAAGAGGGGGCGTACTGGCAGTGGAACGAACACGACTGGATACCCGCCGAGTTTGCGGAACAGTCCCGTTCACTCGACCAACCCAGCCTCAGCAAACCCGAAAGTTCACAGCCGGGGTAATCGACTGGGTGGATTACTCACGGAGGAATCCCACGACTTCAGTCGTGGGAGGAGGTCAATCAGAAAGTGCGTAGACGTTTCCGTCGCCACTACCGACGTAGACAGTATCATCACCCACTGCTGGGGATGAAAATATCGCTCCCCCAGTCTGGTGGCTCCACTGTTCAGAACCGTCTGCCGCTGACAGCGCGTACATGTTATTATCGAAGCTACCGATGTAGACAACGTCATTAACCACCGCTGGCGACGAACTGATTCTACCCTCAGTCTGGTAAGTCCACTGTTCGGAGCCGTCCGACGCTGACAGCGCATACACGGTGCTGTCGTAACTGCCGACATAGACGGTGTTCTCAACTACTGCTGGCGACGAAAACACTCTTGCCCCGGTCCGGTAGCTCCACTGTTCGGAGCCGTCCGACGCTGACAGCGCGTACACGGTGCCGTCGTTACTACCAACGTAGACAGTGTCGTTAACTACCGCCGGCGAGGAACCTACTCGAGCCCCAATCTGGGTGCTCCACTGTTCGGAGCCGTCTGCCGCCGACAGCGCATACACACGACCGGTACGCGTACCGATATATACAGTATCATTAATTACAGCGGGCGACGAATTTACTGTCGTGCTATCCGCGTCAAACACCCACCGCTCAGATCCGTCCGAGACTGACAGCGCGTACACATTGCCGACAGTGCTACCGATGTAGACGGTGCCGCTGGCAACCGCTGGCGACGAATTCACGACACCTCCAGTTTGGTAGCTCCACTGTTCGGACCCATCCGCCGCCGACAACGCATAGATGTTACCATCTCCTTCTCCGCTGCCGACGTAAACAGTACCATCGACCACTGCAGACGAGGAAATCACGCTTCCTTCAGTTTGGTAACTCCACTGTTCAGAGCCGTCTGCCGCCGATAGTGCATATATGTCACCATCTGCTTCCTGACTCCCTCCGCCGCCAACATAGACGGTATTGCCGACTCTTACCGGCGAGGACAAAACTCCCCGTTCGGCGGCGTTGAAACTCCATTGCTCGCTAATTGAACGTTGTGGACCAGTTGCGTCTGGCAACGCCCCAGTACGTGCAGGATTATGACGAAACATCGGGACCTCGGAGACAGAGCCTGACCGAGTCTGTTCATCGACGCTCAAGGAACCGTTGGAGTCTGGGTCCTCAGATGAGCTACATCCCGCCAGCCCAGCAATCCCACCGGCTCCGAGTGCACACAGCCATTCTCTCCGCGTTCTATTTTCCATAGTATGAATAACTAACTGACACCTAATATAAGCAAGAATACTACAATACTTGCTGGAGTCTTTTCTAACTGCGAGAATGTTAGTGAACACGTTGAGGCGAACATAATTTCAGTGCTAACGCACACAGTCTACTCGTCGCCGCGAGTGACAGCGAGAGTAGTGAATCTGGGGGGAATGGTGACTGTGTGACCTTGTCCGCTCGCGAGCGCGTCGAAGAACACGACAGCTATGACTCCGCTGGCGTGGTATACCTGCCCGACGCCGACGAGTAAGCCGCCGACAGTCGCGGGTCTCAAACTCGCCGATCCGGATCAGACTGCTGTATTGAATAGCGGTGTCCACCCGTCTTTAGCTAAGAGAGAAACCGTGTGACAGCAGCGACTTATCGAGGCTTCCTTTCGAGAGGAACGAGGAGGCGGCAAGTGTGCATCAAGACGCCTCCTCATCGAGAATCATGCGTCGGCTCATACACTGTTTCTCTCCGCGACCTCGTCGAGCACGGTCTCGACGAGGTCGATGTTCCCGACACTGTTGACGCTGATATCGACCGATTCAGGGATGTGATGATCGCCGATGGAACGGTGTTGCGGTTGCACGAGTTCCTCTCTGATGAGTTCCAAGCCCGTCACGAGGAGCAGGCTGGAGCGAAGCTCCACCTGCTCCACAACACCACCGATGAGACGGTTGAACGGATCGGCGTGACGGACGAGAAAACACACGACAGCACGCTGTTCAAAACGGGATCGTGGCTGCAAGGACGGCTCGTTCTGTTCGATCGAGCGTAGTTCAAGTACCGCCGCTTCGCGTTGATCGACGAGAACGACGGCTACTTCCTGAGTCGGCTGAAGAAGAGCGCGAACCCGGTGATAACGGAGGAATTGCGGGGATGGCGCGGCCGCGCCATTCCCTTGGAGGGCAAGCAGATCCACGATGTGGTCGATGACCTCTCGCGGAAGTACATCGACGTAGCGGTCGAAGCGGAGTTCAAGCGAGGCCAGTACGAGGGAACGCGGTCGCTGGATACGAAGCGGTTCCGCGTCGTCGGCGTCCGTGACGAGGACGCCGACGACTACCATCTGTACATCACGAACCTGCCGAGAGAGGATTTTTTCCCGGCGGATTTAGCAACGCTGTATCGGTGTCGGTGGGAGGTAGAAACGCTGTTTCGTGAACTGAAGACGCAGTACGAGTTGGACGAGTTCGACACGAGCGACCCGGATGTGGTGAAGATTCTGCTGTATGCGGCGTTGCTGTCGCTGTTGGTGAGTCGTGAGCTGTTGGATCTGGTCACCGAGCAGGCCGACGACGAGATCGTGTTTCCGCCGGAACGGTGGGCGGCGACCTTCCGGTCGCACGCCCAGTTTATGCTCCACGAACTCGGTGAGTATCTCGGATACTCGCCACCGCCGTTGCTGGAGCGGTTGATCGAGGACGCTCAGAAGATTCAGCAACAACGACCGGTCTTACAGGAGACGCTCGCTACCGCTATACAACCGAGATGTGAGTCTTAGCTAAAGACGAATGGTTCACATTGGTTCTATCGTCATCCGTACTGGCAACGAGCAACTCTGTTTTGACAATACCGGCTTCTTGAACTGTATCAGCCGTCGTTCCATCGCCTTCTGTCGTCAAAACGTCGGTCGAATAGGCGAGTTCCTTGATGATTTCAGGATCAATATCGACCAGAATAACCTCGTGGTCATCGGCGAGGCTGGCAGCAATATGTGAGCCGACTTCCCCGGCCCCCACGATAATTACGCGCATCGGGTCGTTTCGGAAGTGTTCATACTGGTATCTACCGGTTGAAGCATACAACAACCCCACAACTTGCGTGAACTGAATAGAGCGACTCGGGAGTGAGCCGTTCCCAGTTCGACGTGTCCTTCGACACACACCACTCTCTTTGTAGTAATAGAGACTTCAGCACGAATGCAGGAAGCTCCAACCGTCGAAAGGCTAAGCGAAACACCACAGATCTCGAAGCTCAGGATGATAGATACAGGTAGGGGTAATCATCGGGTTCCATAGATTCGTCTCGGCGGGATCACGCCCCGACAGTTTGCCGAGGACCGCTGAACACCGGCCGGCTACGATACCCTCTAAAAATGTGGATACAACGCCGTGGCATTCGGTCCGGAGTAAAGTTAGCCCGAATAGCAATTGCACGGCCGGCTCGTCATCTCGGAAATTGGGCGGCCACAAATATAACTGTGCGGGCAGTAGCCTTAGTATATGCCTCTGACCGATGGTTCGACGATTCTTGTGCCGGTCGACGTCTTGAACGACGAGCGCCCGGCGACGGACCTACTCACCATCTCCGATACGGTAACCCTCATTCTGCTCGGCTACTATCCAGTTCCTGACCAGGCGCCGCCAGCGCAACTCAAAGCGGACCACGAGGACGATGCGCAACGGCGACTGGAAAAACTCGCCGCGACGATTGACCGTGACGTGACCCAGCGCGTCGTGTTCACACACGACCGGGACGAGACGGTCGACCGCGCCGCCGAAGAGTACGACTGTGATGCGATTCTGCTGCCAGGGAGCCATACCGCCACCGACCGGGTGTTCGTCCCGCTTCGAGGCGACGACAACCTCGACCGTATCCTCTCGCTCGTGGCGGACCTCCTCCGGCGTGATGAGGCAACCGCGACGCTGTTTCACGCTGCAACCGCGGACAAGCAGGCGTACGGTCAGTCGCTGCTGGACGATGCGACCGATCGGCTCGTTGACGCCGGCATCGACCCTGCCCGGATCGACACGCGACTCGCGACGACCGACGACCCGGGGACTGCAATCGTCGAGTTAGCTCACGAGTTCGATATCCTCGTCGTCGGGGAGACGGAGCCGTCGCTGACCGATCGCATCCTCGGTCGGGTTTCCAACCGCATCGCCGACGACGTCGACCGCCCGGCGTTCGTCGTCCGCAAGCCGTAGCCGCGCGATTTATGTGCATCCGACCTACTGATTGAACCACTAACTGTGGCCGAGACCTCCATCGCGGGTGAGCACCCCGTGAACCGACGCGTCCCACCGCCCGCGAAGGGGATGAACCTGTGACCGAGGGAAGTTCACTCGAGCGGAATCTCGGGTTCACCGAAGCGATGACGCTCGGCGGCGGGACGATGATCGGGGCCGGCATATTTATTCTCCCTGGGTTGGCCGCAGAGGGGGCTGGCCCGGCCAGCTCGATTTCCTTCGGAATCGCCGGCCTCGTCGCCCTGTTGGCGGCGCTGTCGCTGGCGGAGTTGGCGACGGGGATGCCGATTGCCGGCGGCAGCTACCACTACGTCAATCGCGCGCTTGGCGGCCTGTTTGGCAGTATCGTCGGCTGGGGAATGTGGACCGGGCTGATGTTCGCCAGCGCGTTCTACATGATCGGCTTCGGCCAGTACATCGTCGTGCCGCTGCCGTTTCTGGACGGGCGGGCACTCATCGTGCTAATCGGGCTGGTCGGGCTCGCGGCGATTACCGGACTCAACTACTACGGAACCGACGAGTCCAGCGGCGCACAGAACCTGATGATCGGTGCCGAACTCGTCGTCGTGTTAGCGTACGTCGCGGTCGGTGTGTTCTTTATCGAGCCGGGGAACCTCGCGGCGTTCGCTCCGACCGGGCCGACCGGCATCGTCGCCACGACTGGGACGGTGTTCGTCACGTACCTCGGGTTCGAAATCATCGCCACGGTGGCCGGCGAAATCGAGGACCCGGGACGGCTGATCCCGCTGACGATGGTGTTGTCGGTGGTGGCGGTCACACTCCTGTACGTCGTGATCATGCTCGTCTCGACGGGCGTGGTCCCCTACCAGCAACTAGGCGGGTCGCTCGTCCCGGTGTCGGACGTCGCCGCGATCACGATGGGGGGTGCGGTCGGCGTCGCCGCGGTCACCGTCGCGGCCGCGGTCGCCGCCATCTCCAGTTCGAACTCCTCGATCCTCGCGGCGTCGCGGGTGATCTACGCGATGGGCCGGGACGGTCTGATGAGCGACCGCCTGAACGTCACCCACGACCGGTTCGCCACGCCCCACCGCGCGATCATCGCGACCGGTGGCGTGACCGGCCTCCTCGTCCTCGCTGGACTGCAGGTCGCCGAGATCGTCGCGCTGTTAGCGCAGGTGGCGAGCTTTAGCTTCCTCGTCACGTACGCGCTCGTCCACGTCGCGCTCGTCGTGTTCCGGCGTGTCGATCCGGAACCGTACGACCCGGAGTTCGAGATGCCAGGGGTACTGTATCCGGCAGTTCCTGTCCTGGGTGTCCTGATGGCTGGTGTGGTCATCTCCCAGATGCAGCCCGAGGTGATCGTGGTCGGGGTCGGGATCGTCGCACTCGGCGTCGTCTGGTACGGCGGGTATGCCCGCAGCCGGACCGTCGAGGACGGCCTGCTGGGTGAGGCAGTGCGGATCGCGTTCGAACCCGGGGGGATCGCGTTCGAGACGGTGGGCGGGCTGTTCGGGCGGGCGGAGCCGTCCGACGCGACGGCAGACGCACAGCCGTATCGCGTGGTCGTCCCGGTGGCGAACCCGACGACACAGCGACGACTACTCCGTCTGGCCGCGGCGACAGCCCGGGCCCACGCCGACGATGGCGAGCCAGAGCTAGTGGCGGTCCACGTCACCGAAGCGCGTCGCTCCCCCGACCAGAACGTCGAGTCGGACCGACTGAACGAACAGCGGGACCTCCTGACGGTCGCCCGCGGCGTCGCGGCCGAGATCGGGATCGACCTCGATACCCGTTCTGCCATCGCCGACGATCCGGGCGAGGTGATCCTCGAGGTGATCCGAGAGACGGACGCCGAGCAGGCGGTCCTCGGATGGCAGGGCGTGGTGGACGGCGACGACGACGGCGAGGTGTTCGGGTCGACGCTCGATCCCGTGATCGAGCGGGCGCCGTGTGACGTGGCGCTCGTCGAGTTCGAGCAGGAGGCGATCGGGAAGCCGGTCGCACTGGTCGACGCCGGGCCGCACGCGGCGACGGTCGCACAGCGAGCGGTCGACTTCGCGACGGTCGACGGGGAGACTGCGACCCTCCTCACCGTCCAGCGCTCGACCGACGATGTCGACCCGGTCAAGGAAGGACGACGGATAATCGGGTGGACCGCGAACCGGGCGGACCTCGATCCCGAGGAGTACGAGACGGAGGTCGTCATCAGTGACGATGTGTCGTCGGCAATCATCGATGCCGTCACGGGGTACGACACGGTGTGTGTCGGCCTCTCCGAACGGAGCGACGCAGAACGGCTCGAGTTCGGATCAACCGCTCGGCGGGTCAGCCGGGACGCCCCTGGCAACGTCGCGGTCGTTCGCGGGCGAGAACTACTCGAACCGGATAGCCGTGACCGAGCACTCGCCGACGTAGCGGCGGGCGAAGACGTTCCTTGATCTTGTCTGCCCACTTGTCCTGGAGTTTGGATTTGATCCTCGGAGCGACACCAACCCGTCCTGTACGCCACCAGAGATATTCCCGTATCCCGAGCGCGGCTGGAATCTGGAGTCCCGTCTGGATGAGCCCAGTTTGGCCAGTAAGCCACGCGGGGCCACTCACAGACAGTGGGACGACTAGTGATTGGTCGGGGGTCATCGGAACGACGTAGCCGGAAACGAAATTGAAGCCAGCATGGATACCGATAGGCAATCCGAGCTGACCCGACAGGAGATACGCAAGGCCGAGCAGAAAGCCGGCACTCAAGAAATGGATGCCAGCAACGAGCGTCGGTGCTGGATGGATAAGCCCAAACAGCAGTGCAGACACGCTCCACGCAGCAAGGAGCGTCGTCGTCCCAGACAACCATCGCAGATCTAATTCCTCGATAGCGTTTGTGAGTACGTATCCCCGAAAGACGTGTTCCTCTGCGATTGCGATACTCACGGTGATGACGATCGCTAGCCCAATGTTCTGAAGGTATGTACTACTGGGGGTGTATCTTAGGTTGCCGACTGTGATCCATCCGCTAATGATCCCCGGTCCCACCGCCGCTACCGGAATCGTCCCGCCCATAACTGCGCCTGCCAGCGCGTCACTCGCCCAGCGACGGGTGATTTGTAGCCCAAACGAACGAACGGGCCGTTTGTCCAGATACGTTGCTGCCCCGAACAGCAGTCCAAGTGTACAGCAGACGAGAAGCACACGAAGCGTGGCGGAGCGGAGCAGGCTGTCGCCCGATGGCCAGACGAGATTCGGCAAAGCCAGGAAAACACTGGCGTAGAGTATCAAAAACAGTTCCACGCGAACCAACGAGCGCGGCCGCTGTTCTCGCTCATTCCACGCGAGTAGACGAAGCCGACGGAAGTATTCCCGAATATACGGATGCATCGCAGCCTGCGGTCAAGCGATAGAGGTGAGCAAATATACGTCCCCGGTGTGGGTGACCTTTCGGTTCGTATTCTCACCGCGTGGCAGGATTGTCATACCACACACCCAACAACATCAATCCCGCCGGGACCAACGAGACGAGGCTACTTCCGACGATGCCTCGGTTCAGTGTCGTGACCGCAAAAGGAATATCGTTGCCCACCCAACCATTCCGGCTACGAATCCCAGAGCCGCCCGCCGGTTCCGATGTCGATACATCATCGCGCCAGCCGCATATCCGAGGCTACACACTCCGCTGAGAATGAGCCACGGTTCGGAGTAATTCGGCTCGGCTGAGCTCAAAAACAGGACCGAGATAGCGACACCGATCACGAGTGTAGCGCCTCCGATTATCCCGAGTACCGCTCTCGGAATATGTTTTTCAACGCTCATCTTCACTTACTAATGAGTGTATCCAGGTTTCTTTTGATCACGTGTAAAGTTCGGTGAACCGTTGGACCCCATCGTCGGCCCCGGCAATGATGAGTTCGTCCTCGTCTTCGATGCGGACTTCCGGACCGATGTCGGAGACTACCGTTCCGTCACGCTCAATTCCGACGATAGTACAGCCGGATTCCGACCGCACCTGCGCCTCTCCGAGCGTCTTTCCGACGAGCTCGGATGCGGGTGTGCGGACGACCTCCACGTGCTGGTCCAGCGAGAGAACGTCCTCCTCTTCCAGTATCTGCGACGCCAGCATTCGGCCGGTGACGGTCGCGAGTGCCAGTACGTAGTCCGCACCAGCCTGGTACATCTTCGGGATGCTCTGTGACTCCTCGACCCGAGCGATGATCTCCGCGTCGGCGCTTGAGTCCCGCACCACGAGGGCCGTGAACTCCGCTGTCGTGTCGTCGGGAAGTGCCAGAATAACTGCACTGGCGTCATCGATACCCGCCTCTCGAAGCGTCTCGGGCTCGCTTGCGTCCCCAACCACATCGACCCTCTCCAAATCAGTCTGGTCGACGACCGTGTACTGCACGCCGGCATCGGCGAGCGCGTCAGTGACGGTTCGACCGACCTCGCCGTGTCCAATGACGACCGTGTCACCCCGATCCAGCCGTCGCATCCCCGACCGCGTGAGGTCCTTGAGTTGTTCGAGCTGGGCTTCGCGACCGGTTGCCAGCAACACCGTGCCGTTGGTCAGCGTCGCGTTAGGATCGGGTGGTGTCTCGAACTCACCACGGAACCAGGCCCCGATGACGTTGACACTGGCCTGTTCACGGATACCACTCTCCGCGAGCGTCTTCCCGACGAGCTGACTCCCGCGGTGGATCGGAAATTCGGCGATTTCGAAGTCGTCGTCGATCTCCACCACCTCCTTCAGTTCGCTCGTGACCGACGTTGTCACCTTCGAGGCGAGACTCTGGCCAAGCAGCGGGCGCGGGGAGAGCACCTCGTCGGCGCCGGCGAGGCGGTGGTACGGTGCCCGGTCAGGCTCTTCGACGACGCTGAGTGTCAGGACGTCTTCGGCGATCTCCTGGGCGGTGAGCACGATGCTCGCGTCGACCTGATCCGACACGTCGGCGACGAGTGCCCTCGCGGCGGCGATATTCGCCTCTTCAAGCCCTGATGTCGACTCCGGGTCCGCTCGGATGACACGGTAGCCGTCCTCGTACAGTTCAGTCGCCCGTTCACGGTCCGGTTCCACGATGACATAGTCGACATCCCACGACTCCAGTTCGTCGATGAGAACGTCGGCACGGGGCGTGTACGTGCAGATCACTACGTGGTCTTCGAGATTACCGTCGACAGTTTTGGGGACAGTCGTCGAGAGAATGTCCTCAAGCAGCGGGAACGCGAGAACGGGGAAGGCCATGAAGATGAGCAGCGTCCCGAAGAGGTCCATGACGATTACGAGTACGTTCATTCCCGGGCTGATCCAGGGCGAATCCGAGCCGAACCCCGTCGTCGTGAACGTCTCGACGACGACCTGCAGGGAGTGGAGGAACGTCCTCGGCTCTCCCTCGTAGATCCGCATCCCGTTCTGATAAAGCACCGTGAACACGAGCATCGAGCCAATCAAGAGGAGCGAAGAGTAGACGGTACGACGCTGCCACTT
>NZ_JAQCNH010000073.1 GCF_028275115.1 Halorientalis sp. | reverse complement strand
TTGCGTGATATTGACGGATACCAGGCGCTTGCGGTGATAGCGACAGTCCTCCTGATACTCGGTCCGGTGCTTTTAGTCCCGATTTCGGTTGGGGGAGGGACAACACAGACGTCCTGGGAAGCCGCCGAGAACACTGGCCCCGGTTCAGTCACGGTGTGGGACGAGTCGCTTGGATGGATGCAGACGAACACGCCAGAAGAGGGTAACCTCGGCGGCGCGGGCAACACAGACCAGATGGAGTATTACGGCACTTACCAGCTGACTGATGACTTCGAGTACCCAGCAGGTGCCTACGGCGTGATGTCGTGGTGGGACTACGGGCACTGGATCACCGTCCGTGGTGAACGGATCCCCGTCGCGAACCCATTCCAGCAGAACGCCAACGTAGCAGCGAACTTTCTGCTTGCGCCGAACGAGACGCAGTCCGAGAACGTGTTGACGTCTCAAAGTACCGAGGGCAATCAGACCCGGTACGTGATGGTGGACTGGCAGATGGCGACGCCGGGGTCGAAGTTCGGCGCTCCAACAGTGTTCTACGACGCTGAAGAAAACGTCTCCCGGAGCGACTTCCTCCGGACGATGTACCGGTTCGACGACTCGAACCAAGGACAGTTCCTCGGCACCTTCCCACTGCGTACAGACCGGTTCTACGACAGCACGATGACGAAGCTATACTACTACCACGGCAGCGCTCGCGCACCGTCGCCGATCGTCGTCGACTGGGAGCCTCGGCAGGTTCAGACGGGGAGTGGCGAGGGCGTTACGCTCCCGTCGAATCCGCAGGGGCAGGACAGCTTTGTGCGCACGTTCGACAATATGAGTGCGGCCGAGGCGTACGTTGAAGAGGACGGAACCGCCCAGATCGGCGGGCTTGGGTCATTCCCGACCCAGCGTGTAGAGGCCTTAGAGCACTACCGCCTCGTGCGGATGAGTCAGACCACCGCGAGAGATCGGATCCTCCAGACGGTCGGCCGCGGCGCACAGATTGCGGGCGCTAACCCCCGAGCAACAGTCCCAAGTAATCCCGCGTGGCTGAAGACCTTCGAGCGAGTGCCCGGCGCGACGATCGAGGGCAGTGGTGCGCCCGCAAACACCACAGTGACCGCGAGCACGGAGCTCCGAATCCCGACCACGAACTCGACGTTCACATACACCCAGCAAGCGGAGACGAACGACGACGGGGAGTTCGAGATGACGGTGCCGTATGCGACGAGTGATTATAGCGAGTATGGCCCGGAGAACGGGTACACAAACGTAAGCGTGCGAGCAACGAGTCCATACGTGGTTTCAACACCCGCAGCGCTCGGCGATAATGGGTCAATCGTCACGTACCGAGCAAACCTATCGGTACCCGAAGGACAGGTCAACGGTGACGAGAGCGGGACAGTGAGCGTCGAATTGGAGCGAAACGCGGAGGAACTATCACTTGGCGGCGGATCAGGTGGCGAGGGATCGGACGACGAGTCCAGTTCTGAGACGCAGTCGACGCTGCATGATCCGGCGGTT
>NZ_JAQCNH010000089.1 GCF_028275115.1 Halorientalis sp. | reverse complement strand
CCGTGGCGAGTCGCGTGGTGGTGGCCGAAGCTCCCGCCCCCGTGGACCACGACGACGTCCTCGCCGGCCGCCGCGACCGCCGCCGCTGCACGCCCGATGGCCGCCTCGTCGAGCGTCTCTGGCTGGTCTTTCTCCGTGACGACGCTCCCACCGAGTTTGACGACGACTGTCATCGGTCCTCCACGCGGACCCCGTCCGTGTCCAGTTCCGCTCGGAACGTCCGTTCACAGCCCGGCGTGTAGGACAGCGCAGTCCGTGCCTCGTCGGTCTCGTCCAACACGACGATACAGCCGCCACCACCGGCCCCGGTCAGTTTCGCACCCAGCGCGTCGGACTCCCGGGCCGCCCACACCATCTCGTCGAGCGACCGCGAGGAGACGCCCAGCGCCTCCAGCAGCCCGTGATTGAAGTTCATCAGCCGCCCGATCTCGCCGAGCTTACCCGCTTCGAGCGCCCGCTCGCCCTGCCGAACGAGGTCACCGATGGTCTCGACGGTCTCTGCCGCGAAGGGGTACTGCTCTTTCAGCCGGCGGACACCCGCGACGAGTTCGCCCGTGTCTCCCGCACCGCCGTCGTACCCGATGACGAACGGCAGGTTCGGCACGTCCGGGAGCGGCTGGCAGTCGTCGCCCTCGATTCGAACAGCACCGCCAACCGCGGAACAGAACGTGTCCGCCCGCGAGGCTTGTCCGTCCTGGACCGCGTGTTCGACCCGGTAGGCGCGGTCTGCGATCTCCCGCGACGACAGGTGGACGCCGAGTTCCCGCGTCGCCGCGTCGATCCCCGCCACCACGACCGCCGCGGACGACCCGAGACCCGCGCCCAGCGGAATCCCGCTCTCCACGGTGATGTCGAAGCCCGCGTCGGGCCGGTCCGCCGCCTCCCGGGCCTGCGCGGCCGCGGCGTCGACGTATCCCACGGCCGCCTCGACCAACTCTTCGGGCACGTCCACGTCCGCCGAGTCGTCCGCCGTCCCCTCGTACTCAACGGTGAACCCGTCGAGCGTGAGGTCCGTCGAGTGGACCCGCAGGGCACCGTCGTCACGCTCTTGCACTGTGACCCGTGCCCGTCGCTCGATTGCGCATGGCACCGCCGGCTCCCCGTACACCACCGCGTGTTCCCCGAAGAGATAGACCTTCCCTGGTGCGCTGGACACGACCATGTCCGTACGTTCCACTCTCGCATAATGGAACTACCGGGTTCGTCGAGCCCTGTGCCCGGTAATGGGTTTCACCGGCCGTGCTGCAGACGTGGCGCGTATCGGTTGCCAGCGATGGTGTCTTAGGAGCTGGCCACAATCGGGAGCTGCAACTTACCGAACGGTTCACCCTGCTGGTCAGAACGAGCCGCCAACACCGAGATACAGAAAGATTCCGGTCGCCGTTGCTAACACGTCCAGTACGAACAGAATAGCGTAATCTTTCGCTTCCATACAGGAGGAAAATCCGCCTGTCGTTAATACGTGGTGATGCCTCGAGTCCACAAGTTCGCTACGCAGAGTGACCGAGATCTGAACAAGTCGCACACTACGTTGGCGTGCTGACGTCAGGCTCTCTACCGGTCGTGACGGGTTTCGACAGAGCCGAACACCCGGGTTCAGAGCACGTCCCCCGTGTACAGATACTCCCCGATGTACCCGCCCAGCGCCGACAACCCCACGACGAAGGCAGCAAAGAAGGCGAAGGCAAACAGAATAAAGACCAACCCCACACTGCCGGCCATCATCGCACCCCGACCTCCGAACATCGAGAGGACACCGACGAAACCGCCGAAAAACAACACCCCGAGAATCAGTGGGACCAGCGCGACTAGCCCAGCCAGAGTCCCCACACGCACGCCGTCGCGTTGATTCAGGTAGCCAGCGGCCGCCCCGCCGAGAACTGGCGAGAACCCGGTGAACGAGAGGACCACCGTCACGATACCCCCAATTAGCGCGTTCATCGCCTGGTCGCTCGTCATACGATAGCAGTTGTTGGCTTGACATATAGGTGTGTAGGATTCGGCGGCCGGGCTGTCGATGTGATTACAGTCGCTCTCTCCCGTCGGTCGGCGGAAAATCAGTGAGCGCCGAAATCTACAGTTCGCTCTCGAAGTCCTCGAGCGCGTAGGCGGGTTCGGCACCGCGGCGGTCGAGCGTCTCGTTGGCCAGCAGCCAGTAGACGACCGACAGGGCCTTGCGACCCTTGTTGTTCGTCGGGACCACGAGGTCGACGTTGCTCGTCTGATTGTTTGAGTCACACATCGCGATGACCGGGATGCCCACGGTGATAGCCTCCTTCACGGCCTGGGAGTCACCGATGGGGTCGGTCACGACCACGACGTCGGGCTCGATGTAGCCCTCGTAGTCGGGGTTGGTCAGCGTCCCGGGAATGAACCGACCGGTGCGTGCGCGGGCACCGATGGCGTCCGCGAACTGCTCGGCCGGAAAGCGGCCGTACTGGCGCGAGGATGCCACGAGAATCTGCTCGGGGTCGTAATCGCCCAGGAAGTCGGCAGCCGTCCGGATGCGCTGGTCGGTCATCGACACATCCAGCACGTACAGCCCGTCGGTCCGGACGCGGTGGATGAACCGCTCCATGTCTTTGGTTTTTTGCTGAGTCCCGATGTGGACACCGGCCGCCAGGTAGTCCTCGACCGGGATGAGGAGGTCCGCCTCGTCGTCGGGCATGACGTCCTCGTCCAGCCGCGGCTCCTCCTTGTCGGCGGTTTCCTCGGGTTCACCCGACTCGGCGTCGGGGGTCTGTTCGTCGTCGTCGGCCTCGGCGACGTCCGTGTCGGGGTCGGGCTCCGGGTCGACCTCCGACTCGGCGGCGTCGAGACCCTCTTCTTCGTTTCCACTCATGCGTTGTCCTCGATTCTGATCAGCTCGTTCAGCTTCGCAGTGCGCTCGCCACCGACCGCGCCCGTTTTAATGAACGGGGCGCCCGTCGCGACGGCGAGGTGTGCGATCGTCGTATCCTCGGTCTCTCCGCTCCGGTGGGAGACCACCGGCGCGTAACCGTTTCCGACCGCCAGTTCGATGGCGTCGAAAGCGTCGGTCAGTGTCCCGATCTGGTTGGGTTTGACAAGGATGCTGTTGGCCGCGCCCTGCTCGATGCCCGTGGCGAGCCGTTCGGTGTTGGTCACGAACAGGTCGTCACCACAGAGCAGCGTCCGGTTTCGTGCCTCGGCTGCTCGGCTTCCCGAGGCGTTGCCCACCTCGCTCTCCCCGACCCGCTCCGTTAGCTCCGCAAACGCCTCGTAGTCGTCCTCGTCGAGCGGGTCCTCGACGTAAACGAGGTCGTACTCGGCGACGAGGCGCGCGATGTAGTCGATCTGCTCGGCCGTGTCACGCGTGCGGTCGCCGTAGCGGTAGACGCCCTCGTCGGAGTCGTACAACTCCGCCCCGGCCACGTCGAGTCCCATTCGAACCTCGAACCCGAACTCGTCAGTGACGCGCCCGGTGGCATCGGCGACGACCTCGAACGCCTCGGCGTCGTCGACAGCGGGTGCCCACGCGCCCTCGTCGCCTTTGCCGGCAGCAATGTTCCGCTCGGTCAAGATGTCGTGAACTGCCCGGTGGACGGCCGCGTTAGCGAACACCGCGTCGGCGACGCTCGGTGCGCCGACCGGTGCGGCCAGGAACTCCTGAATGTGGGTCGCGTCTGCGGCGTGTTCGCCGCCACCTACGACGTTGCCCAGCGGTACCGGAAAGTTCCGCCCCCGGAACGCACCGCCGAGGTGCTGGTAGAGGGGAATGCCCTGCGTGTCGGCACCGGCTTTGGCCGCGGCCATGCTGATTGCGACCGCGCTGTTCGCTCCGATCTTCGAGAAGTCGTCCGTCCCGTCGGCACCGTGGAGCGCCTGGTCGACCCCGCGCTGGTCCCCGGCGAAGACTTCGCCGACGAGTCGCGGCACCGCCAGTTCGCGCGCCGTCGCGATGGCCTCGCTCGGCTCTAACTCGATGGCCTCGTACTCGCCCGTGGACGCGCCGCTCGGTGCGGCCGCACGGCCGAACCCGCCGTTGTCCGTGGTCACCTCCGCCTCGACTGTCCCGTTACCACGGGAGTCGAGTATCCGTCGGAGTGACACGTCGGCGATCAGCGTCACTGTTCACCTCGCCCGACCGTGAACGGCAGGACCGCAGCGTCGTACTCCTCGGCCGCGATGAGGATTGGCTGGGTCTGTTCGGTGTCGATGAGCACCGGTGCGCCGTACGCTACCTGCAACGCTCGCGCGCCGATGATGCGTGCCTTCTCGTATCTGTTGTCCTGTCCTGCCATGTGTCACTGATACGGTGCCACGATGTCGACGAGGTCCTTGTGTGAGACGAGCATCCGGCGACAGCAGTGTCGTTCCACGCCCAGTTCGTCGAGGACCATCTCGGGGTCCTCACCGTCCTGAGTGCGGGCCTTGAACTCTTCCCAGTGCTCGCCGACGACGTTACCACAGGTGAAACACCGGACCGGTACCATCATACTTGAATCACCTCAACGGTAGGACTTCTGGTAGCGTGCCCGAGCGCCCGGGCCGCCCCACTTCTTGGGTTCGGTCTGGCGCACGTCGTTGACCAGCAGCGACCGGTCGAACTCCATGTAGGCGTCCCGCAGTTCCGCGTCGTTGTGGAACTGGACCAACCCGCGTGCGATTGCGGTCCGGACGGCGTCTGCCTGTCCGGAGGTCCCGCCACCTTCGACCTGGACGTTGATGTCCACGTCGTCGCGCAGTTCGTCGCCGGCGATTCGGAACGGCTCCAGCATTTTTAGCTTCGACAGCTCCGGATCGACGAGTTCGACGGGCTGGGAGTTCACCCGAACCCGGCCCTCGCCGTCGGTGACCGTCGCGCGTGCGATGGCCGTCTTCTTCTTGCCTGACGTGTTAGTTACCATGTGACGTTCGCTCCGAGTTCTTCGCTGACTTCGCCCAACTGGACGAAGTTGATGTTCGAGAGCCGATCCAGTGACGTTCCCTCGACGATCGCTGCGTCCTCGTCGTGGGGGTTGCCGATGTAGACGCGGACGTTCTCGAAGGCTTCGCGCCCGCGATTCTTCTTGTACGGCAACATTCCGCGAATCGACCGCTTGAAAATGCGGTCGGGCTGTTTCGGGTAGTACGGTCCCCGGTCGGAGCCCAGGTCGCGGCGCGTCCGGTACTTCTCCATCGTGGACTCCGCGTTGCCGGTGATGACTGCCTGCTCCGCGTTGACCACGGCCACGCGCTCGCCGTCGAGCGCCCGTTGGGCCACTTCGCTGGCGACCCGACCGAGGATGCAGTCCCGTGCCTCGACGACGACGTCCGCGTCGAACTCTGCAATACTCATCGAATCACCCGTACGTTTCCGCCGTCGGGGTTGCGTTCGAGTGCCTGTTCTAGCGTGATGCTCTCGCCGACCTGGTCGATCTTGGTCTCGGCCGTGCCGGAAAAGTCAACGGCAGCGACCGTGACGTCCTTCTGGAGGACGCCGCTGCCCAGAACCTTTCCGGGCACGATCACTGTCTCGTCTTCCTGGGCGTACCGCTCGATACGGCCCAGGTTGACTTCGGCGTGCGTTCGCCGCGGCTTCTCCAGCCGGTCGGCGACGTCGCCCCAGACCTCTCCGCCCGAACTCCGGGCGGTCGACTTCAGATCGGCGATGAGACTACTGAGTCTCGGGTTCGTCTTACTCATAACCTACCTCCGAAGCAAAATGCGGGGAGCAGGATTCGGACCGCCGAGAGACGGTCGGTCTCCTGGGACCCGAGTCCGCTCCGCGCGTGTTCGTGACTCGCCGGTTCTGGCGAGTCGAACGATGCAGGGAGCAGGATTTGAACCTGCGGACCCCTACGGGACAGCGCCCTGAACGCTGCGCCGTTGGCCTGACTTGGCTATCCCTGCACGCGTGTGTCAGTTCCGACTGCCCATTCAAACCGCTTTCGATTGCCCACCGGTCTGCCCGGCCGCTCTTCAGGGGATGGGAGGCGTCATGCCGGTGTGTTGGGGCAGTGTCGCTCATTATAGCTGTACCGCGTTTTTCAGTTCGCTGGCCCGGTCGTGAATCGTGTCCACTGCCCCGGTCACCAGGTCGTCGACCGACATCGAACCGTCGGTCTCGACGTGGAACACGAAGGCGTTCGGGATGTCTTGGACTTCGACCTCCTTGCCCGGATACCGCTGGGTCAGGTCGTGGTCGAACGTCTCGGTCGGAATCAACTCGCCGTCCTCCTCTATGACCCCCCGCAGGATGTCGGGGTCGTCGTCGCCGTACTCGTCGGCGTCACCGACGACCTCTATCGTCTGCAGATGACGGTAGCCGACTGCCACGCCGCCCTGGTGTTTGGCGTGTTCCCGACCGACGTCGTAGACAGCGTCGGCTTCGACTTCCAGACGCTGGGGGGTCTCCGAGCCCTCCGGGTTTTTGAGGTCGATAATCGGGACGTTCTTGTCGGCCGGTTCGACGCGGTCGTCGGTGCTGACCAGGTCGCCCGAGTATGCGGTGCCCGGTCCCTCGACGTCCAGCGCGAGCGTGACCGTCTCCCCGACCTCGTAGTCCTCGGGTGTGCTCAGCGGGACCAGTCCGAGTCGGAGTGCGATCTGTTCGTCGAACATCACCGACGAGTTCTCGATGAACCGCACGTCGTCGATCGAGAGGGTCGGTACGTCGGCGATCATCGCACGCCGAATCCCGTTCGCGAACGCTGGGCTCACGTCCCGTACGAGAAACCGTGCTTCGCGGTCGCGGTCGCCCCGGTCGATAAACTCCACGTCGTAGTTCGGTGCCATGTTAGAATCCGCTGTTCTTTGGGCCGCGTGTGCCGTCGTGCGGGATGGGTGTCACGTCCTCGATACGACCGATCTCCAGACCGGCTCGTGCCAGCGCACGGATCGTGGCCTGTGCACCCGGGCCTGGATTCTTCTGCTGGTTCCCGCCGGGGCCGCGAACACGAACGTGGACGCCATCGACGCCCTGTGACTTGACCTCGTCGGCGACGGTTTCTGCCATCTGCATGGCCGCGTACGGCGAGGCCTCGTCGCGGTTCTGTTTGACGACCGTCCCGCCCGAAGATTTCGCGAGCGTCTCCGCGCCGGTCTGGTCGGTGATCGTGATGATCGTGTTGTTGAACGATGCGTACACGTGGGCGATACCCCAGATGTCGTCGGGTGCTTCCTCAGCCATGGTTTACTGTTCCTCCGCGCGTTCGGGGTGGAGTTCGTCCGTCAGGGGACTGTTGCTGTCGAACCCGACGGCGTCGCCTTCTGAAACGGCGAGCTTCCGCGAGGGCTCGGTGACACGGCTCCCTTCGACCGTCACGTGTCCGTGGACGATGAACTGTCGCGCCTGCTTGGCCGTGTTGGCCAGGCCTTTGCGGTAGACGACGGTCTGAAGACGACGCTCCAGTACGTCGGTCACGCCCAGCGACAGGATGGCGTCCAGACTGTCTTCTTCGTCGAGGATACCTAGCGTCTTGAGCCGGGCCAGAAACTCCTTGCTCTCCGCTGCTTCGGCGTCGCCCTGCGTGGCACCGAGCAGTCGACGGGCCTCCCGTCGGTAGGAGCGCAGTTCCGACTGGGCGCGCCAGAGCTCTTCTTTGTTCTTGAGTCCGTAGCGGGCGACGAGGTCGTGCTCGTCGGCGATCCGTTCACCCTGGAACGGGTGATTCGGCGTCTCGTAGAGTTTGGTCTTCGTTCCGAGTGGCATTATTCCTCACCGCCCTCTTCGGCGGCCTCTTCGGCCTGCTCTTCTTTGATGGCCTCGACGTTGACGCCGATGGTCCCCTCTGTACGACCGGTGGACTTCGTGCGCTGACCGCGGACCTTCTGCCCGCGCTTGTGTCGGACCCCGCGGTAGGAGTCGATCATCTTCATCCGGTTGATATCCTGCCGGCGGGTCATACCGAGGTCGTTGCCGATCTCGTGGGTGGTTTCCCCCGAGAAGAAGTCCGACTGGTGGTTGGTCATCCACTCGGGCACCTCGTCGGCGAAGCTCTCCACGAGGCCGACGATCTCCTCGATCTCCTCGTCTTCGAGTTTGCCGAAGGTGTCCCGACGGTCGATGTCCGTTTTGTCGGTGATGATCCGGGCGGCCCGGTGTCCGATGCCGTTCATGTCTGTCAGTGCTCCCTCGACGGACTTCGTCCCGTCGAGGTCTGTCTGTCCGATGCGGACGAAGTAACGGATGTCCTCCTCTTCCTCCGCGTCCTCGTCCTCTGGTGGGTCTTCTGCACTCATGTGTAACCGATTTCGGTGAGCGTCGTGGCGGGGATTCGAACCCCGGAGGCTTGACGCCACAGAGTTAGCAACCCTGCGCCTTGGGCCAGACTTGGCTACCACGACCCGCTGTCTGTTGAATTACCGCCCGCGAGACGCACCGCCTCGAACGGACTCGGGGCGCCGCCGCCCCTACACGATCTGTACTCTCCCGTATCACCAGGGCCTATTTAAACGCAACGGAACCGACCCGGAACTGCGGCCCAAGCGGCGCCCCGGTGACACCCGTCGCAGAACAGCCCTGTCTTCGGAGGGAGAGCTACGTTGCTCACTCGCTTCGTGCGTGCTGGCGATTTCGAAGGACGGACCGGGGCGACCGACGAGGGCCCCGCGTCCGGAGCGAGGGCGCGGTTGGCTTCGGACCGCCGCCTCGTCACCGCCGGACCCGGTCTGGCACACGCTGTCGCTCCAGGTGTGGTCGGTCAGATTCCCGGTTGACCCGCCCTCGCTCGCAGCACGGTATCTGGCCGTCGGCGTCCCCTTCGCGGCCGAACCCGCGTGTCTCCGTGCCGCTGGAACTACTCGTGGGCAGGTTCGTGGCCGCCTGTCCAGTTCCTGCCGCGACCTACCGCGCGGTGGCCGGCTGGACCGATGTCGACCCGCAGACACCCATCTCGTCCGTCCAGGGGACGGTCATCGGTTCGGTTGTTCACCGTCCCCTTGCTCCCGATCACGCTCTGTCTCCTGTCGCGCTACCTGCTACCTCCTCGACGCTGGTCGTCCCCGCCGCAATCGACCGCGCCCGCCCGACGTTCGCCGGTCGCCTCGGTTGGCAGGCAGTCGACGGCGCTCGCCGGGCAGTGGTCTGTGTCACGATTGCCACCGGTCTCGGCCGGCGGCGCACCGGCGTTCGATGTCGCTTTCGGCCGACGTGTGAGTACGAGGTGTGCAGGTGGCTGTTCGTCGTCGTACTGGGGTTACTGTACGTCGACCGGCGGTCGCGGAGGAAGGCTGTCACGCGGTCGCTACCGTGGTCGCCCGGAGCACGCGTCAGACCTCGATGTACTCCTCGTTGATTGTCCACTCGCCGTCGTCGTTTTTGATCATGTACTCCCCGTAGTAGGGCACTCGCTCGTGGACCGTCTCGCGGAACGCCTCACGGATCTCCGCTCGGGTCATCTCGCCCATCGACCGGAGGTCGTCGTTCCGGTTGAGACAGCCCTTGAGATGGCCCTCGTGTGTCACGCGCACACGGTGACAGTTCGCACAGAAGTCCGTGTTCCCGACGGGGTCGACGATTTCGACCATCCCGCCGGACTCGTCGTCTGGCCCGCCGCCGGACGAGTCCGACGAGGCCCCGCTCGTGTCACTCGCGGGACCGTCCCCGATCCAGTACCGTCGACGGTCGTGCATACTTCGCTGTTCGACGTGCTCGGCCTGCTGTTCGAGCCAGTCGTGGACGCGCTGGATATCGACGGCCCACTCCGGACGGCCAGCGAGTTCCGGCATGTACTCGATGAGCTGCAGTTGGAGGCCGTCGTTCTCGGCCACGTGGTCGACCATCTCGGGGACGTAGCCCGCGGTCTGCTCGAACACAACCATATTGAGTTTTACCGGTTTCAGGCCCGCCTCCAGTGCCGCTTCGACGCCCTCGATGACCGCCTCGTACTCACCACTCTGGGTGACCTCGGCGAAGGCTTCCTGATCGAGCGCGTCCTGTGAGACGTTCACCCGGTCGAGGCCGGCCTCGACCAGGTCGGGAGCGCGGCCAGGGAGGTACGTGCCGTTGGTCGTCAGCGAGGTCTCCATCCCGTCGGGAGTCCGTCGGACGATCTGTTCGAGGTCACCCCGTAGCATCGGCTCGCCGCCCGTGAACTTCACCGCCTCCACGTCGAACTCCCGGGCGACCTCCAGGAACCGGACCACGTCGTCGGTACTCATCTCGTCGTCGCGGGGCTCCATCGGTCCGCGCGTGTCGCCCAGTCCCTCGTTGTGGCAGTAGACGCAGTCGAAGTTACATCGGTCCGTCAACGAGACACGGACCCCCGACACTTCGCGCCCGAACTGGTCGACCAACATACTCACTGCTCTACCCGCCGTGTAGTTAAATCCGATGACGAATGCCGGGCGTGCGTAACCACTCAGGGTTACATTTCGTCGGTCACAGATGCTCGAGTTCACAATCCTTATCGCCGCGCCGGTCCGTTATTCGGGGTATGAACGAAGCCGACGTTCGGGACCGCCTCCGGAACGTGACGGACCACGACCTGGGCGACGACATCGTCTCGCTCGGACTGGTCAACGACGTCACCGTTGACGGCGGGACCGCTCACATCTCGCTTGCGCTCGGGGCCCCCTACTCCCCGACAGAAACGGCCATCGCAAACGACGTCCGGGAAGCACTGGCGGATACAGGTCTCGACATCGACCTCTCCGCGGAAGTCGACCAGGGGGTCGGGCCAGAGGAGCAGGTCCTGCCCAACGTCGAGAACATCATCGCGGTCGCCTCCGGCAAAGGTGGCGTCGGCAAGAGTACCGTCGCGGTGAACCTCGCCGCTGGGCTGTCCCAGATGGGGGCTCGTGTCGGGTTGTTCGACGCCGACATATACGGCCCGAACGTTCCGCGGATGGTCGCCGCCGAAGAGCGACCGAAGGCCACCAAGGACGAGAATCTCATCCCGGTCGAGAAGTTCGGGATGAAACTGATGAGCATGGACTTTCTCGTCGGCGAGGACGACCCCGTCATCTGGCGCGGCCCGATGGTCCACAAGGTCCTCACGCAGTTGTGGGAGGACGTCGAGTGGGGTGCGCTCGACTACATGGTCGTCGACCTCCCGCCGGGCACCGGCGACACCCAGCTTACCATGCTCCAGAGCGTCCCCGTCACCGGTGCGGTCATCGTCACGACGCCTCAGGACGTGGCCGTCGACGACGCCCGCAAAGGACTGGAGATGTTCGGCAAACACGACACGCCAGTGCTTGGCATCGTCGAGAACATGGCCTCCTTCCAGTGTCCCGACTGCGGCTCACAGCACCACATCTTCGGTTCGGACGGCGGCCGCGAGTTCGCCGACGAGTCCGAGATGCCGTTCCTGGGGTCGATCCCGCTCGACCCGAGGGTGCGGGAAGGCGGGGACGACGGCGAGCCAACGGTGCTGGACGACGCGAACGAGACCGGGCAGGCACTGCAGGAGTTCGCCGCCGAAGCGGCCGACATGCAGGGGATCGTCCACCGGCGCGGCCTCTCTATCGAGCGGTCGACGCTGGACCACGACCACGACCACGACCACGAACACGAACACGAACACGAACACGAACACGCGAACTGAGCCCCGCCCGCGAGAGCGTCGACGGACACCGGTTCCCGGCAGTTTCGGAGCCGCTCCGTTCGGCGAACTCAACTATGTCTGTCGCGTTATACGTTCGATGGCCACCGTCCTGAACTGACCACCTCGACCGAAGCTGTCTGTGAATCAGGGCCGTGTTACGACCGCCAGCGGGCGACGCGCGGCGATATATCACTGTTGATAATTTCGAGTAAACAAGTAAGTACACCGCGACCAACCTGAAACTGTTATGTCAGCAGGTGATATTCCAGCCCCTGCGGAGTACGAGTGGGACTTCGAAACAGACGGTGATGTCGGAATCTGGTATCTGGACGGATGGCAGGGATTTCCCGACGAAGAACTGAATGCGGTCAGCGACCACTACCGCGAGCGGGCCAGCCGTGACGACATCGAGGCGACGGTAGCAGTGTTCGGTGACGAAACGAGTCTGCCCAAAGAGACACAGGAGTACATGGGCGAGGAGTGGTCGGCCAACGGTGAGTACGCAGGCGTCGACCGGATTGGGTTCGTCGCCGACGGCATCACCGGAATGGCGGTCAAGTCGAATATGGACGTTTCCGACGCCGAACTCGGCGACTTCGACGACCTCTCGACGGCAATCGAGTGGGCGAAGAACTAGGCCAGTATCACGCCTCGACTGTTGTCCGGGGGACACCAGCCACTCTGAGAGGGACTGCTGAGACAGTGTGCCGACGGGCCGTCCCGAACGCGGATGATAGCAGGTAGCGTCGTCCACTGACGCGGCCCCCTTATCGAGCACTCGACACCGGGTTACAGCCGGGAGTGCACACACTGACGGGCGATTTTGCACTG
>NZ_JAQCNH010000063.1 GCF_028275115.1 Halorientalis sp. | reverse complement strand
CCGGCTCACTTCGGCGTGCCCCCATACATCTCGACGTACCCTCGATACACCGCCGGGGCACTCGTCGACGCCGGTGTTCCCGAAACACAGATCACCTACCACACCATCGACGCACTCCGGGACGACGGCTCGCGCTGGCGCGACGTGGAGGACGCCGACCTGCTGATCTACGTCGGCGGCATGACCGTCCCCGGAAAGTACGTCGGAGGGACCCCCGCCGAACCCGACGAGGTGCGCCGCATCGCCTGGACCGCCGAGGGCGTCTCGATGATTGGGGGCCCCGTCCGCTTCGGCGTCGGCGAGGCCAACGAGGGCGCGTCCGAAACCTCTCGCGACGACCTCGACTTCGACTTCCTCGCGATGGCCGACGTGGAGGCCGCTGCCTACGACCTGGTCCGCAGCGGACTGGAGGGGTTCGAGGACCGCTATCGCGGCGTCCCCGAGGAGACTCGCTGGGCGCGGCGGGGCGCGTTCGTCGTCGAACAACACCCGAATCACCCCGACTACATCCTCGCGGAACTGGAGACCTCGCGGGGCTGTCCGTACCGATGCTCGTTCTGTACGGAACCGATGTACGGCGACCCGGAGTTCCGACCGCCCGAGAGCGTCGTCGACGAGGTGGCTGCCCTCGCGGACTACGGCGTGAGCGACTTCCGCCTCGGCCGGCAGGCCGACATCCTCGCCTACGGCGGCGACGGCGAGGCCCCCAACCCCGACGCGCTCCGGGACCTCTACGCCGGCATCCGGGAGGCCGTCCCGAACCTGGACACGCTCCACCTGGACAACATGAACCCGATCACGGTCGTGAAATGGCCCGAGAAGTCCAGGGAGGGCATCCGGATCATCGCCGAACACAACACGCCCGGCGATACGGCCGCGTTCGGGCTCGAGTCGGCCGATCCGCTCGTGCAGGAGGAGAACAACCTCAACGTCACCGCCGAGGAGTGTTTCCGGGCGGTGAAGATCGTCAACGAGGAGGCAGGGTTTCGGCCGGGCGGTGAGCGGGAGACTGCGCCCAACTTCGGCAGCGACGCCAGCCCGCGGCTGCCGAAGCTCCTGCCGGGCATCAACCTCGTTCACGGGCTGAAAGGCGAACGTCAAGAGACGTTCGCACACAACAAGCGGTTCCTCCAGCGGGTGTACGACGAGGGGCTGATGCTCCGCCGGGTGAACATCCGGCAGGTGATGGCGTTCGAGGGGACCGACATGGCAGACACCGGTGCGGAGATTGCCCACGACCACAAACAACAGTTCAAACGCTACAAGAGCGAAGTGCGTGAGACAATCGACAATCCGATGCTCCAGCGGGTGGCCCCGCCAGGCACGGTGCTGCCCGATGTCCATCTGGAGTACCACGAAGATGGGTACACGTTCGGCCGACAGCTCGGGACCTACCCCCTGCTCGTGGGAATTCCCGGGGAGCGTGACCTCGGGCGGACTATCGACGTGGCCGTCACCGGCCACGGCTACCGCTCGGTTTCGGGCGTGCCCTACCCGCTCGATCTGAACGCCGCCTCCATGGACGAACTAACCGAGATTCCCGGGATCGGCGACCAGACTGCGGGGAACATCGTCGTCGACCGGCCACACGAGTCGGTCGGCGAGGTGAGTGCGGAGATCGATCTCGGACGGTTCCTGACGATCGGCAGCCGAGAGAGCGCGGACTGACCGCTCTGTGCTGTCTGTATCCCCTTCAGCACGTCCAAATCGCGGTCGGTGCATATGAACTCGGCGGTCCGGCGCTCGGTCTCACGGTCAGGACGGGTGAACGTCGCCTCCGGGGCCGAGAGTTCGGTCGGCGTTTCCTACCAGTCGTTCTCACACTCGGGACAGAAGAATCGAACGAACGCCCCGTTCGTGCCTGACTGTGCGACCCGAAACGGTGACAAAGTGACCCCGGCTCCTGTGGCGACAGCACGGACGGAACGCGGCTTCCCGGTGGCGACGCTGCTCGGCCACGCCGTCAGGGAGCGCTCGGGCAGGTGAGCCGTAGTTGTGGCCGCAGGCTAACAGAAGGTACTTTTGCGCGCTGGCGGAAGGAAGGCTAATGAGTCCGACCCGAGAGGTGAGCGTCGTCCTCCCCGCATACAACGAGGCGGCGACCCTGACGGACACGGTCGAAATCACCCTCGAGACGCTCGACTCCTTTCTCCCCGCCGAATCGTTCGAGGTGATCGTCGCCGAGGACGGCTGTGCGGATCGGACACCCGAAATCGCCGAGCGGCTGGCTACAGGGGACAACCGGGTCCGTCACTACCACAGTGACGAGCGACTGGGCCGCGGGAAAGCTCTCGAACAGGCTTTCCGCGCCGCCGAGGGCGAGACGTTGGTCTACTTCGACACCGACCTCGCGACGGATATGCGCCACCTCGAAGAGCTGGTCGAGCGCGTGCGCTCGGGGGAGTACGACGTGGCGACCGGGTCGCGGTGGGTTCCTGGGGCCGACGCCGACCGTCCGGCAAAACGAGGTATCCCCTCCAAGGGGTACAACCGACTGGTCCGTCTTCTCTTACGGTCGGACCTGCTCGACCACCAGTGTGGGTTCAAATCGTTCGACCGGGAGGCTCTGTTCGCCCTGCTGGACGAGGTAGAGGACGACCACTGGTTCTGGGACACGGAGGTGCTGGTGCGTGCCCAGCGGAGGGGCTACCGGGTCTCCGAGTTTCCCGTCGAGTGGACACCACAGGCCGACTCGAAGGTCGACCTCGTGCGGGACGTGTTCGGGATGGGGAGTCAGGTCGTCCGGACCTGGTGGCAACTGACGGTGAGCCCGCGGCTGACCCGCCGGGTGAGTATGGTCGCCGGGTCGGCGCTGGTGTTCGTCGCGCTGGCGCTGATGCTCGTCTATCTGGAACCTGCGGCCGTGCTGGACGCGATCACGGGCGCGGACCCAGCGCTGGTCGCGGCCTCCGGCGTGGTGTACCTCCTCTCGTGGCCGCTCCGGGGTCTGCGCTACCGTGACATCCTCTCGCGGCTGGACTACGAGGGCGACACCTGGTTCCTGACGGGGGCGGTGTTCATCAGTCAGACCGGGAACCTCGTGTTCCCGGCGCGGGCCGGCGACGCGGTGCGGGCCTACGTCGTGAAGGCCCGCCGGTCGATTCCCTATCCGACCGGGTTCGCGTCGCTGGCCGTCGAGCGGGTGTTCGACCTGCTGTCGATTACGGTGCTGGGTGGGAGCGTCCTGCTCGGACTGGTGGCGACCGGCGGGACAGAGGAGGTGGCCGCGGCCATCGCAGCGGATGTCGGCGCCGTGACCATTGGCGGGGAGACGCTGAACCCGGCGGCGGCGGCCGGCACCGCGATGCGGGTCGCGGCCGGCGTCGGGCTGGTCGCCATCCTCGCGGTGGCGGTCATCGTCGTCAACGCCCGTCGGGACACCAACCTCGTGCGCTGGGGGGTCCGGGCCATCAGCAACGACTCCTACGCCGAGTACGTCGCGGGCGTGATCGAACGGTTCGTCGGCGACGTGGAGCGGGTCGTCAGCGACCGCGGGGCCTTCCTCCGGGTCGGCCTCGGGAGCCTCGCCATCTGGACGCTTGACGTGGTGACCGCGCTGATCGTGTTCGCGGCCTTCGGCGTTCCGGTAACCCCATACTTGACTGCGGTCGCCTTCTTTGCGGTCAGCGTCGGGAACCTCGCCAAGATTCTGCCGCTCTCGCCGGGTGGCATCGGACTGTACGAGGGTGCGTTCACGATTATCGTCGTCGGTCTGACGGCCACTCCCGAACTCACCGCGCTGGTCGCGCTCGGCATCGCCATCGTCGACCACGCAATCAAGAACCTCGTCACCGTAGCCGGTGGACTGGCCTCGATGGCTTGGCTCAACATCTCGCTGACGACCGCCGTTGCCGAGTCCGAAGGCGAAACGAACGCGAGTACCACCGATGCCCGCGACGAGGCCGCCTAGTACTGCTCGGTTACGAACGGCCCGGCCGCACTCGCGACGGCGTGAACTACTGCCGACTCCCGGTCGATTCGTTTCCCGGTGAGGACGCCTGCCGCCCCCTCCCGTTCGGCCACGCCGTCGGTGTCGAGCAGGTCGTCCATCACCGGTCCGAGTTCCGCGCCGGCCTCGACGCGGGTGGCCACGTTCTCGGGGAGTCGCAGGCTCGGACCGCTACCGACGCCCCAGTCCGTGCCGTCTGTGACGGCGGCCCACATGATCAGAAAGAGGCCGTCGGTGCCCTCGATACGGGCGACACCGCCTTCGATGCCGACGCCCAGAGCCACATCTGTCGCGGCGAGCGCGTCCCCGGCGCGGTTCCGCGCGCCGGCAATCGTCTGGTCGTACCCGCGGGGTTGCTCGGGAACGCCCGACTCGACGTCGACGGGTTCGGCGACCGCATCGGGCAGTGTTCGCTCGGTCGCGGCTACCTTCACCGGGTTCTCGCTGCCGACTGCCACACGCATATCCTTCTCTCGGACCGGGCTTGGCTTGTGCGTTGTGTCGGAACTCCACAGGCGGTTGCGGGCGAGTGCCTCGGGGTCGGACGGAAATCGAAGATTTCCGTGATGACGAGAATCCTCGATTCTCGAACCACTTGACCCCGAGACTGAAGCCCGTCACGATATTTCAAAAAATTACACTCGTAGCCAGCCATTTTTTGATAACGACCGGAGTCAACCCTCAAAACACGGAATTGAAGACCGCAACTCATTCGATTGTTCGCTAATGGAAACATGGTCCCTCTCAACACCCGCTACGGCGGTGCGACGGAGGTTTCAACGGGCGGAGTGGAGTCGCCGACTTCCAGGATACTCGCCGCAGTGCCGGTATCTTGTGCTGGTAGTCCAGCACTTCCCGACGGATGTGACCATTGACACTGGCGACTTCCTTGCGTTGTTTTTCGTCGTTGTTCGACCCCTCTTGCTTCCGCGACAACCTGCGTTGTTCGCGGCGAAGACGCTCGGACTCGTCTTCGAGGTCGAACAAGTCCTCGGTCTTCCCGTCCGACGTGTGGCTGTAGTTGTTGATGCCGAGGTTGACGCCGACAGTATTGCTCGCGTCCAACGAGTCCACGACGGGCTTCTCGGGTAGGTCTGCATCGTCGGTTTCGAGCGCGAAGGAGACGAACCAGTCGCCAGTCGTCCCCTTCTTATCGTGACTTCTTTCATCTCGGCTTTGTCTATCGTCTTGAATAGCGGTCTCTGTGCCATGGTGAGACGATACTGACCCTGAGGTAACTAGCGTCAACTGCTAACAAGCCGACTCAGATGTCGGCTCGGTTGGTCAGCACCACTACGTAGTAAAGCAACGATTATACCCGTCTGGTGCAGACGAAATCGTACCGAGAGCAGTTATGTGTCATCCGGAAACAATTCAAAAAGAACAAACTCGACGACAGGGTTCTTTCGTCTGTTCCCAATCCATCACTGGTATTGCAGTGCCGGTCAGAGAGGTGACCAGTGACTGACCGTACTGCCAAGCAGATGACTAACCGGCGGCGATTCCTTGCGACCGTCGCCGGGACGACTGTCGCTGTCGCCGGGTGTAGTGGTAGTGAAGATACTGACACCCCCGCAAACTCGTCTCCCGATTCGTCAACAGAAGAGTTGCCAGACCCAGATGGCGGTCGGAACACGGGGGCAGTCAACGGTATTGAGCGAGCGTATGGCATCCCCAATGCCGTTCCGATTGGCACCGACGGTGACCGTATTATTACGAGGGCCAACGTTGAGGGGGAACCAGCATTCGTTGTTTTCAATTATCTGACTGGTGAACGGCTCTGGACCCGCTCAATTGAGAGCTACGATACGCCGGCAATCAGTGCAGGTGGCCAGATCGGACACGGACGACTGTATAGCATCGGCAGTGAGAGCGATGAAGACAGGTACATCAACGTTATCGATGTAGCGACGGGCGACCTTCTCGGCACTCAGGAGTTTGAGAGTGGAGGTCCAAGTCGCAGTCGCATCGTTCCGCTTGATGGTGGAGCGTTCTTCATTACTGGCATTGCTCGTGGGTATACAGCATTCTATATAAACGGAGACACTGCGGAACGCGAGTCTGCGTTCAGTCCGACAGATGTCTGGAACTTGGGCCAGGACACTCCGACTGCACGTGACAGTCTTCACCCCCTGACTGGTGGCGGTATGTTCGTAACTGGTCGAAATCTTGCTGACAGCGACGCTGAATTCCGTTACGGTGACACTGAGCCGAGAGTAAGCCTTACGCTCAGTGCGAGGACAAACAGTTACGGAACACCACGTCCGTCGAGTGAGAGCGCTGTCTTCGGGAGTGGCTATGACTTCCCAGCAAAGGCCAGAAGCCGCGAAGACGGCTCGTTGCTGTGGGAGCGGTCCGACAATTCTTATTATCCACCATACGGCTATGGTGGGGATACGCTGGCCTACCTCGGCGCAGATGAGGGGGAGCGGGTCATCGGCGTTGAACCGAGCAACGGGGACATCCGCTGGGAGCGAACTGACCTTGACCTGCCAACGGGCGATTTCGACAGCGCAGTCAAAACCCCGTACACGGTGACCGACCGAGCGCTCGTCGTCGGTACCAGCAACGGTATCAAGTTATTCAGTCTCGCTGATGGAGCGACGGTGGCGAGAAGCGAAGATACCGCATTTTCTTTATTCTTGGCGACACAGAGCCGTGTCCTGACAACAGGCTCCGTGATGACAGAACAAGGAGAGACCGACGGAACGATTGTGTATACGTACTAACCAACACGACAATCCTCAGAACTGCCGTTCCCTGCGTATTAGATTGGTTCAGATTGTTACAACCGCAATGCTGTCTCCAGTGCTCTGTTGAATAGCAACTGAACCACACTGTTGTCGTCCACGTTCTCGTATTCGTACCGAGTGTAGTCGTACGCTTGTCGGTGAATGTCGATGTGACGGTCCAGTTCAGCCGCTACCGCGTATGTCGGATATGCAGGGTATTTGTGACTTTACTCCACCGCCGTCTCTAATTAGTGGTATATTCAATTACTGGTTTGTGTCACGAGTTGTCGGCTTCAGACCTGGGGTCAAGCCCCAGAGCATTCGCTTTGACCGCCTATAAAAATCGAACCGTTTGGCCTGAATTTATGTGCAGTCACGGTTTTTCTCTCGTGTATGTGGGGTCGAACACGGGGTGAGAACGCGTGAGTGTGACGGTTCCGTTCTCGATGATCGAGGAGTCGGTACATCACATCGAACACGAATTCCAGCCCTGGAACATCCAGGCCGAACTCGAAACAACGGCGTCGATCGACGTCGAACGGCTCGGCGAGGCCGCGGCGACGGCCTGTGCGGTCCACCCGATTGCCGGGGCGCGCAGGCGACGGAGCAACGTGTCTTCGACCCGCTTCGAGTGGGAACTTCCGGGCGACGAGTACGAGGTCGAAGTCGGCGAGATCGACGGACAGGGCCGCGACATTGAGGCGATCCAGAACCAACTCTACTACCGGCGGTTCGACCTCACCGAGGAGCCGCCGTTTCGGTTGCTGGTCGTCCGGGGCGCAGGAATCGACGGTGGGGACCGACTGCTGGTGAGTATGAACCACGTCGCCGCCGACGGTGTGGGCACTCTGCGTATCGCACAGGCCATCTGTGAGGCGTACCGTGGTGACGAGCCGATGCAGGACTCGGTGGGCTTTCGGGAGTCCCGGTCGATGCTCGAGGACCTGCGCCCTTCGTCGCTCGACGACGGGCTGAACGTGCTCGATTCCGCGACGCGACACCTCCAGAACGTGGTCGACTCCCCGACCCGTATCGCGAACGTCGGCGGGACGGACGAGCAGGGGTGGCGGTTCGCCCGCCGCAAACTCGACGCCGACCTGACAGCGCGACTGATCGGTAACCGGCCCGACGGGGTCTCGGTCAACGACGTGTTGCAGGCGGCCCTCCACATGGCCATCGCGGAGTGGAACGAGGACCACGGCTCTGGTGCCAGAAAAATCAGCGTGATGATGCCGATCAATCTTCGGCCCGACGACTGGTTCTACCAGGTGGCTGGGATGTATTCGATGTTCGAGAGCGTCGAGACCCGGTCCCGAGACCGGGCCGACCACATGGCTGCGGCCCGGGAAATCGGCGAGCAAACCGAGGCCCTCACCGAGCGCGACCGGGCGGCCGCGCTCTACAAGACACTGGAGCTGTTGCCGCCGGGGACGCCGGTGGAGTTGAAACGCCAACTGCCGCGTCTACTTCGTGGCCCCGGCCGCCGCCTGCTTGACACTGCGATGCTGTCGAACCTCGGCCGGATTCCGGCGATGCCCTCGCTCGGAGAGAACGCCGAGGAGCGGCCGTGGTTCTCGCCGCCGGCCTGGCGAGGGACGCCGGTCTCCATCGGCGTCGCCACGTTTCAGGGCGAGGTCACCCTCTCATTCCGGTACCTGCGCAGCCAGTTCGACCGGCGGGCCGGCGAGGCGTTCGCGGACTACGTCGTCGACCACGTCGAACGCGCGATAGAGTGACCCTCACGGCCGGTCCTCGTGTCGGGTGTCACACTGTAACAACGTATTAATACTCTACGCATCTGGTCGAAATCAGATACCTGAACTCCGCTACCTAGCGAACAGGGCACGACACCGAAAAGTTTAAATAACTTTCGCCGTAACGTATTTGTTACCCACGACTGTCCGGGATTTTCAGGTCATAACCTGCCCGGATAGCATTTGCCTTCGCACCAATGAGCGAGAATACGAGAGCGCGAACGCGCACGACCGACGAGACGACAGTAGAGGAGACTGACGAGGCCGAAGCGGTGGACTGCCCGGAGTGTGGCGGTCACCTCATCATGGACAACGAACACGGTGAGACAGTCTGTGAGGACTGCGGCCTGGTCGTCGAAGAAGACGAGATCGACCGCGGACCGGAGTGGCGCGCCTTCGACGCCAGTGAGAAAGACGAGAAGTCCCGTGTCGGGGCCCCAACCACGAACATGATGCACGACAAGGGACTCTCGACGAACATCGACTGGCGCGACAAGGACGCCTACGGCAACTCGCTGGGCAGTCGTCAGCGCCAGAAGATGCAGCGCCTGCGGAAGTGGAACGAGCGGTTCCGCACCCGTGATTCCAAGGAGCGCAACCTCAAACAGGCGCTGGGCGAGATCGACCGCATGGCATCCGCGCTCGGGCTCCCAGAGAACGTCCGCGAGACGGCGAGCGTCATCTACCGCCGGGCGCTGGACGAGGACCTCCTGCCGGGCCGTTCCATCGAGGGTGTCTCGACGGCCTCGGTCTACGCCGCCGCACGCCAGGCCGGCGTGCCCCGAAGCCTCGACGAGATCACGGAGGTGTCCCGCGTCGAAAAAAGCGAGATCGCCCGCACGTACCGCTACGTCGCTCGGGAGCTCGGCCTCGAAGTGAAGCCGGCCGACCCCGAGAGCTACGTCCCCCGCTTCGCGTCGTCCCTGGAACTCTCCGACGAGGCAGAACACCGCGCCCGTCAGCTCCTCCAGAACGCCAAAGAAAAGGGCGTCCACTCCGGGAAGTCCCCGGTCGGACTCGCCGCTGCCGCCGTCTACGCGGCTGCCCTGCTGACCAACGAGAAGACCACGCAGGCCGCCGTTTCCGAGGTCGCAGACATCAGTGAGGTCACCATCCGAAACCGCTACCACGAACTGCTCGAAGCCGAGCAGGACCTCCCAGTGGCCTGATCGATCGGCTGACATTTCAATTGCTTCTCTCCGTTCGTGGCTGTACTGGCCGCCACCAGTGAGTGTTTTCATCACACTGTCATTCTTACAGCCCACCGCAGGAGTACGACTTGTTACCACCGATTGTAACGAGCGAAACGAACTCGCCGAGTCCTGGGCGGCGGCGCTCGACGGACGGCGTCGAGGGCTTCTGCCGTCGGTCGGTCCGGTGGTCATCGGGCGCCCGAACGAGGGGCCGAACCTGCTGTTCAAGACGTTACCGAAGGGGGTCGAGCGAGACGTGCCGCTGCACCTCGACCTCGCAGTCGTGGACAGGGAGGCGGCAGTCGAACGACTCTGTGGCCTCGGGGCGACCGTCCGCGAGACCAGGGCCGAGACCGACGCCGGATGCGAATCGACGTGGACGGTACTGCCCGACCCCGAAAACAACGGGCTCTGGGTGAGCGAGTACGAACAACATGGCCGGTGGGTCGAAGATCCGGTCCCGTCTCCGTGAGGTAAAAAAGGGGGCCGCTCGTGGCCATCCGCATGGAGACCGAGCACAGGGTCGTCCTTGACGACGCGCGAACGCTGTCCGCCGTCGACGACGACGCTGTCGACCTCGTCGTGACCTCGCCCCCGTACCCCCTGGTTGAGCAGTGGGACGACCTTTTCACCGATCTCGACCCCGCCGTCGAGACCGCGCTTGACGACGGGGACGGCGACCGTGCCTTCCGGTTGATGCACGACGCGCTCGACACCGTCTGGGCCGAACTCGAACGCGTCCTAGCGCCGGGTGCCATCGCCTGCATCAACGTCGGTGACGCCACCCGGACCGTCGACGGACAGTTCCAACTGTGGCCCAACCACGCCGAGGTCGTCGGCCGCATGCGGGACCGCGGGTTCTCCAGTCTGCCGGAGATACTCTGGCGGAAACCCACCAATAGTCCGAGCAAGTTCATGGGTTCCGGCACCCTGCCGCCCAACGCCTACCCGACGCTCGAACACGAACACGTCCTCGTCTTTCGTAACGGCGACCTCCGGGAGTTTCCTCCGGGCGACGACCACAGGTACGAGAGCGCATACTTTTGGGAGGAGCGCAACGAGTGGTTCTCGGACTGCTGGGAGATACTGGGGGAAGACCAGCATCTCGACGGTGACGGAACACGCGAGCGGTCGGCCGCCTACCCACTCGAAGTTCCGCTTCGCCTGATCCGGATGTTCTCGGCGTACGGGGACTGCGTCCTCGACCCATTCCTCGGGACGGGGACGACGACCGTCGCGGCGATGGTGGCCGGCCGCGACTCCGTGGGCTACGAACTCGACACCGCGTTCGCCGAGGCCATCGACGAGAGCGTCGACCGGGTTCCGGCCCTCTCGGAACGGCTCGCTGGCGACCGGCTCGACGCCCACCGCGAGTTCGTCGAACGCCGACGTGCCGACGGCGACCCACCGGGGTACGAGGCCGAGAACTACGAGTTCCCGGTGACGACCAGGAACGAACGCCGGATTCGGCTGTACACCGTCGCCGACGTGGCGGGAGAGCGAACCCAGACGAGCCATCGGTACCTGGCCACTCACGAGCCGTACTGACCCGACTAACCGTCGGGGCTCGCCGGGGCCGGGCCGGGCCGGAAGACTGCTAATTGGACAGGTTTTTGTTCGGACTCGAACCTACCGAACGTATGGACTTCGAGTCGTTCGTGCTGGCGGCGGCCACGGCCGATCTGGGGGACGAGTCGGCCGCCCGTGAGGCCGCTGACGCCGTCGAGTTCCGGATGGACCTCGCTGCCGACCCGCTCGCGGCGCTGGCGGACTACGACGGGGCGTTACCGCTGATCGTGACCAACCGCGCGGACTTCGAGGGCGGGGAGGCGACTGCCGACGATGCGCGTCTTGACGCGCTCTGTAGCGCCGCCGAACACCCTCTCGTCGAGGCCGTCGACGTTGAACTCGAGACCGCTTCCGGGGGCGACGGCCAGCGCGTAATCGACCACGCTCAGGAAAACGGCGCGTCGGTAATCGTATCGACCCATGACTTCGCGACGACGCCCGAACCACCGAAGCTTCGGCAACTGCTCGACCGGGCCTGCGAGTACGGTGACGTGGGCAAACTGGCAGTGACGGCCCGCTCGCCCGACGACGTGCTCGAACTGTTGGCGGCGACACGGGCCTCCGTCGCCGGCGGCGACCGCGTCGCGACGATGGCGATGGGTGAATCCGGCCGCCACTCGCGAGCAGTCACACCGCTGTACGGCTCGAAAATCGGCTACGCGCCCGTCGACCCGGCCGACGCGACCGCACCCGGGCAGTACGACCTCGCTACGCTGCGCCGACTCGTCGCCGACCTGCGGTCGAACCCGGACCTGGACTGAACGGCGACACCACCGAACTGCCCGAGGCGCGCGAACGACGCCGTTTATCGAAGGCGGAAGCTTAACAACCACCCAGCATAGAAAATTCCGAATAGTGGCAGAAAGCGCACGGAAGCGGCCGCTACTTGCCGCCGTACTGGGGCTCGTCTATCCGGGACTCGGCCACGTCTACCTGCGGGAGTGGGCACGTGCGCTTCTGTGGTTCGGACTGCTCATTCTCACCGGTTCGTTGTTGATTCCCGACGGCGTCTATCCGACGACGGTGACCGTCGAGTCGCTGACGGAGATGTCGCGCGCGATGCCCCTGCGTGCGGTCGTGGCGTTGTCGGCGGTCACGGGTATGAACATGGTCGACGCGTACATCCTCGCCTCACGAAGCAACGAGACGAGTCAACCCGTCACCGAGGGAACGCAGTGTCCTAGCTGTGGCCGCGAAGTCGACGCAGACCTGGAGTTTTGTCACTGGTGTACCACGGAACTGAGCGGGGGCCCCGAGGAAAACTGAGCGACGAGTCTGCGGCCGCCGCTTACATCGGGAACTGGCGCGGTTCGCGCTGGACCGAGATCCACTTTGTCTCGGTCAACTCACGCATGATCGCGTCGCCGTGGAACCGGCCGATTCCGGAGGCCTTCATGCCGCCGAACGGGACATTTGGTTCTTCGTTGATCGGTTGGTCGTTGATGTGGACCATCCCCGCGTCGATGGCGTCGGCCACGTCCTCGGCGCGGTTGCGGTCACCCGACCAGACCGAGGCTGCCAGCCCGTACTCGGTGTCGTTGGCCAGCTCGACCGCCTCCTCGTCGTCCGAGAAGGGGATAACCGGCGCGACCGGGCCGAAATGCTCGTTACAGGCTACGGTCATGTCGTTCGTCGCGTCCGATAGCACGGTGGGTTCGACGACGAGCGAGTCCTCGACGCCGTCGACGGTGACCGTCTCGCCGCCGGTCTCCAGAGTCGCGCCCTGCTCGACCGTCTCCTCGACGAACCGGAGAATCTGGTCGCGCTGTGACTCGTTGATAATCGGGCCGACGATGTTGCCGTCGTGGACGCTGCCTGCCGGGAGCATCTCGGCCTTCTCGACCAGCCCCTCGACGAACTCGTCGTAGATGGACTCGTGGACCAGATGCCGGTTGATCGAGATACAGACCTGTCCCTGGTGGGCGAAACTCCCGAACGCGCTGCCAGAGAGGGTGTTGTCCAGGTCGGCGTCCTCTAAGACGACGTTGGGACCGTTCCCGCCCAACTCCATCGCGGGGAACGCCAGTGAGTCGACGGCCTGTTTCGCGACGTGGCGACCGACTTCCGTGGACCCAGTAAACGCGACGACGTCTACGTCGGGGTGACCGGCGACGCGGTCACCGATCTCCGAGCCTCTGCCGGGAACGCAGTTGACCAGTCCCGACGGTGCACCAGCCAACTCGAACAGTTTGGCGATGACGAGGCCGCTCGTGACTGGCGTGTCCGAGGCGGGCTTGATTACGACGCCGTTGCCCAGCGCGACCGCGGGCGCAACCGCACGAATGGACAGATGCAGGGGGAAGTTCCACGGCGGAATGACCGCCACGATGCCCGCCGGTTCGCGCTTGACGAGGCTCTCTTTGCCCTCGATGGTCGAATCCCGAATGTCGCCCCCTGCCCGCGAGGGGTAGGTGGCTCCTTCGGCGACGCTGCCGGCCGCCGTCTGGAGTTCGAGGTCGCTCTTGATTTGGGCACTGCCCGACTCGGCGACGAGCAGTTCCATCAGTTCGTCCTCGTACTCGTCCATCAGCGCGTAGACGGTCTGGACGACCTCGGCACGCCGGTCGGGGCTCTTCTCTGCCCAGCGCTCTTGGGCCCTTTTGGCCGCTGCGTAGGCGTCGTCTACGTCCGCCGTGGTCCCTGCGGGTACCTTCGTCCACTCCGCCCGTGTGGACGGGTCCTCGACGGAGATGGTGTCACGGTCGCCGGGTCCGTGCCAGTCTCCGTCGACGTACAGGCAGTTCCAGTCCGCGTCGACGGACAGGCTCGGTTCCGATCGCTCGGTCTGTGGTGTCTGTGCCATCAGTCAACACTCGTTACGCAGACGCAAAAATCCGGAGGTAGCGGAAACATAGATAGTTACACATACTGCACTGAAAACAACGTTCGAATCCGAACCTCGCCAGTGAAAAACCGCCGGCCTACTTCTCGATGATGCTTTCGTCGACGGCCTCGCCGAAGTGGCGGGCGGTGTCCTCGTAGAACATCGTCAGTTCGTCGCCGGTTTCGAGGTCGGTGACCGCTTTCCGACCGTCCGCGGTGGCGACTTTGATCGTCTCGGCGTTCTGGAGCAGGGTCTCGATGCGGTCGCCATCGTCGGTTTCGGCCTGGACCCGGAACATCGGACGCTTCTCGATTTTCACGCGGCCGACGATAGCCTCACGGGTGTTGCCGTCGGTGTCGACGACCTGCACCTCGTCTCCACTTCGGAGTTCCGAGAGGTACTTTGTCCCGCCGTCGGGCGTGCGGACGTAGGCGTGAACCGCGCCGGCGTTGACACGGAACGGACGGGAGGCGACGTACGGCGACTCGGCCGTCTCGGCGTGGACAAAAAAGAGGCCACGAGACATCGACCCGACGAGCATCCCCTCGTCGTGTTCCATGAGATTGCCCGTGTCGACACAGACCCGATCCGCGGACCCGGTCTGTTCGACGGCCGTGACCTCCGCCAACTGGAGGTCGACGGATTCGCGCTGGCTCTCGTCGCGGACCTCAACCGTCCTGCGGATCTCGTCGGGGTCGTCGGTGTCGAGCAAGACGCCGTCCGAGCCGAGTTCGAGCGTCTCGAAGGCGGTTCGGGCCTCCTCGGCCGTCTGCACCCCGGCGATCAGATCCGTCTCCTGACCGATGCGGGCGATGAGATTCTCTAAGGGAATAATCTGCCAGTCGTCACCGATGACGAGGGTGTACTCGGCTTCAGTGGCGACCGCTTGGGCGAAGGCCTCGTAGTCCTCGTTCAGGATGCGAACGTAGCCGCACTGTCGACCGTCCCCGTCGGCGCGCAGCGAGGAGAGGTCGGCCGAACCCGAGAAGTCCGTCGGTAGGTCGACGGTGCCGTCGCCCTCGCCGTTCTTACCGACGACGACGGCGTCGGCGTTCGTTTCGTCCGCTTCGGCTTCCATAACGTGGACGTCGCCGCTTGAGAAGGCGGCCACGTTCACCTCGCCGAGTTCGCGGACTCGCTCGACGTCGTGTTCGTCGACCAGCACCCAGTCGACGCCGGCTTCCAGACCGGCCGTGATGCGGCGTTTGCGTATTTCCCAGTCGCCGACTTCGTCGTCGGCTTTCAGCCAGACGGAGCGTGTCATGTGTCACGCCTCGTCGCCACCTGGCTTGAACATGGCGAAGTAGGGGACATTCACCGTCGAGCCGACGCGTCAGCGGCGCTTCTGTCCCACCTCTGACGGCCTGACACCGTCACCGACGGTCTGGCCAGGTGTCTGGAACCGCCGGGCCGCCGTCCTGGCTCGGCTCGACGGGCTGCCAGTCTGTCCACCCTGTGGACCGTTCGTCCACGTTCCCGCCCTTGTCGCCGACACCCTGTGGACCCGGCGGGACCGCGACGACCACGCCAGTCCGTGTCTCGAATGAGATACGGTCTGCGTGCCCGAGCCGTTCGGCCGCGCCGTCGCCATCGTAATCGACGGTCGCGGCGCCACCGTCCCGGACGTAGGTGAGCGAGCCACCTGGTCCACTGGCCGCACCAGTTCCTGCTCGGACTGCAAAGCGGTCGTACCCGCCCCGTACATCGACGACCCAGGCGTTCACCGTCACCCACCACGCCGGCCCGACCGGGACGATGGGGAGGCCCGCTGGAACCCTGTTCACCGACCGCGTCAGTCGACCGTCGAGTTTGTCGCCGAGTCGGCTCGCAGCCCCCTGAGTCGCGTTCCCGATTCCAGCGGCCAGACCCGCCTTCACCTTCTGCCGAAGCAGCTCCGATGTCGTGCTGACCTTCGCCCGCGAGACCCGTGTCTCCGTCCCGGTCGTTGCCGCGTGTAGCAGCAACCGGAGTCTGGAGCGCAGACGCTCTCGTTTCGTCTCGTTGTGGTCGACCGCCCGCTCGGCGATAGCCCTCGCCGCCGACCCGTTCGTCAACGCCAGGGCCCTCGCACCCGGCCCCTCCCACCGGCCGAGCGCGTCCCCGACGATACGGCGGCGGTCGGCCTCGCCGGCACCGATCCGCAGGCCTGCCAGCTGTGTTCTGAGCCGTTCACGGGCGTACCCGACCTTCCGTCGGACGACGCCGCCCAGTGACCCCGACTTCCGGTCGAGTGCACGGTCGAGCGTTTCGTTGCCGGTCGTCAGCTCGTTGGCGGTCCGCGTCGCGTGGAGAGTCCGGGCGGCCGTCCGGAGCCCGACGGTCGATCCCAGGTCGACGCTCCGAAGCAGAGTGTCCGCGATGTCGCCGTGTGGCGACGCGAACAGATTGACGTTCCTGGCCGCCAGCGGACTGATACGAGCGTTCTCGGGCAGTGAGTCGGCGTGTTTCGGGCCGACCTTCGCGACTGTCAGGTACGCCGGCGACCCGTCGACGCCCGTAATCTCCACACCGTCGATGCCTGCCTCGCCGGCACCGGTTTCGACTCCGGTCCGGTTTTCCATCGCGTCTCCGAGCAGTTCGGTCTCGTCGACGCCGGCGCTCCCGAGCGCGTCACCGAGGCTGCGCTTTCGCTGCTCCTGTTTTCTGGCCCGTCTCTCGAGGAGCGCCCGTGTCTGTTCGACGTACAGCCCCCGGGCAGCGAACCGCGCCTTCTCCGCGACACTCCCGTACTCACCTGAGGGGTCCGCGAACCCGGCGAGGCTCCGGTGCAGTTCGGCGGCCGGGTTCGCCCCGAACGTGCCGGCACGACCACGTTCGACGGCTACGGAGACGTTCGCGACTCGGTCGCGGAAGGTTACGAGGTCGGCCAGCAGCCACCGCCGAATCCCGTCTGGAACCCGTCCACGGACGGTCCGGATACCCGTGATATTCTCTCCCTCCCGGACGGTCGCTCTCGCGAGTCCGTCCGGGCCGCCTCGGTGGTCGATCAGTCGGAGTTTCGCCAGCCGACTGACGTTGGCCAGGTTCGGCCCGTCCAACGGGCCCTCTCCGGCCCGGTGAACGGCTTCGATTCCACGGGCTGGGGCGTACTCAGTTTCGGCGTGTCGACCGACCAGCGCGACGCTCACGTCGAAACGGACGGTATCGCTGGCTTCCGTGACGACCGTCTCGTTACCGTCCACCCAGTGGCAGTATTTCGTTCGGTCTTGGACGACTCGTCGCCCGAACGATTCGAGCGCGTGCCAGCCGTCAGGGGGCGACGGGCCCACGTCGACGGTTCCTCTCACGACGGGTTCACCCCGACCGACGCTCTCGTGGTCGAGTCGCCACCACCCCTCGGGCTGGATAGCCCAGCAACTCGGCAACGACCCGCTGGTCCGTTCGACGTCGCTTATCGTCTCGACCTCGGCGCTGTACACCGACCGGACGACCGAGCTGAGATTCGCCGGCACGGCGGTTCTGGCCAGCCCTCGGTCGGCGGTGCCGTTGACGCCGACGGTCATCCGATCCCCGGCATCGGGGGCCGTCGTGTCCGTCTCAAGCGACGGAATCTCGGTCGGTATGTTCGGATTCGTACCGGGCCGCCCACCCTCGAACAGCGTCTTGACGTAGCCCCCCGGGACGCCCGCGCCACGCAGCAGGTCGGTCGTGGCGACGCCGACCATCGCGCGGTCCATCGCTCGTCGACCTGCTGGGTCGCTCCGGCCGAACAGGCGGCGCTGCTCGCGCAAGACGGCGCCGTTGGTCATGACTTCTACGTGGCGGTTGGCGAGGACGTTCCCGATAGCGGCGCCGCCGGAACTGTACTGGGCGTAGCCGCGCGCCCAGACCACGCCGTACAGTCGTGCAGTCAGCCTGTCAGTCAGACCCGCTCGCCCGATCCCGGTACTCAGTCGCCGGTCGAACCGACTCACCTGCTCGTGGATGGCCAGCACTGGTGTCCGGACCACGACCGTTGGACTCACTGTCCGGTGAACGACTGTCCCGTTCCCGCGCGTGGCAGTCACGGTGACGTTCTCGATGCGAACCCGGAGCCGCGTCCGGTTGTCGTCGACCGCCTCGACGTGGACTCGCGCCACCGCCGACGTCAGACTGCTGGCGTTTGGCGTTCCCGGGAGCGACGCGGTTGCTGTCACGTTATTACGCGTAATCGTCAGGTCGTCAAGTCGCTCCCGTGTTCGCAGGTAGATGCGCATCCGCAGTGAATCACGGAACGGTGTCTCGTCGTCCAGCACCTGCCCGGTCGGTGTGTCCGCGCGGTCGAGGACCGGGTCCTGCGCCGCGGCATCGCTGGCCTCGACGACTGCTGTCCGGACCGCAGTCTGTGTCTCGCCGACGACACGCTCTACGGCCACGTCCGTCGTCGGGTCCGCGGCCGGCCGGTCCGGCTGGAGACCCACAAACAGTGCCACGCTCCCGACCAGCAGGACGACACCGACCAGCGCGAACGGGAGCCACCCTCGCTCGTCGCCCCGAAAGTGGGTGGTCCGGGTCACGGTGACCACGTCCTGACGGTGATCCGAACCGCTCCCACTGACGTTGCCTCGGCCGCCGCACCGGGCGACCGGAAACGAGCGCGCATGTCCGCCGCCAACCGCTCACCGAGTGCGACGGTGAGTCTGTCGTTCGCTCCCGTGGCGTTGTCGGCCACCGCCTGCGCAGTCACGTTCGCTCGCAAGTACCGTCCGAGTCGCTCGTACCGGTAGGTCACGAGTCCCTCGACCGGGTAGTCTCCGAGCAGGGCGCTCCGGGTGCGATTCGGGGGAAACAACCCCCGAACGATTCGCCGGGCCACCACCGCGCCAACTCGTTCGAAGGTGGCGGTCGTCCCGCTCTGCCTCGTCACGCGTCGCGCCGGTTCCCGGGCCGATGGGAGTCCGCTCGCGACGACGACCGTCTCGGCGTGGACGGTCGCGGCCGGCGGTGGCGTCGGACCGACCCTGAACGTGCCCTCGACGGGCGCATCCGGATACGGTTCCCACCGTGCCCGGATCTGTGCGAGGTGGGCTCGCCCCCGGGTCAGGTTCCGTGTCGCGTTCGCCACCGCCCGCTGGTAATCCGCCCGCGCGTGACTGACGCGTTGGCCTCGAACGGTGAGACCGCCGAGCGCGGCCGCCGCGAGGTGGCTCGCGAGCGTTCCGTGGGCAGTCCGCTGGAAAGTCGACCCGTCCGTAACAGGGAACTCGACGACCCGCGACGACGCGTGGCGCGCGCCAGGTGCGAGCGTGTAGTGGACGGTCGCCGAACTCGTCGTGAGTGTGTCTGCGACCCCATCGGCCGCGTCGTCGTTCGCGGCTGGCGGCGGACTCGTCGCGAGCGCGAGGGTGCTGACTGCGGCCCCGACGAGCAGGAGAAAGAGTGCGGCGTCCAGTACGGTACTAATCGCTCGCATCACCACACCCTCACTGTGAGTCGGCCCGACCGTACCCGTCCAGTTCCGAGGTCCACACTGACTCTGGTACTCGCCCGCTGTGCCGACTTCGGCGCCGGTGCGCCCCGGGACCACCGCCGCTCGCCGGCCGTGAGCGTCACGTTCAGCCGACGGCCGCCGGGCACGACGCCGTCGACACGCGAGAGCCGAGTCGGCTGTACGACGCCGACGACCTCGACGGCGTCCTCGACAGCCGACAGCGTCGGCTGTGCCACGCTCCGGGGTTCGGTCCCAGGCAGCGCATCGTCGACAGCCCCCGCGTAGACTGTCAGCCCGACGCCGAGGGCGAACACCGCGACGATGGCCGCGACCGGCTCGACCTGGCCCCTACGCGCCGACCAGTGTGACATCGACTCCCTCCCAGGTGACCCGTCGGGCGACGAGTCGACCGTCTGTCTCTCGCCAGATACGAGCTCGGCTCCGCGCGTCCGCAGCGGTCGCCCGGAACGCCGTGGCGTTCTGAAACACACTCGTGGGCGGTTGGCCGCGGAGGACCGCTGCGAGCCCCGTCCCGTTCCGGACCGGGGTGACGGGACCGTAGGCGAATGCCGCGTGTGCGGTGCCGCCGTCGTTCCGAAGGGCGATGCGCCGACTGCCGAATTTGACCGCTGTCGCGTCCAGCCTGTGCTTGCCCGTCGCATTGTGAGGACTCGTCGCCACGGCGTCGACCGTCGCTGCTGCGCGCTGGGCATCCGGTGGGACGGTGGCTGGGAGCGCGGCTGCGACCCCGAGCGCGAGCACGCTCGCTGTCGCGACGCCGAGCCACAGATACCAACTGTCGGCCGGTGCGTCGAACATGAACGGGGATGGTCCCGTTTCGCTACTTAACTGTTCAGACAAAAATGCCGACAGCATAAATGGCGGCGAGGTAGGTTGCGGTCGCGGTCAGCAGCGCCCAGCCGACGCGATAGCCGACCAGCGCACGGTCGAGACCGTGGGCCAGCCCCGTCGAGAGCGCCGTTAGGATTACTGCGAGGACAAGCGCGTACGCGCCGACTGCCAGTCCGAGGCCGGCAGTTCCCGCTGCAGGGGCCGCTCCCACCGTTTCTGTAGCCCCCGGGGCCCCAACCGTGCCCGTTACACCCGTGTCTATGCCGGCAGACAGGGCGACGGTCGCGCCCGCCACCAGCGGGCCGAACAGCACGGCGGTGTTGGCCAGCGTTCCAGTTACGGTTCCGACCTCGTGGCGTGCCTGGCGTTCGACCGCCGCGAGTTCCTCGACGCTGTCGGCCATCGCGACGATGGCGCCGCCGGCCGGCCGACCCTCGCTGGCAGCCAGTGCTAGGAGCGCTGCGGCACTCCGCGCCCGTGTACTCGGGGTCGTCGCGAGCGCGCCGTACTCGCCGAGGAAGGCCTCGCGAACCCCTATCTTGAGCCGGCGCTGGCGCCGTGCGGCCTCTCGCAGGACCTCGCCGGTCGCTCCAGCGACCTCGTCGGCCGCGCCTGCGACGGCACTCTCGACGGCATCACCCGCCTCCACGCGCCGTCCGATCTGGTAGAGCGCGTCCGTGAGTCCGCTCTCGACGGCTCGGACGTGCTCGCGGACCGTCGTAATCGGCCGGTAGTAGACTACGAGCGCCGCACCGCACGCAGTGCCGGTGGCCCCGAGCGGTCCCGTCCACGGGGCGACGAGTCCGCTGGCCGAGAGCCACCCCACCGCGCCGGCGACGAGTCCGGCGGCCGGCGCCGGCCACCACCGACTCGGCACGTCCGGGTGGTCGCGACCGACCGATGGAGGCGGGAACGTGACCGGGCGACGGACCAGTAGCCAGGCGCTGGCGGCCACGAGGACGGCTGGCAGGGCGAGGTCGTACAGTACGACGATGGCGGCGAGCGGGACGGACGCGCCCGCCGTCCGAACCGCGGGTAACATGGCGACCAGCGCGAGCGGGAGCAAAACGCCGAAAGCGTACAGCGCCGTCGCCGGTCCCTGCAGACCCGAGGCAAACTCCGCCATTCGATCGCGGGTCCCGTCGAGGACCGCCGCCATCCCGCGGTCAAGGGCGCGTTCGCGCTCGCCGTCGGGGGCCGTCCCTGCGGACTCGACCAGCAGGAGGGCGCGCCGGAGTGCGGGGAACCACTCGTCCCACTCGGCCGTAAACGAGTGAAAGCCTGACCCTGCACCTCCGGCGGCGCGGCGCACGTGCTCGCCGAGACTGTCCGCGAGCGGCCCTCTGCCCGTCTCGGCCGCGAAAGCCGCCGCCGTTTCCGTCGCCGGCGTCACTCGCATCCGGAGGATGGCCCGACTCACCAGTGCCGGCGCTTCCCCGACCGCGCGGGTTCGCCGCGCCGTCGCGAGTGTGTGTGGTGCGCTGTGAATCGCGTGGACGACGGCCAGTGCGCCTGCCGCGCCACAGCCGAGGACCAGCAGCGTCGCTCCTGTGGGTACGACGACACCGACGAGGACGATAACAGGAAGACACAGCAGTGCCGCCCCGTAGCCAGCCCGGACGACGGTTTCGGGGCACAGGTCAGACCCGAGAAATCCGAGCGACCGGTCGAGTTCGGCGTTCTCCCCGACCGGCCACGGATAGCACCGGGCGAGCAATCGGACGGCCTGCTCGACGGCGGAGGTCATGCCACTCGCTCCGCCCGTCGTCGAGCGTGGGCCCGGCAGACAGTCTCGGGACTCGTCTGACCGCCGTCGGCGAGGTCGGCCAGCCACTCCGCTCGGTCGTGGAGGCGGTCCCGCACGGCCGCGTAACTCTCACCGGACCGGGTCAGTTCGTCGACCAACCGGCTGCTCCCGCGCTCGATGCGTCCGGTCCTCACTAGCGCTCCGGTCTCCAGTTCGAACAGCGGTTCGAAGCCAACGTCGTCGCCGGTGAGGACTTCCTCGACCCGCGTGACCCGTCGAGCGCGACCGGTCGGCGAGTCATAAGACCCGAGCGTCACCAGCAGGTCGGTCGCGCCGAAAGACGACTCCGGAACTCCCAGGTCGGTGACGACCCGCTCACGAACGGCGTCCCCGCCGTCGCCGTGGATCGTTCCCAGTACCGTGCTCCCACTCGCACCGACCCGCATGGCCTCGTAGAGGACGCCAGCCTCCTCACCACGGACTTCGCCGAGAACCAGCGCTCCCTCACCGAGTCTGAGTGCGGTCCGGAGCGCCCGTGCCGGGGTCAGTCCCCCACCGTCCTCGTCGTCAGTCCGGAGCGCCTGCACGTCCCGACCGGCGGCCTGTAACTTCGTGACCGGCAACTCCGGCGTGTCTTCGATGACGACGGTTCTGGTCGCTGCCGGCAGTTCCCACAGCAGTGCCCCGAGGGTCGTCGTCTTCCCGGCACCGCGGGTCCCCGCGAGCAGCATCGCGGCGTCGCGCTCGACGGACAGCGAGAGGAGCGCGGCCGCCTCTGCGGTGAGGGTCCCGTTGGCGACCAGTGCCGGGAGTGTCCAAGCCGTTCGTTCGTGTGCGCGGAATGCGAAGGCGACGCCGTCGCTGACCGGTTCGGTGATACCGGCGACCCGGACGCGCCGGTCACTGACTGTCGCCGTCGCGTCGAGGGCCGGACTGGCCCGCGAGAATGCCCGCCCGCTTTCGCGCCGGAACCGGGAGGCAAGCGCCTCGGTGCCGCCCGCTGTGAGTCGAACGTTGGTCGTTAGCGTCTCGCCGTCGACGCGGACTCGAATCCGGTTGGCTGCTGCGGGCGCGGTCACGAACACGTCGGAGACCCGCCGGTCCGCGAAGAAGTCCGTGACGACACCGTAACCCTGCGTGTGCTTCTCGAGGACCTGCTCTAGCTCTCTCACCGTCGCCTCCATCGCCGAACCGTCGTCGACCACGCGCCGAACCGCTCTGCCGGCCGCGCGCTTGCCCCCGCTTACCGCGCCGCTCGACAGTCGGTCGTAAGCTGTGACCAGCCGCTCGGTCGCCGCTCGGTCGAATCCATACTCGAGCGGCTCGAGGTGATAGGTCCGGCGCTCGCGGTCCGGTTCGCTGTAGAACCGCGCGACTGCACCCGTCTCGAGTTCCCGCCGCGACTCGAACCGTGCCGCCGCCGCCGGCTCGAGTCGTATCCGCGACCGGCCGATAGTCGGTCCGACCCTGGGCACGAACAGGTCGTCGTGCCCGTCGGCGCGTGCGGCTACCTCGGACAGCCCTGTTTCGGCCGCCAGCCTCGCGACCGGCCCCGCCCGGCCCGTGGCGGCCCGGGCGGCGCCGAGCGGGTCGCGGCACGACCGGTCGGCGGTGGCCTCGTCGTGGAACGCGACGGCGTCTGCGAACCGACCGGCGGCCACCAACGCAGCCGCGGCGGCCCCCTCGTATGTCCGTTCGATGCCCCCGGCCCGTGTACAGATGACTTCGGCGTCCCGCTCACGGAGCGCCCCGACGACCGTGGCCCGGCAGGCCGGTTCGGTCCCGAGTTGCCCCGCACCCGGACAGTCGTCGGCCTCGATTACGAGCCGGTCGCCGTCAAACGACGGTGTACAGTCACAGACCGCCTCATCGTCGCCGCTCCGGACGCGGCTGAGTAGTTCCATGAACCACGGTCGTCCCGTTCCCGGATTTAAACCTCGGGGAGCCGCCGGACAGCGATCAGGTGCTCGCCGTCGCGCTCGATTCGTGTCAGTGCGAGTCGGTGCTCGCCCGGTGCTTCGAGCACTAGCGGCTCGTCGACGACACGGCCCTCTCGATAGTGGACGACGCGGACGCCGGGGAGTCGCCGTGTCGTGACGTCCCTCCCATCGACCCGCCACGCGATGTCGACGGCTTTCCGAACGTCCGGCTCTTTGCGCCCTGGGACACCGCCGATTGCGAGCGCGGTGACACCGGCGACGGTCCGGGACCGAGCCGGAATCTCGACCGTGACCACACGGCGCGCCCCCGTCTCCGCTCCGACGGCACTCTCGCGGTGTTTGAGGTCCGCGACAGCCGTCCGGAGTCGGTCTGTCTCTGCGGTGAGCGCCGCCTCGCTCCGCTGGTGGGCCGCCAGCTCGACCCCTGGCAGGCTGGCCGCGAGTAACGCAGATGCGAGGACGACCGCTACGACCGCCCGGAGCATCACAGTGCGTCTCGCAGCCCCGAGAGGAACCCACCGTCGTCGCGCTCCTCCGGGCCAGCGCCAGCCCCGTCCCCCCTCCCGCCCCCGCCCCAGTCTCGCGGACGGGACCGCCGTTCCGTGCCGCTGCGCTGGTGTCCGCCGCCGCCACGTCTGCTCCCGTCCCGGCCGGTGATCCGACGCGCGATGTCGCCGGGGGTTTCGGCCCGCTCGCCGTTCCGCTCACCGGATTCCGAGCGGTCGCTCGTCTGCCGGCCCTGCATCGCCCGTTCACCTGGGTCGCTGTCGGCTCGGGTCCCGCTGTCCGTTCCCGCATGTGTGTGTCGTCCGTCGAGGCCGGCTCTATGACGCTCCAGCTCTTCGACCTTGGACAACGCGGCGTCGGCCCGGCGCTCCACGTCACGGTTGACTGTCCGCACGTTCCCGACGTACCCTCGTACCGCCTGAACGCCTGCGGCCAGGTCCGTGACCTGCGACTCGAGCTCGTCGACCCGCTCTTTCAGTTCGCCGAGTTCGCGCCCGTGTTCGGCGGCCTCGCCTACCGCCGACAGGTCCGTATCACCGTCTGCTAGTGCCCGTTCGACCGCCTCGAGACGCGCCTCCACGTCGTCTCCGTCCATGATACTGACTGGTTCCGTACCGGTATTTCAACGCTCGGGTCCGACGTTTCAAAAGAAAACTGAGGCGGATTCCCCGCCCCACCGTGGGCGGGGAGGAAGCCGACACTCGCTGCATATACCGGTCTTTTAGTGAATGGCATCCCACTATTCTGGTAGTGGTCGGCGGCCCACAGTTGTCGCCGGTCACGGGCCGCAGTCAACCGGCCCCAAAGTCAGGGATGCCAACCCGTGAACGCCCGAAAGCTCTTCGGGTACGACGCGGCGAGTCCACTGACAAGCCCCGCGCCACCGTGCGCGGGGCAGTTGACTATCCGAGTTGTCGTTGATTGCAGTCCGCGTCGGTGGTAACAAACGACCCGACGCAGTGATGATTCTGGAACGCGACGACACGTGCCGCTCGCGGTGATTACAGACCAGACATGCAATCCAGCACGGAAACACGGGCCGGTACGACGCCTGCACTGTTCACGCTGTTGGCTGTCGACGTGACCGTCTGGCCCGCTCCGGCAGTCGCACAGGCCGACTCATCGGCCGCGACTTCCGACGTGATAGCCGGACGGCGCCTCGACAACGACGACGAGACCAAGGCCGTCACGAACGGCTTCGCCGCCGACGGGGCCGCGGGTTGTGGCGAGACCTTCGGCGTCGACGTCGACAGGGAGGTCAGCTACGAACTCGGACTTCCCGCCGGACCCGACGAGAACGAACTGGTTCTCGACCTCGCGCTTGACTTGGAGCGCTGACCGGCCGTTCGGTGAGCGGTTCGTGTCACCCCATCTTTGATTAGCTGGCCTCACGTCTATGCCAGTATGAAAGTCGTCCTGATTGGTGTCGGACAAGCAGGAGGGAAGATAGCGCAGGCCCTCGCGGAGTTCGATTACGACCGCGGTTTCGAGGCAGTCCAGGGTGCTTTCGCTGTCAACACGGCTCGCGCCGACCTCCAGAATATCGACATCGACACGATGCTGATTGGGCAAGACCGCGTGAAAGGACACGGCGTCGGCGGCGACAACGAGCTCGGGGCCGAGATCATGCAGGCCGAGGCCACCGAGGTCATGGACGAACTCGACGGCCGCGTCACCAGCCAGGCCGACGCCGTCATCGTCGTCGCCGGTCTCGGTGGCGGCACCGGGAGCGGCGGCGCACCCATGCTCACCCGCGAACTCAAGCGCGTGTACACGATGCCGGTGTACGGCCTGGCGGTCCTCCCCGGCCGCGACGAGGGCGCAATCTACCAGGCCAACGCCGGCCGGTCGCTCAAGACCTTTACAAGGGAGGCCGACTCGGTGCTCGTCATCGACAACGACGCCTGGAAAACCTCGAACGAGAGTATCGAGGAAGGTTTCGCGGCCATCAACGACCGCATCGCCGAGCGTATCGGCCTCTTACTGGCCGCGGGCGAAATCGTCGAGGGTGTCGGCGAGTCGGTCGTCGACTCGAGCGAGATTATCAACACGCTCAAAAACGGTGGCATCGCCTCGCTGGGATACGCCTCCGCAGTGGCCGACGAGGACGCCGGCGAGAATATCAACGCTATCACCTCCACCGCACGCAAAGCCCTCCTCACCGGCACCAGCCTCCCACAGGCCGTCCGAGCGGATAAAGCCCTCCTCGTGATCGCCGGCCACCCCGACCGCATTGCCCGCAAAGGTGTCGAACGCGCCCGCAAGTGGCTCGAAGAGGAGACGGGGAGCCTCGAAGTCCGGGGCGGAGACTTCCCGCTCTCCAGTGACCGCGTCGCTGCGCTCGTCTTGCTCGGCGGCGTCGAACGCTCACAGCGCGTCCAGGACTTTCTGGACCGCGCCCGTGAGGCTAGCCAACAGCAGGAGGAATCCACAGAGAGCGCCGAAGAAGCCTTCCAGAACGACGAACTCGACGACTTGATGTAACGCGGCCGCCGGCCGGCTTTTCGACGTCAGTGTCCTGCCCGCGGGTCTTCGAAACAACTAATCAACGCCCCCGAAAATTTGATTTTATGGCTGAGGATGAATCCGAAGATGAAGACCCTGCCGTCGAACTCGGCGACGGCGATGCAGTCGAGGGCGCGCCGCTGGCGCAGGTCTCGGCACGACTGATGTGGGGGGCCAAAAAGAGCTACATTACCCAGCGTGAGGGAGACACGACCATCCGAACGCCGGACGGTCCACGAGAACTCGCCGACGTACTGACGGCAGTCGACGAGACGTACTTCCAGCGCCGCCAGGAGTTCGAGGACGCCGTCCGTGCCGTCATCGGTACCGGTCCCGTCCCGACCGCCGAGTGACGAACCCACCCAAGTGGAGCCGTCCGGGCGCACTACGGACCCGTCCACTGCGTCTGTGATTGCCGCCGGACCGACCTGACACACCGCCCGCGAGCGACCGCGCTTCAGTCCGGCTCGACTAACGTTCAATATTCAGATATATACTGTCATTCACGGACGAAGAGTCGACGGCTCTCCGCTCCGCGTCTCGCCGCGCCCCAATTTTTAATCGCTGACTTGAGTCTCAAAGTACGGTACAGAGACAGTGAGAGTTCGAAAAACGTTATCAAAAACTGAAACAGCGGAGCAACAAATAACTGTATTCGACCCCAGAATACGATAATGTTGCCTGCCGAATGGTCATGGCAATTCTTTGGGTATTCCCTGTTGTTTAGCGCCGCGACGATCATGTGTTTCGTCGGTGCGATGCGGGCCCGGAGGATCGAGGATGACGAGACGAGCCGTGGGCTGGTCGCGTTGCTGGCTACCACCGGCGGATGGGCGTTTTTCGAGTTGGGGCTTCTCGTCGTCCCGAGTACGACCATCGCCTACGGGTTGTACGAACTCAGCCTGATCATCGGCCTAGCGACGGTCGGCGCGTGGCTGTACTTCTGCTCGGCTTACACCGGCCGGTCGTTCCACAGGAACCAGCTCTACCGACGCACCGCCGTCGCGGTGTATCTGGTCATCGTCGGAATCAAACTGACGAACCCGATACACGGGCTGTACTTCGCGACCGAGTTCACTGCGACGCCGTTCCCCCACCTGGCGGTCGAACACGAGGTTATCCACTGGGTCGTTTCGGGAGTCGCGTACTCGCTGGCCAGTGTCGGACTGTTCATGCTCTACGAGATGTTCCTCGATGCGAACTACGACACGAGACCGCTCGCCGTGCTGGCAGCCGCGACCGCTATTCCCGTCGTACTCGATATCACGGGGTTCGCGACGGACGTGTTGCTAGATGTCAACTACGAACCGCTGGGTGTCGCCGTGTTCGCAGCCGGTGTGCTCTACGTCTTCAAAGACCGGTTTTTCGCCGTCCAACTCGCGAACAACGTCGACGAGGCGATGGTCCACATCGGTCCCGAAGGTCGGATACAGCGAACCAGTGAGCGGGCAGACCGAGCGTTCCCGATGCTCGCCGACGCGGCCGGGGAACCGTTCGGTTCGGTCTTCCCGACGGCTGCCGAGAAACTCGGTGAGACGGACCAGATTCTCGAATGGAACCGGGGTGGCGAAACGAAATACTATCTGGTAAACGACATCTCCGCGACGCTCGGTCAGACGGACATCGTTCAGTCGGTCGTGTTCACGGACGTAACGGAGACGGAAACACGGCGCCAGGAACTAAAGCGCCACAATGCACAGCTCGAGGGGTTCGCGGCGGCCATCAGGCACAATCTCCTCAACACGCTCCAGGTCGTCGAGGCACGGCTGGTGCACGCAGACGAGGCACTCGGGGACGGAGACCTGGAGGAAGCCAACGAATCACTCGTCAAAGCATCGGAGGCATCGCACACGATGACCGACACTGTCGACGACCTCTCGGTCCTTGCCAGAGAAGGGCAGACCGTCGAAGAGATGCAACCGGTGTCGTTCGCGGCGGTAGCCAGAGATGCGTTCGCTGCCGTCGAGAAAGACGAACTCGATCTCGCGGTCACACAGGGCGGGGAGATTTGGGCGGACGAGAGCCGACTTCGTAACATCTTACAGAACGGGTTCGAGTTCGCGGCGTACAACGAGGCGGCGACGGTTACCGTCTCACTTCGCGACGACGGGTTCGAGATCGCCGACGATGGGGACTCACCGGACGAGACGGACGTAGAAATGTTCTTCCAGTACGGGAGGGCGGTTCCCGACGCAGACGCCGGAATGATCCTCCCGAACCTGGAGATGCTGGTCCGGACACAGGGATGGGACGTCACCGTCGACTTGGAGTACGACGACGGGTTCCGGTTCGTGGTCTCCGGAGCGAGCACAGACCCGACAGCAGCGGCCATGCACGACCAGTCAGTGGCGGAACCGGCCGACCCCACCGTCCGATAGTCGGCGACCGGGCCGAGTCGGTCCGAGCCGTCTCGAACGCCCCTGTAACGTCACTGCGTAGCGGGTCTGGGGGGCCGACTCGACGCGAGCCTCGCCCGGGTAGCTTTTTATTCGTCGGCGACTGACATCGAGTGATGACCCTTCCGATAGACCCCAGTCTCATCGAGTCCGGCGACATCGGCGAGAAACGCGCGACTCTCGAGATGGACCACGAGGAGGCTATCGAACACACGCGCGAGACGTTTGCCGACGCCGGGTTCGGCGTCGCCGTCGAGTTCTCCGTTTCGGACATGCTCGCGGAGAAAATCGGTGCTGACCGGGACCCATACTACATCCTCGGAGCCTGTAACCCGGCGGTGGCCGACCGGGCGCTCGACGAGTGCATCGAACTCGGCGGACTGATGCCCTGTAACGTGATCGTTCACGAGGTCGAACCTGGCCGGCAGGCGGTGTATCACCTCTCGATTATGCGCGTCGCCCGCCTGCTCGGACTGGCAGAGGACGACGAGGCGTGGGCCGACATCGTCGCGACGACGGGTGAACTCGTCGACGAGGCCTTCGAGAATATTTAGAATTCGTCTTCGCCCCCGGCCCCCGAGGAGTCGGGGTCCCCGCCCGCCTGCCCGGATTCAAGATTGGCGATGCGACGCTCCAGTTCCTCGATGCTCGCGTCTCCTCTCCAATAGAGATAGCCACCGGCCAGCACCAGCGGGAAGCCGAACACGACGACCGCGACCAGCAAAATGACGAGCAGTTCCGGTCCACCCGGGACACCCGGGACACCCGGGACGACCAGCGGACCGACCGGGAGGACGGCCAGCGACGGAATCGACGGGGGCACGACCACCCGTGGCGGTACTCCTGGTGGGCGCTTCACTCTGTCAGACACCCGCCGCCCGACTCAGAAGTCTGTAATCTGTGCCTGCAATCCCGACACCATCCCGGATTTCCGGCGCAACTGACCGAGTGACACCGGAAAGTGTGGCGCGAGTTCGGTCAGCGCGTCCCGGAAGCTCTCGGCCTCGCCGACCGCCCGTTCGAAGGCGTGGCGGACGCCCTCGCGGATCTGCCAGACGCCCACGGGAGCCCAGTACTCGGGGGAGGCGTGCCGGACCACGAGGACCTTGGCCTGTCGGCCCCGGTCGTGCAGGTGTTCGAGTACGCCGAGCCGGGTTGCGTAGTACGCGCCGGAGGTTTCGTCGACGTAGTCGGTCCGACCGTCGTACCCCTCGCTGTCGGCGGCCATGTACATGCCGGCGTCGGGGTCGGGGTTCCAGACGCTCCCCGGCGCTTTCAGCTCGACCAGTTCGAACTCCCACTGGCCGGGCGTCATGATGACCCAGTAGGCGTTGCCCATGTACTCGTTGACCCGGACCTCTGTCGTGTCGATGGAGTTCGCGTTGCGGATCGTCCCGCGGAGGTACTGGCCCACGGTGTCGTCGACGGCGGTGATCGACCAGCGGGTCGGGACCAGCCGACGGTTCGCGCCCTGGCCCAGCGCACCGGCCGAGAGGATCTTGTTGATCTCGTACACGTCGAATCCCCGGCGATAGAGGTATGTCATCGCGCCGTCGGCCCGCCAGTCGTCGTCCTCGAGCGTCCTTTCGACTTCCAGCGGGACCGAGGGATTCTCGGTCAGCTCGGCGTCGCGAGCGCGGGCCCGAGGACCACGCGGCGCGCCGATGTCGCCGACGTCGACGTCCAACTCGGGCCGGCCATCGAGCCCGATCTCCACGTCGACGGGTTCGTCGGCGATGGCCACCTCGCGCTGGACGCCGACGAAGCCGTCCCACACGTCCTCGACGTCGACGTTCGCCGCTCGGGTAGAGTTGAGCAGGCCCGTCCGGCGCCGGAACACGTCGTCGATGGAGTACCCTCGCTGGTACCACTCGCCGCTGGTCACGTAGTCGCTGGGGTCGATCTCGGAGCCCACGACCGGTGAGAGCAGGCCAGTCGACACGTCGGGGTAGTTCGACCGACCGACGAAGATCGAGGGCGCTGTCGAGCCGAAGAGGGCGCCACCCTGGAGTGACTCCTCAAGCTGGCGCTCTACGTCGTCCAGGTACTCGGTGATCGCGTAGGACTTCTCCTCGGCCAGTCGGCGCAGGTCGGCGGTTTCGTCGCGCTGGAAGCCCTCGATGAACTCGTCGAGCCGCATCTACCCGTCGTTGGTCGGTCGACCCTATCAATGTGTCTGCCGGCGCCGCCCGAGCGTCCGTAGGTGACGGATTCCACCCAACTCACGTCTCACGAGCGGTGAACCCGACGGCCGAAGTGAACGTCGTTCGCCCGCGCGCAGAACACCTCGCCGAAGACGGACTGACCGGCACCCAGCGCGAGAACGTAACGGTGATACGGACGACGGCGGAACCCGGAACGGAGGCCCGTCAGGCGGCACGCGCGATGGAGACCGTCTCCACCGAACTGGCCGCCATCCGCGGGACGCTCCGCGCCGCCGTCGGGGATGCGACGGCCGACGCCGAGCACACGACGGTCACGGTTGACGTGCCACCGGACCTGCTCGACCGCGTGTTCACGAGCGTCGTCGAGAACGCAGTGGAACACACCCACGGCGATTCGTCGGCCGCCATCGCCGCGACCGAGGTGGACGGACGGTTCCGGGCCCAACGAGACCACTGCGGACTCAGGACCTGTCATCCACTGCTGAAAAAACGGCGCTCTCAGTTGTGGATGCCCATCGCTTCGATCTGTTCCTGGTAGCGGTTCCGGATGGTGACCTCGGTGACCTGTGCCACGTCGGCGACCTCGCGCTGCGTTTTCTTCTCGTTGCAGAGCAACGAGGCAGCGTAGATGGCGGCGGCCGCGTAGCCGGTCGGTGACTTCCCCGAGAGCAGACCCTTCTCGGCGGTCGTCTCGATTATCTCGTTTGCCTTCGACTGGACTCCCTCACTGAGGTCGAGTTCGGAGCAAAAGCGGGGGACGTACTTCTTCGGGTCGACCGGTTCCATCTCCAGTCCGAGTTCCTGGCTGATGTACCGGTAGGTGCGGCCGATCTCTTTGCGCTTGACCCGGGACACCTCGGAAATCTCTTCGAGACTGCGGGGGATTCCCTCCTTCCGGCAGGCGGCGTACAGGCAGGACGTGGCGACACCTTCGATGGAGCGGCCACGAATGAGGTCACCGCTCAAGGCTCGCCGATAGATGACGGAGGCGACCTCCCGTACGGACCTGGGAACCCCGAGAGCCGAGGCCATCCGGTCGATCTCCGAGAGCGCGAACTGGAGATTGCGCTCGCCGGCGTCTTTCGTCCGGATTCGCTCCTGCCACTTCCGTAGCCGGTGCATCTGACTCCGTTTTTTCGAGGAGATCGAGCGCCCGTAGGCGTCCTTGTCCTTCCAGTCGATAGTGGTCGTCAGCCCCTTGTCGTGCATCGTCTGTGTCGTCGGCGCGCCCACGCGGGACTTCTTCTGCCGCTCGCTGTGGTTGAACGCGCGCCACTCTGGCCCTGGGTCGATGTTCTCCTCCTCGACGACCAGGCCACAGTCGTCACAGATCAGTTCGCCACGGTCGGCGTCCTTGACGAGATTGTTCGAGTTACACTCCGGGCATCCACGTACCCCCTCCTGGTCTCGAGATTCGGTCTCGGTCTCGCGCTCGCGCTGACGGGTGGACCGTGTCATCGCATTTTTGTGGTAGCGACACCCATTGATTTAAATTCTTGGGTAAATAATTTGTGATTCGCACGGCGGACGTCAGACGTTCTATCCAGCCAGCTACGGCTTAATTTTATTTCTTCTACTGCTGAACAAACGGCCGTCAGTGCCGGTGGCGACCACAAACGGTAAGCCCTGGCACTGGTGAGTGGTCTCCAATGCCGGTTATCGAGTGCGACGCGGCCGAGGCCCGTGAACGGTTGGCCGACGCCGGCGTCGACGTTCAGGAAGGGAATACGGACCACGAGCGCTGGCGAGCCACACATGGTGGCGCCACGGCCGTCGCCTACGACGACAAGGTCGTCGTACAGGGCGCGTCCCCCGAGGCCATCGAAGCACTGCTCCGGGAGAGCGGTGGGCGCGCACACGTCTACTTCGACGGTGCCGCCCGCGGGAACCCCGGGCCAGCGGCCGTTGGCTGGGTCGTCGTCACTAACGAGGGCATCGTCACGGAGGGTGGGGAGCGTGTCGGCCGGGCCACGAACAACCAGGCGGAGTACGAGGCGCTGACGAAATCCCTGGAGGTGGCTCGGGACCTCGGATTCGACACCCTCGAGGTGCGAGGGGACTCGGAACTGATCGTCAAACAGGTTCGCGGTGAGTACGACGCCAACGACCCCCAGTTGCGCGAGCATCGGGTGACGGTCCGGGAGTTGCTCGCCGGGTTCGACGACTGGACGCTCACCCACGTACCGCGAGAAATAAACCAACGCGCCGACGAACTAGCGAACGACGCATTCGACGATGACTGACGAGACACCCGATCCGGAGGACGCGTCGGTCGCGCAACTGAACGACGGACGTAGCGGCGACGACGGGGCCGACGAGTCCCCGGAAGTCCCTCACGACGTGATTGACGAAGTCGAACGGCTGACCCGACTCGCGCGGAACGCAGTCGACGGGCAGGAAGCGACGGCCTACCGGGAGCGACGAGCCGAACTCCTCGCCGAGTACGACTTTACAGCCCGCGTTCGTGAGGACGATACACACGACACACTGGTGCTCTACCCGAAAGAGTGGCTGGCCAACGGGGTGGTCCAGATGGAGCAAATCGACGACGTCGACCGAGGAATCGAGCATCCGCTGGGCGGCCCCGGCGATAGCAGGGACTGGGACGCCGTCGCACAGCACAACCGCGCCATCGCTGCGGCCGTCGCCGAGGCGCACGGCGAGGTCCACGGCGAGAACGTCACGGCGCTGGCGGAGTTCATGAGCAACCACTACGCGAAGCCGGTCGGCTCGGCGACCGACGACGAACTAGAGGAATTCGTGACCGAGTATTTCCCGCGCAACGCCTGGCCGAGCGACGAGCAACGTGACCGTATCGACCGGTCGGTTACACTGGCGCTTGAAGTCGCCGACTCGCTTTAGCGCTGCTCGTCGATGAGCGCTTCCAGTTCGTCGGCTCGACCTTCGTCGGTGACGAACCGTCCGAACATCCAGGAAACCTGATCGAGCAGAACGTCGTGGCCGGTCTCTGTCAGCGAGTACTGGTTGGTCCGCTTGTCGAGTTCGCTCTTCTCGACGAGCCCCATCTCGACGAGGTCGTCGAGGTTGGGATAGAGCCGCCCGTGATTGACCTCCGAATCGTAGTACGCTTCGAGTTCACGCTTGATAGCGAGCCCGTATCGGGGCTCCTCGCTCAGAATAACCAGAATGTTCCGCTGAAACGCCGTGAGTTCCCGCGCGACCTCCAGGTCAGCCTCCACAGTCTGTGACTCTGACATACTTAGTCAAATGTCACCAAGCCATTTAACGCTTGTTAACTCGAACGAATTTCTTGCCGGCTTAGCCCCGAGGCAGCTTGATTTCTCCTAGCTTGTTCGCATTGGAATGAATATTGTTGTACGCTGATAGAGGTCCTGGGCGGCCTCATGTCTGATTTGTTATTATGTGTACACGCTAGTGACGACGGTCGCGGCCCGGAGTGCGTCGTGTCTGCTCATGCGCCGTGGCAGTTCGGCTCGTCGACTGAAAGCTGGTGGTTAAACCGTACGTGGTACGGATTACGAAAGTACTTTTTGCCCTGCTGTCGCACGAGCAGGTGATGACGAATCTCTGGGAAGACCTCGAAACCGGGCCGAACCCGCCCGAAGAGTTCTACGCGGTTGTCGAGTGTCTCAAGGGCGAGCGCAACAAGTACGAGTACGACAAGGATATCCCCGGCATGGTGCTGGACCGGGTGCTCCACAGCAACGTTCACTATCCCTCGGACTACGGGTTCATTCCACAGTCGTACTACGACGACGAGGACCCCTTCGACGTGCTCGTCCTCGTTGAGGACCAGACGTTCCCCGGTTGTGTCATCGAGGCCCGTCCGGTCGCGCTGATGAAGATGGACGACGACGGCGAACAGGACGACAAGGTCATCGCCGTCCCCACCGAGGACCCGCGCTTCGACCACGTCCAGAACCTCTCGGACATCCCTCAGCAGCAACTCGACGAAATCGACGAATTCTTCGCGACCTACAAGAACCTCGAGGAAGGCAAGGAAGTCGAGACGCAGGGCTGGGAAGACAAGCAGGCCGCGATGGACGCCATCGAACACGCTATGGACCTCTACGAAGAGAACTTCTAACTCGGACCCCGGCCGTTTTGCGCCTGCCGCTCACTACCGAGCGATGCGCTATCCCTCGCTGGACCCCGCCGCGTCCGCCTCAAGAGTTCAGCGGCCGGGTGAGCGCAGGTGCGGTCCACGCAACTGACCCGAGTTCCGGCAAGGGAATCCGGGAAGAGACCGCGATACCGGAGAAGTACGGCCCGCTCGACTACACGCGGTTACAGAGACAACTCCCGCCCACGCACCGCCGACCCACCACCGACACGCAACCTGATACCTCACAGTTATGCGTCCCCCGTCACCGGATGTATTATGATTATGGGTAATTATTAGAGTGTCGGCGCCTTACGACCGGATGTGATGGCGACTGAACAGCAGTCCGTCGGTATATTTCACGTGACGGTCGTCCCCGAAAACTTCGAGTCCCGCACAGCGTCCTCGACCGACGACGCCGATCAGGACGACCGAGAGTAAAGACAGGTTTTGCCGGTGTCCCGGACGGCCGCCGATATTCCTCCGGGAAAAGAAGCTTCTTGTGC
>NZ_JAQCNH010000061.1 GCF_028275115.1 Halorientalis sp. | reverse complement strand
TAAAACCGCTCGTGAATGTCCCGTCGGTAGAGGTCGAGTTCTGCCACTGCCGTCGCCCCCTCCTGGTCGGCCGCGTAGACGATTCCGTCTGCCACGTCCGCAGCGCTAACTGTCGCCTCGGGGTCGAGGTTCTGGGCGTTCGTCGTCTCCCGGAACGCCGACCCGAACTCGGTCGGGACACCGGTGGGATTGACGACGGTGACTGCGACCCCGTCCGGACCGGCGCGGCCGGCTACGCTCGCTGCGAAGCCGCGAACCCACCACTTCGAGGCCGCGTACACCGGTGTCGACGTACTCGGGTACTTGCCTTTGGAGCTGCCGACGAACACGATGGCTCCGTCACGCTCGCGAAGGTGTGGTAGCGCCGCCCGCGCCGTGTAAAATGCGCCGTGGACGTTCGTCTCGGTGACGGCCTCGAACTGCTCGCGGGGCAACTCCGACAGCGGTACGTCCCGGACCTCGCCGATGCCAGCGTTGACCACGGCCACGTCCAGCCGCCCGAAACGCTCGACCGCGGCCTCGACGAGCGCCGCGACAGCGTCGGGGTCGGTCACGTCCGTCTGGACGGCGGCCGCCGCAACGCCGCAGTCGCGACACTCCTCGGCGACCGCTTCGAGCGCATCCACACTCCGGGCACCGAGCACCACAGCGGTCCCGTTCTCGGCGAATCGTTTCGCTGTCGCCGCTCCGATACCTGAGCTCGCGCCGGTGATCAGCGCGACTCGAGCCTGCGTCTCCGTCACGGCCGGACACCTCCCGCGGCAGTCATCGCGAACCCCCACCAGAACGCGGTCGGTTTGTTGCTGGGCTGGTCTCCCTCGTGGCCTCCGCGGAACGGTGTCGTCACCGTGCGTGACTGTTCGGTACTAGCACCGCTCGTGGAAGCGACTTCGGTCGTCGACTGTCCAAGCAGGTGCGTCCTGCCGGCGACGGGGCACGTTTCTGCCTCCATGGAGTCGACACAACGGACCACAGCGGCAAGTACACTCGGGTCCTGTGTCGCAGGCCGTCTGTGACACCACCTGCTCGTCCCTGGTGTCCCAACACTTAGGTCTCCGAGGGGGCTGTCCGGTTCGGGACTGTTGGTTTCTTTCGGCGTGCGGGGTGGAGCTCGACGTTCGGAGTGAAACTACTCGTTCGATGGACGAGGTGGAGGTCGTCTTTTAACAGACGCGGTGGAGTTCGGATGAGTCCTGCCGCCGAGTTCTCGCCGCGAGAAAGTTCCTGCGGGCGACAGACCGGCCTCGGCGGGAACGACGCTATAGGCGTGGGATGGCGACACTCACACGATGGCGATGGCGGGCTCGACTCTCACGGGCACTCGTCCTCCGGCGACACACCGTCGAGGGCCGCGGTAAATCGCTCCGCCGACGAGGTCAGATATCCTGGGTCGTCGGTGAACACCTCGACGGTCGCAGTCGTCGGTGCCGCGTCGGCGAGCGCCGGCCCGAGCGTCGCGTAGTCGACGTCGCCGCTGCCGACCGGGATGTGCGTATCGCGGCGGTGTCGCGCGCCGTGGACGTGGAGGTGGTCCACGATGTCACCGTACGAGTCGAGGAACGCAGTCGTGCCCTCTGTCCCCGCCTCCAGGTACGCGTACCCGACATCGAGACACACCGCTGCGCCTGCTTCAGCGGCGAGTTCGCCGACCTGTTCCAGCGCGACCCCACCCGCATGGCCGACAGTCTCGAAACAGACAGTCACGCCGTGCTCTTCTGCCCGGTCGACCACCGCACCCATCCTGTCGGCGAGGTGGTCTCGCCCGGAGCCCCGAGAGCGCGGGTGGGCGACCGCAGTGTCAGCGCCCATGGCCGCGGCCGCGGCGAGCAACGTATCGAAGTACTCGAGCGTCGCGGAGTCGATCCGCTCGACCGTCGTCGCGAGCGGCTGTCGGTACGGGAGGTGGACCGTGGCACCGAAGCCCCGTGTCGTTAGTCGCTCCGAGAGCGCGGCGGGGTCGAGCGCGCTTACTGGCCGCTCTCCCTCCCCAATCGCGACCTCGACGAAGCTGAACGACCCTGGCAGTTCATCAATCCTGTCGACGTACGGCCCGACGGAAACACCGATGTCCATGCCCGTACTATTGGGCCGACAGTGATGGGACTTGTTCCACGAGTTTCCGCGACCGGACTCGGCTGGACCGTTCGTCGTGGCCGCATCGGCAACGACCGGAACGCATAGACCTAGCAGGCTCTCGTGTCGTCTGCTCCCGGCAGGCTCTCGTGTCGTGTGTTCGGCCGCCAGTTTTCGGTCACTCGACCGACCGACGGAGTGTTACTCGTTCAGTTCTTAGTCGGAGATGATGCCACAGTACACAGTGACGTTCGCCGAACCCCACACCCTCACAGACGGCGACGACGAGACTGTGCAGGTGACCGGATACGAGGACGTCGGCAGCATGTACATCCTCGAGTTATTGAACGGCGAAACGCGGTCGGTCGGGAAACAACTCGTCGACGACATCACAGAAACCGACGACTGACTGGTTGTTTCAATATTCGTGACGAGTCTGCCTCCGTGACGAGTCTGCCTCCGTGGCGAGTCTGCCGACTTGTGTCGTGCCCTGTTTTAGCCGTATACAGGCGCTAAGTCCGCATCATCAGGGAGCTACGGCAAACTGGAGAGTCGGAGTGAGTCGTTCACGGTGAACCCACCCTCCCCGCCTCAGCGGCGCCACGTTGTGTATTTTTCTGTACCCTCCGGACGGGGGGTAGTTCTTAACCAACACGGTTCGAATACCGGACAGTTGTTGGTTAAGATTCGACTGTGAGACGGTGTCTGTGTGGTCGAGTCGGAGGCTCCCAGAGACACACACCGGGTTTCCGGTGAAATCGGGAGGCAGAAGAAGAGACACCGGGTTTCCGGTGAAATTGTAAGCTGGTGTGTCTCGGACCCGTTCGTTGGGCCTCGCTCGGGATCGTCTTGCACATATCAAAATGGTAGCACAACCACGGACGGTCGGAGGGTCACACGGTGCAGAGACATCGAGATCGGCCGAGACAGCGACGAAATGATGAGGCAGTTGGGCCGGCCGAGACGACAACGAGTTGGACGGTTGGCTGAGACGGTCTGCTACCTAACCACGGGAGACAGCGGTTCCACAGGGAGAGGAGGGTGACCCCACTGCACCCCACTGCATCCCACTGCATCCCACTGCATCCCACAGGTCCCGAGAGAGCTCTCTCGAGTTCAGAACCGGTCGTTCAATTGTGGATCAGAAGATGAGCTCGATCGGTGCGGCCGTCTTCAGAGAAGAGGGGACCTCAAAGAGTAGGAGGCATCAAAGAATGTGGGACCTCAAGGAATGTGGGACCTCAAACAATAGGAGGCCTCAGAGGATGGGGAGACGGGAGACGGAATATCTTCGAGAGGGAACACACACACACCACGTTTCCGGTGAAATACCTAGAAGAGTGTGTGCCGTCCGTGTTGACTCCAGTGCAAAATGAACCTCTACTTGACAAGAGACGTATGTATGTCTGACGTAGATATAAGTACTATGGCCTCGTTACATCCCTACAAGCGAGTCGCTCAGTTTGGTAAGGGCGACTCCAGTCGCTCTAACTCTCCACTCGAACCACTCGAAAACCTGCTCTCCTGTGCCGTATTCTGCCGGAAGCTCGTGCGGTTAGCCTGCTCCTCCCGTGGTTGCGGGCGGCGAATACCGTGTTTCCGGTGGGACCTGACCCCCGTTTCTTCTGGAGTCCACCCCCTCTTCTGAGGAGTTTCACCGGAAACGTGGTGTGTGTGTCTCGGGGAAAGAACCAAGTCGTTTCACCGGAAACGTGGTGTTCAAGCGAATGTCCGAGTCCGACGACCTCTTTATTAGAGAAGACGCAATCTTCGCGAACAAGGAACTTCTCGAGATCAACCATCTCCCTGACGAGGGTCGGATCGTCGGGCGTGACGAAGAGATTGCCGACCTCGCGAACGCAGTGAATCCCGCTATCTTCAATCAAAGCCCAAGTAACGTGCTGATCTTCGGGAAAACCGGGACCGGAAAATCTCTCTGTGCGAAGTACGTCTCTCAGCGACTGATCAATACGGCAGAAGAGGAAGGCGTCAACGCCGCGTTCGCGTACGTCGACTGTGCACAGGATTCGACCGAGACCCAGGCCGTCCAGACCGTCGCGTCCGAACTCAACCAGGACGGAACGGAGATCAAGATTCCCGACAAGGGGATCAGCACGTCGACGTACTACAAACGGCTGTGGGGAATCCTCGAAAACCTCTACGACGTGACACTGATCATCCTCGACGAGATCGACAAACTCGACGACGACGACATCTTGATGCAGCTCTCGCGTGCCGGTGAGGCCGGGAAAATCGAGAACTGCAAGATCGGTGTCATCGGCATCAGTAACAAGATCAAGTACAAAGACCGGATGGACGAACGGGTCAAGAGTAGCCTCTGTGAGCGCGAGTTCGTATTTCCGCCGTACAACGCCGACCAGCTACAGGAGATTATGCAGGCCCGTGGAGACGCGTTCAAAGACGGCGTGCTGGAAGGGGGCGTCGTCCCGCGAGTGGCCGCGCTTGCAGCGCGGGAGCACGGGGACGCGCGAAAGGCTATCGACATGCTCCGGTACGCTGGTGAAATCGCGCAGTCGAAGGACGCCTCGATGGTCCGGGAGGTGTTCGTCACCGAAGCGCGGGAACGCGCCGAAACGGACCGCTTCCGCGAACTGATTCGGGGGTCGACGCCGCACTCTCGGTACGTGCTGCAGGCGTTGACGTTGCTGTCGATAGATGCCGACTCCGAAACCGGGTTCCGAACGACCCGAATCTTCGATACGTACAAGCAGATCTGTCGGCAGGAAGCCGCGGACTCTCTCTCACTACGTCGGGTTCGTGACCTGCTCAAAGAGCATGCCTTCCTAGACGTCATCGAACAATCACGCCACAGTGGCGGGAGTGCCGAGGGGAGTTACACCGAGCACCAGCTCCTGGAAGACCCGGAAGTCGTAAAGCAGGTGCTTCAGGACACCATCGAGTAACGGCTGAGACGGCCACGACGTCGGATTTCACCGGAAACCCGGTGTGTGTTCGCTGTAGACCGTCTGCTTCACTGGAAACCCGGTGTGTGTTCGCCGAGGCATCCTCCGTTCACCGGAAACCCGGTGTGTGTTCGGCACCGGCTGCCGCTTCACCGGAAACCCGGTGTGCCTTCGCCGAAGAAAGCTCGTTTCGACCGAAACCGAACATGCGTCCGCCGAGGAACATCCACCTCACTGGAAACTCGGTGTGTGTTCGCCGAGGCATCCTCCGTTCACCGGAAACCCGGTGTGTGTTCTGCACTGACTTTCCGTTTCACCGGAAACCCGGTGTGCGTCTCCCGCGAATCGATCTCGCTCGGAAAGCTGCACATCTGCCTGGAATCGCCGAACGTGACTGCAGCGTAACCCGCCGTCGAGCAGACGGTGGCTCTGTCCGATATACGAGTACACACCTCCGCCCTCCCCAGGGACCCGTAGAGACGATGGGGCTCCCTGCCGACTCACGTTCCGCCGACTGCACTGTATTGGCCGGGAGCCGACAGTGTCCCCCGCAGCTTCTGCCGTTTCGGTGGCTAAACTCTTTCACAGACGGAGTACGAGAACGGCCGTCTGCTCGTTTCGTAACCAACGTCAACCCCCGACTGTTGGTTAACTTTCGCCACGAGACCTCCTCGTCCGAGACTCCGACCAGATTACCGATATGGAGACGGCTACCGGCGGACACTCGCATGAGGATATGACCCCGTCCAAGCGACAGTGTCGCAGACAGGACTATCCAGCGTGGACCCGTCCTCGAGAAGACTGCGTGTGTCGCAGCAGTTCGCGGAGTTTCGACCGTCTCCGGCCTTCACCTGCCCGACTGTTGATTGCCTCCGTCACTCGAGCGCGACTCCCGCAGGTTCCGCTCAGTGGAACCCGATATTTGCGGGGTCAGAGTCACGGTCGAGCGTGATTTCCAGAACGCCGTTGTTGAAGCTCATCTGTGCGGACTGGTCGTCAACGTACGCCGGCAGGTCGACCCGCTTGATGACCGGGCGTGGGTTACGCGCCACACCGATCGCCAGAACCCGTCCATCACACTGAATATCGATCTCTTTCTCGCTGGCGTCGGGAATATCTGCGACGACGCGGATTTCGTCGTCGTACTTGTGGATGTCGACGGGCTCCGACTCGCCGTCGGCCGTCCCAGATAGCATCTCGTTGATCTCACCGGAGAGATCACCGAACGGCTCGTCGTCGTCGTCCGGGTTGCTTCTCATCACTATTTATATGGTATTTAGGCGGATAAGACTTCGGTACGAGCCTGCCGGCCGCTCAGCAGCGGCGGTCTTACGCCTACGAGAGCCATCAGACCGCCAGTTGCCAGTGGTCGGCCACAGCAGCCACAGGCGAGTCAACAGGCTGGCCACGTTCCGGGCAGTGTTTCGGACGGAGAAACGCGGCTTCGGTATTTATTCACCCTCGGACCGTGGTCAAACATAGCCGCCGGTCGGAGGCGGTCCCCGAAAAGTATCCGACATCCCCACCCCCACCCCGCAGCTGCCCTCCGTACCCCCACCCCACAGCTGCCCACCCCTACCACTGCCCTCCTTCGTCTGCTCGAAGCGTCTAGATGTGCTGTTCTATGGGCTCCGTACTCACGACCCGGCACCGACCTGCAGTGTCTCTCTGCGGAATCTACAGGCGGTTGATGGCGAGCGTTTCGGGGCCCGGACGGAACTCGAAGATTTCCGTGATGACGAGAACCGAAGATTCTCGAACCACTCGACCCCGAGGGTGAAGCCCGTCACGATACTTAAAGAATTTACAGTTGTGGCCAACCACTCTGACGACGACCAGAATCAACCCCAAGACATGGAACTGAATATCGCAACTACTTCGACGGCCGTTCGCTGATGGAAATGTGGCCCCTCTCAACATCCGCTACGGCGATGCGACGGGGGTTTCAACGGGCGGAGTGGAGCCGCCGACTCCCACGGATACTCGCTGCAGGCGAGTGTTCGGGTGTTACTTCCAGCCAACTCCTCACGAGAACGGTCGGGAGGAATTACACTCGCCCGCCGGGTGCGGTGCCGACCCTACACGGTGAGGCCGCCGGGCTTGCCCCGGCGGTAGTTTATACCACGACCCTCCCGAATTTGTCTGTCACAACCGTCTGTAATGTGCGTCTGTAATAGAACGCTGGAACAGATGTCTGTAACAGGCGACCGTGCGTCGAGACCGGACGACCGCTGTGGTAGGGCACGTCGCTGTAGCCACCCCTCACGGGAACGGACAGTGCGTCACCGGCGCGCGGTGGCGGTTCTCACTCTACTGTGCGTCCCGAAGCCGCTGGGGCCCGACCGGGACTCAGTGTGACGGTCGTTTCAAACCGAGAAACAGCGCCCCTCGGTTATTTCAATCGGACGCCGGACGTTCGAGCGGAGTCTTACCGGTTCCGTGTACCCATGGACATCGAACAGTTCAAATCCGAACACGCACCGACGAAGACGGACGAAAGCTTCCGGCTCGAGAATAGCTATACGCTCGACGTAGCCGTCGATGGCTCGGTGATGGCCAAGGCAGGCTCGATGATTGCACACACCGGCAACCTATCCTTCACGGGACAGGCCTCCGCGGAAGGAGGTATCACCGGCTTCCTCAAGGAGGCCGCAACCGGCGAGGGAACACCTGTCATGACCGTCGAAGGGCAGGGACACGTCTATCTCGCCGACACGGAGAAGAAGGTGCAGGTGCTGACGCTCGATGCCGACGAATCGGTGACGGTCAACGGCGAGGACGTCCTCGCGTTCGAGAACGGCCTCGAATACGAAATTAGCACGATAGACAGTCTCGCGGGGTCGTTCGCCGGCGGGTTCACCAACGTCTACCTCCAGGGCCCCGGAACGGTAGCGCTGACCACTCATGGCGACCCCATCGTCGTGGAACCGCCGATTACCACTGACCCCGCCGCTACTGTCGCCTGGAGTGACACGTCTCCCGACGTGAGCGTCAACACCAACCTCTCAGACATGATCGGCCAGGAGTCCGGCGAGCGCTTCCAGATGGACTTCGAGAACGAACAGGGGTTCGTCGTCGTTCAGCCCCACGAAGAACACGTCTGACCGCGCCGGCGCCCGCCGGTGCCGGCCGCTCGTAACTCTGGATTTTTTATACCGTCGAGCGTTACGGACGCGATGTCTCGGAACACAGTCCCCGCGACTGACACGTGCACCGCGGAGCATCCGTCGTCGACAGAGCCTGGAGCCGGCCAGAGACACCGCATCCGACGGAGTCCGACGACAGTTCGACCGATTCCCGCGGGTCTGTCGCGTGGCGAACTGGGAGACCGTGTACAGGCGGTACAAGCCGACTGCCCCGGGGTGAGTTCACGGGGCTCGAAGACCAGGATTTACGATTACTAGATAGAACCGGGACTGCGACTGCGGCATTCTAGTCTCACGTTTTACTGAGATACCGGCTAACAGTACGACCACGATGTGGAACCCAGCAACCCTCTACCCGGCAGTGCTTGCGACCAGCGACGTGGCGATGGCGGCAGTCGCATACTCGTTCGGCTCTCTCGGCGTAGCCGCTCTCGTCGGCGTTCTGGGAGTGTCAGTCGTCTGTGCGACAGCTCTCGGCGACCCGCTAACCGACACCGTCGGTTCCGGAGCCGGCCCGGGGCTCAAATCGTGAGTCGCCCTCGCATAAAAACGCCGACCACTGACCAACCGTTCGCGTCAGCGGAGACACGAGAGACTACCGAACCCGTGCCCTCGTCCAGTACATCTCACAGTACAGACGACGGCTCGAGAGCCGCACCGTGGCCACCGCGACGACGACCGAGATGTCGGCTGACCGACCGCCTCTGTCGTGGCGGGTCGCATCTTTCGGCGGAATCTAGCCCCGACATTGGGACTGCTAGAACGACAAGCTAAGTACGAAGCCGGTTATTGTAACATGAGAATGGACCCGAATCCAGTTCGCGACAGGTCGGCGCGGGGCCGGAGAGGCTGGAGCCTGTGCTGTTGTGCCCCCTGTTTGCTCCGTGTGGCCGGGTCAGTGATCTAAATGGGCGGGGACGACCACCAGGTGGATCGAAACGACGCCACGGTCCCGATGGACGCGGTCCCGAAACCACTCGCTCGGTACGCCGTGAGAGACGACACCGTGTCACTGGTCGAGACGAACGACCGCTTCGACTCGCTGTTCGCGGTCGACGAAGCCGACGACTCGTTCCGGACCTGGTGTGTTGAGAACGGGCTCACGGCCCGAAACCGGAGTATGGAGGACCTGTGTGCCTCTCTGGTGGCCGGCGACCCGGTCGACACTGCCGTCAGCACCGACGGGACCGATGCCGGTCTCGATGGAGTCGCAGCCGGCACCTACCGGTTCGAGGCCACCGGCACTCGGGACGAGCACGGGACAATCGTGGTCACCGAGGCACCGGGGGACCGCAGCGACGACCTCGCAGGCGAACAGATCGCGAGCGTCATCAGCCACGACCTCCGGAACCCCCTCGACGTGGCGAAGGCACATTTGCAGGCGGCCCGCGAGACGGGCGGCCAGCAACACTTCGACAGCCTGGAACGAGCCCACGACCGGATGGAGCGAATCATCCAGGACGTCCTCACGCTGGCGCGTCGCGAGGGCGTTATCTCGCCGTCACCGGCCGTCGAAGTCGATACCGTCGCGACGGACGCCTGGAGGACGGTAGACACGACGCGTGCGTCGCTCCAGCTCGAACCGGAACTCCCCGCGATTACGGCCGATCCAGACCGCCTCCAGCGTCTCTTCGAGAACCTCTTCCGGAACAGCGTCGAACACGGCACGGTGGACGACTCGGCGGCTGAGGCGGATGACGACTCCGAGACGGAGCGAGATGGAATCACGATTCGAGTCGGGACGGTCGACGGTGGGTTCTACGTCGCCGACGACGGCCCCGGAGTCCCACAGGACGACCACGAGCGGGTCTTCGACCCGGGGTACACCGACGCCGACGGTGGGACTGGACTCGGCCTGACAATCGTCGAACAGATCGCAGTGGCACACGACTGGACTGTCACACTCCAGGACGGTGCGGACAGTGGCGCTCGGTTCGAGTTCCGCGGCGTCGATTACGACACGCAGTAACCCGCTCGAAGGATGAACTGGTGGAAACGATACGACGACTTCACCTATCGGATAGTCCCGATGGTCGGTGGCCTCGGCGGGATGGTGTTCCTCCTCGTGCAATCCGGCCCAGGGGAGGGCATCGTATCGGTCGGCCCGATTACTGTGGACGCGTTTTATTTCGGACTGGTGGCCTTCCTCCTGTGGTTCTGTTTCGGGGTGAGTATGTTGTTCGAGGACGACCCATACGAGCACCTGCCCTGAGACCCGGGACGCCGGCGACCGTCGAGACGGTCACGTCGCTTGGAGCCCGTGACGGTCCAGGAACGGACAGGCGAGTGGCACCGAGTCGGTAAATTGTATACGGACCGGACGAGATAAACACATGAACGATATCTGTATGGACGACAGTCTGCGGCAGGCCCCGGTCGGCGTGTTGGAAGCGACGGCAGAGGGGGAGATCGAAGCGGCGAATCCGGCAGCAGCGACGGTGCTGGACGTGGCCCCTGAAGAACTCGTCGGACGAGACGTGGCGTCGGCGCTCCCCAGGTCCGCCGACGGCACACTCCGGGAGGCCTTCACGACGGGTCCGCCCGACGAGCGCTCCATCGAAGAGTACTACCCGGAGATCGACAGGTGGCTACAGATCGATCTGCTCGGCGACGGCGACGAGGTCCGCATCTACGTGCGCGACCGGACCAACTGTCACGAGCGAAAGCAACGGATCGACCGGCTCGAGCGCCGGCTCGAGCGACTCGAGTCGATCGACTCGCTCGTCGCGACGGTCCTGCGGAAGATCATCGACGCATCGGCGCGTGAGGAAGTCTGGCGCACGGTGTGTGACCGACTCGGAACGACGGACCTGTACGAGTTCGCGTGGATCGGCGAACGGGATCTCACCGACGGTCGCCTCCAGGTCGCCGCGTCCGCGGGCGACGCACCGGAGATGCTCGACGCGCTCAGCGACAGACTCGAGACTGACACTAACGTTCCCGAGCGCGTCGCTGTCGAGAACGAAGCCACCCGCGTCGTCCAGACCATCGCGGACGAGAACGACATGCCACGCGAACTGCGGGTGGCAGCGTTCGGTCACGGCCTCCAGTCGTCCATCGCGGTGCCACTCGTGTACGGTGAAACCGTCTACGGCGTCATGGGCGTCTACGCTGCCCGTGAGGACGGGTTCAGCGAGCAGGAGGTTGCGAGCCTCGAGACGCTCGGAGCGCTCGCCGGGTTCGCAGTCAACGCCATCCAGCAGGCGGACCTCCTGTTCGCCGACACGGTCACTGAACTCACGCTCTCGGTCCAGGACGACGGGATTCCGTTCGTCGTGGCGGCCGAAGCCGCAGACGAACCGCTCTCGCTCGACGGTGCCGTCGTCCGTGAGGACGAGACGGTCGTGTGTTATCTTCGCGCTGCGGATGCGACCGAGGCAGTGATGTCGACGTTAGCGGAACACCCTGCCATCTCGACGGTGCGAGCAGTTCAGGAGGGCGACGAGACGCCGCTACTGGAGGTCGGTGTGTCCGGTGAGACACCGATAACGGCGCTGTCGAACTGGGGTGCGACCATCACGGCTGCGACGTACACTTCACGTGGTGCCGAGGTCACCGCCGACCTCCCCGCTGACGGGGACGTCAGAGACGTCGTCGAGACGGTAAGTGACGGGTTCGGCGAGACGGAGATACTCACGAAGGAGACGCGGGCTCGCGAACCGGAGACGATGGAAGCGTTCCGGAACGACCTCGCGGAGGCGCTGACGGACAAACAACGGAACGTGCTCAAGACCGCACATCTCTCGGACTACTTCACCTCGCCGCGGGGCAGCACGTCCGAGGAGGTAGCCGATGCGCTCGACATCGCCGGTCCGACGGTCCTCTACCACCTTCGAAACGCACAGCGAAAGTTGCTGGACGCGTTTTTCGACGAAGACGCGGTATCGGAGGCAGGTGACTGACCTCGGGCAGTGACCACGCTTTTTTGTGGGCTATCGTAGTAACCGGTACGGATGCCGCCAAATCCGCTCTCCCTCCGGTCGCTCGTCGTCATCGTCACCGTCGAACGCGACGGCGCGCTCGCCCGGGCGAACAGGGCCGCAACCGAACTGTTCGGCTCCGCGACCGACGAAGCACCGTTCGCCGACGTGATCGGGCATGACCGCACGGCACTTGCGAACCGGGAGACGGTCGAGTG
>NZ_JAQCNH010000046.1 GCF_028275115.1 Halorientalis sp. | reverse complement strand
TGGGCCACTGCGACGGGGCCGACGCCCACGGCCTCGTACGACGCGGCCCTGGCCGAGGCCAACGTCCACAACTTCAACCTCGTCACGGTCTCCTCTGTAATTCCGGCCGAGGCACAACTCGAAGCGGTCGGCGAGGCCCCGGACCTGGGTGCGGTCGGCGACGGACTGACGGTGGTTCAGGGTCGTCACACCGCGCCGCCGGGCGAGGCGGGCGCGGCGGGCATCGGCTGGGCGCGCAGCGAGTCCGGCCGTGGTATCTTCTACGAGGCCGACGGCGAGAGCGAGGCGGTCGTCCGTGAGCGGGTCGAGGACGGCCTGGCGACAGGCAGGGACCTCCGGGACTGGCAGTTCGACGCGGAAGATTCGATCGTCGTCGCGGCCGAACCCGACCCCGACGAGTACACGACGGCACTGGTAGTCGCAGCCTACGGACAGAGCCGGTCACTCCTGCGGTAGCCGGCGGACTTTTAGGTGGGTCGCACCTATCGATATATCAATGTACGGCAACACTCCGTTCGCGGGTGCAGACGACGACGGTGCTGCGCCGCGCCTCACCGCCGACCAGCGCCGCCACCTGCGCCGCGATCTCGCCAACGTCGCCGCCCAGACCCGTGACCTCCTCCCGGACGAGTTCGCCGTCGGACTCGAACTCGCCCGGGGTGCCAACGGTCCGCGCGCGACCGTTGCCGTCCAGCCGCCCGTCGGGCCCGCCGTCAGCGCCGGCTATACGCCAGAGGACGACGCCGACCTCCGGATCGGGGACGACGAACAGACAGATCTGGCCCAGGGACTCGCGGCCAGCGCGGCACTCCAGATGAAACAGGCGATGGGAACAGACCACTCCCCGACGGCCCAGTAGCTACCGACTTCTTTCTGGTGGGGGGTGCGAGCCGTCCGTCGCACCCTCACTGCCGACCGGCGGCCGATAGAACAGCGCGTACCCTACGACGGCACCGCTCGGGACGCTCCCGACGGCCAGCGCCAGTGACAGCGGAACGCCAAACAACAGACCCAATACCGCCGCCAGCGCCACTGGACCGGGAATCGCCGACAGCACGAGATCGGGTCGCGATACCGATCCGAACAGGTGTTCCGAGATAGTTGCCTCCACCCGACACTGTTTATCTCCCGCTAATTAAATATTATTACTCCCGTAACCGCCCGGTGTCGCGGGGCTACTTCCCCCAGAAGGGGTCTCGGTTGCGTTGCTTCTCTAGGTACTGGTTGAGCGCCTCGCGTTCGTCACCGGGGATTTCGTCGGTCAGCTCCTGTTCGAGGATCTTGGCGTGCTTTTCCGGGAGGTAGATCCAGAGCTCGTCGCCTTCCTCGATATCGCGGCCGACAGTGGGGCCGTCGATGGAGACGGCGACTTGGTCGCCCATGCGAGCCTCGTCGATGTCCTCGCCGGCGTCCTGAATGGATTTGAGCTGGCCGACGCGCCCGAACTCGCCGTCCTCGAACTTCGCGACGTTGGAGTTGCGCTTGACCGTTCCGGTCCGCACTTCCACGCCGACGACGGCGGGGTCGTTCTGTCGGAACGTGTGGTCCTGCAGGACCTGGAAGCGGGCGGGACGGGTGATGTTCTCGAGGACCTGGGTCTGTTGGGCCTGCTCCATCTCCTCGACGTACTCCTCGTACTCCTCGACGAGGCGGTAGATCACGTCGTGCTCGAAGATGCGCACGTCTTCCTGTTCGGCCAGGCGTCTGGCGTCGTCCAGCACGTCGACGGAGAAGGCCAGCAACGCCTCGTGTTTCTCCTCGTCGGCGGTCTCGGCGACTCGCACGTCCCGTGGCGCTACGTCGCCGACCTCCGCACGGACGATTGGGATTTCGACCTCGTCGAGAGTGCTGGCGATCGCTTCCAGACTACCGAGGGTGTCGGCCTTGACGACGACGCCCTGTCCTTCGGTCGTGACCTCGATTTCGGCCAGTTCCTGCTCCACGTCGGCGATGACCCGGGCACGGTCCCGATTTCGGATTACCCGGATCGGCGCGCCGGCCATCGCGTCGTCTAAGTCGGGCGCGGCGATCTTCACCCCGGCGGCGGCCGACACGTCGGGTACTTTCCCGAAGGCTTTCTCGGTGCGGATCTCCTCCAGTGGTTTGGGCTGGAGCAGCGCACGCACGTCGGTCGTAATCGGGGCTTCGAGGCCGCCGACGACTATCTCGTCGTCTTCCCGGATGGTCCCGTCGTACAGTACGGCGTCGACGGTCGTCCCGAATCCCTGCGCTTCCTTGACCTCGAGCACCGTGCCGGCACCCGGCCCCTCCACGTCGATCTGCATCTCGTCTTTCATGTACCGCTGGGAGAGCCCCATCAGGACGGTGAGGAGGTCGGGGACGCCCTCACCGGTCATCGCGGAGACCGGGACGACGCCGACGTTGTTCTGGAAGTTCTGGACCCGCCAGTACATGTCGGCGGCGAAGTCGTGATCGGCGAGTTCGCCGATGATACCGTAGAGGCGCTCGTTCAGGTCGCCCTGGACTCGCTCGGACTGCTGGTCCACGCTCCTCTGGATTGGAACGCCATCGTCGGGGTTCCAGCCGGGAACGGTGTCGACCTTGTTCGCGGCGACGACGAAGGGGGTCTGGGTCCGTTTGAGGATGTCGACGGCCTCCTCGGTCTGGGGCTGGAAGCCGTCGTTCACGTCGACGACCAGAACCGCGATATCTGCGAGCGCGCCGCCGCGGGAGCGCAGCGTCGAGAACGAGTGGTGCCCGGGCGTGTCGATGTACAGCAGGCCGGGCAGGTCGAAGTCGGCGGGGTCGACGAGTTCGCCGGCCATCTCCGAGATCGTCTCCAGGGGGACGGCCGTCGCGCCGATATGCTGGGTTATCGCACCCGCCTCACCTTCGCTCACCGCGGAGCCGCGAATCTTATCGAGCAGCGTGGTCTTTCCGTGGTCGACGTGGCCGAGTACCGCGACAATTGGGGTTCGAAGCGTGGCTGCCCCGTCGGCGTCGGTGTCGGCTTCTGTAGAGTCAGACATTGGCACATCACCCTCAAGAATCCGTACGCGATACCAACCGCGCAGCGCATTTAACTTTCCCCATTTCGGTTCTTTCTCACGCCGACGCAGGCGGACCTGCTGGCGAACGACTCCACCGCCGTCATGCGTCGGCCGGAGCGAGGCCACGTCAGACACCCGTCTCACACCCCGTGGCGTTTATGTAAGTGGAATACACTACGCCCTGTATGGCAGAGATACTGGCGGAGAATCTCTCGGGGAAGGCCGTCATGGGTTCCGACGGCAAGGAACTGGGGATGCTGTACAACATCACGATGGATGCCAAGTCGGGCCGGTTGGAACACCTCGTCGTCGAACCCGACGAGATGCTCCGGGACTCGGACTTTCCGACCGACGAACGCGGCCGTCTGCTCGTTCCGGTCCCCCGCGTTCAGGCCGTCAAGGACCACATGATCGTCGACCGATAATTCGCCTTTCGATGTACATCCTCGACTCGTCGGCGTTTATCAACGAGTACCACACCCAGGAACGCAAAGCGTCGATTCCGATGGTCCGCGAAGAGCTCGAAGACGAGAGCGCCTATCGGTTCGACGCGCTGGAGGGCTCCGGTATGCACCTCCACATTCCCGAGGAGGAAACCGTCGAGCGCATCGAGCGGGCCGCCCGTGAGACCGGCGACTTCGACGAACTCTCCCGGACGGACATCCGGCTGGTGGCCGCCGCCTTCGAACTCGACGGTCGCCTCGTCACCGACGACTACGCGATGCAAAACGTCTCGGAGAAACTCGACGTGGGCGTCGAGGTCATCGCCCGGGAAGGGATCTCCGAGCAACGGGACTGGCGGTTCCAGTGTAGCGGCTGTGGCCGCGAATTCGACGACGATCACGACCGCTGTCCCGTCTGCGGCAGCGATCTCTCCCGGAAGAACCCAGCTTAATCTGGCTGCGCGTCCAGCGAGCTTCGTCCAACCCGAGTTCGACCAGTTGTGCCAGCACTCCCTCCTCGGTGAGGTCGTACGCCCGGGCCAGTGGCTCGACCTCGCTCGCGAGGTCGTCGTCACAGACCACGGTGAAACGAGTCGGCACCTCATGCGTGTTCCTCCCCGATCAAAAACCCCGTCAGACGACCGCCTCACGTCTGTTCGTGGCGTTTCCTGCCACAGTGTGTGGAAACTGGAGGCTCAAATAGACCCGTTCGGCGCCTGGCACCGTCGGCGTCCAGTCGGACGAGAGGCGTTTCGGTCCGGCCACGGAACCGGGCCGCGGTCAGGCCGCAGGGAGCCGTCCAGTGGCCTGGAGGTAGACCGCGAGAAACTGGAGTGCGTTGAACGCGCCGTGGATGAGAATCGGGACGAGCAGGTTCTCGGTGCGGTAGTAGACGTAGCCGAGGAGCAACGACAGGAGGAAGATCACGACGAGGGTCGTCAGCGTCGCCAGCGGGTTGGCGTCCTGGTACTGACTGAAGTGGACGGCCGCGAACACCGCTGCGCCCAGCACTACGGCCGACCGCTTCGTGAACCATTCGTAGAGGTACTTCTGGACGACGTTCCGGTAGGCCAGCTCTTCGGCGGGCGCGATGACGAGGAACGACAGCGCGACGAAATACAGCGCCAGGGTCGGGTTCTCTCCCGCCTGCTGTTGAATCTGCGAGTCGGAGGACGGGAGCCCGAGTTGCTGGATGACGGCCGTGACCACGCCGAGCAGGAGCAACAGGAGGAACAGTCCGCCGACCGTCACGAGCAGGTTACGGACCGACGGCATCGACACGTCGAGGTAGTCGAGCGACAGGCCCCGGCCGCGCAGGTACACCGCGACGAAAGCGACCGACCCGACGTAGCCGACCGTCGTCGCGACGCTGAATTCGAGCGCCGTTTCGGGCGGGTACAGCGGCAGGGCGAACAGCTGACCGACGAACAGGCCGATGAACGCCCCGCCGCCGATAGCGAGTGCGACCGTGAGTCCTCTGATTCGCCCCCAGAAAGCGTCGTCGGCGATGGCGTCGTAGTCCGCGACCGCGACGACCGCTGCCCCCAACCCGGCCAGCGCCGCCACAGGGAGCCCGACCCCCACAACCGGCACGGCATCGGTACCGATGGCCGGGCGCATCAGTCGGTAGAGCGCGTATCCAAAGAGTGCTCCGGAGAGAAATCCCGCGACGGGCGCGCCAATCCGTCGGTCGACGACTCCGCGTCGGCGCAGAATGAATGTCAGTGTCGCGCCGCCGCCGAGGACGACACCGACGACGCTCCCGTCGACGCCCGGCACCGCGACGACGGGTGTTCCGCCGGTCCAGGGGAGCAGACTCGCCGCCAGTGCGATCCCGGCCAGCACTAACCCCGTCGTCGGTGCCGCCGTCGTCGCGGCTCCGCGACCGTCGACTGCGTCCGCTGCTGCCATTGATCTTTACTACGGCGGCGGGCGGTTTAGAGGCTGTGTTTCCTACTCGACGACGAGTTCAGTCTTGTCCGCGACCGCCTCGGCCTCCTCGAACTCGCCGCCGCCCAGCAGGCCCCGCGCCGCTCGCTTGCCCCACTCGACGGCCGGTTGGTCGAACGTCGAGACGCTGGCTAACTCGCCGTACAGCACACAGGCTGTCTCCATCGCGTACAGCAACTCGCCGACACACTCGGCGTCCAGCCGCTCGATCTCGACCCGAACCGAGGGGCGGTCGGCAGCTGCGAGGCTGGCCTCGGTCGCCTCGAACTCCGCGTCGAGCAGGTCGCCGAGTGTCGACCCACCGAGGTAGGACAGCCCCTCGATGTCGGTCTCGGGGATCTCGCGGTCGGCCCGTTCACGCGGGCGAACCATCGTCACGAGTTTGTCCCGCGGGCCGGCCCGGTAGAGCTGGAGCTGAGAGTGTTGGTCGGTCGCGCCGAGCGCCCGTGCGGGCGTCTGACCCAGTCCGTCCTTCCCCAGGCTCTCGGCCCACAGCTGCGCGAACCACTCGGCGAAAAACTCCAGTCGCTCGGCGTAGGGCATCATGGCGCTGATACTCGCTCCGCGCTGGGCAACGCCGTAGCTCACCGCGCCATAGGCGTAGGCGGGACAGTCGAACAGCGACGGCGAGAGCGAGTCGGCAGCCCGCTGTCCCCCAGCCAGCAACCCCTCGATGTCGTGGCCCTGAATCGCCGCGGGCACCAGGCCAACCGCCGAGAGCGCCGAAAAGCGGCCGGGGACGCCCGTCGGTACGTCCAGTGTGGGCATCCCGTGCCGGTCGGCCAGTTCCCGGAGCGGTCCCGCCTCGCCCGTGGTGACGACGGTCCGCTCGGTCCAGTCGACGCCAGCCTGCTCCATTGCCTCGCGCACGACGAGAAAGTTCGAGAGCGTCTCGGCGGTGGTGCCCGACCGCGAGACGACGTTGACTGTGGTGCGGTCGAGGGGCACCGCCGCCAGAATCTCGTGGACGTGTGCGGGATCGACGTTGTCCAGCACGTACAGTGGTGGGATGTCGGCGGACTCGCCCTCTGTGTCCAGCCCGCCAAGCGACTCCGAGACGGTGGCCGCGCCGAGTGCGCTCCCGCCGATGCCGACCGTCAGGATGGCCTCGGCGTCGGAGAGCGGTTCGACGGCGGCCTCGATCTCGGCGGCGTCGGTCCGCTCGGGCAGGTTCAGCGAAGCGTAGCCGAACTCCCCGTCGGCCCGGCCTGCCGCGATGCGTTCGTGTGCTCGTGCCACGTCCTCGTCGAGTCGCTCCAGCGTATCGCGGCTGACACCCGGATCAGTCTCGGTCGCGAGCGCGTTGCCGATGTCGACTTTCATGCGCGTCCGTCCTCGCCGTGCGCGCAAAACGCTGCTGTTCCCGGCGGGCAGGAATCGCGTGGCTTTTGACACCCGTCGCCTACTTACGTTCAATGACCGGCGAACCCGCCGACGCCGAGGACCGGACGGGCCAAGAGGATGCCCAGACCGTCGATGGCGGCTCCGAGTACGTCGAAACAGAGTCGGCTACTGACGAGGAGTCTTACGGCGGGCTGTTCGGTGCCTACCCCTTCGCCTTCCGCCGGAGCGACTCACTGCTGTTCAAATCCTACGCTGCCATCGGCGGACTGCTGGCACTCCTGATCGCGCTCCTGTTCACCTTCGGCCTCGTCGGTGTAATCGCCAGCACGACTGGCACCGACGGCGGCGTATTTTCCTTCTCGCGGGCCTTCTTCATCTTCGTCGGGCTCCTCGTCGTCTTTCCACTCCTCGCCCCCGTTCTCTCGGTCGCGCGTCGACACCGCCGAATCGGGCCCAACGCCCGCTACGACGCCGCCATCGCGTCGGCCGGGTACCTGTTCTTGCTGACGCTGTATCTCGCCCTGCTGATTTCGACGCCGCCGGAACAGCAACAGCCGGTCTCGGGTGCGCTCGCACCCATCGTCGAACTCTTCTACGCCCTGCCGGCCATCGCTGGTTTAGCGCCCCCAGTTCTCGGCGCGGCCGCCATCTACCTGACCCATCGACTGACAGGATGAACGCCTCAGCCGAGCCCGGCTTCGCACGGCTCAGCCGGACACCGACAGACAATTCACCTCTGTCGGGCCCGTGCTCGCTTCGCTCGCGCGGACACCGTGGAGCAGAGCTCCACGAGCCCGGCTTCGCACGGCTCAGCCGGACACCGACGGACGAGGCGAACTCGTAACGCCGAAACCCTGCCGGGCGCTACTCACGCGTATGAAAGACGCCACGTTTCTCGTCACGGCCGCCGACGAGGAGTCTGCAGTCCTCCAAGACGTGACCGACAGCCAGGTCCACACCCTGAGTTCCAACCCGGGCGTCGAGGTCGGTGAGGTACTCGTCGCCAGCATCGAACCCGAACCGCCACTGGAGGTCGCCTGGGAGGTCGTCGACATCACCGACCAGCGGACCATCCCGGTCGAGCGGAGCCCGGAGCCGCCGACCCAGCAGGCCCACGAGATCGCCGCCGACCAGCCCGTCGGCGAGGTCACCCGCCGGGAACGTGCCGGCGACGGTGAACTCCACATACTCACCGTCCCCGAAGGCGACGCCGACGACGCGGCCGCAGATGTCCTCGACGACGAGGAGACGCTGGCACGCGCGGCGCGACTCGGCGTCGAACGCGTCGAGGTCCGCGCCGACGGCCAGGCGCTCAGCGTCCGCTATCTCCCCGACTGAGCGACACTGCCCGCCACTCGTCCGTTCATCCGTCGACCCTGCTGCCAGGGGTTAAATATTGCCGGACTTTGACGGCTCTACTGTTATGTTGGTGGGTCTAACAATGGTAACTGAGCCCGTAGAGGGGTCGTAGGGGGTTAGTCGAGTAACGTGTCTCTCTCACCGTATGTGCTAGCGCTCGGCGTGCCAGCGGTGTTCATGCTGGTGTTCGCCGTCGAGACGTGGCGGCGTTGTAGTGGACCGGGAGTCAGGGCGTTACGCTTCCTCCTGTTGTCGATCGGACTGTGGGTGTGCGGGAGTGCACTCGCACTTCTAGCTCCGGACAGAGCGACCTGGCTCGTCTTCGAGCAGGTGTCCTGGGCCGGTCGCATCGGCGTCCCAGTGGCGTGGCTTCTGTTCGCTCTCCAGTACACGGGATACGGCGGCCGGGTCACTCGGCGCTCGGTGGCGGCACTGGCCCTGCCGGCCGCCGTCATGCTCGCGCTGGTCTGGACGAATCCCGTCCACGAGTTCGTCTGGTCGGAGGTCCGGATGGTCTACACACAGGGAGTCGCGGTCGGCATCCAGGCCCAGGGGCCGGCCTTCTGGGCGTTCACCGTCTACGCCTACAGCCTCGTGCTAGCGGGTATCGTTCTCGTCATGCGGCTGGTGTTTACCGCCGACCACCTATTCGTTGACCAGGGAGTCGCGCTGACGCTCGGCGTCTGTGCGCCGTTGTTCGCGAACGTCGCCTCCGTCACCGGTGTCATCGTTCCGATCACCGGTCTCGACCTGACGCCGTACATGTTCACGATTAGCAGCATCACGTACGGCTACGCCTTCTACCGGTCGGACCTGCTGGACCGCGTCCCCGCGACCCGACAGATCGGCCGGACCGCCGTCGTCCGGAACATGCGTGACGGCGTCATCGTCGTCGACGAGAACGACGTTATCATCGACGTGAACCCGCTGGCACAGCGCCAGTTCGAACTCGTCAAAAACGACGTCGTCGGCCGCCCGGTCCGGGCCGTGTTCGACGACCCGGAGTTCGAGTTGCCAGTCGGGGAGGGGACCGTCGTCTGGTCGTCACGTGGTCCCTTCGAGTACGAGGTGAAAGTCTCGACACTGAGCGACCAGCACGGCCGACAGGTCGGCCGGATTCTAGTCCTGCGAGACATTACGGATCGAACCAATCGCCGCCAGCAGTTGCAGGTCCTCAACCGGGTCCTCCGGCACAACTTCCGCAACGATATGAACGTCATCGACGTGTGCGCGACCCAGCTCGTCGACCGTCTCGACGGGGAGGACGCGGAACTGGCCGACCGCATCCAGTCGGTCGCGCGCGACCTGAGCGAAACCGGCATCAAGGCCCGTGAAATCGAGCAGATCATGTCCCGCCGGCACAACGACCCACAGCCGATCGACCTCCCGTCGCTCGTGGCTCGGCAACTCGATACGCTCCGCCACGAGCACCCCGCGGCCGAGATCGAGCCGGACCTGCCGGACGCGCTGGAGATCACCTCGACCGGCATCCTCGAATCGGTCCTGCAGAACGTCCTCGAAAACGCCGTCGTTCACAACGACAACCAACACCCCCGCGTCTGGGTTCGAGTTGACGCCGACGACACCCGGGTCGAGATCTCCGTGGCCGACGACGGGCCCGGCATCCCACAGCAGGAACGGGAGGTCCTGACCAAGGGCACCGAGACGCCCCTGGAACACGGAAGCGGGCTCGGGCTCTGGCTGGTCAACTGGGGCGTGACCATGCTCGGTGGGGAGATCGACTTCCGCGACCGTGTGGCCTTCGGCCGGGACGAGGAGGTGACCGGGAGCGTCGTCACCATCTCGATTCCGCGCCGGGGGCCGACCGTCCGAACCGCGTCGGACCAGCCTCCAGTCGACGCCGATTGACTCGCTGCGTTGGTCGGTCGGCCCGACTGAACCTGGACGCGACAGCGACCGCTGGAGGTGTCGCTGGCCGAGGACGACAGTCAAGATAAGAAGGCTTATTCAGGGCTGTTGCACACGGTGGCGTATGGTGGAGTTCGAGGTACCGGGAGTCGGAAACGGGGGCTGGTCCGGATGAGCGCGATGACCGACCTCCCGGACCGGTTCCCCGATGTCGACTACACGCGGTACACGAACAGACAACTCGCCGCGGTGCCACTTGCCGTCCTCGGGGTCGCGCTGGCGATTCTGGCCGCTTGGTACGTTATGAGCGGCACACCGGTGGCACTCGGCATCGAATTCACCGGCGGGACCGAGGTACAGATACAGACCAGTGCCTCCCAGGGCGAGGTCGCACAGAGCCTCAGTGGACTGGACCCGACGATACAGCCAGTGCAGGTCAGTGGCGGGACACAGGAGTACATCGTCACGACCCAGCAGACCGACGGCGTGCGCCAGACAATCGAGAGCCAGGGGTACGAGATCGCCTCGTTCAGCGAGACCTCTGCCAGTTTCGGCACCGACTCCGTGCGGCTCACACTGTTTGGACTCGCCGTGGCGTTCGTCGGTATGAGCCTGCTGATCTTCGTGCTGTTCCGCTCGTTCGTCCCGTCGATCGCCATCGTCATCTCGGCGTTTTCCGATATCGTGATTCCGCTGGCGCTGATGAACGTGCTCGGCATCAAACTCTCGCTGGGGACGATCGCGGCGCTGCTCATGCTGATCGGTTACAGCGTTGACTCAGACGTCCTATTGAACAACCACATCCTCCGGCGACGCGGGGAGTTCTACGAGTCGGCGTACCGGGCGATGCGGACCGGTGTGACGATGACGCTGACATCTATCTCGGCGATGGCCGTGATGTCCGCCGCGGCGTTCCTGCTCGCGATTCCGCTCTTGCCACAGATCGGGCTCGTTCTCGTACTGGGACTGTCCGCAGACCTGATGAACACATACCTGCTGAACCTCAGCCTGCTACGCTGGTACAAGTACGAGGGGATCACACGATGATGGAGGGAGACCGATGAACCTTCGAGAGAACTGGCGGGTCGTCCTGCTCGTCGTGTTCACGCTCTCGAGCGCCGCCATCCTGTTCGGTCCGTTCGTCGTCGCACAGGCCAGCGGCGCCGACGCCGATCCGGTGACCCTCGACTACGGGCTGCAACTCTCCGGCGGAACGCAGATCCGCGCGCCGCTGGTCGGAATGACCGCCACCGAAGTCGAGTTCACACAGAACACGAGTTTTCCGGAGGAGCGCCGGGCGATCGCCACCGATCTCGGCCTCGACCCGGGCGACGTGCGATTGAGCACCGGTAGCCAGCAGGGCCAGGCACAGGCGCAGCGTGGCGGCACCGTCGAAGTGTTCTCCGGGAACGTTACGCAGTCCGAGTTCGCCACTGCACTCCAGAACAACGGGTTCGACGTGTCCCAGGACCAGATCAGGCAGGGCGTCACGGCCCAGACCAGAGAGACGGTGGTCAACGTGCTCTCTGACAAAATCAACGAGGGCGGTATCACCGGCGGGGACGTCAAGACCGCTGCGGCCGGGAGCCAGTCCTTCGTCGTCGTCGAGGTGCCAAACGCTGGCGAACGGGAGGTCAGGGAGCTTATCTCCGGAACCGGTCGCGTCCAGATCGTGGCCCGCTACCCGGTCCAAGGGAACGGGACGACGGCCTACCGCGAGACGCCGCTTCTGAACAACAGCGACTTCACGGACATCGGGGCGGCCCAGCAGGCCGACCCGCAGAGCGGAATCAACCAGCCCCACGTTCCGGTGTCGGTCCGACAGGACGGCGCAGCGGAGCGGTACTCACAACGGCTCCAGGACTTCGGCTTCACCGCCGAGGGGATCGGGAGCTGTCCGCCCGAGGCGGATCGGAACCCCGACAACGCGACCGGGCACTGTCTGTACACAGTGCAGAACGGACGGGTCGTCTACGCAGCCTCGATGGGTCAGCAACTGGCCCAGTCGATGAACAGTGGTGGCTTCGCGACCAGTCCCTCGTTCGTGATGACGACGGGGAACATCACCGAGGCCCAGCAACTGGCGGTCAACCTCCGGGCGGGGTCGATCCCGACGGAGCTGAACTTCACCGCAGGTACGACCTACACGCTCTTGCCCTCGGTCGCCGAGCGATTCAAACTGTTCTCGCTGATCGCGGGGCTCGTAGCCTACCTCGCAGTCAGTGGCGTCGTGTTCCTCCGGTACGGGAGTCCACGGGTCGCCGTGCCGATGCTTGCGACGGCCGCCGCCGAGGTGTTCCTGCTCCTGGGCTTTGCCTCGGCAATCGGCCTGGCACTGGACCTCTCGCACATCGCCGGGTTCATCGCGGTGATCGGGACGGGGGTGGACGACCTCATCATCATCGCCGACGAAATACTCCAGGAGGGGCAGGTCGCCACCGGCAAAGTGTTCCAGAGCCGCTTCAAGAAGGCGTTCTGGGTCATCGGTGCCGCGGCGGCGACCACCATCCTGGCGATGAGTCCGCTGACGGTGCTGTCGCTGGGTGACCTCACCGGGTTCGCCATCGTCACCATCGTCGGCGTCCTCCTCGGGGTGTTGATCACTCGTCCAGCCTACGGTGACATCCTCCGGAATCTGATGCTCTCCGAGGAGGAGCGGGACCGGTACAGCGAGCAGTAACGACTATCCGACGGTTTTGTACGCCGGTTTTTTCACACGCTGAAAACCCACCTGCAGCTTTGTACCGGTGTGGCTCGTACTGTTAATTGCAGTCACGCAGTCACCCCACACTGCGGTGCACTGTCACCCCCTAACTCCCCACTCTCGTTCCCCACCCCCAGCTTCTGTCCCTCGTTCTCCGCTCGCTGCTTGACCGGTGTCAGCTGTCAGAACTCCGACAGTGCCGACTGTTCGGCGGCCGCCAGCACCTCCTGGCTCGTCGACCACGAGCGCCGCGCACACGGCGGGATGTCGCCGTGTTCGGCCACGTACTCCCGGAGGAAGGCTCTGGTCGTGGGGTCGCTCGGGTAGCCACTTCCGACCTCGGTTTCGGGATACTCGGCCGACAGAGTTGTGACGTGTGCGTCTCGCCTTACTTTCGCGAGGACGCTCGCGGCCCCGACCAACGGGTACGCCTCGTCGGCCCCGTGTTCGGCGGTTATCGACAGGTCGCCCTCGATTCGGTCGGCGACGCGACGACCGAATCGCGTGGCGTCAGTGTCCCCGGCGTCGACGACTCCGGCGTCCCCGTCGCAGACGACACCGGACAGCGCCTCGGCCTGGGCGGCCACTGTCAGCGTGTTCATGTCGGTCTCCGGGTCGTCGACCCGTGCGGGCGGAACCTCCGCGACGGCGATGTCGACCCGGTCGTCCGCTCGCAACTGGTCGGCCAGCCCCTCGCGCCGAGCCGGCGCGAGATTTTTCGAGTCGTCGATTCCCGTCGGGAGTACGGTCGGGTCGGCTCGCACGGCCGCGGCGAACATCGAACCCAGTACCGGCCCTTTACCGGCTTCGTCGACGCCGAACTGCATGGCTCATGGCTAGCATGGTGAGACTAAAAAATGCATGTTCTGTGAGGCACGCCCCGTCCGTCCTCGGCTCGCGGCTCTGCTGTGGCCGCTCGCCCGTCCGGAGCCCCTCGCTTCGCTCGGAACTCCTTGCTCGCGGCTCCACGGTCGCCGCTCGCTCGTTCGGCGACGCTCCCTGTAGTCGCGTCGCCTGCTAGTCGTCGAGTTCGGCCTGCCCCAATTCCGGCTCGTCGAGTTCCGGCTCCGTTATCTCGTGGTCGCCGATGTCGGGTTCGTCGATGTCGACTTCCGGGGGCTCCTCGTCGGCCTCCTCGTCACGGAGTTCCTCGCGCCAGTCGATGTATTCGTCTGTATGGTGACACATGGTTACACACCTCGTACTCGTTTCATGAGCCGGTGACGTGTAAGGGTTGTGGCGAGGTGGGCGCTCAGTCCTCGCCACCGTTCCGGAAGAACTCCGCGCGGGCGAACGGCTCGGCTTCCCCCGCCACGTCCACCACGTCCAGCGCGGTGACGACGGCGCCGGTGTCGAGCAGGCCGGCGAGACTCGGTTCGGTGCGGCCCTCGTCACCGCTGACGAGTTCCTTGACGTAGAGGCCGCCCTCGCCGTGGACCTCCAGTTCGGCCGCTTCCTCGCTCTCGACGGTCCCGTCGATACCGTACACCTCGCGGGTCCGGGTTACGTCCGCACGGCGGTGCGTGACGCGCTGTGGTGTGTCCTGGTAGATGGTCGCGCCGTCGAGTTCGGCCAGCGCGTCGCGGAACGCGTCGTCGGTCACCGACTCGTCGAAGGCCACGTCCATCCGGTAGGTCTTGTTCGCGTCGAGTCCCTTGACCCGCTCGACCATGTCGTGTGTCGCGAGTCGGAGACCCTCGACCTCGACCCTGCCGTCGGCGAACTCGTTGACCTCGGCCTCGAGTTCCTCGGGGTCCACGTCGCGGCTCCGTGGCTCTTTGATTTCGACGACGAACGGTCGGCCGGGGCCGAGCATCTTCGCGTCCACGTCCTCCCGGCCAGCACCGTGGAAGACGGCTTCCTCGCCGTCCATGGCGTCCAGCACGACGGGTGCAGTCAGTTGCTCGACGCTCTCGTCGTAGCGATAGCCCGACCCGCCACAGCCGTCGCAGGTGTCCCCTCGCTTCAGCCCCGTCCCGCCGCAGTCGTTACAGGGCCACTTCGTCTGTGGGATGTCACGCTCTCGTTTCCGGTAGCGACCGTAGACGAACGCGGAGTTGACCTGAACCTCGAGTTCGTCGGTGGCCAGGTCAAGCAGGACGAGCACGTCCGGGCGTTCGAAGTCGACCTCGGCGTCGGTTTGGGCACCCAGTCGCTTGCCAACCTCGCGGTTGAGTTCGGTCTTGAGCTGTTCACCTGCATCGGTGTCGAGACCGACCTCGTCGCGGAGCAGGTGGTCGTTTTCCTCCAGGAGCGGTGGCACTTTCGTCCCGGTCTGGTAGGTAGTGAACTCGTAGGGACCGACGGCGTGGGCGGCCCGGTTAGCCCACTCCTCGTAGCGGTCGCTCTCGCCCTCACAGACCCAGCAGGGGTCGTCGGGTTCGAGGTCGCCAACCGGCTCGTCGTCTTCGAGAGCGACGGCGACGCGGAGCGACCGCCCACGTTCGCCGTTCGTCAACCCGAAGCTCCGGTCGGCCACTAGTCGCCCGAGACAGGCGTCACAGAGTGGGCCGGAACCGAGGGCCCGACGAGCGGTTTTCAGCACAGTCATTGTTGTGCTAACGAGGGGCGCGCCTAATTTCCTTTCCTTTGCGGAGGGCAACAGGACCTGCCCTCGCCGGGCGCCTGCTCCGGCGGATGCAGGGTGCGTTCGGTCCGTGCCGAGGCCCACCCGTTCTCTTCACCGACGCGCGACGCGAAGCCGCCCCTTCGTGAGAGACGACCGGACGCGGGCCGACAGGGCAGGCTCCGACTTGGAGGTCCGGTTCGTGTGATATCGAACGTCGTTGTGAGTGGACCCTCTTTTTGCCCCCCGGACCGCCGTCGCCGGTTAGGACCGCAGCGTCGTCTTCATGTTGTACGGTTTCTCGCCGGTGAGCCACTCGTAGGTACGTTCGATGCTGGTGAGGCTCGCCCGGACGCCGTCGTGGTCGGTCCGCAGGAGGACGTTCTCCGCGCCCTCGAGGGCAGGACTGTCCGCACAGTTCCAGAACAGTGGGTCGTCGGTCCCCCGGAGAGTGTAGTAGTCCACGCGGCCCGGGGTCTCGTTCTCGTTGAGCACCGCGAGCGGGTGGCCGTCGACGGACTGGTAGTCACGCCGGAGGAATCCGCTCATCTTGTACGTCCCACCGGTGAGACCGGCCGAGGCGGCGTAGGAGTTCAGGACGCTTCCGTGGTTCGCGCCGGCCATGAACACGCAGGCGTCGACCCAGTCGTAACGGCCTTCACGGAGGAGCCAGTACCGAGTGCCGGTCACTCCCAGGCTGTGGGCGACGACGGCCACCTGCTCGCTGTCCGTGTACGCCCGGACCTCGGACACGAAGTCGTCGAGCTTGTCGGCCATGCTCGTGTGGCTCGGACTCCCCGACTCGAAGGTGATCGCCCAGAGGTCATTCCCCGAGAAGGCGCGGTTCAGGAAAAACTCCGCGTGCGCGTCCCAGTCGCAGGCGTCGCGCTGGTTCCCGTGGACGAACACGACCGGCGTCTCCGAGGACCCGTCGCCGGTTCCGTGATACTCGTGACCGCCCCAGCCACCGTACCCGCTGGTGGCCCACGGCAGTCTGTGCTCCGCAGTGCGTTCGTGTCGACAGTCGACCCGGCATCCCCCGTCGCGTCGACAGCGCCGCAGTCTGGTTAGATTCGACGTCAACTGCTGGAAGACGGGCCGCGACCGACCCGACTCCCTGTCTGCAGACATACCTGTATCGTGTGAACGTACAACATATATATTTACTCCCTTACAACGATTCCAGAAACGTGAAACGAACGTCTGGCTGGTAACTCAGAGCCGCCAGAAGTTACCGTGTGTCGGGCTTTTTTCTGCTGAAATTAGCAATCAAAAACTGAGTGTCGACGACCGAGTGCGTGACGTGGGGACATTATACATAAATATAGCCGAACACGTTTCAATCCGCCGGTCGCCCACGACCGCTGTCTTTTGACTCGTCTCGGCGTGTGTCGTCCGTTCGCAGACACCGCTCGTTTAAACAGACGAACAACTGAGGCGGTACTGGTTTTTTCAGGTCCAGCGAACGTCGGAACGAATGCAGCGCGAGCACTTCGACTCCGATCAGGTGGACGTGGGGGAATCGGTCGTCGAGAAACACGAGCGGGTCGCCAGCGAAGCGGTCGGCGACGAGGAGTACGGCATGCTCATCGGCGGCGAGTGGGTCGAGTCGGAACGCGGTGAGACGGCCGAGTCGGTCGACGCCACGACCGGCCAGCAACTGGCCCGGTTCCAGAGAGGCACACCCGGAGACGTGGACCGCGCCGTGGCGGCCGCACAGGACGGATTCGAGAAGTGGTCGGTGATGTCGCCCCAGCAACGCTCGAACAAACTGCTCGAAGTGGCCGACCGACTGGCGGACCGCCGCTCTGCTATCGCCCGACTCGACTCCCTGGAGGTGGGAAAGGCGAACCAACACTCGATGTTCGTCGACCTGGAGGTAGCCATCGAGCAGTTCCGCTACTTCGCCAGCCTCGCACGCACCGCAGACGAGGGCCGGCGACCGCCGGCCAGTCCCGACCGGTTGACCTACACACAGCGCGAGCCGTACGGCGTCGTCGGCCTCATCAGCGCCTGGAACTTCCCGGCGATGTTCGTCGCTTGGAAGATGGCCCCCGCGCTGGCGGCGGGCAACGCCGTCGTCTTCAAACCCTCCTCGCGGGCCTCGCTCTCCACGCTGGAGATGGCCCGCACCATCCAGGAGGTCCTGCCCGACGGGGCCGTCAACGTCGTCACCGGCGCGGGCAGCGACGTCGGGTCGGCCCTGACCGGCCACGCCGGCGTCGGCAAGGTCGCGCTGACCGGCTCGACCACGGCCGGCCAGTACACCATGCAAAACGCCGCAAAGACGATTACGCCCGTCTCGCTGGAACTCGGCGGTAAAAGTCCAAACATCGTCTTCCCGGACGCCGACATCGAGAGGGCGGTACAGGGGTCGATCATCGCCTCCTGGTTCAACGTCGGCCAGCAGTGTACGATGGGCTCCCGACTCTTCCTCCACGAGGACGTCTACGACGAGTTCCTCGACGCGTTCGTCGCGGCGACCGACGCCCTCCAGGTCGGCGACCCGCTCGACCCACGGACCGACGTGGGGCCGCTCATCGACCACGACCACCTCGACGACGTGCAGTCCTACGTCGACGCCGCGCTGGATGACGGTGCGACACTCGCCTACGGTGGCGAACAGCCCGCCGACGCCGCCCTCGACGGTGCCCCATTCTACAAGCCGACGGTTCTCACGGACATCGACAACGGAGACACCATCGCCTGCGAGGAGGTGTTCGGTCCCGTCCTGAGCGTCTTGGAGTGGTCGGACTACGACGAGATGATGGCCGCGGCCAACGACACCATCTACGGGCTGGCCGCCGGTGTGTGGACGACCGACCTGGAGAGCGCAAAGCGGGCCGCCGACGACCTCGAAGCCGGCACCGTCTGGGTCAACACCTACAACGACATGTTCGAGCCCAGCCCCTACGGCGGCTACAAGCAGTCCGGTATCGGCCGCGAACTCGACGAGGCGAGCCTGGCGGACTACACACAGACGAAATCGGTGACGATGAACTTCGGCGGCCTGCCGGATATGTGATCAAGGGTCGTAGCTGACGACATTTACGTCGGGCAATCTCTCGAAATTCGCTTCGTTGTTCGTTACGACCGGCTCACCGAAATGTCGCCCTGTTGCCCCGATGATGATATCGCTCTCGGAGACTCGATTGCCTTCGCGTCGGAGTTGTCCGTCCATTCGTCCCGCCAGGCGAGCTATCTCCGGCGTTGTTTTCACGGTTGGACGTGCGTCGAGGACTGACTGAACCTTCGATATCTCTTGTTCAGTCATTTCCGTGTAGCCGACACCAACGAACAGTTGGTACACGACCTGCGCAGGGACTCGTTGCGTCGCGCCGTTCGATTCGACTTTTTTGCGAAGTTGATAGCGCCCGCACTATTCTCCATCAGGTCGATGAGAAACGACGAATCCAGAATCATTCGAACCGATCTACGAGTTCGTCGATGTCGTCTCGCGCATCGGTGTCGACATCGTCGATCACTTCTCGGAATTCGTCAGCCTCCTCCGGCGAGAGTATTCCGGTCAACTCCAGCAGTGAGGGACCACCGATCAATCGGTCGATGGCCTCCGAAAACGTCTCGTCGTCGCGCTTCTCTGCCCGGACCCGATCGTACACATCCTCGTCGAGTCGGATCGTCTTCGTCCCCATGTGTATACGGCCGTATACGAGAAAACAAGAAGCTCACTCCTATCCCGGCAGAACCTCCGTGAGTACCCGCGACTCGATCTTCCGCAGGTGTTCGCCAACGGTCACGGGTGCCAGGTCCAGTTCGCTGGCGATGTCCTCGTAGGTCGCGTCGCGTGGCACGTCGTAGTAGCCGAGGTCGGCCGCGGTCAGTAGAATCTCCTGCTGGCGGTCTGTGAGCATCGAGAACAGCTGTCGGTCGTCGGGGTGGTACTCTCGCATCGCCTCCAGTTCCACGTCGACGCTGTCGGGGACGACGGCGAGCGCCTCGGTGATGGTCTCTTGATCACCCATGCCGGTGATCCGGATGCCGCCGTCGGACAGGCACTCGACGGGCGTGTCGACGACGATGGTGTACTCCTGCATCGCTCGGAACAGCGCGTCGACGAGTTCGTTCGGCTCGAAGTGGATGTAGGCGTGGAGCTTCGACCCCTCCTGGGAGACGCTGTACTCGAGTACGTCGTCGTTGTCGTCCATCAGACTCCGGGCGCGGTCGAGAGACCCTCGGGCCTCGTAGAGGAAGACGATGGTCCCGTCGTCGAGCTGGTTGAGGTGGTGAATCGCGACCCGATTCAGTTCCGGATCCTCGACGATGGCCTGCTCGGCCGGGTGGAAGCCGTCCCGGTCCGGCCGTAACACCATCTCCACGTAACGCATGGCCCTCGATAACGGTTGATTCCATATGTGTGCGGCGGTCGACTCCGACCGACCCGCGCTCACCCCGTTTGCGTGGACGTCGGAGCCCCCCGACCGTTCCCGGCGGCGCACCCCATCCCCACACCCGTGCTATTGGGGCGGTATAAATGACCCACTGATAATTTGCACCACGGATACCTTGATTGTACCAAACAGTTGTGTGTACCATGACACAGGTGGAAGACGACAGCCGCGAGATGCGACTCGACTCGGACTCGTTCGCGCAGGGATACTTCAAAAACGCCGTCTACCGGCACTGGGACCCGTACGAAATCGAGGGGCTCGAAGAGGACAAACGCAAGATGATCGAATACGGCCCTGGAGAAGCCGAATTCGACGAACTCCGGACTGCCGTCGCACGCTTCGGTGCGGGCGAGGAGGCCGTCACGGAGGACCTGATGCCACTGGGGATGGTGCTCGAAGACATCAACGACCAGATGTTCCTCTCCAGCCAGATCTACGAGGAGGGCAAACACACGCAGTTTTTCGACCGCTTCTGGCGTGAGGTCATCAACCCGGTCGCCGAGGAGATGGGGTACGAGGTGACCAACCCGACCGACCAGCGATACTTCAACGACGACTATATCGCGCTGTTCGACAAGACTGAGGCGGCCATGGAGCGGCTGCTGACCGACGATACGCCCGAGAACCGCGTCCGGGCGTACTGTCACTACCACCTCGTCATCGAGTCGGTGCTGGCACAGACCGGGTACTACGGCTTCCAATCCGCGTTCAGCGACCAGGGCTCCGACGACGTGACCGACGAGGACTTCCCCACCTCCAACGGCCTCGTCAACGGCATCGCCAAGGTCCGATCCGACGAGGGTCGCCACGTCGGCTTCGGGATGAACAAGGTCCGGGGCTACGTCCAGTCCGGCGAGGTCAGCGAGGACGTGGTGCAGGAGACGCTCCAGAGCCTGATGCCCCACGTCGCGGGTACGTTCAGCGACCTGACAGAGAGTCTGAACCCCGCGCCGCTGGTGGCTTACTCCCGCGACAAACTCACCCGCAGAATCGAGATCATCACCGACGCCGAGGCCGAAGTCCCCAGCGTCGACGAACTCGTCCAGATGGAGGAAAACACGGCCGCCGCGGACTGAACCGACACTCCCACTACCCGACGCCCACCTTTTTTTGAACGCTCGTAGCACCCCGACGACACGCTCTGGGTCTCTCCCCCCACAGTCCGGTGCTGGCTCACTACCGTCCGGGCCCACACCGCTTTGCGGGTCCGATTGGCTTGTTTATCGACGAACGACGGGCCGGATGTCGTGCGCTCGGTACCGAACGCTATTTTAGCTGTCGTACCGGCCCCGACGTATGGACGAGCAGTTGCTCGCCGTGATCGTCGGGGTCGTGCAGGGCCTGCTGGAGTGGTTACCGGTCTCCAGCGAGGGGTCGGTCGCGCTAGTGTTGAGCCTGCTCGGGAACGCCGACCCCGGGGCGTCTGTCCAGTTCGCACTCTTTCTCCACGCCGGGACGGCGCTGGCGGCGACGGTTTACTACCGCGGTGAGATCGGTGGTGTGCTGCGAACGGTGCCGGACCTCTCGACGGACGACCCCTTCGGCGAGGGGACCGCCGACGTCTCTTTCCTGCTCGTCGCCACGCTGTCTTCGATGGCCGTCGGACTGGCGGCCTACACCGCGCTCGAGGCGCTGGTCTCGGAGCTGGCCGGCGGTGCGTTCGTGGCGCTGATCGGCGGCCTGCTGGTCGTGACCGGTGTCGTCCAGCGGGTCGCGGAGTCCCGGGGTGGCCTGGACCGGCGGACCGAACCGGACCTCGTCGACGCGCTGGCGGTCGGCGTCCTGCAGGGGCTGGCAATCCTCCCCGGTATCTCTCGGTCGGGGACGACCGTCAGTGCACTCCTCCTGCGGGGGCACGACGGTGTCGAGTCGCTCCGGCTCTCGTTCCTGCTCGCCATCCCGGCGTCGCTCGGCGCGGGGGTCCTCGCTTTCGACGGACTCGCCATCGCACCGACCGCGGCGGTGACCGCACTCGCCGTGAGCGCCGTCGTCGGCTATCTCACCGTGGGCGCGCTGGTGGCACTGGTTCGCCGGGTCGCCTTCTGGGGTGTCTGTGTCGGGTTCGGGACACTGGCACTCGTCGGTGGCGGGCTCCTCCTGCTGTGACCCCGACCGACCACCGTCTCCGGTCGAAATCGCCCGGTGCTCCGCCAGCCGCGCACAACATCTGAGAATGACCTGGCAACGTTTATTTCCTTCAATTGGGTAGTCACCAACGAACTCGACCAGTTTGGGAGGTCGGTGGTCCTCCCGACCGACCGTCCGTTCGGCACTGCTGGTCGCCCACTCACCCATGGACCGGAGACAGCGTACCCGTCGTCGCGGTGGTCGCTCATGAGCGACGCCGAGCAGAAGCTCCTGGACGCACAGGCTGACTTCCTCTACGCTGTCCAGGGCGGGGAGGTCGACGAGGGTGCGAACTGGCAGTCCTGCCGACTCGTCGTGACGAACAAGCGGCTGATGTTGGCGACGAGCGGGAACACACAGACGGTGCCGCTCCCGAAACTCTCGCTGGTCGACGACCCGCCCGACATCGAAGCGACCGAACACGTCACGAGTCTCACCGCCGTCCGGGTCGGAAGCGCGGTCATCTTCCTCACACTCCCCGAGGAACAACTGGAGGAGACGATCTGCCGGGCGACGTTACACGACGAGATCGTCCTCGTCAAACACCCGGCCGTCGAGGGTGGTGTCGTCCAGGACACCGGGTGGGAGAAAGCGAAGTTCCGCTACGTCGACGACACAATCAAGATGGCCCTCTCGGACGGGCGGGTCGCTATCGACGTGGACAACGTCGGGACCATCGACACGAGCCAGTCGACGGTTCGGGGCACCGACCGGACCGTCGTCTCCGTCGAGCACACCGAAGACGACCTGAGTGTCGAGACGTACCTGACGGGGACCGAACGCCACACGCGAGCGCTGTCCTCGTTGTTTGCCAGTGCCGTCGAGCGCAACGAGGGTGACGTGGGCGAACTCGACGACATGGAGAGTCAGGTGCTGATGGCTCTCTACTCGGGTGTCTCACCGTTCGAGATGTCCGACTTCGTGGGTATCCCGCCCGACGAGGTCGAAGAAATCTACCAGCGACTGCTGGAGATGGGCGCGGTCGACGAGGTCCGGATCCGGACGGAAGTCGCGCTGAACGCACGTGGGAGAAACCTGGCGAGCGACGCCATGAGTGACGAGTAACTGGCCGCCGCAGTTGGTGGTATTCCGGTAACGCGCCCACTAACGGCCGAAAAGTGAGAAATACCTGTTCGCCAGCCGGAAGCTTGAAACGGGGCGCCGGCAACCACTCTGTATGAGCGTCAGTACGGCGGTCGTCCTCGCTGCCGGTGAGGGGACTCGGTTGCGTCCGCTGACGCGCAACCGTCCGAAACCGATGCTGCCTGCCGCCAACCGTCCGATTCTCGAACACGTGTTCGACGCCCTGGTCGACGCCGGCATGGACGAACTCGTCTGTGTCGTCGGCTACAAACACGACCGGGTGCAGGACCACTTCGGCCCGAGTTACCGCGACGTGCCGGTCGAGTACGTTCGGCAGCACAAACAACTGGGGAGCGGCCACGCCCTCCTGCAGGCCCGAACGGCCGTCGACGGCCCGCCCGTGGTCGTCAACGGCGACCGGCTCATCGAAGCCTCGATGGTCGAGGCCGTCACCGAGGCGTTCGAGCGCCACGGCCCCGCTGCCACGCTCGCGGTGCTGGAACACCCCGACGCCGGCCAGTACGGCGCGGTCGTCCTCCAGAACGACGAACTCACCGAAATCGTCGAGAAACCCACGAGCGGGGAGTACCGGCTCATCAACGCCGGCATCTACGCCTTCGACGAGACGATTTTCGACGAGATCGCGGACACGCCCCGCTCGTCCGGCGAACTCGCGCTGACCGACACCATCGCCCGCCTCGCCGAGCGCGAGCAGGTACGTGGAACCCGCTGTGAGGGGATGTGGGTCGACGCGACGTACCCCTGGGACCTCCTGACGGTCGCCCGCGCGGTGCTGGCGCGCGGGCGGGTCGGCGTGTCGCAGCGAGACGACGGTGTCTGGGTCCACGACGACGCCCGCGTTCACGACGCCGCGATTCTTCGACCGCCGGTCGTCGTCGGCGCGGACTCGGAGCTCGGCCCGGGTGCGGTCGTCGGCCCCGACACTGCACTGGGGTACAACGTCACCATCGGCGCGAACGTAACCGTCGAACGCACAGTGCTGGGCGCCGACGCCCGCGTCGACGCCGGAAGCATCCTCGTCGACACCGTGACCGGCCAGGACGTCGACGTGGGTGCAGGGTCGGTGGTCCCGGGTGGACGAGCCGACGTACGGGTCGGCACCGAGGTCTTCGAGGACCAGCGCCTCGGTGCGGTGCTCGCCGACCGCGTGACCGCGGGGGGCGACGTGAGTTTCGACCCGGGGACGCTGGTCGGCCCGTCGGCACACCTCCACACCGGCGCACACGCCGGTGGCCAAATCCCCGACGGAGCGGAGGTGACGCGCTGATGTGTGGCATTATCGGCTGTGCTGGTCGCGACAGCGAAACCCTCGACATCCTGGTCCACGGGCTCTCGAAACTGGAGTACCGGGGCTACGACTCCGCGGGCGTCGCACTCGCAGGCGACGGCCTGGACGTGTGCAAAACCGCCGGCGAGATCGACGACCTCCGGGCGGTGCTGGCAGAGCGCAGTCCCGCTGGGTCGGTCGGGGTCGGCCACACCCGCTGGAGTACCCACGGGCCGCCGACCGACGAGAACGCACACCCGCATCTCGACTGCAACCGCGACGTCGCGGTCGTCCACAACGGCATTATCGAGAACTACCAGCAACTCCGGGACGACCTCTCGACGGCCGGCCACGAGTTCCGCAGCGACACCGATACCGAGGTCGTGCCCCACCTGATCGAGGACGCGCTGGCCGACGGGGCCGACCCCGAGGACGCGGTCCGGGCGGCCATCGGCCGTCTGGAGGGGAGTTACGCCGTGTCGGTCGTGTTGTCCGGCGTCGACCGAATCTTCGCCGCGCGCAACGACTCGCCGCTCGTGCTGGGTATCGACGAGGATAGCGAGGCGCGGAGCGCCTCGGAACAGGCGAGCGGCGACGAGCCGCGAGCCGCCTACTACCTCGCCAGTGACGTCCCGGCGTTCAGAGACCACACCGACAGAGTCGTCTACCTCGCCGACGGCGAGTTCGTGGTCGCCGGCGCCGACGGTTACCGAGTGACGACCCTCGACGGTGGACCCGTCGAGAAGACCGAGGACACCGTCGACTGGGACCCCGAGGAGACCGGCAAGAGCGGCTACGACCACTACATGCTCAAAGAGATACACGAGCAGCCCCGGGCGCTCCGGCAGTGTTTCCGTGGGCGGGTCGACGAACTCGCCGGACAGGTCGATCTCGCGGACCTGAGCGACCTCTCGCCGCGAGGCATTCACCTCGTGGCCTGCGGGACGAGCTACCACGCGGCCGTCTACGCCGCCCGACTGTTCCAGCAGGCCGGGATTCCGGCGCAGGCGTTCCTCGCCAGCGAGTACGCCACCAGCACGCCGCCCATCGGGGACGCGCTGGTGGTCGGCGTCACCCAGAGTGGGGAGACCGCGGACACGCTCTCCGCGCTCCGGGAGGCCCGGCGGCGCGGTGCCCGGACGCTCGCAGTGACCAACACGGTCGGCTCGACGGTCGCCCGGGAGTGTGACCACGCGATGTACATCCGGGCCGGCCCGGAGATCGGCGTCGCGGCGACCAAGACGTTCTCCAGCCAGATCGCGGCGCTGAACCTGCTGGCGCTGGCGATCACCAGCGTCGGGGACGCCCGCGAGGTTATCAGCGGCCTGCGCGACCTGCCCGGTGCCGTCCAGGAGATTCTGGACACGTCCACCGCCCGGGAGATCGCCGAGACGTACCGTGACGCCGAATCGTACTTCTTCATCGGCCGTGGGCTGCACTACCCGGTCGCGCTGGAGGGCGCGCTGAAGCTGAAAGAGATCACGTACAAACACGCCGAAGGCTTCGCGGCCGGCGAACTGAAACACGGCCCGCTGGCGCTGGTCACCGGCGAGACGCCAGTCTTTGCCGTCGTCACCGGTGACGACGAGCAGGCCACGAAGACCGTGGGCAACGTCAAAGAGGTAGAGGCCCGGGACGCCCCCGTGGTGGCGGTCACCGACGGCGCGAGCGACGTCGAGCGGTACGCCGACCACGTCCTCGAAGTGCCCGACACCCACCGCCGCGTGGCGGCCGTCGTCGCCAACGTTCAGCTCCAGCTCGTGGCCTACCACACCGCGGACATGCTCGGTCGGTCCATCGACAAGCCACGAAACTTGGCGAAAAGCGTCACCGTGGAGTGATCAGTCCAGGTCGTCCACTTCCTCGTTTTTCGGCCGTTTCTCCGGACGATCGGTCTCCTCTCCCGGCGGCTCTGGCGGCTCCAGAATCCCCCGGATGAGGCGACCCGTTCGCGTCTCCGCGAGTTCCGACGCCGACAGGGGGATCTGTATCGCCAGTGCTGCGAAGCCGAACAAAATTGCCCGGACGAGGAGGCTGGACCGGGTGAAATCGACGAGTGCCAGCGTGAGCACCGTCTCGGTCAGAAGCGCCGCGAGCGTGACGACCCCCAGCGCACGCATCGGTACGTCCACGACCCTCGACAGCGCGGCGTCGGCGGCCGACCCGTCCCACGTGTCGGCGAGCGAACCGACGACGCGGTCGAGCACGCGGATAATCGGCCCGACCGTGTAGGTCTCGCGCAGGTCGATGACGATTACGTCGGGGTCGGGTTCGGCAGTCAGCCAGCGGTACGACCGCGAGGTGCGAACCCAGTCGCCGACGGTGGCGACAGCACTGCCGACGCTGGACTCGACGGCCGCGACCGACAGCCGGCCCGAGAGTGTGCCGAGAGACTGACGAATCCTGGAATGTGTAGCCCAGTCGCCGACGGTGCCGTAGAGTTTCGCGACGACGGACCCCTCGCCACTTGATGTCTCACTCATCCGTCTCGAAATCAAGGACGACGCCACTGATACTAATACTATCGAATTCGAGCGTGACCGTCCGGCCTTCCGAGAGCGACCGGCCGTGGAATCGGAGCTCCGAGCCAGTTCGGCGGGCGGTCGCGTCGACGGTCAATGTCACGTCACGGTTGCGCGGGTGTTCCCGGACGAAGAGTTCGCCCGCCTCGTTGGCTCGGACTACTGTCGCCGGAGTCGAGGTGACACCGGTGACCCGAGCGGTCGCGCCGCGGTGACTCTCCGCCGCGCCGGTCGAGAGGGCGTCGGCCACGTCGGGCCGGACGTCCTCCCAGGCGACGGTCATCGTGACGTCCGTGGGGTCACCGGCCGGTTCGGTTGAGCCGACGACGGTGACGGTCCCCCCGAAACCGTCGACGGCTCCGGTCCGGAGTGAGACGGACGTTCCGACCCGGAGTGTCCGGCCGGCGAACCGGGGCTCGCCGTCGACGGTCAATGTCTCGAGAGCGACGCCGAGTTGGAGTCTGCGACGCTCGCTCCCGCCCGTCGGCACCGACGTGACGGACTCGACCGTCGCCAGCGTCTCGTTTCCGACGGTGTACCGGTCGCCCGCCGACAACGCCGCGGCCCTGTCCGGCCCGAGTGTCGTCGTAATCACGACCGGTGTCGTCGCGGTTCGGAGCGTCGAGCGGTTCGCGCCGGCGGCCCGGACGGTCGCCTCGGTCCGGTAGTCGTCGCCGGCGACGGTTACCGTCGTCCCGGCCCGGAGGGCGCCCTCGGGGTAGCCGACCCGGGCGAACGTGACGGTCTGCCCGTCATCTGTCCCGGTCAGGTACACGTCGGTGACGTTCGCGGTCGCGTTAGTGCCCGCGACCGCGACGGTGTCGTTCGCGTGGATCGAAGCGGCGACCCAGGCCGGGTGTGCGCCGAGCGCGAGGGTTGCGTATCGTGTCTCAGCCTCCTCGGCGGCGGTGGTCCCGTTCGGCTCGCCCGGGCCGCCGAGACCAGCGTCACCACCACCGGTCACCAGCGCGACACCCGCGAGGAGGACCGCCAGGACGACCAGCACGACGAGGACGTCGACCACGTTGATGCGGCCGAACAGTCGCCCTTTCTCGTCGATTAACTCCATCAGTTGTCACCCGTGTCGCAACCCGGCGATATATGGGTTTCGACAGACCCGGCCGCTGGCGACCCGCGACCGGTGACTCTGACACCCACAGTGACGGAACACAACCTACTTACGCGACAGTTGGTTACTCACAGATTGA